>NZ_CP177286.1:3914642-4557500 GCF_046837775.1 Hoeflea sp. Naph1 | reverse complement strand
CATTGGTAAGTAAAGTGGAACGATCTGGAAAGGTCGGCCGTAGTGGGTGATAGCCCCGTACACGTAATCCTTACCATTGTCCTAGAGTAAGGCGGGACACGTGAAATCCTGTCTGAACGTGGGGGGACCACCCTCCAAGCCTAAGTACTCGTGCATGACCGATAGCGAACAAGTACCGTGAGGGAAAGGTGAAAAGCACCCCGACAAGGGGAGTGAAATAGTTCCTGAAACCGGATGCCTACAAGCAGTCGGAGGGCGAAAGCCTGACGGCGTACCTTTTGTATAATGGGTCAACGACTTAGTGCATCAAGCAAGCTTAAGCCGATAGGTGTAGGCGCAGCGAAAGCGAGTCTTAATAGGGCGATTAGTTTGTTGCATTAGACCCGAAACCGAGTGATCTAGCCATGAGCAGGTTGAAGGTTGGGTAACACCAACTGGAGGACCGAACCCATATCTGTTGCAATAGATCGGGATGACTTGTGGTTAGGGGTGAAAGGCCAATCAAACTCGGAGATAGCTGGTTCTCCGCGAAAACTATTTAGGTAGTGCGTCGACCGAATACCCTCGGGGGTAGAGCACTGGATGGGCTATGGGGACTCACCGTCTTACTGATCCTAACCAAACTCCGAATACCGAGGAGTACTAGTCGGCAGACACACGGCGGGTGCTAACGTCCGTCGTGAAGAGGGAAACAACCCTGACCTCCATCTAAGGTCCCCAAGTCATGGCTAAGTGGGAAAGGATGTGAGACTCCCAAAACAACCAGGATGTTGGCTTAGAAGCAGCCATCATTTAAAGAAAGCGTAACAGCTCACTGGTCTAAATAAGGGGTCTTGCGCCGAAAATGTACCGGGGCTAAAGCCATGCACCGAAGCTGAGGATGTGCAGTTTACTGCACGTGGTAGCGGAGCGTTCTGTAAGTCTGTGAAGGGAGACCCGTGAGGGCTCCTGGAGATATCAGAAGTGCGAATGTTGACATGAGTAACGATAAAGGGAGTGAGAGACTCCCTCGCCGAAAGACCAAGGGTTCCTGCTTAAAGTTAATCTGAGCAGGGTGAGCCGGCCCCTAAGGCGAGGCCGAAAGGCGTAGTCGATGGGAACCACGTTAATATTCGTGGGCCTGGTGGTAGTGACGGATCTCGTGTGTTGTCTTTCCTTACTGGATTGGGAAGGCAGCGAAGAGGTTCCAGGAAATAGCTCCACCGTATAGACCGTACCCGAAACCGACACAGGTGGTCAGGTAGAGAATACCAAGGCGCTTGAGAGAACTGCGTTGAAGGAACTCGGCAAATTGCACGCGTAACTTCGGAAGAAGCGTGACCCTTGTTTACGCAAGTAGATGAGGGTGGCACAGACCAGGGGGTAGCGACTGTTTATCAAAAACACAGGGCTCTGCGAAGTCGCAAGACGACGTATAGGGCCTGACGCCTGCCCGGTGCTGGAAGGTTAAGAGGAGAGGTGCAAGCTTTGAATCGAAGCCCCAGTAAACGGCGGCCGTAACTATAACGGTCCTAAGGTAGCGAAATTCCTTGTCGGGTAAGTTCCGACCTGCACGAATGGCGTAACGACTTCCCCGCTGTCTCCAACGCAGACTCAGTGAAATTGAATTCCCCGTGAAGATGCGGGGTTCCTGCGGTCAGACGGAAAGACCCCGTGCACCTTTACTATAGCTTTACACTGGCATTCGCCAAGGCATGTGTAGGATAGGTGGTAGGCTTTGAAGCATGGGCGCCAGCTCGTGTGGAGCCATCCTTGAAATACCACCCTTATCTTCGTGGATGTCTAACCGCGGTCCGTTATCCGGATCCGGGACAGTGTATGGTGGGTAGTTTGACTGGGGCGGTCGCCTCCGAAAGAGTAACGGAGGCGCGCGATGGTAGGCTCAGACCGGTCGGAAATCGGTCGTCGAGTGCAATGGCATAAGCCTGCCTGACTGCGAGACTGACAAGTCGAGCAGAGACGAAAGTCGGTCATAGTGATCCGGTGGTCCCGCGTGGAAGGGCCATCGCTCAACGGATAAAAGGTACGCCGGGGATAACAGGCTGATGACCCCCAAGAGTCCATATCGACGGGGTTGTTTGGCACCTCGATGTCGGCTCATCGCATCCTGGGGCTGGAGCAGGTCCCAAGGGTTTGGCTGTTCGCCAATTAAAGCGGTACGTGAGCTGGGTTCAGAACGTCGTGAGACAGTTCGGTCCCTATCTGCCGTGGGTGTAGGAATATTGATAGGATCTGTCCCTAGTACGAGAGGACCGGGATGGACGTATCTCTGGTGGACCTGTTGTCGTGCCAACGGCATAGCAGGGTAGCTATATACGGAATGGATAACCGCTGAAGGCATCTAAGCGGGAAACCAACCTAAAAACGAGTATTCCCTGAGAGTCGTGGAAGACTACCACGTTGATAGGCTGGGTGTGGAAGCGCAGTAATGTGTGAAGCTTACCAGTACTAATAGCTCGATCGGCTTGATCGTTCTCATTGCTTGTGCTCATCGAAACAGACTTCGGTGTGCCAGCGATTGTGTTCATAAAACTAAAGGGACTAGCCTCCCGCCAGCTTCTCAATCAACTTGCACATGTAGCCATGTGCAATGTTGCGCTTTGCCGACCTGGTGGTCATGGCGGGGCGGCTGCACCCGTTCCCATTCCGAACACGGCCGTGAAACGCCCCTGCGCCGATGGTACTTCGTCTTAAGACGCGGGAGAGTAGGTCGCTGCCAGGTCTGCAAAGCGCAACACATATCTTCTCAAACTTACGAAACTTGGAACTACCGCGGGTCGCAATCGCGGCCCGTTTTTTGCTTTCTGCCTCGAACTCATTCGTTCAAGGCTTGTCGCGGGGTGGAGCAGCCCCAGCCGAACCGCAGAGGCCAAAGGCCTTGTGGACCGGCAAACAAAACCGGGCATGCCCGGAAGCTCAAAATTTATCGCGGGGTGGAGCAGCCCGGTAGCTCGTCAGGCTCATAACCTGAAGGTCGCAGGTTCAAATCCTGCCCCCGCAACCACTGAAACTTGTAAGTCCTGCCATTCTCGGCGCTTGCCCTCAAGTTCCTCCGCACAAAGCGCGAGGAACTTTTTGCGTTTGGGCTCCGTGTCAAGAACGCCCTTGTCGATCAGGTTGTGGAACTCGTACTCCTGAGCCGTCCGGAATTCCGCTTCCATCGCCTTGATCGTGTCCATCGTTGCCAGAATGCTCACGATTGCACCATGGACGAAGAGTTCAACGCCGTTGCCGTTCTCGGCCGGCCCGATCACCACTTGTTGGACCAACCCGCGGATCATGGTGATGAACGGCTGCTTGGTCTCGGCGTCTGCGTGCTCACGCATATAGTACATCACAGAGTTGATTACGCGTTGAACGACTTCCGGCGTCACATCGTCAGCCAGGTTGATCGGCTTGGTCGACCTGAGAGTTCCTAGAAAGATAGTCACTATGTAGTGCCGTGCTTGATTTATGCGTGCCGGATCCGAAGGTCTTCGACGTGTCAGCGGAACTTCGCTTGGAACTCATGTCCGTTGTCCGTGCGGATTTCCCGGATCCTGAACGGGAATTTTTTTAAGATGTGATCAACGAAGTCGATCGCGTTGGCTTGGGTGTGTTTCTCATAGACTTTGCAGCCACGAAGCAATCCGACGGATTGACAAGTCTCCCGTGCAATCATGCTCCCGAAACCAAATTGATAGACTCGATGTAATAGCCACCTTAGAGGGCGGCCTTTTTGTTTATGTAGAGGGAGCCAGGACACTGGTCGGGGCGACTGGAAGTTTACCCTGCACCCAACCAAAAACACCGGACGAAATCAGCGGTTCACTCCGGCGCCAATTCATCCTATTTGACCGCTTACGTCACTGATTGTTTAGGCCGAATATTCACGCCGGTCGCAGTGTCAAAAAGATGGCACATCGATGGATCCGGGCGAACGGTGATGGTCTCGCCCGGGATGAATGAGCGCCGCTCGCGCAGGGTAAGAATCACAGGCTGCCCGGCGAGACGGATCATCACCTGCGTTTCGGCTCCGGTGGGTTCTACCGCCAGCACGTCGACCTCGATCCCCGCGGGATCGAGCACGAAATGTTCCGGCCTCAGGCCGAGAACAATGTCGCCGGAAACCTGGTTGCGCAGATCCCCAAGCTTGATCGTGGTGCCGTCGGCGGCGGTGAAAAGCCCATCGGCAACCGTGCCTTCGATCATGTTCATCGCCGGAGAACCGATGAACCCCGCCACGAACAGATTTGCCGGGTTGTCGTAAAGCTCAAGCGGGGTGCCGATCTGTTCGATGCGGCCGTCATTCATCACCACAATTCGGTCTGCCATGGTCATCGCTTCGACCTGATCGTGGGTGACATAGACTGTGGTTGTCTTTAGTCGAGCGTGGTTCTGTTTGACTTCGAAACGCATCTGCACCCGCAGTTTGGCATCGAGATTGGAGAGCGGTTCGTCGAACAGATATACTGCCGGATCGCGCACGATGGCGCGTCCCATGGCAA
This sequence comes from Hoeflea sp. Naph1, assembly GCF_046837775.1. Lineage (GTDB taxonomy): Bacteria > Pseudomonadota > Alphaproteobacteria > Rhizobiales > Rhizobiaceae > Hoeflea. Next base: position 4,553,013 of record NZ_CP177286.1, on the reverse strand, counting down.
CGCGCTGGCGCTGCCCTCCCGAAAGCTGTTTCGGCATCCGGTCAAGATAGGGGGTCAAGCCCAGGATTTCGGCGACCCGGGCGATCCGATCATCGCGGTCTTTGCGGGGGATCTTCTTCAGCCGCAGCGCGTAATCCATATTTTGTGCCACAGTCATGTGAGGATAAAGCGCATAGGACTGGAACACCATTGCGATGTCGCGATCTTTGGGGGCCAGTTCGTTGATGATCTCCCCTTCAATGGAAATGGTGCCGCCGTTGATTTCCTCAAGTCCGGCAATCATCCGCAGCAATGTAGATTTGCCACAGCCCGAAGGCCCGACCAACACCAGAAACTCGCCATCGGTGATGTCGATGGAAACACCCTTGAGGACATTCTGCCCGCCATAGTGCTTCCTGACATCGCTGATCGTTAAAACGCCCATGAAATTGCCCCGTCTGGCCTATGGTGGGTCTGGTGAATGTGCATTGGCAATGCTCTCAGGTTGGAATGCGGTAAAACTGCGCGGCATTGCCGGCAAACAACGCATGTTGTTCGGTCCCGGATAATCCGGCAAAGGTCCGGAGAAAATTGTCGTAGGTTTGTTGGAAGCTTGCATGGAAAGTGACGACCGGATGGTCGCTGCCCAGCATGCAGCGGGAAACGCCAAAAGCGTCAAGACAGGTCAGCGCAACCGAGGACAGGCTTTCTGCATTCCAGTCGGGGTCATAGGCCACCAGATCCGAGATCTTAAGCACGACATTTGGGGCCTCTGCCAACCGTCTCAAACTGTTTGCCCAATGGGCCATGCCCTCCGGGCTGCGGTCGAAGGGGGATCCGCAATGGTTGATGGCGAAGCGCTGGTTTGGGAAATCTCGCACCAGATCCAGCGCATCCTCGATCTGCCAGGGCGACATCAACAGATCAAACGACAGATCCAGGGGGGCGAGCTGCGCCAGACCCGCGCGCCAACGCGGATCGGCCATCCGGTGACGATCAGTGACTGCCGATCGGGCCGGGTCAGGATGCCAACTGACAATGTCGCGGATGCCAACCACCCGCTCGCGGCCGGCGAGCGCTTCAAGATATGGCTCGACCCCGGCGCGGCCCAGATCGGCAAAGGCCACATAGCGCGTGGCAATGCCGTCAGGACGGGGCAGGGCATCAAGCCAGTCGATCTCGCCCATCGGATCGGCGGGGTCCCAGTTTGCCTCGATATGCACGCTGGCTACCACGTCAAACCCTTCCACCGCCTGCAGGTAATCCTGGGGCAGACATGATTGCCCCAGCACCGGGTCATTTTTGCCGCGCAACCAAGGGTGACGCTCCAGCGTGCGATCCCAAAAATGATGGTGGGAATCGATGATCGGACCGGTGTAACGACCCTTGTCGTCCACAAGCGCGGCCATGATCAGTGGCCCATGTAGCGGCGTTGGGTGATCCGCTCGATCAGCGTCAGCCAGCGCCGGGCGGTTTCAGGCGGCGCACCGGTTACCTCGGCCAACGCATTTTCGGCAAGCGTGTCGAGCCGGGCCAGCGGAAGATGCGCGTTGGCGTCGATCTCCTCGGCGATGGCGATGAAGCGATCCGCCTGTTCACGCGAGCCAAACAACGGTGCGACGTCGCGATCAAGGAACTCTTCCCAGCTCAGCGTAGGGTCCCAGCCAAAGCGCGAAAACGCCAGATATCCGATCTCGGTGGTGGCGTTATAGGCAGATACTTCGCCCCAGATCGTCAGGCCCTTCATGCCCATGGCGTGACCGCGCTGGCACATGTCGGCAAAGCTGCGCGCATTGAAAGCATAACGTTCGGTCCGACCGTCGCCGTTCCATTGGCAGGCAAATTGGCACCGCAACACGTTGGGTTGAGTTGGCAGAGAGGCAACAAAATTGGCTGTCACCGTGTCACGCAACCGTGCCCAATATGTGCGATTTGCCGTGTGTTGATAGATCGCGCCGGGCGGCAATTTCGCCTGTTCGCTGGCTGCAACAGGTTCGACCAGATTGTCCCATTGCATCTCGCAATAGATCCAAAGATCGGGCTTTGCCGCTTTGGCCGCGCGGTAAAGACGTGGAAAGTTTGCGGCCATGTCGGAATGGGACCAACTGTCGCCGTATTCGTCCTCGCGGCGGGCAGCCTCGGCTTCATTGGCGCGACGCGCGACGCATCGATCACAATCGCAAACGCCGTAATCACCGCTTTCGATGTTGATACCACCGATATCAAAGGTTTCGGCCAGCCAAGTCACCGCTTGTTCCATCCATTCCATGGTTTCGGGTGCGCTTGGGCAGGCGGTCATGGTGTAATCGGAATGGGGAAAGTTAAGCGGAAAATCGAGATCGGCGATCTGAAAACCGATGTCGTGGCTCATTTTTGCCGTATGTTCGGGATTGCTCTTTAGCCAGGTGGACAGGTTAAAGCGGTGGTTGCCTTCCCAATACACCCCGCCATAGGCGCCGATGGCGATGCCGGGAATGATGCGCACACCCCGTTCCCGTCCATAGCGGCACAACTCATGCGCGGCGTCGATACCGCCGTGACTGTCGCGCAGAAAACCGTAAATAACGACGCCGCCAATCCGGTTCGCAGAACAGAAATCCACCAGGCGCTTGTAATCGGCGAGAAAGCCGCCCGGCGGCTTTTGATAGGGATTGAATACACCGATTTCCTGGTGGCCGATCTGGGATAGTTCCCAGTTTGTCGAGTGATCCCATGTCCAAAAGCTGAGATAGGGCATGCCGGGACCATCGGAAATCGGCGCGTCGCCCAGTTGGCTCAGGTTCAAGTCAGGGCCACAGCGTTTCAAGAGCTCTTGCGCGGCATAGATCACGCCAGAAAATGGTCCCCCGCGAAGTTCGACCCCGTCGGCAATCGGGGCGATGGTGAAATGCCCCTCTGCCAATTCCGGATCGTCAATCAGATGCACCGTCAGGGTGTCCAAGGCCCCCGGTGCCGACCCTTCTTGCAGAATTCGCGCAGCGTGTACGTGAAGGGGTGCGCCATTGATTGCCATGCCGTTTTCTCCCTTGGTCTGAATGGTGTCAGTAGATCGGAATGGATATCAAATATCAATAGTTGTTTTCGCTAATGATAATATGTTAGCGTCGAGTGCGAAACAGGAGCGGCCTGACCATGACGCAATTCTCTGATGAGCTTGCTGCACTGCGCCAATCTTGGCCGATGCCGTCGCAACCCCGGCCAATTACCATTATCGGGTGTGGCGGTATTGTGCGTGACGGGCATCTTCCGGCCTACCGCAAAACGGATTTGCCGGTTGCCGGTGTTTTTGATGTGAACCGCGACGTTGCCGAGGCCTTGGCACGCGATTTTTCTGTGCCTGTGGTGCATGACACATTGGACAGTGCGCTGGCAGCTTGCGGGACCACAGGTGTTTTCGACCTGGCGCTGCCGCCTGCCATTCTTCTCGATACGGTCAAGCGTCTGCCCAAGGGCGCTACTGCGTTGCTGCAAAAGCCGCTGGGGCCCGATGGCGATGCCGCGCGTGAAATCGTTGCGGCCCTGAAGGCCCGTGACATCACCGCGGCAACCAATTTCCAGTTACGCTTTACCCCGTCCATGCTGGCCATCGAAGACGCTGTTCGCAAAGGCCTGTTTGGCGAGGTTGTCGATGTTGATGTGCATCTTGCTGTCTATATGCCTTGGGAGTTGTGGTCGTTTATCCCTCATATGAAAGCGGTCGAAATGCCGCTGCATTCGATTCATTATCTTGATTGGATAAGAGGACTTCTGGGCGAGCCCGACAGCATCTTTGCCAAAGCGGTCAAGCATCCACGCTATCCCGATTTGGCGGACGCGCGCTCGAGCATCATCCTTGACTACGGGGATCGGGTGCGCTGTGCGTTGTCGCTGAACCACACTTATAACTTTGGCCCCGAACATATCGACGCGACAATCCGTGTCGAAGGGACAAGAGGCGCGGCGCACCTGACGGTTGGATATCTGATCGATTATGTTCAGCCGGTTCCGGAGCGGCTGGAGATTGTGACTGAGGGCAATAGCTGGAAACACCTGCCTCTGACGGGGGAGCGGATGCCAGACTCCTTCGCCTATGTCATGGCCAATCTTCAGCGATTTGCGGCAGGCGAAGATGACAGTCTGGTCACTGACGTCACCGATTCAATGCGAACAATGTTTCTTGTGGATGCCGGTCTTGAATCCAGCCGCAAAGGAGGGGTGAGGCCAAAATCCTGACGACCCCGGGCACAAAACAGGCCCGCAAAAACAATAAGAACATCAGCCAATTTCGAACCGCTGTCAGGCGGTCGAATAAACGGGCGCGGAATGCGCATATCTGATTTGGAGGGAAAGAAATGAACACTAAGCAAAAACGGATCTCGCGCCGCATCGGTGCATTTGTCACGGGGGCTGCCGTGTCGCTATTGCTGTCGTCGGCCACCTTTGCTGCTGATGTGACAACAATCAAGGTTTTGAACTGGCAACCGGGCGGACCGGAGTACTGGGCTGCGCTCGTCGAAGCGTTCGAGACAAAGCATCCCGACATCAAGGTCGAATTGGAAACGGTGCCGTTCGACCGCTATGCCGAGGTGCAAGGGCCCTATATCGCAACCCGCAGTGGCCCTGACGTGATGGAGCAGAATGCCGGGCTCGAACTGTTTGACCGGCGCATGGGGTATATCGAACTGTCCGACGATGTGCTGGCGGCAGGTGATGATCTGTTGGGGCGTGTTGGCGGCTGCCTGGGCTATGACCTGTCAAACGCCTGTTACGGTCTGCCTTTCGGGTTGCAAGGCAACGTCATGTATTACAACAGGCAGGTTCTGAGCGCGGCCGGACTTGATCCGGAAAATCCGCCCACCACCTGGGAAGACTTTGGCGCGGCCTGCGACGCGATCAATGCCATCGACAAGACCTGTCTTGCGCTGGGGATGACTGGCCCATTTCCTGCCTATTGGTCCTTCCCCGAAATCGCGCGCAACTTCCTGACCGAAGATGACATTCGCGCCATACTGGCCGGTGACATGCCTTGGACAGACCCCAAGATGGTGAGCATTTTGACCGCCATGGCGGAAATTCCCCAAAAGGGTTGGTCAAATTCCAACGCACCGTCAATTTCGATGTTGCCCGACGCAACGGATATTTTCGCCAGCGGCAATGCAGGATTTGCCGGAACGATCATTGCCGATGCGGTAAACTGGGCCGCCTTCGGTGAAGCTTTGGGCGATGAAAATCTGGGCGCGATGCGCTGGCCCGCCATCGTTCCTGAGGCTCCTCTTGCCAAAAGCTTCAGTGGCGTTGAAAGCAGCGTCTTCGGGGTGACATCCTGGAGTGAAAAATCAGAGGCGGCGGCGGAATTTGTCAAATTCATTGCCGGGGTCGAAAACGGCAATCTGTTGACCAGTTTGGGCGGCGGAATTCCCTTGAACTCCAAGGTCGACCCGGCGCTGTTCCCGAAATCCGAGGCGCTGAGCCAAATTCGGGAAATCATTGCGAAGCCTACCATCCATGTGGGCGTGCTGTTGAGCGGTCAAGAGGTTGATGCGCTGGCTCGAGGTTGGCAGGAGGTCGCGCTTGGTCGTTTGACTGTCGAAGATTGGGTCGGGCGGATGCAGGTGGCCCTCGAAGACAGCCCTGGCAAAAACTGAAGCCTGAGCGGGGCGTATCCGAGATGCGCCCCGCCAATTCGCCAGGTCGAGTTATATGGAAAGCCCGCACATGAATCTTCGTCGATCAGAAAGTCCCAAACGCCGCGGGTCCCGACAGGCCGGCATCTGGCTGATCGCTCTTCTTGTGGCTCCGGCGATTATCCTTGCCGTCACGTTCAAATTGGTGCCGCTGGTCCACGTTGTATGGATGAGCTTTCAAAAAACACAGGGCTTTTACGAGCCGAGCTTTGCGGGCTTGGCAAACTACGAGGCTATTTTCCGCGATCCGATGTTTATCACGTCGTTTCGCAATGCCTTTATGGTGTTTCTCAGTCTGCCGGTTTGGGTATTCCTGCCGTTGATCATCGCGATCCTGCTGTTTCAGCGCACGCCGGGCTGGAAGGCGTTTCGCGCGATCTATTTCCTGCCGTATATGATCGCACCAGTCGTGGTCGGGATCATGTTTCGCCAAATCCTGGCCCCCGACGGCCCGTTGAATGCGATGCTGATTGGGGCCGGGCTTGAGGGCTTTGCTATCGAATGGCTGAACGGGCCGAACAGCGCGCTGTTTGCTCTGACGGCCGTCGCCCTGTGGAGCTTTTTTGGTCTGGGTGTACTGACCTATCTGGCCGGATTGTCCACTGTTTCCCAGGAGGTGATCGAAGCCGCGCGTCTCGACGGAGCCGGTTTTTGGCGGCTTTTGTTCAATTTTGCGCTGCCGTTGCTAAAGCCAGTTGTCGGCTATTGGACCGTGCTGTGCATGTCGGGGATGTTGATTTGGATGTTCCCGCTGGTTTACGCCATGACGCGTGGCGGGCCGGGCAGTGCCACGATGTTGCCCGAGTATCTGGTGTTCATCACCACGTTCGAATTCCTCAACCGGGGCAAGGGCGCGGCAATCGGTATGGCGCTTTTCATCTTTGTCGCGGTGATTTCAACCTTTGTTGTGCGCCAGATGTATCGGGATGGCCGGGGGAAATCGCAATGAGCACGATGATGACGGTACGCCTGCGCGCCAGGGCGCGCGCCCGTGCAACATTCGTGCGTTGGCTGGTGACGGGCGCTTTGGTGGTGGTCGCCGTGGCCGCACTTTACCCACTGTTGTTTACGGTTGTGAACTCGTTCAAATCCCGCAGCGGATATGCGCAAAACCCGCTTGGCCTGCCGGATGCGATCAGTCTGGAAAACTATATCGCCACGTTCAGCCGGATGAACGTGCCTCGTCTGTTGTTGAACAGCATCGTCACCACCGGGGGTGGATTGATCCTGTCGACCATTGCTGCGTTGTTGATAGCCTATGCGGTCACAAAATTGCGGATCAAGGGCGGAAATCTTTTGTTTCTGTTTGTCATTTCGATGCTGGTGATCCCCAGTCAGGTGATCATCTATCCGCTCTATGCCACGATCCTCGATCTGGGGTTCGGCAATTCCTATGCCGGTCTGATCCTGGCCTATGCCTCGTTTGGTCTGCCGATCAGCACCTATTTGCTGGTGGCCTATTTTCGCGCCATTCCTGATGAATTGATCGAAGCCGCGCGTTTGGATGGGGCGGGTGAATTGCGTATCCTGTTTCAGATCCTGCTGCCGGTGTCCGCCCCGGCTGTGGCCGCGCTGTCGATCCTCAATTTCGTCTGGATGTGGAATGATTTGTTGCTGCCGCTTGTCATCATGGGCGGATCTGACAACACCACGCTGATGGTCGGCGTGGCGCTGCTGTCGGGACAATATGACATCTCGATCCCGCTGATCAGTGCGGGGATGATCATCGCCCTTTTGCCGGTGCTGATTGTTTATTTCCTGTTTCAACGGCAGATCCTGAACGGTGCCATTTCAGGAGCGGTAAAATGAACGCAGCGCCCGAGGAACCTCTTGTCTTTATGTACCGGCTAAAGCCCGGCATGGGGGCCGAATACGATCGTGCGCACAGGGCGGTCTGGCCAGAAATACTGGCTTTGCTGGATGCAGCGGGCATTTATGACTATCGGATATGGCGGCGCGGTGATCTCGTCGTGAGTTCGATGCGCACCGTAAAGGGGTTCGATTACGCCAGTCGCGTTACCGCCACAAGTGAAGTTCAAGCCCGCTGGACGGCTTCGTTGGCACATGTGTTTGAACAAATCAGTGACGAAGACGGCGCGCCGCTTTGGCTGGATTTGGTCTTTGCCCACAGGCCACAAGAGGAGCCGGGCCCATGAGGATCCTTCGCCTAGCCGATCCGGTCGGGGGGACGTTTGGCTGCAATCCGGGCGAGGGGAAAGGTTGGCTCTGCCAGGCGACCGCCCAGCAACTCGGTGATGGTCTGGGCAGCACCAAAGGCTGCCTGGCAGGCGGCATCGAAATCCACCAGTTGCCGCGCCGCCTGAAGGAACGGCATGGTCAGCGCCGCCGTAGCAAAGCCGCTGTGATCAATAAGCGGGAAGCTGACATCGGTGATGCCCTGCAATCCTTCACCGGTCACCATTTCGTATCCACGGGCATGAATCCTTTCGGTACGACGGATCAACGCCTCGGCATCTTCAGCCGACTGGTTCTGACGCAATTCGTCAAGGATCCACGCCTTGGTCTCGGGCGATTGAAACGCCACCAGCAATCTTCCCGATGCGGTGGCCATCGCCGGATTTTTCGTGCCAACGCGCAGTCGAAATCCGAGGGGGGCGGGGCTGTCGACCTGGGCAACGACGCGGATATCTGTTTTGTCCAGAATGGCGATGTGCATGGCCTGATCTGCGGCAACAGAGGCGGCATTCATAATCGGCGTCGCCAGATCAACCAGACGCGCCAGCGGCGGATAACGATGGGCAAGGTCGAATACCCGGTTCGAGAGATAAAAACCGTCTTCTCCTGTGTGCCTCTGAATGTAACCGCGCCGCTCCAGAACCATGACCACGCGATAGACCTCTTGCAGCGACCGGCCCAAGAGCTGCGCAATTTCACTTTGGTTGACGCCCCGCGAAAGGCCGGCCAAAAGCTCCAGAACATCCAATCCCTTTTCAAGGGCGGGCGCCTCATAAGAGCGTTTTTCAACCTTCTTGGGTGTCTTTTTGACGGACGGGGCTTTGGCGGTCGGTATCTGTTTCGACGGCACGGGCGCATACTCCTGATAATCACTATCAAATATAAAAATGAACTTTTACATACAAAATCAATAGCCCGCAAGTGCCGCATCGCGAAGGCATTCCATGAAAATCACAGTGAGCGATACAATGACTGAGACACACAAGAAGCAACTTTATCACGTCACGGTTGATTTCGACCGAGACGGAAAACAGATCGGAACCTTTCAGGTGCCGCTTTCGGTTCATGACGACGCTTGGGGAGTGATCCCGGTGCCTGTGGCGGTGATCAAGAACGGCGAGGGCCCGACTGTAATCCTCGAAGGAGGCAATCACGGCGATGAATACGAAGGACCGATCGCCCTTGGCGAGTTGATCCGCGACATCGACGTGGCCGATGTTACCGGACGTTTGATTGTTATACCCGCGATCAACCAGCCTGCAGTGTTGGCGGCGCAACGTACGTCGCCCATCGACGGGATCAACATGAATCGGGCGTTTCCGGGAGACGCTTTGGGCAGCGCGACCGAACAGATTGCGGCCTTCGTCAATGACGTGCTGTTTCCCATGGGTGACGTGTTTATCGATCTTCATTCGGGAGGATCGTCGCTGAATATCATCCCGAGTGCCGTGATCGAGCCCGGGCTCACGCCCGAACAACATGTCGCCAATGTCAAAGCTGCCTCGGCCTTTGGCACCCCGCTTGCGGTGGTGATCGACAATCGCGGTGATCCGCGTACCGCCACCGCGTCGGCCGCCCGGGCAGGGATGACGGTGATTGGTACCGAGATGGGCGGCGCCGGGACCACGTCGATCGAGGCGCTTGCGCTGTGCCGTCGCGGCATTCGAAATGTTCTGGCCAGCGTCGGTGTGTTGCCGCAACGAATGGCAACGCCGGTACCGGCCCCCAAACTTTACACGCTTTCGCCGCTTGCCCATTTGATCACCGAAGACGACGGTGTGTTCGAAGCGCTGCATCCCCTTGGCACCGAAGTTTCGGCTGGGGATGTTGCTGGACGCGTTCACTTTCTGACCCAACCGGCGCGGTCACCGGTCGAATTGCGCTATCGGACCAGCGGCATTGTTTATGCACGCCGGCAGCCGGGCAGGGTGCGCCCGGGGAATTGCTGTATCGTCGTCGCATCGCCCCACACGGAGGTTCAATCATGATTTCACTGGATGACATTCGCGCCGCAGCACAGCGCATCGCCCCACATATCAGGCACACACCTGTTCTGGAATTGACAGCGATTTCCGATCCCGTGACCGAGGCGCAATTATTTCTCAAGCTCGAAAACCTGCAATGCACCGGATCTTTCAAGGCTCGCGGCGCGACCAACAAACTTCTCAGTCAGCCGCCCGGCGCAGTGTCCAAAGGGATCGTCACGGCCTCAGGGGGCAATCATGGTTTGGCTGTGGCCCGGGCGGCACGCTCGGCCGGGGTCCCAGCAACCGTTTATGTGACCGAAAGCGCCACTGAGGAGAAGCGCGAAAAGCTGCGCCGGAGCGGCGCCGAGGTTAAAGTGCTGGGCAAAATCTGGAACGAGGCCAACGAAGCCGCGCTGGAGCAGGCTGAACGCACCGGTGCCGCCTATTTCCATCCTTTCGCCGATCCTATGGTGGTCGCTGGACAAGGCACAGTAGCGCTGGAATTTCTTGACGCTGTGCCGAACCTTGACACCGTTATTGTGGCAATTGGTGGCGGCGGACTGATCTCCGGCATGTCGGTGGCGCTCAAGGCGCTCAACCCCGCTATCCGCATCATCGGGATCGAGCCGGAAGGATCGCCGACGCTCAAGGCCAGCCTGGATGCCGGACGGGTTGTGCGGCTTGAAAGCGTGACCAGCAAAGTGGCGACCATGAGTTGCGGTGAAACCGACCCGGGGGTTTTTGCTCTGGTGCGCGATAACGTTGATGAAATCGTGCTGATTTCCGATGCCGAAATGGAAGATGCGGCCGCCTGGCTTTGGTTCGAACTGGGCATTGCCGCAGATTTGAGCGGGGCCTCGGCCATAGCGGCCCTTCGATCGGGAAAAATATCTCTACCCGCCGATGCAAGAGCTGGCGCATTGGTGTGTGGTGCCGGGTTGGACGGTGTCGCGCTCTAAAACAGCAAGGCGCAAAATGTCAGCGCGCTGCAGGTCACCGTTCTTCCGGGGTTCGTCGAGAATTCTGCTGAATGCGATGATCTGCAGCGGCCTGCCTGTCTGCCGCTCGGTGTTCAGGTCTGCCACCAACTCCGGACTGGATGAAACCGGGTAGGACGAAGCCGCGACCGGGATCCAAATGATAAATCTCCGGGCTTCGTTGTTAATCGGCGCCGGGTATCACTGGCGCTGCAGAAGTGTGTTTATCTCTGTTAGCGAAGGCATCGAGGGTGCCGTGCCGGGCCGGGTCACCGAGATCGAGGCTGTGGCGCAGCCGAACCTGACGGCAGTCACCGGGTCCATGCCGGTGGCCAGTGCTGCGGCGAAACCGCCGTTGAAGGCGTCTCCGGCACCGGCGGTTTCAACCACCGGACCGATATCGAAGGCCGGGACGTGAACGCTTTGCCCACCTGCATGATAGAGCGCGCCCTTTTCGCCCAGCGTGATGACCACCGCCCGGGCACCCATTCGGGTCAGTTCCACCGCAGCCCTGATGGCGTCCTCGAGGCTGGTCACAGCGATGCCGGTCAGCGCCTCGGCTTCGGTTTCGTTCGGGGTCACGTAGTCGCACAGCGCCAGCATGCCGTCGGACAAGGTGGCTGCAGGCGCCGGATTGAGGATGGTTGTTGCACCGCCTTCGCGGGCGATCTGCAGGGCGTGCATCGCCGCATCCATCGGCTGTTCAAGCTGGGTGACGAACACTGCGGCATTGCTGATCAGCTCGGCACGCGCATCAACGTCTGCCGGGGATATCGAACCGGCCACGCCGGGGCAGACAATGATCGCGTTGTTGCCGGTTCCCGCCTCGACAAAAATGTAGGCAGCGCCGGTGTAGCCGTCTTCATGCTGAGTGATCGCTGGTGTCACGCCCGCATCGGCCCAGGTCTTGAGCGCCATCTCGGCGAACGTGTCGCGCCCAAGCCGGGTGATGAAATGAGTCTCCACCCCGGCTCTGGCCGAAGCCACAGCCTGGTTGGACCCCTTGCCGCCTGGCCCGAGCGCAAACCCCTCGCCCATGATGGTCTCGCCCATTTGCGGCGCTCGCGCCGCGCGGTAGGCCGTGTCGGCAACGAAAACGCCCAGAATGACTACTCTTGTCACGATGTTTCCCTTACTCTTCCGGCGGGATAACGCCTTTGCGGAACATGAAGCAGCCGTAGAACCGTCGTTCACCGGTCTGGATCACTGCATAGGCTTGCTTGGCCATGTCGTAGAAGGCGAAGCGTTCGATGCCGACCATCGGCCGCGACTGACCTTCGGCTGCATCGATCGCCTTCTGCACATCGGCCTGCACCGGGGGCACCTCGCCGGGATTGCCGACGATCTCCATGCGGCCGGCAAAATCATCGACGAAGGTGTCGAGCGGCAGCACCGACAAGATGGCTTCAGCAGCTTCCCCGGCGGTCAGGTTGTCCATGCGCAGGAGATCGCCGGTCACCGTCTGGCGGGCGATGGAATCGGACGGAAAATTGGTGTCGGCGATGATCAGCATATCGCCATGGCCCATGGCGCGAAGTGCATAGAGCACCTCTGCGTTCAATCGCGGGTCCAGTCCCTTGAGCATGCGATCCTCCTTCGTATGATTTAATCAGGCACGGTATCCTGCGTCACCGTTTTGACGGTTTACGGCGAGGCCTAGTCAATCCAGCCGTAGCCCGGTCTCCGCGTCAAACATGTGCACCATGTCGGGGTGTGGTTTTAACCGGATCACATCGCCCGGCCGGAAGGCGTGGCGTTCTTTGAATACGGCGATGATCTCCCGACCCGCGGCCCGGAGCACGACATGGGTTTCGGATCCTGTGGGTTCGACCACTGCGACCTTGGCCTCAAAGCCTGCCTCATCCAGTTCGAGATGTTCCGGTCGGATGCCGAAAACCACCTTGCGACCCTGCTCCATTCCGGTGCGCTCCGGCGCTGCCAGTGATACGCCCTGAGCTTCCACCGTCAGAGATCCGCCGTTGCCGTCGACGACGCCTTCGATCAGATTCATCGATGGTGACCCGATGAAGCCGGCGACAAACACATTGGCTGGCCGGTCATAAAGCTCCAGCGGCGCACCTTGCTGCGAAATATGGCCGTCACGCATGACCACGATCTGATCGGCCATGGTCATGGCTTCGATCTGGTCGTGAGTTACATAGACCGTGGTGGTCGACAGCCGCTGGTGCAATTCGCGTATTTCGGCGCGCATCTGCACCCTGAGTTTGGCGTCAAGATTGGACAGTGGTTCGTCAAACAGGAATACCTGCGGTTCGCGCACGATCGCCCGCCCCATGGCAACACGCTGGCGCTGCCCACCTGAAAGCTCTCGCGGGAAACGCGCCAGATAGGGTTGGAGGCCAAGGATTTCCGCAGCTTTGGCGACCCGTTCATCGATTTCCGCTTTTGGCATGTTCTGCATCTTCAGGGCAAAACCCATATTGGCGGCCACTGTTTTATGCGGATACAGCGCGTAGTTCTGAAATACCATCGCGATATTGCGCTCAGCCGGCGGCAGGTTGTTGACTACCCGTCCGCCGATATTGATCGTGCCTGCGGTAACGCCCTCGAGCCCGGCAATCATCCTGAGCAGTGTTGACTTGCCGCACCCTGATGGACCGACCAGGACCACGAACCGACCATCGGGAATATCGATATCCACGCCGTGGATAACTTCCAACGATCCATAGGCCTTGTAGAGTTTTTCGATCCTGACGTCCGCCATGCCGCCCCCATTGTTTTTTCACGCCTTCCGCAATTGGTAGCGCACGAAAAAGGCGCTGTCCATGTTGTAGGCATGCTAACATGTTAGATACTTGACAGCTTGGCGGAAGGCTGAAATGTTTTCAATCTTGTCCGGTGAACCGGACCTGGCCGTTGGGGAAAATTGGCGATCAACGACCTGATAAGGTCGGTCGACCTTCCTTGACCGGACCGCCGGAGGAGGCGGGTAACATTGGGAGGTGTTTCATGAAAGTAGAACTGTTTGAACACGCGGTGCGGGTGGCTCTGAGCCGTCGCCGTCTGCTGCAAGGTGCGGCTGCTGTCGGCGGTCTTGCCGCAGTCGGTGGTATTGGCACCAAACATGCCGCCGCACAGGATGATGTGCGCGCTGCAATCCTGAAAATTCCCGGCGTTGGCGCCGGCTCGCCCACAGACGCCGATTGGCAGAAGGTTGGTGAAATGTGCCTGGCGGGGACCAAGGCCACTGTAGCCGAAGGCGAATTCGCCGGTGTTGAACTGACCTTCATGGGGCTCAACAACCAAAACCTGCATAACTTCCTGTTTCGTGGTTTCTTGAAGCCCTGGGAAGCCTATACCGGCGCGAAAATCAACTGGATCGATCTGGCGCAGGCCGATTACAATGCCCGTCTGCAGCAGTCGATCGCCACAGGAACCGTTGATTTCGATATTATCGAGATGGGCTCGCCCTTCGAAGGCGATGTCTGTGGCAAGGGGTTGGCCTCGGAAATGCCCGATTGGGTCAAAACCCTGATCGATATGGACGACTATGTGAGCTACCTCAAGGCGCCTGTCGGCACCTGGGATGGCAAGACCTATCGGATCTCCATCGACGGCGATTGCCACACCTTCGCTTACCGCAAGGATTACTACGAGAACGAGGAGTTCGCCGCAGCCTGGAAAGAATCTGGCGGCGAGGGCGAGTGGAGCGCTCCCAAAACCTGGAAGGATGTGCAGGCGCATTCCAAGTTCCTGGCGGGCAAGAAAGATCCGCTCACCGGACTTGATGCACATGGCTACCTTGATCCGCTGAAGGGGTGGGGCGGCTTCGGCTTCTACTTCCTCGAAGATCGCGCCACCGCCTATGCCAAGCATCCCGACGACCCGGCCTGGCTGTTTGATGCAGACACCATGAAGCCGCGCGTTAACAATCCGGCCTTCGTACGCGCCATTCAGGAAGTCATGGACCTGATCGCTGTTCCGGGAGCTTATCCTGCCGATCAGATCAACGCTGATCCAGGGACAACGGCGTTTTCGCAGTTTCTCGCAGGCACCGGCTCGATGCTGACCTGGTGGGGCGATGTGGGATCATCCGCACGCACGTCAGACACTTCGGTTGTTGGCGATGTTGTCAGCTTCAGCATTTTGCCGGGCTCGGATGAGGTGTACAATTCCAAGACTGGTGAATGGGAACAAAGGGCCAATGAGGCACCCAACATGGCCTATATCGGCTGGGGTGTGTATGTCATGGCTAGGGTTGACGGTGACGAAAAGAAGCACAAGGCAGCTTGGTCCGCTGCCGCGCATCTCGGCGGCAAGGATCTTTCGCTCTGGACTTCGGCCTATCCGTCAGGCTTCCAGCCTTACCGCAATAGCCACTTCAACTACGAGGAATGGGAAGCGGCCGGATATGACCGGGCCTACATCGAGGATTACCTCGGTTCCAATGCCGACAGCTACAATCACGAAAACTCGGCGATTGAACCGCGCATCCCTGGTATTTTCCAGTACTACTCGGTGGCTGAGGATGAACTGGCGAAGGGTTTTGCCGAACAATATGGTTCGGCTCAGGAAATCGCGGATGCCATTGCGGCCGCTTGGGAGAAGATCACCGACCAGATTGGCCGGGAAAGTCAGATCGCACTCTACAAAGCCTCATTGGGCATATAATCCAGTCACGGCCCCGGCGGATTATTCCGCCGGGGCCATCCTCAATTCCGGGATGCGCAGAATTTGGCTGAGCAAGGCGATTTCCTTCACGTTGTCACCTCTGATAATCTCTCCGCTCGAAGGGTGGCGTTTGGCCGAGCCTTGATCTGGGGATCGGCGGGGATACTGGCTCTCGTCGCTATTGCGCAGACTCTTCAGGAAACCGGTCAAGCCAATTTCGGCTTTTCCACTTGGCGGCCAACGCTCTACGCGTACGTTCTGTGGGCAATTGCGCTGTGCTGGGGGCAGGTCCTGATGCGCGGCGAGCAAGGCAAGCGCGTGCTGTTTGTCCTGCCGGCAGCGCTTTTCGTGATTTCCATGGTGGTGTTCCCGCTGCTGTTCGGACTGGTGATTGCGTTCTCTGACTGGAACCTTTCGTCGCCAACAGGTCGCACCTTCAATGGCCTCGATAACATTCGCCAGATGTGGACCGACAGCTTCTATTGGAACGCACTCGGCAACATGGTTCGCTACACGCTGGCGATTGTCGTCGAATATGCCATTGCGTTCGGACTGGCGTTATTGCTCAATTCCCAAATTCGCGCCCGCAAATTCTTCCGCGTCGCATTCCTGATGCCGCTGATGCTGTCACCTGTGGCTGTCAGCTGGATGGTCGGAAAATCGATGATGGAAGTCCGCTTCGGTCCGCTGGCGCGGTTGGCCCGCCAACTGGGCTGGGACTCGCCGTCGTTTTTCGGTTCGCCCGAAATGGCCCGTTTCACCATCATGGTAATGGACGCCTGGACCTATATTCCGTTCATGATGATCATGATCCTGGCCGGCCTTCAGGCAATCCCCAGGGACATTCAGGAAGCCGCCAAGGTTGATGGCGCGCGCGCCTGGCGCGGGTTTTGGGAAGTCACATTCCCCCTCATGCTGCCGGTCTCGATCACCGTGATCCTGATCCGCATCATCTTCAAGCTCAAGCTCGCCGACATTATCATCAACGTGACTTCCGGCGGTCCGGGCGGGGCCACTGACAGTGTCACCAGCTTCATCTTCCGTGAATACCGTGATCGCTCCAATGTCGGCTACGGCACATTGCTGGCGATGGTCTATCTGGTGGTCATCGTGATTGCGATCACGATTCTCATGAAGCTTACCGACCGCTGGGCGCGGCCGCGTTATTGATCGGGGAAGCGACAAATGAGCCAGCAGATTTTCCATGACAGCCCTGATGATTTCGCTCACAAAGCGAAATGGTTCTCAGGCCGTTTTGCGGTCTATGCCGCGCTGATCCTGTGGACAATCATCTGTCTGTTCCCGATCTACTGGACGATCACCACCTCGTTCAAGATGGCGCCCGACGTGATGCGGGGACATCTCGTCCCGTTCTGGGACTTTCAGCCGAAATGGCTTGGCTGGCGATCGCTCGGGTTTTCGCCGGATACGATCTGGGCCGAATCCACGGTGCGCGAGGAATTCGTCAAGCGCTTCTACAATTCGGTGATCACCTCGTTGTCGGCCTCTGCGCTGGCAGTGTTTCTGGGCTCGCTCGCAGCCTATGGACTGTCGCGGTTTTCCTATCGCTTCGGCTTCATGCGCAATTCCGACATCTCGTTCTTTTTCCTCAGCCAGTTGATCCTGCCGCCGGTGGTGTTGGCGCTGCCGTTCCTGGTGCTCTACAAATCGCTGGCGCTGCTTGATACCCGCATCGGTTTGATCCTGCTTTATACGCTCACCGTGCTGCCGATTGTCATCTGGATCATGCGCGATCAGTTTGCCGGCATTCCCAAGGAACTTGAAGAAGCTGCGCTGGTTGATGGACTTTCGATCTGGGGCGCCTTTGCCACCATCGTGTTGCCGATTGCGCTACCCGGCATGGTCGCCGCCTTCATTTTGTCGCTGGTACTGACCTGGAATGAATATTTCTTTGCCGCGCTTTTGACCTCGACCCATGCCAACACGCTTCCAGTTATGGTGGCGAGCCAGACGGGGAGCCAGGGTATCAGCTGGTGGTCGATGGCGGCGCTGTCCTTTGCCGCGATCCTGCCGCTGATTGTCATCGGCATTCTTCTTGAACGTTACATTATCAAGGGAATGGCTGCAGGTGCGGTAAAGTAGATCGCGATCTGAAAACCGTTACGATCAGCCGCTACCGGCATCACTCCATGTTGGTATGCCGCGCCCGCATGCTCCGAGTGGTTTCTCCAAGTTTTTCCTTGAGCATGAGCACCATGATTTCAAACAGCACGAATAGCGCCCCCTCGTAAGCCGATCCCATCGGCAGGATCGAGGTGCTGCCAACGTCTCTGGCCATGGTTTGCGCAGGAATGGTGAGCACCTGATCTGCAAGCCTGGCGGTATCGCAGTCCGGTTCGGCCGTCAGGAACAGAGTTTTTGCTCCGGCCTCCTTCGCCACGCCGATCAGGGCAGTGACGGTTGAAAGTTCGCCTGGGCCCGCCGAGCACAAGAACAGGTCACCCTGGCCGAGAGGTGGCGTGGTCATGGAGCCCTGCATCGAGGCACTGAGCCCGAGATGAAACAACCGCATTGTCAAACCTTGGACCTGCAGACCCTCGCGGCCGCATCCATATGAGACAATAGTGCCAGCTGAAGCGATCAGATCGACGGCGCGATCAATGTCGCCCGGATCAATGGCGTCGACCACCAATCCAATTTCCGAAAGAGCCTCTCGAAACTTACTCATATCTGCTGTTCCAGTTGGGTCATGATGTTCTTGTTTTGCGCATCCAGTTTCAAAAGCAGCAGATACTACCGTTCTGTCAACGGCGAAGCAAAACCAAGCGCGGTGATAGCCTGGTGAAGAAAGCTAGCATCTGTTTGCAATTCATTCGTTTGGCAAGAACGGTTTCGGTATTCTTATCAACGCCCGGGACCTGGAAAACGCTCGTGGTCAATCGAGGCCAATTGTTGTGGACTTCATTTGGGAGGCTGCTCCAACAGCTGTCAGTGTATGGGGCAGGGTACCCGGATATATCGTTCTGATCGCCGGTTTGGCTGGTCCTGAAGCGTGCATGAAGCAGTCTAATGCAGTGAATAGCCCCTAGATTCATAGACGCCTTCTTCCCTAAATTTGAGGCAAGGAGGCCATCATGAGCACAGCCAAATTCAGTGACGATTTCAAACGCGATGCTGTTCATCAGATCGTTGAGCGGGGTTATCCGGTTGCGGAGGTTTCGAAACGATTGGGTGTCAGTTCCCATTCGCTTTATGCGTGGAAGAAGCGGTTCGGGAAGTCAGGGTCCCGCGATGGTTCTGTCGACGAACAGGCTGCCGAAGTTCGGCGGCTGAAGCTTGAACTGGCGCGTGTGACGGAGGAGCGGGATATCCTAAAAAAGGCAACGGCGTACTTCGCGCGAGATGCAAAGTGAAGTACGTGTTCGTAGCAGAGCATCGCCCGCTGTTCTCGGTGCGTGCGATGTGCCGCTCCCTTCGCATCCAACCCAGCGGCTTCTATGCCTGGCTGAAGAACCCGCTGAGCAATCGGGAGCGGGAAGACGCCCGTCAGACCGAACTTCTCAGGAAGGCGTGGAAGGACAGCGGTAAGGTCTATGGCTATCGCAAGCTTCACGATGACTTGCTGGATCAGGGTGAGACGTGCTGCCCGAACCGCGTTGCACGTCTGGTCAATTTGGCGGGTATCAAAGCGCAGATCGGCTACAAGCGTCGACCTGGCAGCTATGGCGGCAAACCTTCTGTAGTCGTCGACAACACGCTGGACCGCCAGTTCGACGTGGCAGTGCCGGACAAGGTCTGGGTCACCGACATCACCTACATCAAGACCAATGAGGGTTTCGCCTATCTGGCCGTCGTGATCGATCTCTACTCCCGCCGCGTCGTCGGCTGGTCGATGCAAAGCCGTCAGACAACGGACGTCGTGCTGCAGGCTTTGCTCATGGCTGTGTGGAGACGAAAGCCGACGAGCAGGGAGTGTCATAAACTCTGTGTATCTGGCCCGGCCCATGCGGGTTTCAGATATGGTCACGCATTGAAGCGCTCGTCGAACATGATAGCGAATTGATTGCGGGCAGCAAACCATTCGCGGACATTTCTGCCGCCTTTCTCAAAGTTGCGAATGGCCAGATAGATCAGTTTTGTGGCGGCTTCTTCGGTCGGGAATGATCCGCGCGTCTTGATTGATTTTCGGATCACGCGGTTCAGGCTTTCGATGGCATTCGTTGTATAAATGATCTTGCGGATCGCCGGATCGAAGGCGAAGAACGGGATCACTTCGGCCCAGGCCCTCCGCCAGGCCGGGCCTATGGAGGCGTATTTTCCGGCCCATTTCCCCTCGAACGCGTCCAACTCGGCCGCCGCTTGGTCGGCGGTCGCAGCGCTGTAAATCCGGCGCAGATCAACGGCCACGATCTTGCGGTCCTTCCAACTGCAAAAGTTCAGGGAATGGCGCACCAAATGCACGATGCAGGTCTGCACCGTAGCTTCCGGAAAGGCTGCGGTAATAGCCTCAGGAAAGCCCTTGAGCCCGTCCACAACAGCGATCAGAATGTCCTGCACACCCCGGTTTTCAGTTCGGTCATCACCGACAGCCAAAACTTGGCCCCTTCATTGTCAGCGATCCACAGGCCCAACACCTCACGCACACCGTCGCGTGAGACGCCCAGGGCTATGTAGACGGCTTTGTTCTTGACCATACGGCTATCAGCGTCACGGATTTTGACCCGCAATGCGTCGAAGATGACGATGGGATACATCCGCTCCAGCGCCCGTGATTGCCATTCCCGAACCTCGTTCAACACGGCGTCGGTCACGCGGCTAATCAGGTCGGGCGAGACCTGCAGGCCATAGACATCTTCGAGATGGGCGCGGATGTCTCGCACCGTCAGCCCCGCCGCGTAGAGACTGATGATCTTGTCATCCATCCCGTCGATCCGGGTCTGGCCCTTCCTCACCAACTCCGGCTCGAAACTGCCATCCCGGTCCCGCGGCACGGCAATCGGCACTTCGCCGTCTTGACTCTTCAGGCGCTTGCTGGATGTGCCGTTGCGCCGGTTGGATTGGTCGCGCGGCGCGTCCTTGCCCTCTTCATAGCCCAGATGCGCCGTCAGCTCGGCACCCAGCATCCGCTCCATGAGCTTGATCCTGAGCTCTTTCATCAGCCCGGCATCGCCAAGCAAATCTTCAGGCCGCTCGCAGCCCTTCAGAAGTTCGTCCAGCAGTTCCTTGGAAATCGTCATAGTCCTTGCTCCTCTCAGGAAGCATGGACCAAAGCGCAGTTACACAGAAGACCGGACACTCTCGACGAGCAAGGTGTTAATTCATTCAGACCAAGGCTCTCAGTTCACCAGCATCGACTGGGCATTGTTCCTAAAGCATCACAATCTGCAACACTCAATGAGCCGGCGCGGAAACTGCCATGACAATGCCGTCGCAGAGAGTTTCTTCAACCTGCTCAAGCGTGAACGGATAAGACGTAGGACCTATCGGACCCGAGAAGAAGCCAGGAGGGATGTGTTCGACTACATCGAGATGTTCTACAACCCAAAGCGTAAGCATGTGAGAAACGGGTTGCTGTCGCCCGCCGAGTTCGAACGGCAGCAGAAAACGAGGACCGAGGGCGTCTAGAAAACTCGGGGCTATTCACAGTCTCCCATTTGCCACGTTGTTTAAAACAGGGCTATGCGGTGGAGTGGCAATTATACTAACATGTTAGCAGGCGAGGAGGCGCAGATGCAATTGAAGACACGACATTGGGACCGGATCGGAAATGGTGGGCTGACGTTCACCGAGTTGGGCTTTGGCACCGCACCGTTAGGTAACCTCTACAGGGCGATCAGCGATGATGACGCCCATGCGGTGCTGACCCGAGCCTGGGATTTGAGGGTCCGCTATTTTGACACCGCGCCGCTCTACGGACTGGGTCTTTCAGAAACCCGGCTGAACCGGTTCCTGCGCGACAAACCGCGCGGTGAGTATGTGCTGTCGACCAAGATCGGTCGGCTGCTCAGGCGCTGCGAGATAGGGGAAGACCGTGATTGCATCGGCAAGTTTTTCGACGTCCCTGCTCGCAGGGAAGTTTATGACTACACTTATGACGGGGTGATGCGCTCGGTCGAGTTTTCGCTCGCGCGCCTGGGTGTCGACAGGATCGACATCCTGTTCGCCCATGACATCGACAGTTTCAACCATGGCAGTCAGGCAGCACTCGATGCCAAGCTCGATGAGCTGATGGCCGGCGGCTACAAGGCTCTGATGTCCTTGCGTGAGCAGGGCGTGATCAAGGCCTTCGGCGCTGGAGTCAACGAGTGGCAGCCCTGTCAATGGATGGCCGAGCATGGCGATTTCGACCTGTTCCTTCTCGCAGGCCGCTACACATTGCTCGAACAGGAGGCGCTTGAGAGTTTCCTGCCGCTGGCGGAGAATCGCGGCATCGGCATAGTTATTGGTGGACCTTACAATTCGGGGATTCTGGCCTCCGGGCCAAAGCCGGGCGCCTTTTACAATTACGACCCCGCGCCGCAGCACATTCTCGAGCAAGTCGCCAAAATCGAGGCGATATGCAATCGTCATAATGTGCGAATGGTCGATGCGGCATTCCAGTTTCCATTACATCATCCAGCAGTGGTCTCGGTTATTCCCGGAGGGCAGGGTGTCGCGGAAGTCGAGGCCAACCTTAAGGCAGCCACCACCGAAATTCCGCCCGAGCTTTGGGCAGACCTGAAGGCCGAACGCTTGATGCGCGATGACGCACCGGTCCCCGTATGAGGAGGTTATCCGTTTGAAAATTGACGCGCACCATCATCTCTGGAACCCCAGCCGCGGCGACTATGACTGGATGCCGATGGATAACGAGACACTGGCACGGAGCTACGCGCCGCCTGATCTCGCTCCGCATTTGCGAACCCACGGCATCGACGCCACGGTGCTGGTTCAGGCTGCGGCCACGATCCATGAAACCGAGTACATGCTTGGATTGGCTGACGCGACGCCCTTTGTTGCTGGTGTCGTCGGCTGGGTGAATTTCGAAAATCCGTCGGATGTTGAAACCCTTAACCGACTCTCCAGGCATCCGAAGTTCAAGGGCGTTCGTCCGATGATTCAGGACATTCCAGATGATGACTGGATGCTCCGGGACGATGTGCAATGGGGATTTCGTGCGGTCTCTGATCTTGATTTGACGTTCGATGCGCTGGGCTTTCCGCGGCATCTGGCCAATTTTCTGACCATTCTCAAACGCTATCCGGACATGAGGGTGGTCGTTGACCACTGCATGAAGCCGCAAATCAGGGGTCATTCCGAGGCGAGTTTTCGCTTCTGGGCTGATGGCATGACGCGGATCGCAACGGAAACAAAAGCCTGCTGCAAATTCTCCGCACTCGTTACCGAGGCCAGTCCAGACTGGACCGTCGAGCACCTCAGGCCTTATGCCGACCATGTGATCAAGGTCTTTGGCCCATCCAGGGTGATGTGGGGTTCGGATTGGCCGGTATGTCGTCTGGCTGCGAGCTACCAGGATTGGCACGCGGCCGCGGAAGCACTCACTGAGAATCTGAACGCCGATCAGCGGGCAGAGATCTTTGGCGGCACAGCGGCACGGTTTTATCGGATTGGCGTTTGAGCGATTAGGGCTTCCACGCATTGCCGGGTAATGGATTTACGCTTGTCGATCTCTGTCGAAACATGAAGTGCGGCGGCTGCCTGTCCGAAGCAGGCCGCCAGAGCAAGGCTCTTGCCTGCGTCACGGGCAGCGGCCAGTGCGCCCAAAAACGCGTCGCCTGCGCCATGCGTCGACACCACCTGAACCGGGTGACCGGGCTGCAGGATGGCAGTCCCGGCCGCGTATAGTGCCAACCCGTCGCCACCCAGCGTGATGATCACCGTTTTCGGGCCGAGTTTCGACAGCGATTGCGCTGCAGAAATGGGATCGAGCTTCGCCTCGTCTGTTTCCAGCATGCCGGCGGCTTCGACACGGTTGACCACCAGCACGTCGATCAGAGCCAAAAGGCTGGCGCTAATTTGTCGGGCGGGAGCCGCGTTAAGCACCACTTCCGCGCCGCCGTTCCTTGCGCCTTGTGCGACGGCGTAATTGATCCCCTCGGGGATCTCGTTCTGGAGCAATATAACCTTCGTATCATCGGGGATAGAGATCCGGTTCGGATCAATGCTGAGGTTTGCGGCGGAAACGATCACGGCGCCGTAGCCGCCCTCCGGCTCAACGATGGCAACGCTCATTCCTGACGGGCCGGACCCGCGCTGCACCTGGTTGGAATCAATGCCGATACGGTTCAAGCTCTCAAGCAAGGTGGCGCCAGATGCGTCATCGCCAATCCGGCCGGCAAATGTTGTCCGGGCGCCCATCCGCGCCGCAGCCACCGCCTGATTGCCGCCTTTGCCGCCCATGGCGTATCTGACCGTTTCGCCTGCGACGGTCTCGTCAAGCCGTGGCAGATGCGGCGCGTTGACAATCACGTCGTAATGCAATGCCCCGCAGACAAAGACGCTCACTTGCCCGCGCCATAAAGTGCGTCCGCGACAATGCCAAGAGAAACTGTTGCGTCCTGACGGGCAATGGCCTCGGCTAGCTCGGCATTATCCACCAACCCTGACGCTATCCTTCTCAGCCGTTCGGCCATCATGATGTTGGCGCGCGCCTCGGCTGTCGGATCAAGCCCACCATGATCAGGAAAGGTGTCGAAATAGATCACTCCGTCATATCCCATGCGCTCGAGCTCAACGAACAGTTCGACCGCCTGCACCGGGTGGACCGACCCCACCATCAGCCCATCATCGCGCTTGCCATAGCCATCATTGAGATGAACACCCAAAAGGCGCGAGTGCCTCCCGGTCAATCGCGCCGAATGTGCCGGGATTTCGTCTGCATAGAGCACGTGGGCGAAGTCCAGCGTCACGCCGAGATTGGCCCTTTCCGCCTCGCGGGTGGCCAGCAGCGTCGTGCCAATATCCGGCATCAGCGCATAGGCGCGCGGCTCATTCGGTTTGTACTCGATGGCGATGTCGATATTTGGGTTATGATCGGCCACCTGTTTCAGCGCCGCAATCGTATCGTCCCACATGCGCATGTAATCGCCCTGGAACGAATAGTCGACGCCGTCCTGGCCCATCCATAATGTCATCAGCCGACCGCCCATTGAGGCCAGAGCGTCAAGCCCGCGCTTTGTGATGTCGAGTGCTGCCTGACGCACTTTCGGGTCTGGATTGGTGAACGCGCCGAGTCGGAATCCTGGGTCGGTGTAGTAGCGCATGGCAAGTCCGTTAAGCGCCAGGCCATTGCTGGTGAGGATCTGTGACAGTTCAGCCGCCGTGTGATCGGCGAAATGGTCGGGATAATTCAGATCCGCGGCGCCAAGGCCTTCGACTTGTGCCGCGCGGGAAATCATGTCTGCAGCAGTCGGGTTGCCTGGCAGGCCGGTCTTGAAAGCATTGAGCCTGGCGGCGTAGCGGTGTCGGTTAGACAAATCGGTCATGGCAGGCCTTTCGGGTCAGTAGTTTGCAAACAGCTCGGGACGCTCGTGAACCAGAGGCTCAAGGAATTTGATGAGCTGCCGCAAATGGTGTTGGGTTGCCTCTCGCGCGGCGTGCGGATCTCGCGCTTCCAGCGCTGCAATGATTGCCTTGTGCTCGGCTAGGGTTGCCTGCATGCGTCCCGGCGATGGCAGATTGAGCCGGCGTGCGCGGTTGACATGAACCCAGGAGGTTTCCGCCAGATATGCAAGTCGTCGATAGCCGGTAAAGGACAGGATCAGTTCATGCATTTGGGCGTCCATCTCATAGAAGCCGGCAATATCTTCGTCCCGGACCAAAGCTTCCTGAATGCGCAGGTTTCGTCGCAGCAGCACCAGTTGGTCTTCGGTGATGCTGGTTGCTACGGTTTCAATCGCGGCCAGTTCCAGCGCCTCGCGCAGGAAGGCCCCTTCGTGGATTTCTGCCATCGAAAACCGGGTCACATAGGTCCCTGCTTGTGGAACGATCTCGGCCAGGCCTTCGCTGGCCAGCCGCGTCATGGCTTCGGTGACCGGAGAACGCGAGACACCCAACTCCTTGCAAATCTCCGACTTCCGCATCCGCTCACCCGGACGGAACGCCAGCGACAGGATCGCCTGCTTGAGCGACGCATAGACTTTCTGAGCCAGCGAGCCAGGCAGGCTGGCCAGGGGTTGTAGCGGCGGACGAGGAGGGATTGCGTCTTGCAGGATACCATCCTTATCTAGTAGCATTCTAACATGTTAGGGAATGCCTTCGTCCTGTCAAGCCGATGGCCGGCTGCGAGACTTGGGCTTTAAACGTACGGACCCACCCATGACCACCGATCTTCCCCAGACGATTCGTCTCAACCCGAACGACAATGTGATTATCGCGTTGAAGGATCTGGCGAGTGGCGCAACGGTGTCCGGACTCGATGCCCCACTGGTGGAACCCGTGGCGCGTGGGCACAAGATTGCATCACGGCCTATCGCCGAGGGCGAGAAAGTCATCCGCTATGGCCAGACCATCGGGGTGGCGAGTCACGCCATCGCCCCTGGTGTGCACGTTCATGTGCACAATCTCGGCATGGGCGGCCACACCGAGGCACAGGAATTTTCAACTGAGATCCGGTCGCTTCCTGTTCCTTCCGAAAAACGCCATTTCATGGGCTATCACCGTGCCGATGGCAACGTCGGTACCCGCAACTATCTTGGCATTCTCACCTCGGTGAATTGCTCCGGATCCGTGGCCCGCTTCATTGCCGAAGCTGTTGAGAAGCAGGGCTGGCTCGATCAGTTCGACAACGTCGATGGCGTGGTGCCGATCGTCCACGGCACCGGCTGCGGCATGTCGGGAAGCGATGAAGGATATGACACGCTGTTCCGGACGTTGCAGGGCTATGCCCGCAACCCGAACTTTGCTGGCATTCTCTTGCTTGGCCTGGGTTGCGAAGTCATGCAGGTTCCCGATCTGGTCGGCCGTGGCCGCATGCGCTCGGACGGAAATTTTCGCTACATGACGATCCAGCAATCCGGCGGCACCCGCAAGTCCATTGAACGCGGCGTCGACCAGCTCAGGGAAATGGCCGCCGAGGCCAACAAGATCACCCGTGCTCCCGCTGGGCTTGAGCATCTGATGATAGGCCTCCAATGTGGTGGATCTGACGGCTATTCCGGCATCACCGCCAACCCGGCGCTGGGCGCTGCGTCTGATCTGCTGGTCTCACATGGCGGTACCACCATCCTGTCGGAAACCTCGGAAATCTACGGCGCCGAGCATCTGTTGACCCGCCGCGCGGTGACACCCGAAGTTGGCGCCAAGATTGTCGAGCGCATCCGCTGGTGGGAGGATTACACGGCCCGCAATGGCGGCGAGATGGACAACAATCCCTCTCCCGGCAACAAGAAGGGCGGCTTGACCACGATTCTTGAAAAATCATTGGGGGCGGTGGCCAAGGGCGGTACGGCGCCGCTGACCCAGGTCTACAAATTCGCCGAACCGGTGACCGAGCGCGGCTTCGTGTTCATGGATTCTCCTGGCTATGATCCCTGTTCGGTGACCGGGCAGATTGCTTCCGGCGCCAATCTGATTGCGTTTACCACCGGCCGTGGATCGGTGTCGGGCTACAAGCCGACGCCCTGCATCAAGCTTGCCACCAATTCGGAAATGTATGGGCGCATGTCCGAAGATATGGACATCAATTGCGGAGACATCATCACTGACGCAGTAAGCCTCGAAGACAAGGGCCGCGAGATCTTCGAGTTGTTCCTGCGCGTCGCTTCCGGCGAAGAAACCAAAAGCGAAGAGCTCGGCTTCGGCGGTGCAGAATTCGTGCCATGGCAAATGGGTGCGGTGATGTAGTCACCATTCATTGCTGGATTGCCTCGCGGCGCAAAACGAGAGGAGGCCAGCCGCGTGGTTATGTAGCAAACGAAATGGCAACGTCAATAATGCGTAAAGGCGACTGGATTTCGGGAGTTCTCCATGTTCAAAGGCCGCCATTTCGACCGATCCGTGATCTTGCTGTGCGTACGCTGGTACTACGCCTACAGTCTCAGTCTTCGTGATCTCGAAGAGATGATGTCCGAACGCGGCCTGAGCATCGATCATTCGACCATGCATCGCTGGGGCGTTCACTTCTGGCCCCAGTTGCTGGAGTGTTTCCACCGGCGCAAGGGTGCCATCGACAGTGTTGGCGACACGGTTAAGTTCTTCTTCAGCGAACACAGTGACCTGTCCGCTTCAAAGCCCATCCTATGAAAGGCGTTTGCGCGCCATGGCCGCCCGGCTCGTATCACTATCGACGGCACCCAGACAAATCACGAGGCAATTGTTTCCTGCGATCTTGAATACCGCTGACCTGCTCCCCTGAAACGTCCGCGATTTGAGGTTAGTCTGTTCCTACTGAAGGAGACAGACGATGAAGCGATCAAGGTTCACTGAGGAACAGATCATTGGCATTCTGAAAGAGCACCAGGCGGGGCTGGGTGCGAAGGAGCTATGCCGGAAACACGGCGTAAGCGATGCGACCTTCTATAAGTGGCGCGCAAAGTTTGGCGGCATGGAAGTGTCGGACGCCAAGAAGCTGAAGGCGCTGGAAGCCGAGAACGCCAAACTCAAAAAGTTGCTGGCCGAGCAGATGATGGATGTCTCGACGCTCAAGGAAATGCTGGGAAAAAACTTCTAAGGCCTGGTGCGCGGCAGCACGCCGTGGACTGGGCCATGACACAAAAAGGATATCGTCAGCGGCGGGCCTGTGCTTTGGCGGGGATCGATCCACGTGTTTATCGGCGGCCGCCAACACGGTTGGAAGATGCGGAGCTGCGAGCACGGTTGAAGGATTTATCGTCTGAACGACGGCGGTTCGGCTATCGGCGTCTGCATGTCCTGCTGCGGCGAGAGGGCTGGCAAGTGAACCGGAAGAAGCTGTATCGCCTCTGCAAGGAGGAGGGTCTGACCGTGCGCAAACGTGGTGGCAGGAAGCGTGCCTTGGGCACCAGAGCACCGATGGCAATCCCGCAGGGCCCTAACCAGCGGTGGAGTCTGGACTTCGTATCAGACAGCCTGTCGTGTGGTCGCCGGTTCCGCATCCTGAACGTGATTGATGACTTCAGCCGGGAATGCCTGGCCGCCGTTGTCGATACCTCCCTGTCCGGCATTCGGGTTGCACGCGAACTGGACCAAATCGCCGAGATGCGGGGCTACCCCTGCATGGTGGTCAGTGACAATGGGACAGAGCTGACCTCGAACGCGATCCTGAAATGGCAAGAGGACCGCAAAGTCGAGTGGCACTACATCGCGCCGGGCAAGTCGATGCAAAACGGCTTCGTGGAGAGCTTCAACGGACGCATGAGGGATGAATGCCTAAACGAGCACCTGTTAGATACTCTGCGTCATGCCCGTAATCTGGTGACGGAATGGCGCATCGACTTCAACCATCACCGCCCGCATTCCAGCCTCTCTGGTTTGACACCACGGGAATATGCTAATCGGTCAAAGGAAGACCAAAACCTGAACAGCGCTAACTTATAGACGCGGACTCTATGGGGAGCAGGTCACCGCCTACGCTGTAGGTCGAGGCGGTCACAAAAACCAATTCGCATATGCCAGAGCAAGTATCTTAACAACCTGATAGGCGAGGTTTGGCCATAATCTGCATCCCATGATTACTGACCGATTCGAAATCTTGGCAACTTGAGAACCGGCACGGAAGCGCACCATCATGGCGAGAATTTCGGCTTGCGACAGAACTGCACACGATGTCAATTCATCCGAATGTCATGTCCGTTTGAGCAACGGCAAAACCACCGTCGCACGTAGTCCTCCTTCAGCGCAGTTTTCGAGCGTTATCTGACCTCCATGAGCGATGATGATCGTTCGTGCGATGGAGAGGCCGAGGCCGGCGCCGCCGGTTTCGAGACTGCGGCTGTTGTCGCCGCGGGTAAAGGGATGGAACATCGCGTTCTGACGGTCGGGTGGAATGCCGGGGCCATTGTCCTCGATGGTGACGATGGCATTTTGTCTGTCCTGCGTGAGCGTCACCTTAGCCTCTTCGCCATACCGCAAGGCGTTGTCGACAAGGTTACCAATGGCGCGGCCAAGGCCGACGCGGCGGCCCTCCACCCGAACATTTGCTTTAACGTTGCCTACTGCACCACGATCCTCGCAAAGCTGCTTGAGCAGTTTGCCGAGATCGAGCGTTTCGATTTTCTCAGCGTCCTGGCCTTCCCGGGCATAGCTGATGAGGCCATCGGCCATGATGGTCATTTCGTCGAGGGTGCGCACCATGGCTTCGAGCAGTTCGTCGTCTTCCACCATTTCAGCCCGGATGCGCAGGCTGGTCATGGGAGTGCGCAGATCGTGGCCGACCGCGGCGAGCATCCGCATTCGTTCACCGTCGAACTGCGAGATTTCGGCTTGCATGGCATTGAAGGCCCGCGCAGCTTGACGCATTTCCCGTGCTCCTGCTTCGGGTACCCGCGCAGTGCGGTCGCCGCGTCCTGCTGCCTCGGCTGCCTGCGAAAGCTGGCTGAGTGGTTTAGTCAGGTGGCGGGCAAGGGCGATGGCAACGCCAAGTACCGTAAGCAGCGACAGGGAAAGCACGGTCAGGAATGGCCTGCTGTCGATGCGGCCAGCGCGGGACGGTGCACCGTTGGTGACGACATTGAGCCACTCGGTCTGTCCGTTCCGCGCGCTCAGCGGAATGGTGATGGCAATCACCTGATCTGTATGGGTGGCACCGTTGCGATCCGCATCGGGCGGAAGCGGCCGCTCGATGATTGCCACGCTCACATCCTGCCGGCCCAGCGTTTCGGCGAGCTGGGAGGCGATGTACCTGGACCGTGTGCCCGTCGCGGTTTCGGTCAGCAAAGGGGCGTCTTCCACCCGGACGCGGGCGAAGCGTGTCGATGCATCCCGCGCAATCACCTGCCGAAGCTGGACGTTGACTGCTTCCATCGCTGGGATCAGTGCTGCGATCCGTTCGATTTCGCGTTCCTCGCGGGCCTGCTGATCGAAACTCTGCTGCTGAAACGCGAGCACGGCGAGAGCGATGATGTTGGCGGCTATGATGGCTATTGCCAGCAGGAAGACGAGCCGGCCCGCGAGAGAATCCGGCAGCAGGTGTTTGAGACGGTTCATCAGCCGGCCTCGCTCACGTCTGCCACCAACCGGTACCCACCGCCCCATTCGGTCACCAGCAGCTGCGGGTTTTTCGGATCGTCTTCGACCTTGCGGCGCAACCGGCTGATCTGGTTGTCGATGGCGCGGTCATAGGCCTTGGCTTCGCGCCTTGCTGTCAGGTCAAGCAGTGTGGCGCGGGTCAGCACCGTGCGCGGCTGATCGAGGAAAATGGCAAGAAGCCGGTTTTCGGCGGTGGTCAGATCGACGCTTCGGCCGTCTTCATGGGTGAGTTTCATGACATCGGGATCGTGTGTCCAGTTAGCGAATTTGCGGCGCATACTCGGAGGCGCTGCCGCTTCCGGTGGCGCGCGTCGCAAGATCGCCCGTGCCCGCGCCAGCAGTTCGCGCGGGTTGAAGGGTTTGACCAGGTAATCGTCGGCGCCCAGTTCGAGACCGACGATGCGGTCGGTTTCATCCGCCATGGCGGTCAACAGCAATACGGGCGGACCGTTTTTAGCGACCAGCCACCGGCACAGGCTCAACCCGTCTTCACCGGGCATCATGATGTCAAGTACGGCCAGATGAATGGAGGCTTCCGCAAGGATTTCGCGTGCTTCGGCGGCATGTGCAGCAAGCCGTGTCCGGAACCCTTGCTTGCGCAGATACTGGCCGAGCGGCTCGCGAATGTCGCGGGCATCGTCGACGATCAGGATTTGCGGTGCGATCGGGTCTGTCATGAGGTCTCTCCTTGGCCGCGCTCGGCGTCCACATTTCCCTTAGTAGCATTCTTTGCCCCGGGACAATCAACCAGCGAACGAGCGGTTTTGCGGTTGATTTGTCGCAATATGTATCAGCCGGATGCCTTGCGACAAATGACGACAAAGCGGCATTGGCGCTGACACACTTTCCGGCGCAATAGCCCCTAAGTCTGTTTCACCAGGGCGATGCACGCCTCATGAAACTCGAAAGGATACGACATGAACAACTCCAAACTCCTCCCCGTCGGCCTTGTGGCAATCATGGCCGTTGTGTCCGGTTACACGGTGGCCAGCGCGCAAACCGCGATGGACAAAGAGGTGCAGGCACCCAAAGTCACGAACGTTGATTTCCGCGGCTCTGGTGACGGTCACGGCAAGCGCGGCGATCGCGGGATGATGCGCCAGATCCTCGAAAAGGTTGACGCAAATGGCGACGGCGCCGTGACGCAGGCCGAAATCGATACGTTCAGGTCTGCCGTGGTGACTGAAGCCGATGCGTCGGGTGACGGCAATATCTCGCTCGACGAATTCGAGACGATCTATCTCCAGATGGTCCGCAACAAGATGGTCGATGCCTTTCAGCGTCTTGATGAAGACGGTGACGGTGCCGTAACGCAGGCTGAAATGGACAAGCGGTTTGGCAATGTTGTCGAGCGGATGGACCGCAATGACGATGGCAAGCTCGACCGCGACGACCGGCGTGGCCATGACCGCAAGGGGCATGACCGCGATGGATCCCGTCACGGCGACCGCCGCGGCTGACGCGGACATGGCGAGGGCGCAAAGCCCTCGCCGCACTCTGTTGTGACCAAAGACAGACTACGCCTAGTCGGTCTGCTGGCTCTCCCCGTTGCCGCAGCGCCTAGGCACCATTATTTCGATCACGACATAACTTTGCGCCGCAAGACCGCACACAGCGATGATGATGAACAGATTAGGAATTTATAGATGCGCAGGCTTGTCACATTGATTGTCTCGGCGGCGATACTTGCCGGAGCATATTTCATTGCATTCGGCGTTCCCGCATCTCTCGGGGTTTCGTCGGAAACCCAGACCGCAGGCGGACAGCGGGAAGGCAGGGCCGACAAGAGTACGTCACCGGCAGGTCGCGCTGGCGGGCCACGTGGTGCGAATACGACAACGGTGGTTCTGAGCCCTCTGCAAAAGCAGCCCTATGAAGACATCCTGCGCGCGGTTGGCAGTGCCGACGCAGTGCGCAGTGCCAGCGTGATTTCCAATGTTTCAGGCGATGTGATCGAGACCAACCTTTCCGCAAACAAGGAAGTCTCGGCTGGTGACGTGCTGGTGCAACTCGATGCCCGCACCGAAATGTACAATCTCGAAATCGCCCAGGCCGAACTTGAACAGGCCCGTGACAAGGTGTTGCGCTACGAGCGGCTGCTCGCATCCGGAAACTCGTCGATAACCGATGTTGCCCTTGCCGAAGCGCGTATTGCGCAGCGGATGGCCGAGGCGAATGTCGGCCTCGCGCGAGTGGCATTGGATGACCGGACCATCAAGGCCCCGATTGCAGGCAAGCTGGGTTTGAGCGATGTGGAGATCGGTGACACCCTGTCTGCCGGCAGTGTCATTGTGACCGTAGATGATTCCGAGGCTTTGCTGGTGGTGTTCGAATTGCCCGAACGCTCTGTCGGTCTGCTGGAAAAGGGCCAAAAGGTCCTGACAAGCACCCCGACCTATACCGGCCAGGTGTTCGAGGGAGAGATCGTCTCATTCGACAGCCGCATCGACAGTGTCACCCGCAGCGTTACTGTCCATGCCCGGATCGACAATTCCGACGCGCGGCTCTGGCCGGGCATGAGTTTTGCTGTGCGCATTGTCCACGAGAGCGACCCTTTGGCTGTTCTGCCTTCAACTGCGATCACCTGGTCGCGCAGCGGATCGAGTGTCTGGGTCGACAGGGATGGCGTAGCCGAACAGGTTGCTGCCGCGATCCTGTATCGTCGTGACGATCAGGTGTGGATTGAAGCCGATATTGTCCCGGGTGCGCAGGTGGTCACCGAGGGCGCGCAGAAACTGCGGGCAGGCTCTCTCATTGTGGCGGCAAACGGCGCCGATGGCGATCCGAATGGTAGCAAACAGGATTCTGGGCCGGCGCGCTCTGAACTGAAGCTTGGCCAGGCCGATACGCAACAGCGCATCTCGACGGAGAAGCCGATATGAACGGGGAAAAGCCGCAAGGCCGCAAGTCAGGCGTGGCGGATCTTTTCGTTGCCCGCCCGATTTTCGGTGTTGTCATCAATCTGCTGATCCTGATTGCTGGTCTGGCGGCGCTTGTCTCGGTGGATGTGCGCGAGATGCCGGATGTCGATCAGCCGGTGCTTTCGATCCGCACCACCTATGAAGGTGCCGTTCCCGGCACCGTTGACCAGGAAGTAACGCAGGTTCTGGAGGATGCGCTGAGTGCGCTTGATGGCGTGTCCTATATCGAATCGAGCTCCAGCACTGGCGAAAGCCGGATCACCATCGATCTTTCGGAAGGGACCGACGTTGATATCGCCGCAAACGAGGCGCGCGAGATCGTGTCATCAACGCAGCGGGCACTGCCCGATAATATCGAAGATCCGGTGGTCTCGAAGAGTGACAGCAACGCCGACGCGATCATTCGCCTGGCCGTGCTGGGCGATGCCACATTCGACGAACTGACCACCCTGGCCGAGGGGGTGATCTATGACCGGCTCTCGGTTATCGACGGCATTGCCGAGGTTTCGGTTCGCGGCAACCGGGGCAATGAATTCCGCGTTACGCTCGACATTCCCTCGCTGCTCAATCGCGGGCTGACGGTTTCCGATGTTTCGACCGCGCTGCTGGCATTGCGTGACGACACTCCGCTGGGCTCACTTGAGGCAACATCCCAAACCATCGCCTTGCGTGTCGGCAATGCCGAAGTGACTGCCGACAGCGTTGGCCAGGTGCCGATCAACGCCACCACCCGTGTCTCAGACATCGCCTTTGTCCAGCTGGTTCCCGAGGACAGCGATGTGTTTGCCCGCGTCAACGGCCAGTCCGCCATCGGGCTGGATATCAGCCGTCAATCGGTTGGCAACACTCTAGAAATTTCCAAGGCGGTGAGCGCTGCCGTCGAAGAACTGCGCAAGGAATTGCCCGGCGGCGTCGATATCGTCATCACCTCCGATGATGGCGTGTTCATCGAAGGTTCGATCGATGAGGTGGTCAAATCCATCGGTCTGGCGGCCGTGATCGTGGTCGCTGTGATTTTCGCATTCCTGCGCTCTGCCAGTGCAACACTGATCCCTGCGGTGACAATCCCCGTTGCCCTGGTGGGCACCGTCGCGGCAATCTGGCTGACCGGGTTTTCGGTCAACACTATCAGCCTGCTGGCGCTGGTTCTGGCCACCGGCATGGTCGTCGATGACACGATTGTCGTCATCGAGAACATCGTGAGAAAGCGCCAGCAGGGCATGGGGGCCTTCGCGGCCGCTGCCGCTGGCACCAACGAGGTGTTCTTTGCCGTGATTTCGACGACGGCGACGCTGGCCGCCGTCTTCATTCCGATCTCGTTCCTGCCCGGTCAGGCAGGGGGCGTGTTCAGTGAATTCGGTTTCGTTCTGGCCTTCGCCGTCACCCTGTCATCGATTTCGGCTTTGACGCTGGCGCCGGTGATGGTGGCGTTTCTCGATCCTGGCCGGGCAGGGGCTGGAAAACCAGACGCCGGGCCGGGCCGGCTGTCCCGCGCTTTCGATTTTGTAATGGACCGGGCCATTCGCGCGCCACTGATCGTGATTTCTGTTGCAGTCGGCTTTGCCATCATTGCTGCCGGGTCAGCGGCCACGCTTTCCTCTTCCATCACGCCCAGTGAAGATCGCGGTTTTTTCCTGGTGCAGGCGCGTGGCGCTCCCGACACCACGCCTGAATATCTCGATGGCCAAGTGGCGATGGTCGAGGACATTCTGACCCCTTACCGTGAAAGCGGTGAGGTGACTGCGGTGCAAAGCATCATCGGCGTCGGTGGTGGCACCAGTGCCTTCATCATCGTGCGGCTCCTCGACTGGAATGACCGCGACCGGAGCCAACAGGTTATCATCGCCGAGATCAGCGGTGAGTTGTCCAAGGTCCCCGGGGTTCAGGTCAGTGCGCGCTCGACCAACAGTCTCAACATCCGCGGTGCGGGAAGGGGACTGCAGTTCGCGGTGACCGGCACCGATGTCACCGCCATGACCGATGCGGCTGATGTGCTGGTCGCGGCAATGGCTGAAGACAGCATGTTCCTCAATCCGCAACTGTCCAGCGACAATGTTCAGGCCCAGTACGAGGTGCGGGTGAACGGAGATGTGGCAGGCATGTTCGGGCTGAGCGAAGCCGAAATCACCCAGACCATCAGCTCGATGGTGCAGGGAAAAGTGGCGGTCACCGTGTTTAAGGGCGATACTGAAATCGACGTCAAAGTGGTGCCGGGTGGCCCGCCGATCAATGATCCTACCGATCTCGAATCCATCTTTCTGCGTCTGCCTGACGGCGCCTATATCCCGCTGTCGGCTGCCGCGACGCTTGAACCGGTGGTCAGCCAATCCCAAATCGAGCGCCAGGGCGGATCGCTGGCTGTGTCGGTCCAGGCCAATCTCGGCCAGGGTGTCGATCTCGGCGATGCCATGACACGGCTGAACGAGATTGCTTCAGAGACACTGCCCGGCGGCATGGGGGTTACCTTTACAGGCGAGGCGGCGTCGCTGTCGGACAGTCAGGCAGGCATGTACATGGTGTTTGGCGTGGCCTTCGTGGTTGTGTTCCTGGTGCTGGCCGCACAGTTCGAGAGCATTGCCAGCGCCGTCGTCATCATGCTGACGGTGCCGTTTGGTCTTGCTGCTGCGTTGATGGCGATTTCGCTCAGCGGCGGGTCGTTGAACTACTACAGCCAGATCGGGCTGGTCATGCTGATCGGGGTGATGGCCAAGAACGGTATCCTGATTGTCGAATTCGCCAACCAGCTGCGCGAGGCGGGACAGGACATAGACAGCGCGATCCGCGATGCGCTGCGGCTGCGCATCAGGCCGGTGATGATGACCATGTTGTCGACGGTGTTTGGCGGATTGCCGCTGATCCTGACATCAGGTGCGGGTGCCGAGGCGCGGATCGCGGTCGGCTGGGTCATCGTTGGTGGACTTGGCTTTGCCACCGTGTTCACCCTCTTTCTTACCCCGGTGTTCTACCGCTGGATTGCAGTCTGGGGTGCCGAACCCGGCATGGCATCCAAGCGGCTGAGGCATGAAAATGCGACAGGCGCGGAGGCTGGCGCTCACGAAAGGATGGTCTGATCTGTGAACAAAAAAATTACATGGAAGAGCAAATCACGGGACGCAACCAATGCGGGCGTAACAGGTCGCGATCATATCGGAAGCAGGAACTTCTGCCCCATTGTCGGGAAAGGTACCATTTCTAATCCCGCATCATCGGTATTCGGTCAGCGCAGAACTTTCCCCTGACCGCAATTGAAAGCCGCCTCTGGAGCGAACGCCGCGAGCGACCTTCGGCCCCGCATAAGCGACACGGACGCAAGTAGCAGCGAATAGTGGTTTTCTGGCCTTCCCGACGAGATAGCCACGGCAGACGAAAGCCTTAAGCTTTCGAAACATTGACCTTGGCGCCCTCGCCAGCAATATCTGCTTTCACGAAAATCTGAGATTGTCTCAATAACTAGGGGCTGTTGACGTTCGGGATTCCCAAATCACCTGACTTCTGATTCAAGGTTGCAAACGGAGGAGATCAACCTTGACCCGAAGAGTCCTATCCAATTCGCAATGGGCGATCATCGAACCATACTGCCTGGGTAAAACCACCGATCCCGGACAAACCGGACGTGACCCACGACTTTTCATGGAGGCAGTCCTCTGGATCGTCCGCACGGGCGCGCAATGGCGCGAATTGCCGGGTGAGTTTGGCAAATGGAATTCTGTATTCAAGCGGTTCCGCAGATGGGTCAAAGCGGATGCTTTCTATTGTATGTTCAAAGCATTAGCCTCAGACGCCGATCTGGAATACGCAATGATCGACGGTACTATCGTCAAGGTTCATCGCTCGGGTCAGGGCGCAAAAGGGGGACTCTCTGCCAGGCCATTGGACGCTCACGCGGCGGCATAACGACAAAGATACTGGCTCTGACGGATGCGCTCGGTAATCTCGTCGATTTCTGTCTGATGCCAGGGCAAGCTCATGATCTGCGCGAGACCGATGCGTTGATCAGCGGCTTGTCCGCCGGATATTTGCTGGCGGACAGGGCCTTTGACGCGGATTGGCTGCGCAATGGCCTGCTGGATCGCGGCATAACCCCGGTCATACCGCCAAAATCCAACCGGAGGTTCCCGGCAGAGTTCGACAAGGAAACCTACAAATGGCGGCATTTGATCGAAAACTACTTTGGCAAACTGAAGGAAAACAGAGGGATAGCAATGCGCTCTTGCAAAACCGACCAGAGTTTCAAAGCCTTCATCTCAATTGCCGCAACGCTCATTCACACACGGTAAACGTCAACAGCCCCTAGGCTCAAGTCCTGCTCAAACCCAGTTATTAAAATCCAACAGAATCACTTCCAGTGGTTCAAGCGAAGCGTCTCAAATTCCACCTGTGGTGGAGGTTGCTGACTGTCTGTGCAAGAGAGCTTCAGAACCTCGGGCAAGTCGTGTTTGTTGCGCCTCATAGCCGACAGGCTGAAGAAGTGTCGGCAATCGATTGTAACGGGGATATATACAGCTATGTCGACCGCCGTGTTGATGGCATCGAAGCCTACCGACGGTTGCCGGATGGTTACTCCACGCGCCGCGGAGTGTGACCTTGGAGTTGCCCCCTGAAAGTGGTCCACCAACTGGGATAGATTATCCCTCAAATTGGAGGATCAGCGATGGCTGGAAAACGAGATAAGCCGGAAGAGATTGTATCGAAGCTTCGGCAGGTTGAAGTTCTGCAAGGGCAAGGTGCGACGATTGCTGACGCGGTGCGCCAGATCGGCGTGACACAGCAGACGTTTTATCGATGGCGGAAGCTCTATGGCGGGATGCAGCGATCTCAACTCACTCGGCTGAAAGAGCTGGAGAAGGAGAACCAGCGGCTTCGGCGGGCGGTGTCTGACCTGACACTGGACAAACTCATCCTGACCGAGGCGGCAAAGGGAAACTTCTAAGCCCTTCGCGTCGTCGCAAGTGCATCGACCATGTGCGGCGGGAGCTCGGCGTATCGGAACGCCGCGCCTGCCGCACGCTCGGACAACACCGATCCACACAGCGCAAGGTGCCACAGGGCCGGGCAGATGAAGAACGGCTGACCGATGATATCATCGAACTGGCCGACAAGTACGGGCGCTATGGGTATCGCATGGTCACCGGTCTGCTGAACAACGCGGGCTGGCAGGTAAACCATAAGCGGGTTGAGCGCATCTGGCGGCGTGAAGGGCTGAAAGTGCCACAAAAGCAGAAGAAAAAGGGGCGGCTTAGGCTGAACGACGGATCATGTGTGCGTCTCAGACCGGAACGGCCAAACCACGTCTGGTCCTACGACTTCGTCCAGGATCGAACCGCTGACGGCCGCGTCTATCGGACGCTGAATATCATCGACCACTGCCCGGCAGGCGTTTGCTTGCAAACGGCGAGAGGGAATACACCAGGGAGGCACTCATGATCCGCGTGGACCGCAAGCTCAACTCAACGGACGTGCTGGATGCTCTGACAGACCTATTCATCCTGCGCGGCCCGCCGGAATACATTCGGTCGGACAATGGGCCGGAATTTATCGCCCAGAAGGTGCGGGATTGGATTGCAGCTGTTGGAGCCAAGACGGCCTACATAGAGCCAGGCTCACCATGGGAGAACGGATACTGCGAAAGCTTCAACGCCCGGTTCCGCGACGAGCTGCTGAACGGCGAAATTTTCTACAGCCTAAGGGAGGCGCAAATCCTGATCGAGCAATGGCGTATCCACTACAACACCGTCAGGCCGCATAGCGCTCTGGGCTACCGCCCGCCCGCGCCGGAAAGCATTGTCCCGATGGACCAGACGCCCATGATGCACTAACAATCAAACCGGACCACCTGATGGGGGCACGCCAGCGTGATTCAACCTTTGCCAATGCTGGGAAATCGAGTCAAAAGTCTGTCAGCGACAACAGTGCCTTGCCAGCCATCTGACGAGAATGCGGATAGGAGCGATCAGGGTCCAGGCAGATGAGTTTTCGATTGGATTTTCCCAATCCTTTGCCATTCTGCGGCATCTGCCGAGCCATGCGAAGGTTCGTACTACGACCCATCTGCGGGGCAAGACCTTGTAGCATTTTTTGTCGTCGCAGCGCCGGATGATTTCGATGCTCCAACGCCCCTTTCCTTTCAAAGCCTTCCTAAGTTTGTCGCCAGCTTAACCTCCATCTGCGAAGGTATGGCGGATAAACGAATATAGACGGGGGCTGATTGTAACGCAGGCGCGGCACCATCGCGGTCCTGAACGGCGGTGCTGCGAACGACAAGCCCAACCATGAAGCCGTTGGTGTCGGTGAAAATAATGCGTTTGCGGCCCTTGATCCTCTTCCCTAGGTCATCCGCAAACCTCACCACTTTTAGTGGTCTTGACGCTTTGGCTGTCAATGATCCCAGCACTCGGGCTCGGTTCATTCCCTCAAGTTCTCGCACCAGTTGGACGAGCGCGAAGTTCATCAATGACAGCGTGTCCTCAGTGCGCCAAGGGCAGAAGTAGTCTCGCACGGTGGAGACCGGTGGAAAGTCTTTTTGGCTACATGCGCCAAGTAATCCCGCCGCCTGCGATGTAGCGGATCGCATTCAAAATAATGCCATACCGATTGTTCGGCGCCAGCCGACTGGAAGTGCGGGTGGCACAAAAGGGCGGGCAATAGCCCATTCGGCGTCCGTTAAATCGCTTGGATGCCGGTCGAAACTGCGGTTATGCTCAGCGCGAATAATATCAGGTCAGGGCATCGTGGCCTCCATCGAATCTTTGACGATCCGTCGGAATCGCATCCCTCTGATATCACTCAACTACTTTTAAATCGGGCTCTTAACGACTCCATCAATCCGTGTAATTTTGCCTGTCGGCTAAAAACTCCCCGCCGCCTTACTTCTACGAATATATCTACAAATTTCGTACAACCAATTCAGAAAAATTCAATCCAAATCCGACAAATCAGATTGCGGGATCAAACACCGAGTACGACAAGACCTTAGAAGGCTCTGAGGATACAGGGGATCAATATTCGTTCTTTCGATTCGGTTTGAGTGCCGATCAGCGCGAATGCAGTGTTTAGCATGGCGGTGACATCCTGTTCGACCATTCCCACATTGCCCGGGAGGAAAGAACCGAACGGGTCCCAGTCAAAACAACCGTATCTTACCCAGTCGGCGCCGCTCGCTAGTTCGCTGTGCCAGCGCACAACTCCCTCAAGCGAAATGGTCGAGTTGACGAACAGGCCGGAGGGGCCATCGGGCACGAAGTCTGCGAGGGCTCGCGCTGCTTTCTCGGCTGAGTAGCCCGATGCCATGATGTACGCTTCGGGAACCGAA
Organism: Hoeflea sp. Naph1; assembly: GCF_046837775.1. Taxonomy (GTDB): domain Bacteria; phylum Pseudomonadota; class Alphaproteobacteria; order Rhizobiales; family Rhizobiaceae; genus Hoeflea. Next base: position 4,512,243 of record NZ_CP177286.1, on the reverse strand, counting down.
ATGCCGCGGGCACGCTGGGCTGCCAGAAAGCCTTCGAGGCGTGCGGCCGTATTGTGGTCGGTTAATCGGCCACCGATGAATTTCAAGGGGCCGTTCCACCCCAGATCCTTCTCACAACGATCAAGAATGAGGTCGGTTAGGTCCCGTGCCGCTGTGTAATTGTCGGAGATGACGGAAGGCGCGTCGCTTCCCGGCAAATCCAGATTGATCGATTGCACGCCAGATGCCCTGCAAAACGCGGATATGCGATCCGGGTCGGTTGCCCCGGTCGAGATAACGCATTCAGCCTGATACGAAACCAGTTCCTTTGCGGCCTCGAATTCCAGTTCCGGGTCACGCTGTGTGCAGGTAATGACCGGAAAAAGCTCGTGCTCGCGGGCGACCTGCTCAAATTGCTCTGCAATCTTGCCAAAATACCGGTTGTCGTATTTCGGGACGATCATCCCGACAATGTTGGAGCGCTCCCGTCTTAAGAGGCTGGCCTGAACATTGACGGCATATCCCTGTTCTTCCGCAAGCCGCATCACGCGCTCGGCCAGCTTCTGGCCGATTCTTCTCTTCTTCCAGGTCCCGTTTAGGATGGAACTGACCGCGCTCGGAGAGGCGCCGGCCAGCGTTGCAAGATCATAAATAGTTGTTCTTTTTGTATTTTTATCCATCTTGTCCTTCTCGGCCTGACGCTGTTTCCCGGCGCTTTGGAAATGCATCTTGACTCAGATAAATCGATGGAGCAATGTTTGCTCAATCGAATGAGCACGATGTTCATTCGATTGCGCACCTGAATTTGTGCGGGGGGAGGACAAGAATGCGAGCTGCAGCAACCGCTCTCACGGGTGGTCAGAACTACGGTATCTCCTTTTCCATCCGTCCTCCGCATAAGAGTCGCTCACACGCTTTTGGAGGAAAATTCAAATGACCAGGACCACTTTGCTTGCGGCCGCATCGACGCTCGTCGCGGCCATGTTCGCCACGCCTGTATATGCACAGACTGTCGCTTTCCTTATGCCCGATCAGGCTTCGACTCGTTATGAAGAGCATGATTGGCCCGGCTTTCAGGCGGCAATGGCCAAGGCCTGCCCGGACTGCACATTGATTTACCAGAACGGCAACGCCGATGTTGCGCTTCAGCAGCAGCAGTTCAACTCGGTCATCACCCAGGGTGCGACCGTGGTCGTTCTTGACCCGGTAGATTCCGCCGCAGCTGCTGCGCTGGTGCAGATTGCCCACTCCCAGGATGTCAAGGTCATCGCTTATGATCGGCCAATCCCGGACTCTCCGGCGGACTTCTATGTCTCGTTTGACAATGAAGGCATCGGCTACGCTATCGCACAGTCGCTGGTCGAGCACTTGCAGGCGTCGGGCGTGCCCGAAGGTGCAGGGGTTCTTCAAATCAACGGTTCGCCCACCGATGCGGCAGCCGGCCTGATCCGCGATGGTATCGATCGCGCGCTTGATGCGTCGCCCTACAAGACTTTGTCCGAGTTTGACACACCCGATTGGGCGCCGCCTAAGGCACAGGAATGGGCTGCTGGTCAGATCACCCGTTTTGGAGCGGACATCAAGGGCATCGTGGCAGCCAACGACGGAACCGGCGGTGGTGCGATTGCAGCTCTGAAGGCCGCGGGTGTTGATCCGCTTCCGCCCGTCACTGGCAACGACGCGACCATTGCCGCACTGCAGCTGATCATTGCCGGCGATCAGTACAACACGATTTCCAAGCCTTCCGAAATCGTCGCCGCTGCGGCCGCTGATATTGCCGTCATGCTGCTCAAGGGTGAAACACCTGAAGCCAGCACCACCCTGTACAATACGCCGTCCAAGCTGTTTGTGCCGGCCGTGGTGACCAAGGAGAACATCAAGGCGGAGATCTTTGATGCTGGTATCCAGACCGCTGCCGAAGTGTGCACGGCCGAATATGCCGATGCTTGCGCCGCCCTCGACATCAAATAACTTGGAGCAATTGTGTGGCGCCTCTTAAATGGCGCCACACAACCATTCTTTGGGAGAGGAACGTCATGACACAGCAACAGACTGTCCCCGGAAGCGGCGAGCCGATTCTGCGCTTGCGCGGCATCGGCAAACAATTCGGTGCCGTGACCGCGTTGGAAGACATCGAGCTCGACGTTCATGCAGGTGAGGTTGTCGCTCTGGTGGGTGACAACGGTGCAGGCAAGTCGACGCTGGTCAAGGTACTGGCCGGTGTGCATCAACCGACCTCCGGCACCATCGAGTATCTTGGAAAGAAAGTGACGCTGGATACACCCGGCAAGGCGCTCGAGATGGGCATTGCTACGGTTTTTCAGGATCTGGCGCTGTGTGAGAACCTCGATGTTGTTGCCAACCTCTTTCTCGGCCACGAAATTTCGCCGTGGCGCATGGATGAGGTGCAAATGGAAGTGCGCGCCTGGACGCTGCTGAAGGAACTGGCGGCCCGCATCCCGTCGGTGCGCGAGCCCATCGCCTCTCTTTCGGGTGGTCAGCGGCAGACGGTGGCCATCGCGCGCTCGTTGCTGCTGGACCCTAAAATTATCATGCTGGACGAACCGACTGCTGCACTGGGTGTGGCCCAGACGGCAGAGGTCCTCAATTTGATCGAGCGGGTTCGTGATCGCGGTCACGGCGTCATTCTGATTTCGCACAATATGGAAGATGTCCGCGCTGTTGCAGACCGCGTCGTCGTGTTGCGTCTGGGCAAGAACAATGGCGTCTTCACCGCCGAAACATCGCATCAGGACCTCGTGGCGGCCATTACCGGCGCCAGCGAAAACTCGGTCTCGCGCCGTGCCGCACGCCAACTAGAGCCCGTGAGTGAAAACCAATGACTCAGGAAACACAATCCGCTCCACAACTTGATCGCGCTGATACGCGCATGCGCCATGACGCGGGCCTGTCGGGCGCGCTGCGCGGCTTTACCGACCGGGTTCGCTCGGGTGACCTTGGAATGCTGCCGGTCGTCGTTGGTCTCTTGCTGATTTCAGTGGTTTTCAGCACCCTCAACCCGATATTTCTTGCACCTAATAATCTGGTAAACCTGCTCTTTGATGCAGCAGCCGTTGGCTTCATTTCGCTCGGGGTTGTCTGCGTTCTGCTGCTTGGAGAGATTGACCTGTCGATCGGCTCGATGAGCGGTCTTGCCTCCGCGATTACCGGCGTGCTTTGGGTCAATATGGGCATTCCCTTGCCTGTCACGATCCTTGCCGTGCTGGTCTCTGGCGCGCTGGTCGGGCTTCTCTACGGCTTTTTGCGCAATCGCTTCGAGATGCCAAGTTTTGTGGCAACCCTGGCAGGGCTGCTGGCGCTCTTGGGAATGCAACTCTATATTCTGGGGCCGACCGGATCGATCAATATGCCCTTCACCTCGGCGCTCGTGCGGTTCGGACAGATCATGATCATGCCGGCATGGCTTTCTTATCTGGTTGCTGTCATTCCCGGTGCGCTATTGGTGATTGGCGGCATCCGCACCAATCAACGGCGAACCGCGGCGAACCTTTCTTCGTCGGGAATGAGTGTGACGGTCGTCAAGGCCGTGTCCCTGACAGCCGCGCTGGTCTTCGCAGTGTTCTATTTGGGGCAGGGGCGCGGCGTGCCCTGGATGTTCGGTGTTTTCGTGCTTTTCGTCATGATCCTTGATTACGCCCTGACCCGCACCCAATGGGGTCGGTCGATGTTTGCCGTGGGTGGCAATGCTGAAGCGGCCCGCCGTTCCGGGATAAACGTTCAGCGCATTCGCCTGTCGGCATTCGTGGTCTGTTCGACCTTCGCCGCTCTCGGAGGCGTGTTCGCAGCCGCCCGTCTTGCCTCTGCCAGCCAGCAGGCGGGAACCGGTGACGTCAACCTCAATGCGATCGCTGCCGCGGTGATTGGCGGCACGTCACTGTTCGGCGGGCGCGGGTCGGCGTGGTCTGCATTGTTGGGCGTTCTCGTCATCATGGCGATTTCCAACGGCCTGACATTGCTCAATCTGAGCTCATCGCTTCGCTACATGATCACAGGCGCCGTTCTTGCCATTGCGGTCATCGTTGACTCGCTCGCACGCCGGTCGCGTGCGAGCCACGGTCGCGCCTAGGTCCCGGGAGAAAATGCAATGAACAAAAAAATGGAAAATAAGACCGCAGCCATTACCGGTGCGGCATCGGGGATCGGGCTCGAATGTGCCCGGATCCTGATCGAAGAAGGTGCGCAGGTCGTGTTGGTCGACCGGGCGAAGGATCGGTTGAACGAGCTCTGCGAGGATTTGGGCGACAATGCCAAACCGCTCGTGATTGATCTTCTCGACGGCCCCAAAGTTTCGGCGATGGCGCCGCAGATCGAAGCATTAGTTGGCCCGCTCGATATCTTTCATGCCAATGCCGGCGCCTATGTCGGCGGGGCTGCCGCGGAGGGCAATCCGGACGAATGGGACCGGGTTCTCAATCTCAACATCAACGCGGCGTTCCGAAGTGTGCAGGCCGTTTTGCCGGGCATGATTGAGCGCAGAACCGGAGATATCATCTTTACCAGCTCTGTCGCAGGTGTTGTCCCGGTGGTCTGGGAGCCGATCTACACGGCGTCGAAATTTGCGGTGCAGGCGTTTCTTCACACCACGCGGCGCCAGGTTTCGCAATACGGCATCCGCATGGGCGCCGTCCTCCCCGGGCCAGTCGTCACGGCTCTGCTTGACGACTGGCCCAAGGAAAAGATGGAAGAAGCGCTTGCCAATGGCTCGCTGATGCAGCCACGCGAAGTTGCCGAAGCCGTATTGTTCATGCTGACGCGTTCTCGCGGTGTCGTTATCCGCGACATGGTGATCCTGCCAAACAGTGTTGATCTGTGATCGGTTCAAGCCTTGGGGGGAACCCATGACCAAAATGAACAATGGCTCAGACGGTTATGTACTTGGAATCGATGTGGGGACGGGGAGCGCCAGGGCAGGCGTATTCACGACAAGCGGCCGCCTGGTCGGCACCGACAAATCTCCAGTGTCGATTTACCGTGAAGGCGCCGATGTCGTCGAGCAATCGAGCGAGGACATCTGGCAGGCTGTGGTCAAGTCGGTGCGCGGTGCGGTGGCCGCAGCAGGCGTGGCGCCAGAGCAAATTCGCGGCGTAGGTTTTGATGCTACATGTTCACTTGTTGTGCTTGGAGAGAACGGCACCCCCCTGCCTGTGGGGAACCCGGATTATCCTGATCGCAACATCATGCTGTGGATGGACCATCGGGCAGTAAAACAGGCCGAACGCATAAATGCGACTGGCCAAAAGGTGCTCAATTACGTGGGCGGGCAGATCTCGCCCGAGATGGAAACGCCGAAACTGCTGTGGCTCAAGGAGAACCGTCCGGCCATTTTCGCCAAGGCCTGGCAATTCATGGATTTGACCGATTACCTGAGCTGGAGAGCCTCCGGCGATCTTTCCCGCTCGATCTGCACATTGACCTGCAAGTGGACCTATCTCGCGCACGAAAACAGATGGGATCCTGACTATTTTAATGCCATCGGACTGCAGGAGCTGGTCGACGAGGGCTTTGAGCGCATAGGCACGAATGTGGTTGCCGCCGGTTCGTCTCTCGGTTCAGGGCTGACGGTGCAGGCTGCGAGTGATCTCGGCCTTTTGCCCGGAACGCCCGTGGCGGCCGGCCTGATCGATGCCCATGCAGGTGGTATCGGATCCGTCGGGGCAGAGGGAGGCGGCGGAGCTGAGGCCAATCTCGCCTATGTGTTCGGAACATCCTCATGCACCATGACCACAACCCGCGAACCGGTCTTCGTGCCGGGCGTATGGGGCCCTTATTTCTCGGCGATGGTCCCGGGCCTTTGGCTCAATGAAGGCGGCCAGTCAGCGGCTGGGGCAGCCATCGATCAACTGCTGGATTTCCACCCCCATGCCGCCGAAGCTCACGCCGCGGCCGCGCGCGAGGACTTGTCCCTGCCTGCCTGGCTGGCACAGCGCGCTGGTGCCATGTTAAACGGAAGTTCCAATGCGGGCGCACTGGCTGGATCAGTCCATGTGGTGCCGGAATTCCTTGGCAACCGGGCGCCCTATGCAGACCCGAAGACCCGCGCCGTCATTGCCGGTCTGGGGATGGAACGGGACGTCGACAATCTGGTCGCGCTTTATATCGCTGGTCTGTGCGGCATTGCCTACGGTTTGCGCCAGATCATCGATGCGCAAGCCAAGGCAGGAGCCAAGGTGGATCGCATCGTCATCAGCGGCGGCGCGGGCCGCAGCGATCTGGTTCGGCAGTTGTTGGCCGATGCAACAGGCATTGAACTCGCCGCTCCTGCAACCGAGGAGCCGGTTCTCCTGGGCGCGGCAATTCTGGGAAGCGTGGCAGCCGGGATACATGAAGACATTCACGTCGCGATGGCGAAGATGTCCTCTTTCTCATCGCGGTATCAACCACAGCAAGGCGCCGTGCGCGATCTTCATGATGCCCGGTTCGACGTATTCCAACAACTACAGACTGTCGCAAGAACGGCTGTCGCGATTTGACCTGACATATTATGATGAGGATGCCGCGTTAATCGCCGGCCAAGGACGCCCACGCAAGCCATATTAGGTCCGCGATCAAATCAGGGCGCTTCTAGGTGGCGTAGCCTTGACAGAGTCAAACGCCAAGCTGCTGTTTTGTCAGCTCGGCCATCCATCCATACTCAGCATTGTGTAAGTCTAACGACCGCTATATGGGATGAAACGGCCACCCGTCTACGTCGACTGCTTTTGACCTGCTCCCCTGAAACGTCCTCGAATTGAGGTTAGTCTGTTCCTACTGAAGGAGACAGACGATGAAACGATCAAGGTTCACTGAGGAACAGATCATTGGAATTCTGAAGGAGCATCAGGCGGGGCTGGGTGCGAAGGAGCTATGCCGGAAACACGGCGTAAGCGATGCGACCTTCTAAAAGTGGCGCGCAAAGTTTGGCGGCATGGAAGTATCGGATGCCAAAAAGCTGAAGGCGCTGGAGGCTGAGAACGCCAAACTCAAAAAGTTGCTGGCCGAGCAGATGATGGATGTCTCGACGCTCAAGGAAATGCTGGGAAAAACTTCTGAGGCCTGGTGCGCGGCAGCACGCCGTGGACTGGGCCATGACACAAAAAGGATATCGTCAGCGGCGGGCCTGTGCTTTGGCGGGGATCGATCCACGTGTTTATCGGCGGCCGCCAACACGGTTGGAAGATGCGGAGCTGCGAGCACGGTTGAAGGATTTATCGTCTGAACGACGGCGGTTCGGCTATCGGCGTCTGCATGTCCTGCTGCGGCGAGAGGGCTGGCAAGTGAACCGGAAGAAGCTGTATCGCCTCTGCAAGGAGGAGGGTCTGACCGTGCGCAAACGTGGTGGCAGGAAGCGTGCCTTGGGCACCAGAGCGCCGATGGCAATCCCGCAGGGCCCTAACCAGCGGTGGAGTCTGGACTTCGTATCAGACAGCCTGTCGTGTGGTCGCCGGTTCCGCATCCTGAACGTGATTGATGACTTCAGCCGGGAATGCCTGGCCGCCGTTGTCGATACCTCCCTGTCCGGCATTCGGGTTGCACGCGAACTGGACCAAATCGCCGAGATGCGGGGCTACTGGAGTTGCCCCCTGAAAGTGGTCCACCAACTGGGATAGATTATCCCTCAAATTGGAGGATCAGCGATGGCTGGAAAACGAGAGAAACCGGAAGAGATTGTATCGAAGCTTCGGCAGGTTGAAGTTCTGCAAGGGCAAGGTGCGACGATTGCTGACGCGGTGCGCCAGATCGGCGTGACACAGCAGACGTTTTATCGATGGCGGAAGCTCTATGGCGGGATGCAGCGATCTCAACTCACTCGGCTGAAAGAGCTGGAGAAGGAGAACCAGCGGCTTCGGCGGGCGGTGTCTGACCTGACACTGGACAAACTCATCCTGACCGAGGCGGCAAAGGGAAACTTCTAAGCCCTTCGCGTCGTCGCAAGTGCATCGACCATGTGCGGCGGGAGCTCGGCGTATCGGAACGCCGCGCCTGCCGCACGCTCGGACAACACCGATCCACACAGCGCAAGGTGCCACAGGGCCGGGCAGATGAAGAACGGCTGACCGATGATATCATCGAACTGGCCGACAAGTACGGGCGCTATGGGTATCGCATGGTCACCGGTCTGCTGAACAACGCGGGCTGGCAGGTAAACCATAAGCGGGTTGAGCGCATCTGGCGGCGTGAAGGGCTGAAAGTGCCACAAAAGCAGAAGAAAAAGGGGCGGCTTAGGCTGAACGACGGATCATGTGTGCGTCTCAGACCGGAACGGCCAAACCACGTCTGGTCCTACGACTTCGTCCAGGATCGAACCGCTGACGGCCGCGTCTATCGGACGCTGAATATCATCGACCACTGCCCGGCAGGCGTTTGCTTGCAAACGGCGAGAGGGAATACACCAGGGAGGCACTCATGATCCGCGTGGACCGCAAGCTCAACTCAACGGACGTGCTGGATGCTCTGACAGACCTATTCATCCTGCGCGGCCCGCCGGAATACATTCGGTCGGACAATGGGCCGGAATTTATCGCCCAGAAAGTACGGGATTGGATTGCAGCTGTTGGAGCCAAGACGGCCTACATAGAGCCAGGCTCACCATGGGAGAACGGATACTGCGAAAGCTTCAACGCCCGGTTCCGCGACGAGCTGCTGAACGGCGAAATTTTCTACAGCCTAAGGGAGGCGCAAATCCTGATCGAGCAATGGCGTATCCACTACAACACCGTCAGGCCGCATAGCGCTCTGGGCTACCGCCCGCCCGCGCCGGAAAGCATTGTCCCGATGGACCAGACGCCCATGATGCACTAACAATCAAACCGGACCACCTGATGGGGGCACGCCACTCCGACCGGCTGAGCTCAACAGGTTTCCTCCGGCAAGCTCGCGTCAGTCGCTGCGACTACTCCCGACCAATGCGTCGCGCAGAATCTCCGCCCAATGCGGGGCGGCACTGGCATCGGCAATGAGGTCGTTGCGAATCTCGAATTCCACGCAGGGCAAGCCGCGTTGTTCGCCGTGCACAGGTATGGCGTAATCGGTATCGTCGCCAACCGCATAGGGCTCGTTTATGCCGATGCACAGATCCGTGTTGTCTTTGAGCCAGGCGGCAACCGACGGCGCCAGGGCACGGTCGCGGTTGAACAGGACCCCGATTTCCCAAGGCCGTTTCTGACCAAGATAGACAGGCGTGAAGGAATGCACGGTGACCAGTTTGGTGGGGATACCGCGTTGCCGACGGTCATCGAGCGCTTCAGTTACCGCATTGTGGAATGGCCAGAATATCTCCCGCGCCCGGGCATCGGATGCTTCCGGCGTCAGGTCCAGGTTGCCCGGCACATCAGTGGCTTCGCTTCGTAAAGGTGTGAAGGCGGCCACATCGGGGCGGCGGTTGCAATCACAGACAATGCGCGAGTAGCGCTGGGTATAGAGTGGTGCATCGAGCAATTTCGACAGTTCGATTGCGACCGCGCGCGCGCCAATATCCCAGGCGATATGCCGCTGACGGTCGGTCTCCGACAGCCCCATTGTGCCAAGGCTCTGAGGAATTCGGTTTCCAGCATGCTCGCAAATCAGAAAATAATCAGATGTGGCACTCTGGTTGAAAATCTCCAGAGGATGAGGTTCCCCGGGTGAGAGCACCATCGCCTTGGTGTTATCGTGCAAATCAGACACTTTTCCGCTCCATGCTGTTTGTATCAATTCGTACAAATGCAATCGAAACATTGCAAGATGTATCTTTTAGTTGACGATCGTGGGGACGGCACCTTATCGTCGGAGGCAATTGAAGGAGCACACTTACGTGGCAGAAGTACCAGTCATTGATGCGAGCGGATTGCAACGGGGGTTTGGTGGTTTGCTGGCAGTGGATGGCTATGGATTGCAACTGGCCAGGGGAGAACTGGTCGGCTTGATTGGCCCCAACGGCGCTGGCAAGACAACTGCTTTCAATCTGCTGACCGGCGTGTTGGAACCTTCATCCGGGACGATCCGAATCGAGGGCCGTGACCATACCGGTTCTCCCCCCCATGTCATGGCGCGCGCCGGGCTGGCCCGAACCTTCCAGAACATTCGTCTCTTTGACGATCTCAGCGTACTCGAAAACATCATGTGCGGCGGTCACATGCGCCATGGTGCCAGTACGCTTGCGACCATCCTGCAGCTTCCGTCATTCTGGAGGGCGGAAGAAAAGCTGCGGGATGTGAGCCGCGATATCGTCGAACGGATCGGCCTGCAGGAACTTGCAGCCCGCAAGGCGGGCGATCTTTCCTACGGCGATCAGCGCCGGGTGGAAATCGGGCGGGCGTTGGCCGGGCAGCCCAAGGCGTTGCTGCTCGATGAGCCTGCAGCAGGGCTGAATCCGTCTGAAACCCGCGATCTGGTCGATTTCATCCGCCGGATCAATTCCGATTTTGGCATCGCTGTTCTGGTGGTGGAACACGACATGCATCTCGTCATGGATCTGTGCGACCGTATCCAGGTGCTTAACCGAGGCACGCTGATTGCCGAGGGTACGCCGGTCGACGTCCAGAAGGATCCGGGTGTGATCGAGGCCTATCTCGGCACCAGGCGAAAGGAAAAAGCCCATGCTTGAGATACGCGATCTGAATGTGTTCCGAGGTGCGACGCATGTGCTCAAGGACGTGGCTTTTGGCGTTGACGAGGGCAGTCTGGTGGCACTGATCGGAGCCAATGGTGCCGGGAAATCAACCACCTTGCTGACCCTTTCGGGGCTATTGCCGGCGCGTTCGGGTTCAATTCTGTTCACCGCGGGTGGAACAACAATTGACCTGGTGCAATCTTCATCTGAAAAAATCGTTCGCGCCGGGCTGGTCCAATGCCCCGAGGGGCGACAGGTATTCCAGTCGCTCAGCGTGGCGGAAAACCTCGCCATGGGCGCCTACACACAATCGGACAAAGCGGCGATAAAACAGACGACCGAACACGTTTATGAACTGTTTCCGATCTTGTCCGAAAGAGCGCATATAGCGGCCGGATCGCTGTCCGGCGGCGAACAGATGATGCTCGCCATCGGCAGAGCTTTGCTGGCCAAACCGAAAATGCTGCTGTTGGATGAGCCCTCCCTTGGTCTCGCCCCGCAGATCGTCGAGAAAATTTTCGATATTATCGAACAGCTGAAAGCGACAGGTGTCACCATCTTGCTGATTGAACAAAACGCGGCAATGGCGCTCGATATCGCCGACCGCGCCCATGTCATGGAGAACGGACGCATCGTGCTTTCGGGCACCGGCGCAGAACTTGCCCAGAACGACCGGGTCCGGCAGTCCTATCTCGGGGTTGCAGCATGAGCCAATATCTTTTCCAACAACTGATCAACGGCCTTGCGCTTGGCAGTCTCTATGCGCTTGTCGCGATCGGGTTTTCGATGATCTACGGCATCGTCCGACTGATCAATTTTGCCCATGGGGACCTGGTGATGATCGGGGCATTCTCAACGCTCGCCCTGGTGAGCGCAGGCGTACCGTGGCCGGTCATCCTGATCTTTGTACTGGCGATCGGCGCGCTTGCGGGCATGGCGATCGAGACGATCATTTTTCGGCCGATGCGTGGCGCCAGTCCGGTCACCGGCTTTATCGCAACACTGGCGGTTTCGATTGCCATTCAAAACAGCGCGCTGATGATCCTGTCCGGTCAGCCGCGGAACTTTCTGTTTCCAGCCTTCATGCGTCAACGCATCGAAGTTAGCGGGGTCAATGCTTCGTTGACAGATCTCGTCATTATCGTGCTGACCCTGCTTCTCATCGGCGGGCTGTTTCTGGTGGTTTATCGCACCAAGCTCGGCACGGCGATGCGGGCGACGGCCGAGAACCTGATGGCTGCTCGGCTGATGGGGGTTGCGGTCAATCGGACGATCCTCGCCGCATTCGCCATCGGCAGTGCGCTGGCTGCCGTTTCCGGCCTGTTCTGGGGCGGCAAATTCGGCCAGATTGATCCCCTGCTCGGGTTTGTGCCGGGACTGAAGGCATTTGTCGCCTGTGTCATCGGCGGTGTCGGCTCGATTGGCGGCGCCATGCTCGGCGGTTACATTCTCGGGCTTGCCGAAGTTCTCTTTGTCGGTTTGTTGCCACAGGAGTTCTCGGGCTATCGCGATACGTTTGTGTTCCTGCTGCTGATTGTCATTCTGTTGGTCAAGCCATCGGGGCTTTTTGCACGCAATACCGAGGAGCGCGCATAAGATGAAGGCGAGAGAACTCAACGAGGCTCGGGCAATTACCCCGCATGCAACCCCGATGAAGGGGTTTGTCGCCGCGGCCGCTGTTGTCGTGATCGCGTGCCTTGCGATCTTTGTGGCGAGCAAGGGACTGAGCAATTATACCGTTACCCTGCTGGCATTGTTGTTCATAAATGCAGCATTGGCGGTATCGCTGACACTAACCAACGGCCTTACCGGACTGTTTTCACTGGGGCACCCGGCCTTCATGACGATTGGCGCCTATGTCGCCGCCATCCTGACATTCAGTGCAAGGCGAAAAGGGTCGATGCTCCCCGATCTGCCGGACTGGCTTGCGTCAACCGAGTGGTCGATGTTGCCGGCATTGCTCGTCGCCGGCCTGGCCGGTGGCTTGGTCGCCTTGGCCATTGGCGGCGCCGTGCTTCGGCTCAAGGGGCACTATCTGGCAGTGGCGACCCTGGGATTGATCATCGTTGTCCAGGGGCTCGCAACCAACTGGGACGGCATTACTCGCGGCGGATCAGGCATCAGTGGGCTGCCCCGGTATGTTGACATCTGGTGGGCATTCGGATTCCTGGTGCTGGTGGTTGCTGTGACATGGCGGATCAAGTTCTCGTCGCTGGGACGCGCAATGATGGCGGTTCGCGAGAATGAGCTTGCTGCCAAGTGCAGCGGCATCAACGCAGCGCGGCTCAAGATTCTGGCCTTTGTCATCGGCGCCATCATGGCCGCCATGGCCGGCGCGCTGCTGGCCCATCTCATCAGTGTCGTGACCCCGAAAACTTATTCGGTTCTGTTGGCCTTCAACATCGTGGTGATGGTTGTCATCGGCGGTTCCGGCAGCATCATGGGAGCTCTGCTTGCGGCGACGGTTATTACCATCGTGTCCGAAAGCCTGCGGCCCGTTGAGGAGAGCGTGGGGCTTTATGGATTGAGCCAGGTGATAGTAGCGCTTTGCCTGATCCTCGTGCTTTACCTCAAACCGTCGGGACTTTTCGGCAGTGGTGAACCGGTGGTCATTCGCAAATTATTCAGTGGAAGGCAGGAACCATGACAGAACCGCGCCGCAAGGATGTTTACCCGGGTCGCGTCTTGCCGCTGAGCGCCGAGCGCTGCGGGTTGCTGGTGATCGACGTGCAGAACTGGGTGATGGATGCAGCGAACCGTCAGCCACGACCCGAATTTTACGAGGCTGCTCGCGGGCACGTTATCGGCAATATCGGCCGGCTGGCCGAGTCATGCCGGCAAAACGGCATAGAGGTCATCTATACGGTGATGGAGAATTTCACCGACGATGGCCGTGACCGCAGCCTCGACTACAAGCTTTCGAATTTCTTCATTCCCAAGGGATCCTGGGACGCCAAGGTGATCGACGAGGTGGCGCCTCAGGGCGACGAAATGATCATTCCGAAGACCTCTTCCAGCCTCTTCAATTCGACCAACTTCGAATATCTGATCCGCAATATCGGGCTCGACACCCTGTTTGTAACCGGTTTTCTCACCGACCAATGCATCGATCATACCATTCGCGATGGCGCTGATCGCGGCTTTCACATGGTTTGCGTGGCCGATTGCTGTGCAACCGATACTCAAGCGAGACACCAGTCGGCGCTGGCGGCGTTCAAGGGCTATTGCCGCATGGAGACAACAGACAGCCTGATCGCTGCAATCAAGCGCGACACCAGCGGTTAACGCATCGCCGAAGACCGGGACAAATTCTGCTGGTTATAGACTGCGCCCGGCAATAGCGGGGCGCAGTCCGGTTTCATCAGTAGGCCAAGTGGTATTTCTCGCACTGCTGCCCGTCCGACAGGTCCTTCATCAGGTCCACCTCAAAGCGTTTGTGCGCAAGATAGGCTTGGATCAAATCTTCACCCAGCAACGGCTTGAATGCGGCTTCGCCCTCGAACAGGTCCAGTGCCTCGGTTAATGATTGCGGCAAACGCACAATGCCCAGGTCGCGGAGTTGCGCATCCTCAAGATCCTGCGGCGGGCCGGGACAGACTTCCGGCCGGTCGAGTTTCTGGTCAAGTCCATGAAGGCCTGCGGCAATCAATGTGCCCAGAACCAGGTAAGGATTTGCCGTCGCATCGGCCGCGCGAAATTCAAAGTGGAACTGTTTTGAAATATCAGTCCCGGAACCGGGGAAAACCGGACAGATCCTCAAACCGGCCTCACGGTCGCGCTCCCCCAGATTGTTGTAGGCCGCGCTCCAGCGATTGGGGGTCAACCGCAGATAGGAAATCGTGCCGGCGGCGGTAATGGCCGTCAGCGCAGGCATGAGCTTGAGAATGCCAGCCAGAAACGAGCCGGCGGTTTCCGACATGTTGTTCTTGCCCTGGCTATCGTAATTGACCGGCTTTCCGGATGCTGCGTCCATCAGGCTGAAGTGCATGTGCACGCCGTTGCCTACCGCGTCAGGCCGCAGGATTGGGGTGAAGCTTGCCCTTGTATCGAAATACTGGGCAACCGCACGCGCGATCTCGCGCACTGCCACGGCCTCGTCAGCCGCCTTGACGCCTTCAGCTGGCCCAACCGTTACCTCATACTGTTTGGGTCCGTATTCCGGCATGAACGTATCAATCTCGAGGCCTGCAGCCTTGAGCGCGCCGAGATAGGTCTCGGCAAAGCTGCCTTGGCGCCGAAACGCATCAAGGGCGTAGCTTGCATTGGGTAATTCCTCGACATCCTCGAGCATGAACTCATGCTCGAATGCTGCCTTCAGCTTGAGGCCATGACGGTCCTCGAGTTGCTTAAGCATGCGCTTGAGGAAACTGCGCGGACAAACGCTCCACGGGGTCCCGTCAAGATTGCATATATCGGCCATCATATAATGAAACGCGGTGTGTTCATCGCCAAAATCAACCCGGACACGCGTGGCGTCATCGGGAACCAGCACTGTATCTCCAAACGGCCCCCAGGGGCTTGGCGCGATCGGGCCGTGTGCGGTGATCATGCTGTTGGTCGGGGTCCAGCCAATGCCTTTCTTGAGGCGGCTTTCGAGATCACTGGCCGGAAAGCCCTTGCCTCTAACCTGGCCAGCCAGATCGGCCGTGCACAACATAATGATCTCTTCACGCAACATGGCAGTCCTCATCTCGTTTTTTGATTGCTTTTGGCGCCGGTCTGATTGTTTGCGGCAAGGTGTGACCGCAGATCTTCCAGCGCTTCGATCCGCTTTTTGCCAGTCGTGTCCACCTTGCTGGCGACGGCGCCAACCAGGGCTTCGGCCACACCGGTGCCGACGGTCAGAACGTCAAATATCGACGGCGCTTCCACCGGGAAGGCCAGTACATGGTGCGCCGAACGTGCGGCTGGCGACTGCCAGATATCGGTAAGCAGGACGATGGTCGCGCCCCGCTTGGCGGCGGCATCGGTGAAGTTGATGACATCGTCCTGGTAACGGCGAACATCAAAGACAACCAGGATACTGTTGCGCCCTATGTCGAGCAGGCATTGCGGCCAGATCTGGGTCTGCCCCGAAATCGGATAGACTTTTCCCCGGATTGCGATCAGCAGGTCGCCCATGTAATTGGCAATGTTTGACGAGTACCTGCCACCCAAAAGGTGAATGTCACGCCGCGGGTCAGCCAGCAGAACGGCAACCTTGTCGAATTCCTTTTCGGAAATTAGATCCGGCAGCGCGCGGAAGTGCTCGGCAAGGCGATCGCTGGTTCTTGCAAGAAACGATGACTTGGCCGCTTCGTCACGCACCTTGCGTTCGCCAAAGCGCATCAGTGGCGACTGAAGGGTTTCCTCGATGTGACCGCGCAACGCCACCTGAAAATCCGCGTAGACCGGGAAACCCAACCGCTTGACGAGGCGCAACACCGTTGCCGTGCTGACACCGCTCTGACCGGCAAAGTCAGCGACCGTGGTCAGGCCCGCCATTGGATAATTGGCCATGAGATGACGCGCCGCACGCGCCTCCCGGCTGCTCAATTCAGGCAATGCCTGCCTCAGTTCCTCAAGCACGTTCATTGATATTTACTCATCAGAGATGACGCCTCCATCTGTATCAAATCAGACAAACATGCTCATTGAAAGAAAAAATGTACCATTCGATTGACGTTATCCATTTGCAGAGGCATGCTGCTATCGACGCATGAGGTGTGTGCACAGCTTATGTGTGAGGGTGAACATTCGACTAATTTAACAAGGAGATTAGCATGAAAAGTTTGATCGCCGCATCGGTGGCCTTCGCTGCCATGCTGGGAGCGGCCCACGCACAAGAAATCAAAATCGGCGCGCTATACAATCTGACCGGAGGCATGTCGTCACTTGACGGGCCATCGCTCAAGGGCGCGCAACTTGCAGTCAAGCAGATCAACGAGGGTGGTGGACTGCTCGGCCAGCAGGTCGTGTTGATTGCCCCTGATGGCAAGACCGACCAGCAGGAAACCGCCAAGTCGGCTCAACGTGTTCTCTCCGAAGGAGTGGTCGCGGGCATTGGTCAGTCAGACACGACATTCGTGATGGCCGCAGCGCCGCTGTTTCAGGAAGAAGGCATCCCGTTTGTCACTTCGGGGGCGACCCATCCGGAATTGCCGCAGTGGGTCGGCGACTACATGTTCATGGCGCCGTTTGGTGACGATGACCAGTCCTATGCCATCGCGGACTATGCCTATGACAAGCTTGGTGCCCGCAAGGTCGCTGTGTGGACTGACAACTCGATGGATTTCACCAAGGCTTTGAGCAAGTTCTTTGTCGAACGGTTCGAAAAGCGCGGCGGTGAGATTGTCGGGACGGACACCTTCATGATGGGCGACACCGACTTTTCTGCCCAGATCGCCCGTATTGGCTCCCTGGATCCGAAGCCGGATGCCGTGTTCATCTCGGCCATTCCTTCCGAAGCCGGGCTGTCGGTAAAGCAGATCCGCGAGCAGGGCATCACCATGCCAATCGTTTCCGGTGATGGTTTTGACACTGAACTGGTGGCGAGCGTGCCGGGGCCGGAACTGGCCAATGACGTCTATTTCTCGACCCATACCTACCGCGCTGATGACCGCCCGGAAGTGGCCAAGTTCGTCGAGGACTACAAGGCGGAATATGGCATTGATCCGGAAAATGCGTTTGCTCCGCTCGGGTACGACGCGCTTATGCTGGTTGCCGATGCGATCCGCCGCGCAGATTCAGCCGAACCCAAAGA
Source organism: Hoeflea sp. Naph1 (assembly GCF_046837775.1). Classification (GTDB taxonomy): domain Bacteria; phylum Pseudomonadota; class Alphaproteobacteria; order Rhizobiales; family Rhizobiaceae; genus Hoeflea. Next base: position 4,494,934 of record NZ_CP177286.1, on the reverse strand, counting down.
TATCCGCGATGCCCTCGCAGAAACCCGGGGCTTCAAGGGTGTTACCGGTGAAATCAGCTATACGCGCGAGACCATGGTTCCGCCGAAGCCGGTTTCCATTATCAGCGTGAAAAACGGCAAATATGCTGTTGAAGAAATCTGGAATCCGGAAACCAACTAAACACCGCTTGCAGGTAGCAGAGAAGACGGGGCCCAGCTTGGCCCTGTCTTTTTTCTGGGCCGTTGGCATAGTCACCAATCGGGAGATGGTTTGAAATGAGTACGAACATCGGCGGCACACTCGCCCGGTATGAGGGGCGCGACAGAAATCTGGATTCGCGGAAAACAGCCATTCTGGTCGTTGATGCCCAGAATGCCGAATTGCAGCCTGAGATACTGCAACAACATCCGGAATTCGCTGAAGCGCTGAAGCACCGGGCGCTGCCAGCCATGCGCCGGTTGCTGGACACGGCGCGCGAACGCGGCGTCGAGGTGATCTACACTGTTATTGAATCACTGACCCAGGACGGGCGGGACCGGTCCCTGGACCACAAGCTGTCCAATATCCACGTCCCCAAGGGATCGCCGCTGGCCAAGGTTATCGATGATGTCGCGCCGATGGGCGATGAGATCGTGCTGCCAAAAACCTCGTCAGGTGTCTTCAACTCGACCAACATCGATTACGTGCTGCGCAATCTGGGTATCGAGAACGTCATCATCACAGGATTTGTCACCGACCAGTGCATCGATATGGCGATCCGCGACGGCGCAGATCGCGGCTATTACATGGTCTGCGCAGCGGACGCCTGTGCGGCCTACACGGAACAACGCCACGCCGCCGCCCTGAAGGTCTTTGGCGGCTATTGCCGTGTCCAGAATGTTGATGAGATTCTCGCTACAATTATGGTTGGATAGACCTCTCGCCTATCAAGGCAACAACAGCGCCAGCAGCAGACCCCTGCTGGATAATAACTGGGGGCAAGACCAACAACCCCCGGAAGAACGGATAGCGGTCAGTCCACAGGTTGGTGCTTGAGCAATAGGAATATGCTCTCTGGCCAAGCAGCAAACGTCGGGTGAGCTTAATGTGACAGTTATCATCCAAGTTGGGCCAGCGGTCGGCCTATTCCGGGGCAACCAGATGGCCAGCATCCACATCTACCAGAGCCCGCCGCGCGGGGCCTGAACCTAAAGGCCAGACCGGGCTAGGAACTTCGCCGGTCAGTCTTGGCAGGCCAGCGCGCGGGCTGCGTGGATCGGGCACAGGGACGGCGGCGAGAAGCCGTTTCGTATAACTGTGGCGCGGGTTGCCGAACACCTGCTCACGCGTCCCCATTTCGACGATCTGGCCCAGATACATGACCGCCACACGATCGGAAATGTTCTCGACGACAGCCATGTCGTGGCTGATGAACAGGTAGGTCACCCCCATTTCCTTTTGAAGGTCACGCAGGAGGTCCAGGATCCGTGCCTGTATCGAGACATCGAGTGCCGCCACGCTCTCGTCGCAGACGATCAACTGGGGCTTGAGAGCCAGTGCCCGGGCGATGCAAATGCGTTGACGCTGGCCGCCGGAGAACTGGTGCGGATAGCGACTGTAGTAAGAAGGCGACAGATCGACCCGTTCGAGTAACTGGTAGACGCGTGCGCGTTGTTCTTCGATGGTACCGATGTTGTGGATGGCTAGCGGCTCGCGGATAAGCTCGCCAACCGTCATCCGCGCATCAAGCGCGGCCATCGGGTCCTGAAAGACGATCTGCAGATCGCGGCGCAGTGCCTTGCGGCCTGCTGCGTCCAGACGAACCAGGCTGTTGCCGTTCACCTCTATGTTGCCGCTGTAGGGCACCAGTCCGACCAGCGCCTTGGCAATCGTGGATTTGCCGCAGCCGCTTTCCCCGACAAGGGAAAGGGTTTCGCCGCGGATAATCTCGAGCGAGACATGCTCCACCGCATGGACTTGAGCCTTGATCCGGCCGAGCACGCCCTGACGGACGGGAAAGCGCACCGAAACATCTTCAATGCGCACCAGGGGGTCATGTTTTTTGAGCGGCGCACGCGCCTCAGCGCCACCGATGCGAGGCACAGCGGCCAGAAGTTCACGTGTGTAGTCTTCGCGCGGGTTTTCAAACAGTTCGACCGTGGCGGCGCTTTCAACGGTGCTGCCCTTTCGCATGACGATCACACGGTCGGCCATTTCAGCCACAACGCCCATATCATGGGTGATCAGAATGACCGAAGTGGACAGATCTCGCTGGAGATCGCGCAGCAGGTCCAGCACCTCTCGCTGCACTGTCACATCCAGCGCGGTTGTCGGCTCATCGGCTATCAGCACGTCGGGACGCAGGGCGATGGCCATGGCGATCATCACCCGCTGGCGCATGCCGCCGGAAAGTTCATGGGGAAATTGCTCAAGCCGTTTCTCGGGCTGTGACAGGCGAACGGCCCGCACGGCTTCCAGCGCGCGCGCCCGTGCATCGCTCACGGATACGGGGTCATGTGCGCGGATTGCCTCGATCAGTTGGCGGCCGATGCTCATCACCGGGTTCAGCGCAGTCATCGGTTCCTGGAAGATCATGGCGATGCGGGCGCCACGCAGTGCGCGCATCTGCGATTCCGGCAGGCTGGTCAGTTCAATCTCGCCCAGCCGGATCGAGCCCTGGGTAATGCGCACGGCCGGCTGGGGCAGAAGCCCCATGCAGGCGAGCGACGTGATCGATTTGCCTGAGCCGCTTTCCCCGGCAATGGCCAGCACTTCGCCGCGGTTGAGATCAAAGGAAAGGCCTTGAACCAGCGGCACCAGCCCATCCTCTGACCGGGCCGAGACATGAAGATTACGGACCGACAGGACAACGCCCTGCCTGTCTGCATCCAGCGCCGGTGAAAGCGGTTCAGCAATAGTCATTCGAACACGACTCTGGGGAAGTAGAAGCTGACGACCACATTGGGCATGTCCACGATTTCGGAAATCCGCAGATCACCGCAGGTGGATGCCAGCATATAGGCGTCGGCCGGGGACAGTTTCTGTGTGGCACACAGCAGATCAATCATGCCGGACAAGGCGTCTTTTGCTGCGGTCCAAAGATCAGGACCGATTCCGGTTGTCACCTCATAGCCCTTGGCGTCGAGGTGCCGGGTGACGGGGCCTGGGGTGGTAAAGCGCGGAGTTTTCAGCGGTTGATCCTTGATTAGTTCCAGCGTCAGGATCGCGTCGAAGGGGCTTTCGATCGCCGTCCCGCACACTTCGCCGTCGCCTTGCGCGGCGTGCGTATCGCCAACGCTGAACAGGGCGCCATCCACTTCCACCGGCAGGTAAAGCGTGGTGCCCGCCGCCAGGTCGCGGATATCAAGATTGCCGCCTACCCTGCGCGGGGGAACAACCGAGTGCAGCCCCGGCTCCGCCAGTGCATTGCCGATGGTTCCGGCAAACGGCTTCAGCGGCACGCGGCCGTTCTTGCCAAACAGCGCCTGCTCCTTGGCATCGACGTCGAATTTCCACACCGTCAGCGCCGGTTCGGCAAACTGATCGGCCAGAAGCCCAAAGCCTGGAATGATCGCGGTCCAGCCAAATCCCGCCCCTTCACGCAGTTGCGGGGTGAAACCTTCAATGGTCACCTTCAGCACATCGCCGGGCTTCGCCCCGTCGACGAAGATGGGGCCGGAAACCGGATTGATTTTGCCAAAATCCAGTTTTGCCACTTCCTCGACGGTGGAACGGGGGCCAAGCTGGCCCCCGGAACTGTCGAGGCACTGGAACAGGATTGTCTCGCCCGGCGCAGCAGTCAAGGCAGGGGCAATGCTATTGTCCCAGCCGAAATGGTGCTGATGGGCGTGGATAGTGTGGTTACAGTGCTTGCACATGCCGTGCCTTACTCCTTGATGAAGACGTAGTCGTAGTTGACAGGGATCGACACTGGATCAACAAAAAGCGCATCGTCACCGCCAAGGCGGGCCGATTTCATGGTGAAGCGCTGCTCGTTGAACACCGGCGCCCATGGCGCGTCTTCCATCACGGCCATGTAGATATCGGACCACATCTTCAGGCGCTCATCGCCCTTGGCCGGATCGACAATGGAATCTGCTTCTGCAGCTTTGGCGTCCAGATCCTCGTTGCAGTATTTTGCCCAGTTCCAGCCGCCTTCCACGGCGCCACCGCATCCCAGGATCGGTCCATAGAAGTTGGCGGGATCCGGGAAGTCGGCAATCCATGCCATGCCACCAGACCAGATCATCGGCGCGGTGCCTGCGCCGCCCGCCTCGATCACGTTGGCTTGTGCCAACGACTTGATCGCTGCATCGATACCGATCGCCTTCAGGTCCTGCTGGATGGCCTGGGCGATTCGCGGGTTGGGGTCCGTGTTCATCACGAACAGCTCGGTTTCAAATCCATCGGCATAGCCCGCGTCGGCCAGAAGCTTTTTCGCAGCTTCGGGATCATACGCATAGCCGGCGTAGTCCTTGGTGTAACCGGGCATGGTGGGCGGCAGTGGCTGGGTTGCCGGCACCGCGCGACCATTGATGACCTGAACGATACGGTCCTTGTTGATCGCCATGTTGACGGCGCGGCGCACTTCGACCTTGTCGAAAGGAGCGGCTGTGACGTTCATGGTGACATAGCCCGTGTGAAGCTGGCCACCCTCGACAACCAGCGCTGCCTGCTCGGGGTCATTCATTACCTCGACAAATTTTGCAGGCGGGATTCCGTCACCGGGAATGTCCACTTCGCCGTTCTGGGCGCGCAGCAGGGCCACGATAGGCTCCTGGCCAACCTCGACGGTGAAACTGTCGAGATAAGGCACGCCCGAGATCCAGTAATCAGGGTTCTTCTCAAACGTCAGACGCTGGCCCAAAGACCATTCGGTGAGCTTGAAAGCGCCGGTTCCGACGGGCTTCTTGCCGAAATCGGCCCCTTCGGCCTCCACTACTTCTTTCGGCACCACGAACGAGAAGTTCAGTGCCATGATATGCAGGAAGGTGGCGTCTGGCCGCGACAGCTTGATGACCACAGTGTTTGCGTCAGGCGCAGTCACTCCCGAAAGGCCATCTGCCTCGCCCGCAGCAGCTGCATCAAAGCCTTCGATCATGCTGAAGAAGCCCTGTCCGGGGGACTGGGTGGCCGGGTTGACCACACGGTTGAGCGAATAGACAACATCATCGGCCGTCATCGTGCGGCCGTTGTGGAACTTCACGCCCTGGCGCAGGTTGAATGTATAGGTCAGCCCGTCATCGGACAGGGTGTGGCTTTCGGCCAGGCCGGGGCGCAGCACGGTGGTGCCTGGCTCATAATCCATCAGCCCGTCAAACACCGACTTGATCATGGACCAGTTTTGCCAGTCATAACCGATGGCAGGGTCAAGCGTGGCGACGTCGTCCTTGTAGGTGACAATCATGTTGCCGCCAAGCTTGGGTTCGTCACTCTGCGCAAACGCAGGAACCGCCATCAGAGCGGCAAGTGCGGTAGACAATAGTAGTTTTTTCATCGTTTTCTCTCCCATTGGTAGGTTGCATTCAGCGTAAACGGATACGCGGGTCGATAAGGGGGGCGATAAGGTCGGCCAAGAGGTTGCCGAGCACGATGGCAAAGGCCGACACGAGCGTGACACCCATGATGATCGGGATGTCGACGCGCTGGATCGCCTGCCAGGCCAGTTGGCCAATACCGGGCCAACCGAAGACGCTTTCCACCACCACGATGCCTGACATGAACATGCCGATATCAATGCCAACCATGGCGATGATCGGCAGAATGGCGTTGGGCAACGCGTGGGCCAGAATAACGCGGGTGCGGTTCAAGCCTTTAGCGCGTGCGGTGCGGATGAAATCGGCGCGCAGCACATCCAGCATCGAAGAGCGCATGATGCGTGAATACCAGCCGGATCCAAGGATACCCAGGGTCAGCGCCGGCAGCACCAGATGTGCGAAGGTGCCGTAGCCACCAATCGGGAACCAGCCCAATTTGACGGCAAAGACATAGAGCAGCAGCAGCGCAACAACGAATTGCGGGGCGGATACAGAGACAAAGCTTCCCAGCATCAGCACGTTGTCCAACGGCCGTCCACGGTAGAGCGCCGCGATCATGCCCAGTGTCAGCCCGATTGCCAGCTCACAAAAAATCGCCGCGACCATCAGCAAAAGCGTGGCTGGCAGCCGTGAAACAAGCAGTGCGCCCACTTCGGTCTTCTGCAGATAGGAGCGCCCGAGATCGCCGCCCAACAGGTTCCACAGATAAGTGCCGTATTGCACGATGAAGGGTTTATCCAGGCCAAGCTGGCTGCGGATGCTGGCGACCGTCTCAGCCGTGGCCGACCGACCGGCGATCTGGCGCACCGGGTCTGCGGGCAGGATGTATAGCAGCACGAAAGTGATGAAAGACACGCCCAGCAGGATCAAGGCGGACTGGATCAGGCGGCGCAGAATATAAGCTGGCATCAGTCACGCCCCTGTTGTGTCGGATCGAGAATGTCGCGCAGGGCATCACCGACCAGGTTGAAGCCCAGCGCCAGCGCCAGAATGGCCGCGCCGGGAATGAACACCAGCCAGGGCGCTGATTGGAAGTAGGTCTGGTTTTCAAAAATGATGTTGCCCCACGACGGCGTTGGCGGCTGCACGCCCACGCCGAGAAACGACAGCGTCGCCTCCAGCAGAACCGTGGTTGAAATGCCCAGCGTGCCCCAGACGATCAGGGTCGGCACCAGATGCGGCAGGATATGACGAAAGAGAATGCGCACATGGCCCGCACCCAGCGTCTTTACTGCAGCGATGTAATCCCGCTCGACCAGCGAGGAAGTCTGCGTAAAGATCACCCGGGCCGTCTGCACCCAGTTCACGAAGGCAATCACCATTGCCACGATCCACAGCGATGGGGAAAAGATTGCCGCAAGGCAGATCGCCAGAAGCAACGCCGGAAAGGCCATCATGAGATCGGTAAAGCGCATCAAAACCGCGCCCACCACGCCGCGAAAATAACCGGCGGTAACCCCGACAAGCGTACCGATAAGCAGCGCGACCCCATTGGCCACAACTCCGATCACCAGCGACGTCTGAGCGCCGAAAAGCAGGCGCGAAAACAGGTCGCGGCCCAGTAGATCCGTGCCAAGCCAATAGACCGCACCGGGCGGCAGCGGGGCGCCTTCGATCGTCAGCCCGTCAAAATGCTGCTCGTTGGGATCGAAAGGCGTAATCCAGGGAGCCAGCGTCGCGCCAAGAATACAGATGAGCATGATCACGAGCCCAATCACTGCCAGCTTTCGCTGAGCCAGCTTCTGCCAGACCGAATGCGCACTGACGGTGGCTGGCTCAAGGGAGATCGACGCGTTTACTGTCATCCGACACCTTTTCGCTTGAATGGTTGGCAACCAGACGTTGGGCGGCCTCTTCGATGGACACGCGCCAGGCCATTGCCGTCTGGCGCAGCAATTCATAAGCCTCAGCCTGGCTTTTGCCGCGAAGCACAAAGATCATCACCGCCTGCACGATTGTCTGGCGCGCGGAAAGCCGCGTCTCCAGATCGGTGATATGGGCCGCGGCCTCGTTGGTGCGGTCAAAATTGCTGCGCGCGACCAGGAGTGCTGCATAGACACCCTTGTCGCTGACGGGCTTGAGCAATTGTGCATGGGCACCCATCGTCATTGCCCACCGCAACCGGCCCGGGGCTTCAGAGCCGATCAGAGCGATCAACGGCATCGGCGAGGCGCCGGGGTTCCAGGGAAACTGCTCCTCATGGGCCATGTCGGCGTCGTAGAACACGAAATCTGCCATCACCGCCTCGGCGGGGAGCTCGGGCCAGGCTTCGTGCACATCCAGGCCGATCACATGCAGTTGCCGCAATAGGGGCTGCATGGAGGGATGCGGACGGTGCAGCACAAAAGCCTTGGCCTCGCCCAGATTGTCTGTGCGGATCCGCGTCATGAAACCACCCTGAGGTTGGGCAGAGGCAGGGATGACCTGTCGCGCCGGGTCCAGTAGGGATCGGCGGCAAGCGCTGGAAGACGTAGGATCTCTTCAAACTTACCGGCGCGCAGCTGTGCGATGACAACCGGTTGGCTGGCGTGCTGGTTTTCGCTGTCGAGCCGCAGGGCACGTCCCTGTTTCGCCACCAATGCGATCAGGTGGGTCAGGGGCAGCATCTCGGCGCCTGGATTGGCATTGAGATACCCGGCCAGTTCATGCACTGCCAATCTCGACATTTCGGCAATGGATCCATGCCCGCCCGAGCTTGCCTCGAAAAAGGGGCCGGCCGCATACATTCCATCAGCCGCAGCGCCCGCTGCGGGGATCTCGCCTTCGGTAAAGTTGCATGATAAAACCGGCAGCATCTCAGCGTCACCCGCTTCGGCGCGCATCTTAGCCAGTTGGGCAAGAAAGCTGTAGGAGCTTTCGCCGATCAGCGAATTGATGATGAAGTCAGGTTGCAGCGACTGGATTTCCGTAAGGATCTGAGCCAGCCCCGTATCGCCAATCGGAAGGTAGCGGTCTGACAGGACCTGACCGCCCATCGCGCTGATCTTTTCGCGCGCTATCTGGGCAATTTCCCAACCCCAAATATAGTTCGATCCTACCAGGCAGATCCGGTTTCCAAATCGGGGCATCGCAAATTCCACCAGCGGCAAAAGGTGCTGGTTTGGGCACGAATGCATATAAGCCACATGCTCGTTTGCCTCGAACCCTTCATAGGGGGTGGAATACCAAAGTGCGCCGTGAAACCGCTCCAGTTCAGGGATGACTTCCTTGCGGCTGGATGAGGTGATGCAACCGAAAATATGCCGCACACCTGCGTTTTGCAGCATGTCACGGCACAGCGGCGCGTAACGATCAAGCCGTCCTTCGGGATCACGCTCCACCACAGAAAACCCGACGTCCAGCGCAGGGTCGGCGTTGACCTCAGCCACACCGCGCAGAATGCCCGCACGGGCAACCATCGCCAAAGCGACATAGTCGCCGCTGAGCGAGTGCAAAAGGCCGATCTCTATGTTCCGTTTCATCATGGGCCACAAAATCAAAAAGCCCCGCACCGATTCGCAATTTCGCGATCAGTCCGAGGCTTGGATGCCAATATGTCTGCATCTTTCTAGCGCCTCCCGAGCGAAAGCGCTAGCCCAAGAGACAATTAAACGCATTACAGGCTGCCGCGCACCTGCTTTCGGACAACCGGGAATGGGTCGCCTTATGCGTTGATTTCAAGCGATACATCATGCTTTCCAACACGTAGTGATCCAGCATAGGCTCCCAAAGATCTGGACGGTTGGCAGAGTTTCTACCGATTACTCCGTCCTTACGAAAGCGCGCGCCTACCGCGTAGAGGTTCAGGCCTATGCTGGCCCCAGATCGACATCCGGCTCAGAGCCGGCTGGACGACCATCCTCACGTACTAAGGATAGTCCTCACGGCTCGGATTTCCTCCTCGACGATACCATGACCCGGTCCGGGATAGATCTGCGTGGTCACGGCGGCACCCAGGTCGCCGAACACTTTCTCCGACGTCTTGACGCGGGCAAGGGGGATATGCGGATCGCGTTCGTGACATCCCAGAAGCATCCACGTTCCGTCCAATCTGACCCATGCATCGTCTCTATCCGTGGACCGAAATCACTTTGTTGACCGCCGCATGAAACGGGCATCCAATTCTTTGCTGTGCCGTTCGATAACTCAAGGCTGCCTTGCCAGAAAAACCTGCCGCCAATTCCAGCATCTTAACGGCCGTTAATGAAGACCAGCCCCCTGTTCGTAATTATTCCATCCGATCCGCAGAGGTAAAAACGCTGCCATTGTCGGTATCGCAGAAACGGGAAAACCGCTGTTGGCAAGATACCAGAGGCGCTTGTGGGCCGTCGAACTGCTTCGGGAACAATCCGGGCAAGGATGTTCAGGTCCACGACTGGGGCTTGCGATTTGCCCGAAGACAGCGTGCGCACGCAACTGAAAGATGAACGGAATAAGTGATGTCAAAGTCTGGAAAAAAACAGGAAGTGCAGACTGACAAGGTATTGCCGATCCGACCGCAACCCGAGGGGGGTGCCGAAAACGGCTTGGCTGAGCTCAAGGCAACGGACATCGACCCATCCAAGCAGCCGGTTCCACCAGAATTCAGCCTGCACTGTGACCGTGCCCTGCTAGACAATTACAGCACCGAAAGTCTGGATCACGCGATCAAGGCGCATCTGGCCCGTTTCACGATGGGTGTGACACCTTACGGATTATCGTCGCTCATTTTCAATTGGTGGATTCATCTGGCCGGTTCACCTGGAAAACAGCTGCAACTGGTCGAAAAAGCGGGCCGTAAGGCGGCACGCCTTGCGATCGCAACGGGCCAGCAATTGCAAAACGGGCAGACCGATCCCTGTATCCTGCCGCTGAAACATGACAAGCGGTTCGAGGCACCCGAATGGCAACAATGGCCGTACAATCTGATCTACCAGAATTTCCTGCTGACACAGCAATGGTGGTACAACGCGACCAACGAAGTCGATGGCATGTCACGTCGCGACGAACAGGCAGTGTCGTTCGCCACACGCCAGATTCTCGACATGATGTCGCCGTCCAACGGGTTGTGGACGAACCCGGAAGTCATCGTCAAAACAATGCAGGATGGAGGAGCCAACTTGGTCCGCGGGGCGCAGAACCTCGTTGAAGATTGGGAGCGCATGATTTCCGGCAAGCCCCCCGTGGGAGCCGAGAATTACCTGCCGGGCCGCGACGTGGCAGTGACGCCGGGCAAGGTGGTCTTCCGTTCGCATCTGCTGGAACTGATTCAATACGCGCCGCAAACCGATACTGTCGCATCGGAGCCGCTTCTGATCGTGCCGGCGTGGATCATGAAATATTATATTCTTGATTTGTCGCCGCACAATTCGCTGGTGCGCTATCTGGTCGGGCAAGGGGTCACGGTGTTCATGATATCCTGGCGCAACCCCGATGCCGGGGATCGCGATCTGGGTATGAACGACTATATCGATGCCGTGGGCGAGGCGCTGGATGCAATTGGCCGGGTCGTGCCGGATACGCAGATCCATGCTGCTGGCTATTGCCTTGGCGGTACGTTGTTGTCGATCAAAGCAGCTCAGATGGCGCGCGATCATGATGACCGGCTGAAATCCCTGACGCTGATGGCAACGCAAGTCGATTTCAAGGACCCAGGTGAATTGCAGCTATTCACCACCGAAAGCGAAGTGTCTTTTCTTGAGCACATGATGTGGGATCAGGGGTATCTGGACACCAAACAGATGGCCGGGGCGTTTCAATTGTTGCGTTCGACCGATCTGATCTGGTCGCGCTATGTTCATGAATATCTGATGGGCAGACGGCAGGAGATGTTCGACCTGATGGCCTGGAACGCCGATGCGACCCGGATGCCATACAAGATGCACAGCCAATATCTGCGCCGTCTCTATCTGGAAAACGCACTGTCGCAGGGTCAGTATGAGGTGGGCGGCAAGCCGGTTGCGATCACCGATATTTCGGCCCCGATATTCTGTGTATCGACCACTGGCGACCATGTGGCGCCGTGGCCGTCGGTCTACAAGCTGCACATTCTGTCCGACACTGATGTCACTTTTGTACTGACGTCGGGCGGACACAATGCCGGAATCGTCAGCGAACCCGGCCACGCTGGGCGTACCTACCAGATCACGACAACACCCAAAACCGCCAACTATGTGCCGCCCGAGGATTGGCGGGTGCGCGCGCCGCTCAAGGAAGGATCGTGGTGGCCCGAATTTGTATCATGGCTGCTTGAGCATTCCAGTGGTAGTGCGAAGCCGCCCCGCATGGGCGGCGCTGACGGTCAAGAAATTGCGTTTGACGATGCACCCGGTCGGTATGTGTTTCAATCCTGATCGGGCCGGATATCGTCATGGGTGCGACGGTCTCGATTGCTCTGACCGGCGGGACCGATATGGTGGCACAGCGTTGCGCTTCTGTGGTGCTTGTCAGCCACCCCAGAAAAATCCAGGTGGCCGATGCTGGCCTCACGCCAAAGTCGTTTGCGCGTCCTGAGGCTGTTCACGAACAATGACCGGGGCCCGGCGCGACGAGCTTATAGCTTGCTGGCGGACAGGTTTGCTCATCAAACTATGAAAACTTGATTGTAATCAAGGCGGCCAGGTGCATGCCAGCCAATGTGTTGCATGACACGTACGGAGAAAACCAGAGCTCTCATGAATGATGTGAACCAGACCGCCGCTTTTGCCAAGCCGTCCGAAATTGTGGCGCATAGTCTTTCCGTGGATCCAGAATACGGACTGGATGACAGCGAGATAATCGCGCGGCGAAACCGCCATGGTCCGAACCAGTTGCGCGCCCACGCGAAGCAAAGTGTCTTCGTCATTCTGGCGCATCAGTTCAAAGGCGTGATCGTCTGGCTTCTGGCCTTTGCGGCGGGGTTGTCTTTTTACTTTCACGATGTTGCCGAAGGCGTCGCAATTGTCATCGTTCTGGTGATCAATGCCGCAATTGGGTTTGTCACCGAACTGCGCGCTGCGCGCTCGATGGAGGCGCTGTTAAACATCGCCACCGTCACGACGCGGGTCCGGCGCGGGGGCAAGACGGTGCGCATTGATGCGCAAGATCTGGTGCCGGGCGATATCGTTCTGCTGGACGCAGGCGATGTCGTCACCGCCGATGTGCGGCTTGTCCATGCGTCAAATCTGCAATGTGACGAATCCGTTCTGACCGGGGAATCAGTGCCCGTGGCCAAGCAGACTGATCCGGTTTCACCAGATGCGGCGATCGGGGACCGGGCCTGCATGGTGTTCAAGGGCACGGCGGTCACGCAAGGGGTGGGCGAAGGCATTGTAACCGCCACTGGCATGGAAACCGAACTTGGCCATATCAGCCATCTGGTGCAGACGGCCGAATCCTCGGCCTCGCCGCTGGAAAAGCGGCTTGACCGGTTGGGGCACCGGTTGGTCTGGCTTACGCTGGGGCTTGCCGCGTTGGTGATCGGCGCGGGCATTCTGCGCGGCCATGAGATAGCGGCAATGATACAGACCGGCATAGCCTTGGCCGTTGCGGCAGTGCCCGAAGGTTTGCCGGTGGTCGCCACGCTCAGTCTGGCGCGCGGCATGTGGCGCATGGCTGCGCGCAATGCCATCATTTCCAACCTGTCCTCGGTGGAAACCCTCGGGGCGACCACGGTAATCCTCACCGACAAGACCGGCACTCTGACGGAAAATCGCATGGCGGTTGTCCAATACCTTGTCGCCGATACGGCGATTGATCTGCACAAACAGGGTGAAACTGTGCAATTCGAAAGCGATGGCAACGTGCTCGATCCCGGTCAGGACGCGCGCCTCGGCGCGTTGCTCAGGATCGGGGCACTTTGCAACGGCGCGTCGCTGGGAAAAGCCGGCGAAACTCCGTCAGGTGATCCGATGGAACTGGCGCTGCTACGTGTCGCCAGACAGGCGCGGCAGGGGCGCAGGACACTGGTGCCCGGATGCGAGAAAGTTGGTGAATACGCCTTTGACCAAGCCACCAAGATGATGGCAAGCGTGCATCGGGATGGGGAGGAGTTCCTCTATGCGATCAAGGGCGCCCCTGAAGCGGTGATCGAGGTTTGCAGCTGTGTACTTGGCCCGGACGGCATTGAGGACTTGGACGCAGCAGCGCGCGCCGATTGGCTGGACCGCGTAAGGATCGCCGCCACTGACGGATTGCGCCTGCTGGCCATGGCGATGAAGCGGGCAGACCGCGCGGATGCATTCCCCTATGAGGACCTGACGCTTGTCGGGATAGTTTGTCTGCGCGATCCCTTGCGCGGCGATGTTACCGAGGCCATCGCCGCCGCCCGCGCAGCCGGTGTGCGCGTGGTGATGATGACGGGCGATCATGCCGACACCGCCGCTGCGATTGCAAGCCAGGCTGGCCTCGGCACGGACGGTCACCACCTGACGGTGATCGAAGGCAAAGAGCTTACCGATCTCGATCCTGGAGAGGTGGACGGCCTCCTGCGTGATCGTATCCTTGCCGCTGACGTCTTTGCGCGTGTCGCCCCCGCAACCAAACTGAACCTTGCGGCACTCTATCAAAACAGCGGTCACATCGTCGCGATGACCGGTGACGGCGTGAACGACGCCCCGGCGCTGAAAAAGGCCGATATCGGAATTGCGATGGGTCAGCGCGGCACCGAAGTCGCGCGTGAAGCCGCGCATATGGTTCTGACCGACGATTCCTTTGGCACGATCATCGCTGCCATGCGGCAGGGGCGCGTGATCTTCGACAATATCCGTAAATTTGTCATCTATCTGATGTCGTGCAATGTCAGCGAAGTGCTGATCGTCGGCCTAGCCGTCGGTGCGGGTCTTCCGATACCCTTGCTGCCGCTGCAGATACTGTTCCTCAACCTTGTGACGGATGTCTTTCCCGCTTTCGCGTTGGGGTTTGGCGCGGGCGATGAAACTGTCATGCACCAACCGCCGCGCGACCCGGCTGAGTCGGTCATTGATCGTAGCCGCTGGATTACCATCGCCGTTCTGGGAGGGGCGATTACCCTGGCGACGCTTGCCGCATTCTGGCTGGCGTTACATTGGTTGATGCTGGACGTCGGGCCATCTGTCACGGTGGCCTTTGTGACGCTGGCTCTGGCCCAGCTGTGGAATGCGTTCAACGTGCGGGCACCGGGCGGGCATATTTTCGTAAACGAGGTAACACGCAATCCCTGGATCTGGGGGGCCATCACACTGTGTCTTGGCCTGATCGCAGCCGCGCTTTGGGTGCCAAGCCTTTCTGACATCCTTAAACTGCCCGATCCAGGCCTGGCCGGATTGTGGTTGGCCTTGGGCGCAAGCTTTGTGCCACTGGCGATCGGACAGGCCTTTGTCAGATTCGGGCCGGAACACCGCAATAAATCATCCGCTCAAACATGACCGGTTCAGGGTCACGTGTCCGATGGCCCTGCCGTGCAGCAATTGCACAAATCCTGTGAGGCTGTGTCAGGAAAACTGCCTCCAGCCGCGTTTCATGGCATCAATTTTCGGATAAGCAGACCGGTAACCCCAGTGATGTCTGCACAACCGGCAAACGTGATGCCTTACGTATCAACACTGGATCGTTGTGGCCGGGATGGTCATGACCATGGTCGCACCGGGTGCGTTCGCCAGGGGCGGCTGAGGTTGGGGCAGGAACTGCAATACGTATGTCGCTTTAACACCCGTCAACAACGCAACTGTCGAAGTGCTCTAGAATGAACGCTGATTCTCAAGGTGCCCTTAGAACCAGCCCTAGAGAATGTGTGTTCACCTGAAAGGTAATTGGATGAGCGAGCAGTGCCAGTCAGAGGTGATCGCATTCCTGTCGGATGGCATGAACCTGCCGGGCCGGGCGCCGGTCGAGGTCATTCGCACTCACGGGGCGGTTGTTTTCTTGAGTGGCAGCGACGCTTACAAGATCAAGCGTGATGTGCGTTATGACTATCTCGATTTCTCGACCCTGCAAAAACGCCATGACATGTTGGTGCGGGAGTTGGACCTGAACCGGCCGACCGCCCCTTCGATCTATCGCGACGTGATTGCCGTGACCAGGGACAGTGGGGGGGCGCTGCATCTGGGAGGCGCGGGCGAAGTCGTGGAATGGGTGCTCCGCATGCACCGTTTCGATGCCGCTGACGAGTTGAACAAGGTGGCAGAGCGTGGCGGACTTGACGATCGGATGGCCGTTACCTTGGGTGAGTCTATCGCGCAGTATCATGACAGCACGCTACCCCGCACGCAGATTTCCGGCTCGGATCTGATCGACGCCATTCTCGATGAACTAAATGCCGCCTTTGCGACAATGATCGGTGATCTGGGCGCCGATAACGTCGAGAAGTTTCGCTCGGACAGTGATCATGTGTTTCGCAAGATCCGGGCGACACTGGATTCGCGCGGGACCCATGGGCACGTCCGACGCTGCCACGGTGACCTGCATCTGCGCAATATCGTTCTTGTTGACGGCGTTCCGACCCCGTTTGATGCGCTGGAATTCGATGAGACCCTTGGCACCTGCGATGTGCTCTACGATCTGGCGTTTCTGCTGATGGATCTGCGCTACAAGGGGCTGGCAAGAGCGGCCAACATCGTCCTGAACAGCTATCTGGCTCATTCCGGCAGCATGGGTAATTATGAAGGCTTGTCGGTTTTGCAACTGTTTCTGAGTATTCGCGCTGCAATCCGGGCCATGGTCGCGGTGCAGACGGCGCGGTTCAATCCCGACGACGATACACTCGTGCCTGAGGCGCGCAGATATCTGTCGAGTGCACTTGCCTATCTTCACCCTGAGCCCGTTCAGATGATTGCGATCGGCGGGCTCTCGGGTACAGGCAAGACAGTGCTGGCGACATCGCTTGCGCATCAGATTGGCCTGGCGCCGGGGGCGGTGCATCTGCGCAGCGATCTTGAGCGCAAGGCGCTTTTTGGTGTCTCGCCCCTGACGCACCTGCCGCAGTCCGCCTACGGTTCCGAGGTGAACGCGCGCGTCTACGACATCATGCGCGACAAGGCGCGCGCCGTCCTGCGGGGCGGACATAGTGTGATCATGGATGCCACATGGCTGAACCAGGATGAGCGCACATCGCTTTCTGATCTCGCCAGGCAGGAAGGTGTCCAGTTCACCGGCATTTGGCTCATCGCAGATACCGCAGTTCTTGAAACACGTGTCAGCTCCCGCCGCGGTGATGCGTCCGATGCCGATGTAGCGGTTGTTCGAAAGCAGGCAACCCAGACCAATGCCCCTGAAGCCTGGAGGCAGATTGATGCCTCCGGCAGTCCCGACGACACCCTTTTCAAAGCGGCTCGACTTCTATTCGGATCGGGAAAACCAGAAACAGCAGGTCACGAATGAAAGCTCTGCCATCATGTGTTGTGCCAAGTACGACAAGAAGATTTTCTCGCCGGAAATCCCTTCTGGAGCATGTGTTTCCTGATGTCGAAGCCCCCCACGTGCTCTGCGCTGTGCGCAGCCCCATCACTAAGGTGCCAGGGCGGCTCGATAGATTTTTCACAACCATGTCTGTGCGCGACATCATGTTGCTGATCAGGGTGTTTTTGTTTGGCAACTCGCTTGGCGCATCCCCCGCCGTTAGTCTTGGGCAAAAAGTTGAAGGCAGCAGCGTGCTGGTCGAGTTGTTGTTCGATCTTGCTTCGTTCTGGATCATGATGCCAGAAACGTGGCTGTTGCAACAACAATGCGCTGAAAATCCGACGCCTACACCAATCGGAGAATACCCATGAATCGCAAGAACCAAATTAGCATCTGGTATATCGTTATCGCCGTCATGGGCGTTGTTTTCATTCGTGATCTCTGGGTCCAGAGCCGGACCATCGAGGCAATCCCCTACAGTCAGTTCGAAACCTATCTTGACGAGGGCGCTGTCAAGGAGGTGACAATCGGCAGCAACGTGATCACTGGCACATTTACCAGCGCGAAGGACGGCAAGACGGGGTTTGTGACGACACCCGTGGCGCCCGATCTGGCCGACCGGTTGAACCAGACTGGCGTGACCTACACCGGAGCGGTCGAAAACACGTGGTTCACCACGCTTCTGTCCTGGGTGCTGCCAACGCTGTTATTCGTCGGTATCTGGGTGCTGGTGATCCGCAAAATGGGCGGCGGGCAGGGTATGGGCGGTCTGATGTCCATAGGCAAGAGCAAGGCCAAGGTCTATGTTGAAACCGACACCAAGGTGACATTCGCCAACGTCGCGGGCGTGGACGAGGCAAAGGCGGAATTGCAGGAAGTCATCGACTTTCTGAAAAACCCCAAGGAATACGGCAGTCTCGGCGCGCGGATGCCCAAGGGCATTCTTCTGGTCGGCCCTCCGGGCACCGGCAAGACGCTGCTCGCGCGGGCCGTGGCCGGTGAAGCGGGTGTTCCATTCTACTCGATTTCGGGTTCGGAATTCGTCGAAATGTTCGTGGGTGTGGGGGCAGCCCGGGTGCGCGACCTGTTTGAACAGGCGCGGCAGGCAGCCCCAGCTATCATCTTCATCGACGAGTTGGATGCGCTTGGCCGCGCCCGCGGTGCGGGCACGGTGCAGGGCGGCAATGACGAACGCGAACAGACGCTGAACCAGTTGCTCTCCGAGCTTGACGGGTTCGACCCCAGCACTGGCGTGGTACTTCTGTCGGCAACCAACCGGCCCGAAATTCTTGATCCCGCGTTGCTGCGGGCCGGGCGGTTTGATCGGCAAGTACTGGTGGATCGTCCCGACCGCGCCGGGCGCGTGGATATTCTCAAGGTCCATATCAAGAAGATCGTACTTGCGCCGGGGATCGAGCTCGATGATATCGCGGCACTGACCACCGGGTTTACCGGCGCAGATCTTGCCAATCTGGTCAATGAGGCGGCATTGCTGGCCACCCGCCGGCGCGGCAAGATGGTGACGATGGACGATTTCACCGATGCGATTGAACGGATCGTGGCGGGGCTCGAGAAGCGCAATCGTCTGATCAATCCGCGCGAGCGCAAGATCGTGGCCTATCACGAGATGGGACATGCGCTGGTCTCGATGGCGCTGCCGGATACAGACACGGTGCACAAGGTCTCGATCATTCCGCGGGGCATCGGCGCGCTTGGCTATACGATCCAGCGTCCGACCGAAGAGCGGTTCCTGATGACCGAAGCCGAGTTGCGCGACAAGATCGCAGTGCTGATGGGCGGGCGTGCGGCGGAGAAGCTGGTGTTTAATCACCTGTCCACTGGAGCTGCCGACGATCTGGCACGCGCCACCGATATCGCCCGATCGATGGTGGCGCGCTACGGCATGGATGCGGATCTCGGCAATGTCAGCTACGAGACCGACAAAAGCAGCTTTCTGGGCGATCGCACCCCCAGCTATTTCGAGCGTAACTATAGCGAGGCGACGGCAGAGGCGATGGACGCAGCCGTGCGTGAGGTGCTGCGCGAGGTCTCTGCGCGGGCATTGGAAATCCTGACAGAAAACCGCGATATTCTTGAAAGTGCCGCCAGTCGACTGCTGGAGGTAGAAACTCTGGACGAAGCCGCATTGCGAGAGCTGGCGCAGGGTCTGCATAAGGCTGGAGCTGACAAATCCGCGGTCTCAGTCAAAGAGTGACGATCATAACAGCGCGCCTGGCGTCGCCAATTATGCCCCTTAGGCCGTGATCAAACAGGCCTGCCGCAAGCG
This sequence comes from Hoeflea sp. Naph1, assembly GCF_046837775.1. GTDB lineage: Bacteria > Pseudomonadota > Alphaproteobacteria > Rhizobiales > Rhizobiaceae > Hoeflea. The sequence goes on along the minus strand of NZ_CP177286.1, from coordinate 4,475,841 downwards.
GAGCCAAATCGCTGTATCTGGGTAAGGAGCCGGGGCGGTTTCGGGCGGAAAATGGCACCAATGATATCTCGGTCAAGAGGGCAAGCGGAAAGGCTTAGGTGCAGGATTCAGGAATTGTTCGCCACGCGTTTCATATGGCGGGGCGTGTAATTCTGCTGCTTACAGGTCGCGCCGAGGTGCTGCACTTTGGGATGGTTGACGGCGGTTAATGCCGTAGTTTCGCGCTCGGCCACATCCTTAGACCACCCCCGTCGTTCGGATGGGCGGCTCCATCGCTCTGGCCACGGCCCATTTCGAGGTCGTCACTGATTTCGATTTCGATTTGGATTTGGTTGTGCGGGGTATCCTATTTGAACAGCGCGTTAGTATCTTCGTGGAGGTATTGGAATGTTAGTTAAACGCGTTATGCGCACGCCCATTATGACCGTCACACCAGACACGACGGTTCGGGCGGCTGCCGCGTTGATGGCGGAACTTGGTCTGGGCGTATTGCCGGTTTGCGCGAATGGCCGCCCAATCGGCATTGTTACGGATCGGGATATCGTGACCCGGTGGGTCTCCACCGCCGATGCCGATAGCAATATCGGGCAGATCATGACGCCTGAAATCGTGACGTGCCGCGCGGAACAGACGGTTGAGCAGGCCGCTTACCTCATGTCGGACAATCAAATCAGGCGGCTTGTGGTTGTGGGCAACTCGGGTGAAATCGCTGGAATCATCACATTAGGCGACATAGCCAATGACGCGAGCGAGGAATTGGCGGGTCAAACCCTGGGCGAGATTGTTGAAGAGCGGTAGCGCTAAAGTTTCCGCCGGACAAGGATCTGATGCTGGAGAGAATCCAGGTCGATACCGGCGATCTTACACAACGCATCGATATCGTTGAGAACGATATCGAACTGGGTTGGATGCGATATGATTCCATCACGCTCGAACCGCCGCATCGTGCGGCAGACATGGACGTTGCTGAGCCCGGTGAACTCACCGATTTTCTGTTGTGTCATCGGAAACGCAAAGCCGTTATCCTTGACTAGCCCGACAGCATCGAGCCGAACGTATAACTCGAGCAGGGCATAGGCGAGGCGGTTGGCCGCAACCCCTTTGCCCATCCTTAGCAGCATCTCCGCCGTGCGGGCCTGTGTCCTGATGATCTCCCCGAACATCAATTCGCGTAGCTTGGCCTTTTCCGGCTCAGGACCATTTGCGTATGAGGGGAGAATGTTGATGAAACGCACATCGCTCAGAGCTTCGACAGAGCAGGCGGCGACGGGTGCGTTGGCAGCACCGATCAAGGCAAAATCCCCAGGCAATACCACGTCGATGATCTGGGTTTCGCCGTCAGGCAGCATCTTGGAGAAAGCGATCCACCCTTCGAGCAAAATGATGGATCGGTCCGAGAAATCGTCTTCTCGAACAATGACCTTTCCCTTGCTGGCTGACTCGACAGATGGCAGCGGCTGACCACGCGAGTATACATCGACAAGCGTTGGGTGAATTAGAACCCCGGTTAACTCCGCGCTGTTGTGTAGGATTTGCATCGCTGTCGTTCTTCCGAGTTAAGTGCTGAAAAATTCAATACCTGAGGCCCGAATTCGAAGAGGCGCCGATAGCAGAAAGGGCGGTCGTTAGTCAGTTTTAAACGCGGCGTCCAACCTGAGAAAATCGACCGGATCTGCTCCTGAGTGTGTCCCCGATTGGTGCCGCGAAATTGATGTTATTCGTGCCCTGTTTGGATCCATTTCGATAACATTCGGTCTCACCCTGTTACTGTGGATTCTTGTGTCGACATGGTTGTTGCTGTGGGCGTCTATCTTGACGCAAATGAAGTCCCCAAGCTTTGATAGTATTCCCGCCACGTCTGCCATGATGCAGATCAATTCGAACACTTAACCAAACCGGGAGACTTCAGCCGCGTGGTAGCCGCCGTGCCAAGGGCTTTTATGTGACTGATTGGCTGAACAGGGTCAGGCTGACCGCAAGAAGACAGCGTCCAAAAGCAAGGTCCAGAGGAACTCAGGCTCGACAATGGAGGAATCGGCGTGGCGATAGGTGAACACTCTGGCGAACCCCATGAAGTGGCGCAGGGGAAGCAGCCGTGTAATCTCGATGGCTGTGGTCGGCATCTACGACAGATGCTTGATCGTACCGTACTCACGTTCGCGGATATGCCAAACCTCTCCTCTCAAGCGTTGGAGCGGCGTGTCTTGTAGATTGGATCGTTGAGCAGCCGCAGCCCGTTGAGAACGACAAGGACGGTGCCGCCTTCGTGTCCCAGCACAGCCAGCGGCAGCGGCAATTCAAAGAACGTCGCGCCGGTGACCAGAACGAGCATCGCCCCGATGGCAAAGACAAGATTCTGGCGGATAACCGATGCGGTTCGCTTGGAGAGAAGGTGTGCTGCGGCAAGGCGTTCCATATCCTCTGAAAGCAAGGCAACGTCAGCGGCCTGAAGGGCGACTTCGGAGCCCGCCGCCCCCATTGCTATGCCGACATCGGCGCGCGCCAGCGCCGCCGCATCGTTCACGCCATCGCCAACGAAGGCGATCTTCCTTCCCTCTGCCATTTCACCAACAAGGTGCACCTTGTCCTCAGGCAGCATCTCGGCATGGATTTCGTCCGGCCGCAGCCCTAATGTCGCACCGATGCGCAGGGCAACAATGCGCCGGTCTCCCGTCATCATGGCGATGGTCGTGACACCACCTGCACGCAAGGCAGCAAGAGCGTCAATTGAGGTGTCGCGCAATTGGTCGGCGACGCTGACAGCGCCTAATATTCTGGCTTCACGCCCCAGGTAGACGACGGTCTCGGCGCTGTCCTGCAGCGCGCGGAAGCCGTTCTGTCCGGTGGACGCTCCCATCATCTCTGCCATTCGATCATTGCCGGCCCACAACGGGCCTTCGGCATCCCGTCCGACGATGCCGGCACTCGGGATTGACTGAACATCCTGTACGTCGCGCAGCACCAGCCCTCGACGCTCGGCCTCGCGCCGCAGTGCAGCGGCAACATGATGCTCGGAATAAGCTTCGACGCTGGCGAGCGAAGACAGGAATGCCGCCTCGTCGCCATCAAGAGCGACAATTCCGGTGACTTCCGCACGTCCGGTTGTCAGCGTGCCGGTTTTGTCGAAGGCGAATATGTCGACGGCGGCCAAGGTTTCCAACGCCGCGCCGCCCTTGAACAACACGCCGCCACGCGCGGCTGCCGACAGCGCGGAGAGGATAGCGGCAGGGACCGAAATAACGATGGCGCACGGGCTTGCGGCGACCAGCAACGTTGCGGCGCGATAAAGCGCGGTCTCCCAGTCCTGTCCAAACCAGTAGAAGCCGCCAAGCGCGGCGATAGCTCCGATCAGCACGGCTATCGTATAGCGCTGGCCGAACCAGTCGCTGAAGCGTTCCGATGGAGCCCGTGCCGCCTGCGCTTCGGTCACAAGGGCGATCATTCGCGCCACCGTACTTTGATCGAGCGACCGTGAAATCCGCACTTCAAGCACGCCATCAAGGTTGACGGTTGCCTCGAAGACCTTGCCGCCGGGCTCTTTGCCGACAGGCATGGATTCACCGGTGATGGTCGATTCATCCAGCGAACCACGGCCGGCCACGATGGTTCCGTCCGCCGGAATCCGCCCGCCGGGGCGAACCATCACGATGTCGCCGACGCCAAGCGCTGCTGCCTGAACTTCCTCCACCGAGCCATCGGCAGATTTGCGAAAGGCGGTTTCCGGACGCAGCGCCATCAGCGCCTCGATTGCGCGGCGCGCCTGTCCCATTGCGCGCTCTTCCATCGTCGTCGACAGGCTGAACAGTGTGAGCAGGACCGCACCTTCGATCACTGCGCCAACGGCGGCCGCTGCGATCGCCGCAACGATCATCAAGAGGTCGATGTCGAGGATGTGCTCGGTCCACAGCGCCTTCAGCGCCCGCCAGCCAGCGGGGACACCGCCCGCCAGGTAGGCGAGTGCCGCGCCAAAAAGCGTTGTGCGCAGGCTTGCGTCACTGTCCATCAACCAGGCGCCAGCAAGGGCAATTGCCAGGCCCACTATCGTTGCAGAGGTAAGGACGATTGATGAATCTATGGAAAAACGCCGCATTTCATATTTCTCCGGCGTTCGGTTGTGTCACAGCCTGCGCGAGGGCAGGGCATCGATGCCTGTTCGTCAAGCTTAACCGGTCCGCACCGGGTTTGGGCTCTTGTTGAAGAGAAACGTGCCTATTGTGTAATGGCGCGAATTCATCGCTCAACTGGCATTCCCCTGAAGGAATGTGCGGGCATGTTTACGCATTTCTGTCCCAAAGCCAAGCGGTCGCCCGACAACATGCGTCTCGCAATATCGTATGGCGGTTAGGGTAGGTCTACTAAGATCTTGTCACTGGCGAGGCGCGCGTCGTCGGGCGGGGAAAGGGGGCTCGCCTTTGGCATTTTCTGCAAAAGCGAATTCACCCAAGGCAGTCGCATAAGTTCATACCCGAAACCATGTTGTGCACCTTACTGCGCGGGCGTCACCAACAACAAGACCACCAACACAGGCGGTGCGTGTCTTCCTCGTCCGTCGATTACCGGGCGCCACGCCAAAGCCAAGGCTGTGCGGCTGGTGGTCTTGACCGCAGCGATAAGGCTTACCTGAACCATTTTAAATGACATGGCGCACATCCCAGATCCTGCAGCAGTCCGGAATGTGTGGCGCGACAATCGGAAAATACGAGAACGTGGCCGCGCCAGCCAATTGGAGACCTCTGAGGCCGATTATCTGGAAGCCTTTGCCGGCGAATAGGTCGAGCGGCCCGAAGCAATCCAAGCTTTGCGTTCAGCGCATAGCTGCAGTGCAACATGAATTGTTTGAATCTGTAAAAATTACGGTATGTTCTGGCCATCGAAGCAATGCACCTCCTCCCGCAGAGCTTCGTGTCTAGGAAGGCCCACTCCTCCTCCCAAGGGTCTTCTGAATGGAATTGCGACATCCTCCTCCCGTCGCATTCCGCTATTCGAAAAGCCTGCCGCACCTCCTCCCGCGGCAGGCTTTTTGGTTTTGTGCCCATGCACGGCCGGGCGGGGACCAAACCTAATCAATCTGGCAATGGCGAAATATCATAGGTGTCGGCGATCCGGGAAGCTGTCGCGGCACAGCCGCCGTGAGATTGTGCGGCGCACAATCGATATGCGCTAAACGGATGCCCGCGCGGTGGTTTACGCAGTCATATTGAGCGGAGAGGATCGGCGTGCGGCCCGCGCCGCCGGCTGCTTCAGCGCCCGTAGCCGCGCAGATTGGCGTGACGGTTCACGTCCTTGTAGAGAAGATAGCGGAACCTGCCGGGGCCCCCGGCGTAGCAAGCTTGCGGGCAGAACGCGCGAAGCCACATGTAGTCGCCGGCTTCGACCTCGACCCAGTCACGGTTGAGCTTGTAGACCGCCTTGCCCTCCAGCACATAAAGCCCGTGCTCCATCACGTGGGTTTCCTCAAACGGAATCAGCCCGCCGGGCTCGAAGGTGACGATGGTGACATGCATGTCATGGCGCAGGTCGGTCGGGTCGACAAAGCGCGTTGTGGCCCAGGTGCCATTGGTGTCGGGCATGACGGTGGGGGCGATGTCGCTCTCATGGAGAAACAGCGGGTCGGGTTTGGCGATGCCGTCGACGGCTTCATAAGCCTTGCGGATCCAGTGGAAGCGCGCAGGGGCGGCACCATTATTGACCGCCGTCCAGTTGCAGCCGGCGGGGAGGTAGGCATAGCCGCCTGGCACCAATGTGTGCGGGGCGCCATCCACCAGCACGGTGAGTTCGCCTTCAACGGCAAAAAGCACCGCTTGCGCCGATGCGTCGGGCTCGGGTGCCTGGGAGCCGCCACCTGGCGCTACCTCCATGATGTAGTGGGAGAATGTTTCGGCAAATCCTGACATTGGCCGGGCAATGATCCAAAGCCGCGTGTCCTCCCAATTGGGCAGGTAGGAGGTGACAATGTCGCTCATCACTCCCTTCGGAATGACGGCATAGGCCTCGGTAAACACCGCCCGGCCGGTCATCAACTCGGTCTGGGCAGGCAACCCACCATGGGGTGCGTAATAGGATCGATCCGGGCTGGAGCGCTTGGTCATGGCATCATCTCTCAGGAATGAAGCAGTGCGTTCTGCCCGGCCTGCAGGGATGCGGGGGCAAAGTGCTGTTTGCTGTTGTTGGAAAGGTGGGGTTTGAAGGCCTGTGGGGATCTGTCGTTGCGGGAGCGACCGACTGTAGAAATGGGCAGGAATCCACGGCTCGCCGTCTTGGCGAGGTGGAAACTGGAAAAGATCCGCCGTTCAGCCGCGATGGCTGCGCTGTCGTCCCTCTTGTCACACCAATGCTGATCTGGCTTTTCCATCTGTTCCTCATATTATCATTATAAGCGGATAGAAGAATTGGATTATCAAAAAGAATTGGAAAGTTCATCGGGAGAAGCGGGGCTTCCGCCGGTTGGACTTCTGGTCCCGTCAAACGAACATTCGGATTCTGCTTCCATTGAAGGAGAGTCTTGTTTTTACCTACGGATGAGCGCGATGCTCAGGGCGTCGGAAGCGGCTACAAGATCGGCGACGCTGAAGTGTTTGCCGGTACCTGGGCTCAGTTGTAGATGCGCTGATCCATCGGCGTGGTGTCGATCTGGTTGATGAGGCCGGCAAGCAGGGCTGCCTCGGCGCGGTTGGGCTTGGCATGTGGGTTCCAGACGACATGGACGTCGATCGCCGGCGGCGTTTCATAGGGAGGCAGCCGCCACAATCTTCCTCGCTCCACGTCCTCGCGCACCACATGCAATGGCAGCGGGCCGATGCCGAGGCCGGCGATGATCATGCGCCGCACTTCCTCAAGGTTGGGGGATGTGCCGACAATGCGGGAATCAAGCTGGGCTTCTGCGCGCATTTGCGCGACCGGGCGCAATGCATCATCCATCTGGTCGGTTATGAAACTTACCGAGGAATGACCGGCCAGATCGGCGATGGTAATTCCCTCGCGGCCAAAAAGCGGGTGGGACGGACCGCAGAACAAACCGAAATACTCGCGAAACAGCCGCCGGTATTCCAGTTGCGGGCTGCGGTCCATGACCAGGCAAATGGCCAGTGACGCGCGGCGGGCGGCGACAGCGGTCAAGGCGCTGCGGCTGGCCACCGCCTCGATCGACAAGGTCGCGCGCGGGTGATCGGAATGAAACCGGTTCAGCGTGGCATCAAACAGCGGGCTGACCACATGGCTCGCCATGACGATGCGGATATGACCGCTGACCTCGTCCTCGACATCGCGGATGACGGTGCCAAGGCGAAGAATGGCGCTGTGGATATCAATAGCTTCATCATACAGAAGCCGGCCGGCGGCGGTGAGTTCAAAACGCCCTGGCTTGCGGTTAATCAGGCGCTTGCCGAGCCGGTCTTCAAGCCGCTTGAGCGCGCTGGAGACGGTCGGCTGTTTCAGTGACAATTTTTCCGCGGCATCGGTGACCGAACGGGAATCGGCCAGGACAAGGAATGTCCGAAGCAAATTCCAGTCAAGATCGCGGGCCAACCGTTCGGGTGGAGTCATGCTGATCATCGGGTATTGATATCATCTATGGTTAGGATATCAATTATCTATTTGATCAATGCTCTATCCTTTCGCATCATGGGTTCCACAAGAAGCGCCGGGGAGCGCCGGGAACATGAGCATCGAACAACGCGAGGCACGGCAGCCGTGGATCTTGCTGACGCCGGCACTGACGGCGGTCGGGCTTTTGCTGATCGTGCCGCTGATGTTTATCGTGGTCTATTCGTTCTGGCTCAAGAGCGCGGCGGGCGCCGACACGCCAGGCCTGTTTCTCGACAACTGGAAAGAGGCGCTGACCGACCGGTTTTACCGCGACATCCTGCTCAATACGCTCAAGATTTCCGCCATTACCACGGTCGCCTGTGCGGTGCTTGGCTATCCGGCAGCCTATTTCATCGCCCGTTCGAGAGGCAACAAGCTGATCCTCTTGGTGTTGCTGATGCTGCCATTCTGGATCAGCTACATCATCCGCACGATGAGCTGGATCAACATTCTCGGTATTTCCGGGGCGCTCAATTCGGCGCTTGTGTGGCTAGGTCTGATCAGCGAGCCGGTACAGATGCTCTACAACGAGACCACGGTGATCCTCGGGCTGGTGCATTTCCTGCTGCCGTTCATGGTGCTCAATATCTATGTCAGCCTCGATGGTATCGACACCAATCTCGAGGACGCGGCGTCGTCGCTGGGGGCAACCCGCTGGCAGGGGTTCCTGCAGGTAACCCTGCCCTTGTCGATGCCGGGACTGGCCGCCGGTGGGCTGTTGTGTTTCGTGCTGTCGGCGGGCACCTACATTACCCCGGTGATCCTCGGTGGGCCGCGCGACGCGATGTTTGCCAACCTGGTCTATGAGGCCATCATCAAGCAGCTCAACTGGCCGCTCGGCTCGGCGTTGTCGCTGCTGCTGCTGGTCGTGCTTGGCGTGCTGGTTCTCATCTACAACCGCTATCTCGGCATGGCGCAACTGGCGAAGGGGCTTGGCTGATGGGCTGGCGTCTGATCCGCATCTACACGATCCTGGTCTATCTGTTCATGTTCCTGCCGATCGCGGTGGTGGTTCTGCTGTCGTTTAATGCCAACCAGTTCGGCAGCTTTCCCATGACCGGCCTGTCGACCCGCTGGTTTGAAGCCTTGTGGAACAATGATGCGATCATGCGGGCGTTTCGCACCTCGATCACATTGGGACTGATGACAGCCGTCATCTCCACCGTGCTTGGCGTGCTCGCAAGCCTGGCGCTGGTGCGCTACAAAATTCCGGGCCGCAATCTGATCACCACCTTGCTGATCGCGCCTATCCTTGTGCCCGAAGTGGTGCTGGCAGTGGCGCTGCTGCTGTTTTTGAACTTCCTCAATATTGGCAAGAGCTTCACGCTGCTGCTGCTGGGGCATGTCATCTTCACGCTGCCGTTCGTCATTCTGGTGGTGCAGGCGCGGCTGGTCAGCATCCGGCGCGATGTCGAGGAAGCTGCGCTCAGCCTTGGCGCTTCTCCGATGCAGACGTTCTTTTCGGTCACATTGCCGTTGCTGATGCCGGCAGTCGCTGCCGGCGGATTGTTCGCCTTCACCATCAGCTTTGACGACATCACCGGAACCCTGTTCTGGAAGCCGGGCGGCATCGAAACGGTGCCGACGCAGATTTTCTCAATGCTTCGCAATTCGATCTCTCCGGAGATCAACGCTCTTGGCACGGTCATCATCGTGCTGACCGTGGGGCTGCCGCTGATTGGAGCGGCGATCGCCCGAAGACTTGCAACAAAAAGCGGCGGATAAACCGCCCACTGACCTCGAACCAGAGATGGAGAACAAAATGGACGATACAAAACGCTATGAACGACTGCGCGAGCGGTTCCAGAACGGTGACATCAGCCGCCGCAGCTTCTTCGGCCTTCTTGGTGCTGCCGGCGCTGCCTACGGGTTGCAGATGCCCTTCGCCGGCCAGGCCCTGGCTGCAGGCGATGTTACCCAGGTGCGGTTTGACGGTTGGGGCGGCGTTGTTTCCGAGGCATTCCGCAAGCATGCCTTTGATCCCTACACCGCCAAGACCGGCATCAAGGTGATTGACGGGACGTTCCCCGGAGGCGACGAATATCTCGCTCAGGTGCGCGCCAGCAAGACGGGAGAATACAATATTGCCCATCTTTCGGGTGTGTTTGACTATGCCCGCTACCACAGCTTCGATCTGACCAGCGAACTCAATATCGACAACATCCCCAACATGGCCAATGTCATGCCGGCGTTGATGAATGCGTTCAAGTCGATCACGCCCGACAGTCTCAGCGCGGCGCCCTATGATTACGGCACCACCGGGCTGGCCTATAACCGTAAATTCATCAGTGACGACGAGATGAAGGAGAAGGGCGCCAAGATCCTGATCGATGCCAAGCACAAGGGCAAGATCGGCGGCTGGAGCGATTGGCGCACCCGGATGTGGTATGCGGCACTGCAGACCGGTCAGGCCCCCAACGACATCAAGGACGTCGACGCAGCCTGGGATGCTGTGCGTCAGCATCGCGATCTGGCGCTGAAATACTGGGCGTCGGGCGCCGAACTGATGAGCCTATTGTCCGAGGAAGAAATCCACGTGACCGAAGGCTGGTCGGGCCGGATTTACGCGCTGCAGGAGCAAGGCCACGATATCGGCTATTACGATCCGCCGAATGGTTTCGGCTGGCAGGAGTGCCTGTTCGTGCTCAAGGGCAGCCCGATGGCGGCCTGCGAGGAGTTGCTCAACTTCATGCTCGACAAGGACACCTCGATTGCTGTGGCTGAAGGCCAGAGCTATCCGCCGGCGCTCGATCCGACCAAGGTCGATCTCGGCGACAAGATTCCGAAACTGCCGGCCTTCGATGCCACCGGCACGCTGTCAGGTCTGACCTTTGCCAATCCGGCCTACTGGAATGGCAATGAGGCTGAATGGGCCAAGGAATTCTCCCGCGTCCAGCGCGGCTACTAAGCTTCTACCCGGCCCCGCCGTGCTGGCGGGGCCGGGTTTTACTTCAACCGGAGGCACGATGCCGTGAGCGCCGTTTCCCTGACCCAGATCGTCAAGCGTTTTGGTAATTTTACCGCTGTGCACGAGATGTCGCTGGACATCGCCGAAGGCAGTTTCGTTACGCTGCTGGGACCATCCGGCTGCGGAAAGACCACCACCTTGCGGATGATCGCCGGCCTGCTCGATCCGAGCGAGGGCGAGATTTCCATCAAGGGCAGGCGCGTCAACGATGTGCCGATTCACAAGCGCAATCTCGGTCTGGTGTTCCAGAATTACGCGCTGTTTCCGCACAAGACGGTGGCAGAAAACGTTGCCTTCGGGCTCAATTACCGCAATGTCAGCAAGCCCGATGCCCAACGCAAGGTGGCCGAGGCGCTGGATCTGGTGCAATTGCCTGATCTCGGTGCGCGCTACCCGAAAGAACTCTCGGGTGGCCAGCAACAGCGAATCGCACTGGCACGCGCCATCGTCATCGAGCCGGACGTGCTCTTGCTTGATGAACCGTTGTCGGCGCTTGATGCCAATTTGCGCGAAGACATGCGGGTTGAGCTCAAGCGCATCCAGCAGCGTATTGGCGTGACCACTGTGTTTGTCACCCATGACCAGACCGAAGCACTGGCGATGTCGGATCAGATCATCGTCATGTCGAAGGGCCAGGTCGAACAGGTCGGTGCGCCCGAGGCTGTCTACAACACGCCTGCGACCGAATTCGTCGCCCAGTTTCTTGGCGCATCCAATCTGCTGTCGGCACGCTGCACCAGCATCTCAGGGGGCGAGATCAGCCTGGAGTTGCCGGATTTCCCGCGCTTCTCAATCCCCAAACAACGCGCCCCGCAAATTACCGCGCCGGGTCCGGTCAGGCTGGTGATCCGGGCTGAAAAATTGCACCTGATGCCGGCTGGCAGTTCCGCTGAAGGAGACATGACGGTCAAGGCCACAGTCGAGAATGTTGATTACCAGGGACAGTCAGCGCGCTATTTCCTGCGGGTCGGCGATCATCAACTGCAGGCCGTCAACATGATTGATGAACACCCCTTTGCCACCGGCGCCGAGGTGCTGTTGCGGTTTCGGGCGAAGGATTGCGCTGCGTTGCCGGTGGAGAATGAAACGTGAAACCGAAAAGCCATCTGTTTTATCAGACCCGCTCGCGCCGGCCGGTGCTGGCGGAGGCCCGCGGCGTCTACATGTGGGATGTCGACGGCAAGCGCTATCTCGACGGCTCCTCGGGCGCGATGGTTTCCAATATCGGCCATTCCAACCCCCGGGTCCTCGAGGCGATGCGGCGGCAGATGGAAAAATCGACTTTCGGCTACCGGCTGCATTTCGAAACCGAACCGGGCGAACGGCTGGCCGCGAAGGTGGCGGGACTGTCGCCCGAGGGCATGGAGAAGGTGTTCTTCGTCTCCGGTGGATCGGAGGCGGTGGAAAGCGCGATCAAGCTGGCGCGGCAATATGCGGTGACAGTCGGACAGGGATCGCGCTGGAAAGTGATTTCGCGCAATCCCAGCTACCATGGTTCGACACTCGGCGCGCTGGCGCTGACCGGCTATGCGCCGCTGGCGGATCCGTTCCTGCCGATGATGCAGGCGATGCCGAAAATTCCGGCGCCGCGCGCCTATCTTGATGGGTTACCCATGGACGATCCGGCCACCGGCGCGCATTACGCGGCTATGCTGGAAGCCAGGATCGTCGAGGAAGGGCCGGAAACGGTGCTGGCCTTCATCCAGGAACCGGTCGGCGGTGCGTCCACCGGTGCGCTGGTGCCGCCTGCAGGCTATATGCAGGCCGTGCGCGAGATTTGCGATCGCCATGGCGTGTTGCTGATCCATGACGAGGTGATGTCGGGCGGTGGTCGCACTGGCAAATTCATGGCTGCCGAGCATTGGGGCGTTGATCCCGATATCATCGCCATCTCCAAGGGTTTCGGAGCCGGTTATGCGCCACTCGGTGCGATGATCGCCCACGACCGGCTGATCGATCCGGTGCTTGATGCTGGCGGTTTCCAGCATGGCCATACCTATGCCGGTAATCCGCTGGCCTGCGCCGCGGGCCTGGCAGTGCTTGAGGAAATCGAGAGCGGAGAACTGATGGGCAATGCCGCCCGTGTTGGGGCGCTGCTCAAAGCGCGGCTTGCCAATCTGATGCAACGCTACGGGTTCATCGGCGACGTGCGCGGGGAAGGGCTGCTGCTGGCGTGCGAGCTGGTGGCCGACCGGCAGACCATGCAGCCCTTGCCGAAGGGGCTCAATGCGTATGTCGAATTGGTGGAACTGGCCTATGAACAGGGGCTAATTATTTATTCGCGCCGCACGCGGGGCGGCATCGATGGCGACCATTTTCTCGTTTGTCCGCCGATGATTGTGACCGAAGGCCAGGTCGATGAAATCATCGACATGCTGAGCGCAGCGCTGGACAAGTTTGCCGTTCGGGCAGGCTTTGCCGTCGCCACAGCCTGACAGGAAACAGCATGTCGAAAATCATCATAAGCTGCGCCGTCACCGGGTCGATTCATACGCCGTCGATGTCGCCCTATCTGCCGGTGACGGCCGAAGCGATCGCCGAACAGGCTATTGGCGCTGCCAATGCAGGAGCTGCGATCCTGCATCTGCACGCGCGCAACCCTGAGACCGGCCAGCCGTCGGCGTCGGTCGCGCATTACATGGCGTTTTTACCGTTCATCAGTGCTGCCACCGATGCGGTGGTGAACCTGACCACCGGCGGCAGCGCGGTGATGACGCTGGATGAACGTCTCGCGGCGCCGCTCGCGGCCAGACCGGAAATGTGCTCGCTCAACATGGGCTCGATGAATTTTGCGCTCTACCCGATGCTCGGCAAACGCACCGAGTGGCTGCATGATTGGGAAGAACCGTTCCTGCGCAATTCCGACGATCTGGTGTTCAAGAACACGCCGCGTGACATCGAGGGTGTGCTCAGGCTGATGGGGCAGGAGCGCGGCGCGCGCTTTGAATTCGAATGTTACGATCTCGGCCATCTTTACATGCTGAAGCATTTTGCCGATCGCGGGCTGATCAAAACCCCCATGTTCATCCAGTTCGTGATGGGTGTGCTGGGCGGGGTGGCGGCCGAACCGGAGCATCTGGCCCATCTCAAGCAGACCGCGGACAAATTGTTCGGCTACGATTACAAGTTTTCCGTGCTTGCCGCCGGGCGCCAGCAGATGGCGCTGGCCAAGCTCGGCGCTGAAATGGGCGGGCATGTGCGGGTCGGGTTGGAAGATAATCTCTATATCGCCCGCGGCCAGCTGGCCAAGTCCAATGCCGAGCAGGTGGCGCTGGTGCGCGAGATGGTCGAGGATCTGGGGCGTGTGGTGGCGACACCGGATGAGGCAAGGGCGATGCTGGGTTTGAAAGGCAAGCAAGGGGTAGCGTTTTGAGTAGCGTTGATATCAACATCAGGCTGGCCGGGCGCGCCGATGTGGCCGCCGTCAACCGGGCGCTGCGGCAATTGTCCGCCGACATGGGCGACGAGCACCGCGCCACCGACGCCGATATCGAGCGGTTCTGTTTCGGACCTTCACCAATTTTGCACGCCCTGCTGGCGGTGACAAAAGATGGTGATGTGGTCGGTGTCGCCGCCTATTCCCCCTTCTTTTCGACAGTGTTTGGAACCGTCGGCATCTATGTCTCCGACCTCTGGGTAGCCGGGTCTGTGCGCGGAAAGCGGCTCGGGGTACGGCTTCTGGCGGCGGTTCGCGATGCCGGAGCGAAGACCTGGGACGCGGATTTCCTGCGGCTCAATGTCTATCACAACAATCCGAGGGCGCTTGCCTTCTATGAACGCATCGGCTTCGTCCCCACCACAGAAACCCAGTACATGACGCTGGCCGGCACGGCGCTGGACACTCTTGGAGAGCAATCGTGAAAGCCATCTTCGACGAACGCCAGCGGGTCCATGACCCGAAGCACTTCATGGCCAATGGCCGGCTTTCGCCCAATCCGGAGCAGCCGCAGCGGATCGAGGAATTGCGTCGCGGCGCAAGCGCCGCGGGGTGTGAATTTGCAGCGCCGACAGACCACGGGCTGGGCCCGATTGCCGAGCTCCACTCGCCTGAATATCTGACATTTCTGGAAACCATCCATGCGCGCTGGATCCGCACCGAGGGGGCTTCCGACGAGGTTATCCCCAATATCCATCCGGATCGGCGCACCGCCAGCTATCCGAAGTCGGCATCGGGACAGGCGGGGTTTCACCAGGCCGATACATCATGTCCGATCACCGCGGGCACCTGGCAATCTGCCTATTGGTCGGCGCAATCGGCGCTCAGCGCGGCCGATACAGTGCTTGACGGGGCGCCGGCCACCTATGCGCTGTGCCGTCCGCCCGGTCATCATGCGTTCGGCGATCTGGCCGGCGGCTTCTGCTTTCTCAACAATTCGGCGATTGCCGCTCAGGCATTGCTGCGCGCTGGCCGCCGTCCAGCCATCGTCGATGTTGACGTCCACCATGGCAACGGCACGCAGGGAATTTTCTACCAGCGCCGCGATGTGCTGACGGTGTCGATCCATGCCGACCCGGCCCGGTTCTATCCGTTCTTCTGGGGCCATGCGGAAGAACGCGGTGAAGGCGAGGGGCTGGGCTACAATCTCAACCTGCCGCTGCCGCGCGGCACAAATGATGTGGAGTTCCTCGCAGCCTTGGAGATTGCGCTGGCGCGGGTGCGTTCATTCGGTGCCGATGTACTGGTGGTGGCGCTCGGCCTTGATGCGCATGAGAACGATCCGTTCCATGGCTTCAAGGTGACGACACCCGGTTTCGGCCGGATTGCGGCAGCCATTGCCGCGCTGGCTCTCCCGGTCGTAATCGTGCAGGAAGGTGGGTACCTGTCGTCCGATCTTGGCGATAATCTGACCAGCTTTCTCAACGGGTATCAGGCAGCTTCAGCATGAAAACGGATATTCTGGTTATTGGCGGCGGAATTGCCGGCATCAGCGCAGCCGCTCGGTTGGCGCCCGAGGCGTCGGTCACAGTGCTCGAAGCCGAGACGATGATCGGCCATCATTCGTCTGGCCGCTCAGCGGCAATCTTCATCCGCAACTATGGCAACGCTACCTTGCGCGCATTGAATGCGGCCTCTGCGCCGTTCCTGGCCGCACCCGAAGGGGTCTCCGAGACGAGCCTGCTGTCGCCGCGCGGCGAAATGCTGGTGGCGACGGAAGCAGACCTGCCCCATTACGAAGCCTATCTAGATGGCAGCGACGGCCTCGAGCGGCTTTCAGCGCAGCAGGCGCAAGAGCTGGTACCGATCCTGCGCGCCGATGTGATCGCTGCCGCGGCAATCGAGTGGGATGCCCAGGATATAGATGTGGACCGGATGCTGCAGGGTTTTGCCCGCTTGCTTCGCGCCCATGGCGGCCGGATCGTGAATAATGCGCGAGTGCAGTCGATCGCGCGTCGTGATGGTATCTGGACGGTGACGGCACCGGCCGGCGAATTCAGGGCACCGATCGTGATCAATGCCGCCGGCGGTTGGGCCGATCAGCTGGCAGAAATGGCCGGGGTGCGGGCCCTTGGGTTGCAACCGCTGCGCCGTTCCGCGGCGCTTATTCCGGCGCCTGAGGGCCACGACATCAACCGCTGGCCGCTGTTCGCCAATGCCTCGGACCAATGGTATGCCAAGCCGGAGGCCGGCAAGCTTATGATCTCGCCGGCGGAGGAAGATCCGGTTGAACCGCATGATGTCTGGGTCGATGACATGGTGCTGGCCGAAGGCCTGCACCGTTTCGAGCAGGCAGTGACGATACCGGTGACGCGGGTTGAGCATTCCTGGGCAGGAATGCGGACGTTTGCTCCGGACCGGACGCCCGTGGTCGGCTTTGCGCCTGAGGTGGACGGGTTTTTCTGGCTTGCGGGGCAGGGTGGTTACGGTATGCAGACCGCACCGGCGCTATCGCAACTGGCAGCGGATCTGTGTCTGGGGCGACGTTCTGCGCTGGACCCGAAGGTGGTAGGCGCGCTAGACCCTGCCCGGACATCAATTCAATCCCAACAAGGATAATGACATGAGCGATATCAAACGTATTGAATCCGGCACCCGCATGAGCCAGGCCGTGGTTCACGGAAACACCGTCTATCTGGCCGGCCAGGTCGGCACGCCGGGCGCCAGCGTCACGGTCCAGACACAGGATATCCTGGCCAATATCGAGCGGCTGCTGGCCGAAGTGGGATCGGACAAGAGCAAGATCCTGCAGGCCACGATCTGGATGGCGTCGATGGATGACTTTGCCGAAATGAACGCGGTCTGGGATGCTTGGGTTTCTCCCGGCAATGCACCGACACGGGCTGCTGGCGAATCCAAGCTGGCGACCCCGGAATACAAGGTCGAAATCATCTGCGTCGCAGCGATCTGATTTCAAAAAGCTTGTCTGCGCCTCGCGGCGAGGGGCGGACCTGTGCCATAGTGCAGGCCGTCCCAAGAAAGCGATTCCATGCCGCAGACACATGACCGTATTGTCCCCGTGATTGAAAAAAAAGGGGCGGAAGCCCCGCTTGATATCCTCAAGCGGATTTATGGCTATTCCGAATTTCGCGGCAAGCAGGCGGCCGTCGTCGACCATGTTGTGGCGGGCGGCCACGCCGTGGTGCTGTTTCCGACCGGCGCCGGCAAGTCGCTGTGCTTCCAGATTCCGGCCCTGTGTCGCAACGGTGTCGGCATTGTCATTTCGCCGCTGATCGCTCTGATGCGCGACCAGGTGGAAGCGCTCACGCAGCTTGGCGTGCGCGCGGCAGCCCTTAATTCCTCGCTGAGCCGCGAGGAATTAATGGAGGTTCGCCGGGCGGTCGCCCAAGGTGAACTCGAACTGCTCTACGTTACCCCCGAACGTGCCGTCACTCCCGGTTTCAAGGACATGATCGGCAACGCCAACATTGCGCTGTTTGCCATCGACGAGGCGCATTGCGTTTCGCAATGGGGGCATGATTTCCGGCCGGAATACCGGGATCTCGGCCGGCTTGCCGATGAATATCCCGGAGTGCCACGGATGGCGCTGACCGCGACAGCCGACCCGCATACCCGTGAAGACATCATCGACAAGTTGGCACTGCGGTCCGGTGAGGTCTTTACCACCTCGTTTGATCGCCCCAACATCACCTATGAGATTGTCGAGCGCGATCAGCCGCGCCAGCAATTGCTGCGTTTCCTGGCGGATAACGAAGGGGCGAGCGGTATCGTCTACTGTCTGTCGCGTGCCAAGGTTGAAGACACAGCCGAATGGCTGAACAAGCAGGGTATCCGTGCGCTCGCCTATCATGCCGGTCTCGACCGGGGTGTGCGCGATGACAACCAGGATGCGTTTCTGAAGGAGGAGGGCGTGTGCATGGTAGCCACCGTCGCTTTCGGCATGGGCATCGACAAGCCGAATGTGCGCTATGTCGCCCATCTCGACCTGCCAGGGTCGGTAGAGGCCTACTATCAGGAGACCGGGCGCGCCGGGCGTGACGGGCTGCCGTCGGTGGCCTGGATGGCCTATGGCATGGCCGATGTAATCCAGCGCGGTCGGATGATCGACAATGGCGGGTCGGGCGACGATATCAAGCGGGTTGAACGCGCCAAGCTTAACGCGCTGCTGGGGATCTGTGAAACTCCGGGCTGCCGCCGGCAGGCGATCCTTGCACATTTTGGCGAAGCCCATGCAGGCGGTTGCGGCAATTGTGATACCTGCCTCAAACCGGTCGAAACCTGGGACGGGACCGATGCCGCGATCAAAGCGCTGGCGGCGGTTTATCGGACCGGCGAGCGTTTCGGCACCGGCCATCTGATTGATGTGCTGACCGGCAACGAGAACGAAAAGACCACCCGCTTTGGCCATGTCGAGATGCCGGTTTTCGGTGCCGGCAAGGATATTCCGGCCAAGACCTGGCAATCGGTTTACCGCCAGCTTCTCGCTGCCGGTCTGGTCAGCGTCGATCATACGGCATTCGGGGCGCTAAAACTTGAGCCGGAAGCGCGCGCTGTTTTCAAACGCGAACGCGAAGTGCGGTTCCGCAAGGACCGGCCAACCACCGGAAAGGCGTCACGCCGTGCGTCATCCGGTTCGACAAACGCCAAATCCGCGCTGGAAGAGGCCGATATCGAGCTGTTCGAGGCGCTTCGTGCCGCGCGGATGGCGATCGCCAAGGAGATGGCGGTGCCGCCCTATGTGATTTTTCCGGATACGACACTGGTAGCCTTTGCAACCAACCGCCCGGCAGACCACGCGGGGTTGCTTGCCACATCCGGCGTCGGACAATCCAAGCTGGAACGCTATGGCGATGCTTTTCTCGACGTGATCAGGACGCACCAGAAGTAGGCTTTGATGCCTGTGCCGGGCTCTGGTCCGTTGGTTAGGCCGATGGCGCCGAGCCCGAAAATTCCTTTACAGTTTCGTTGAGCCGGGCTGGCAGGCGAGGGCATTTCCACGCCCTCAGGCAGCGCTTGCGCGACGATGCAGCCATTCGCACAACACGGTCGTAGAATTGCTTACACTACACACACATTGACAACATACCAACTGGTTGGTATGTAAAATTCAAGCAATTGGAGAACCTGATGGCTAACGTTGCAGCAAAACCGGATGCAAAGGCAAAACTGCTTGATGCGGCTTTGACGGTAATCCGTACCCAGGGCTACTCGGCCACCACGGTGGACGATCTGTGCAAGGCTGCTGGGGTGACGAAGGGGGCGTTCTTCCATTATTTTGCCAGCAAGCAGGATCTGGCGGTGGCTGCAGCAAATTACTGGACCGAAATGACCGGCGGACTGTTTGAAAGCGCCCCGTTTCACGATCCCGCCGATCCGCTAGACCGTGTGCTTGCCTATATCGCTTTTCGCAAGGCGATCCTGCAGGGCAATATTCCCGATTTTACTTGCCTGGTGGGCACAATGGTGCAGGAAACCTACGATACCAACCCGCCGATCCGCGATGCCTGCTGGGCCAGCATTTCTGGCCATGCCGATACCCTGGTGCCCGATATTGAAGCGGCAATGCGTGAGCACGGGATCGACGCGGATTGGAGCGCTTCAAGCCTGGCGCTGCACACACAGGCCGTGATCCAGGGGGCCTTCATCCTCGCCAAGGCGAGCGGTCGTGCGGATCTTGCCAGTGACAGCCTTGATCACCTCTACCGCTATGTCGAGCAATTGTTTGGAAACGAAACCGCCAGCAACCGGAAAGGATAAGTCATGGCTGATAGAACGCCTGTGGAACCAAAGTCAGCGCCACCCAAGGGCCCGGCCTCCTATTTTCCGTCGATCGAGAAGACCTATGGGCGCCCGATCGATGACTGGATCGCTCTGGTTCGAAGCAGGGCCGGGGAAACTCATATGCAACGCGTTAACTGGCTGAAGAACGAACATTGCATGGGCCATGGCCACGCCAATGCGCTGGTTGCCCACACACTTGCCGCCGACAAGAAGACGCGAAGCTAGACCGGCCGAGCACCATGCCCCGTCAACACCGAAAAGGAGGATACCGTGATGACCACCACTAAAAGTGATGCCCATGCTGAAGCGAAGGAGCTTATGCTCGAACGTCTGATCGATGCCCCGGTGGCCAAGGTCTGGCGGTGCTGGGCGGAGCCTGACCTGCTCAAGCAGGGGTTCTGCCCCAAACCCTGGTATGTATCGGACGTGCGGATGGACCTGTGTCCGGGCGGCGAGTTCTTCACCGTGATGAATGGCCCCAACGGCGAGCAATTTGACAATGCCGGCGTGTTTCTTGCGGTTGAGCCGCACCGGCGGCTGGTCAGTACCGACGCGTTTCGCCCCGGCTGGGTTCCTTCAGAGCGCGCCTTCATGGTGGCCGAGACCACTTTTGAGGACACGGGCGAGGGGCAGACCCGCTATGCGGCGCGGGCACTGCACTGGACGGTCGAAGCGCGCAAGGAACATGAAGAAATGGGGTTTCACGAAGGGTGGGGCAAGGCAGCCGACCAGCTGAAGGAACTGGCAAGAAGCCTGTGATGTCGCCGTGGTCTACGCGGCAGTCGGGCAGCGAGCCGAGCGGTCCGGCGCCATCTTCAGGATCGTCTCCAGGCCACAATTGTCCCGCACCAGATCATCAAGGGTGATCGGGTCGAGCTCGCGATAGAACGCCTCGACTGCCCGCGTGAGGAAATCACGCAGGCGGCAGTCGGCGATCAGCGGACAGCTGTTGTCGGTACTGGCGAAACACCCGGTGACAGTTGCGCCTGCTTCAAAGATCCTGAACAGCCGGCCTATGGAGATGTCACGCGGCTTCTTGTTGAGCATGAGTCCGCCGGCGCGGCCCCGAAATGTGGAGACATAACCGTGGTGCTGCAATTGGTGGATGACGTGGCCGAGATGGTGGCTCGAGGCATCATAGGCGCGGGCGATATCCGAGGTTTTGACAACCTGACCCTCATGCGTGGCGCAGAATATCAGGACACGGGTTGCAAGACTTGTGCGTATGGTCAGGCGCATGGGGAGATCCGATCCGGTTTGATTTGCGGGCAATATGCAGCAGTTTGAATGGGTGCAGGTTGATTCAGATCAGCTTTCCGCCCATCACCACCGGCAATCGGAAACGAATCCCGGCGGGATGACATGGCGCGACCAGACAGTGGAAAAACCAACCCGGACGACGATACGCTTGAGCGCCTGACGCGGCCTGCCAGCAGGCAGGTCAGGACGGCGTCTGCGCTATCGGTGGTCTCGGCGCTGGTCTGGCCGCTTCAGGCAGGTATCGTCGCGCTGGCGATCGCTGGGCTGCTTCCCGGCTCAATCGGGCCCGGAGTCTGGGTCTCGGTGCTGGTATTTGCCGGGCTTGGTGTTTTGCGCGCCGGGCTCAATTACCGCGCCGAAAAGCTGCTGTTTGCTGCGGGTACCCAGATTGTCGTTGAGCATCGCCGCCAAATCCTGCAGCGGGAAACTGTAACATCCGGAGGTGGGCGGGCGGGATCGGTCGCAGCCCTTGCCGCCGAAAAGCTCGATCTGTTGATGCCCTATGTCACCCGCTATCGGCCGGCACGGGCGCGGGTGATGGTGGTGCCGTTGTTGATCCTGGTCCTTGCCTTCTGGTTTTCCTGGGCGGTGGGTCTGGTTCTACTGGTGTCGGGGCCGCTCATTCCGGTGTTCATGGCGCTGATCGGGCTGGCGGCGAAGGAAGCGAGCGCCCGGCAAATGGCTGAAATCGGTACACTGAACGATCTGCTGATGGAGCGGCTTTCGGCGCTGGTCGATATCCGGCTTCTCAACGCCGGTGAAGCCGTGACGTCGAGCTTTGCGGCCGGCGCCGAGCGGCTGCGCGCACGGACCATGGCTGTGTTACGGATTGCCTTCCTGTCGTCGACGGTGCTGGAGCTGTTTTCGGCGATCGGTGTGGCAATGGTGGCGGTTTTTGTCGGCTTCACGCTGCTTGGGGCTATTTCCTTTGGCAGTTACGGAGCGACGCTCAGCCCGGCGGCAGGAATTTTCCTGTTGTTGCTGGCACCCGATTTCTACCAGCCAATGCGGGATCTTTCGGCGGCCTGGCACGACAAGGCGGCGGCGCTGGCGGTGGCGGCTGACTTTGCCCAATGGGAAAACGAGGCACCACCCCGGCTGATTGGAAGTGGCGCGGCAACGGCGCGGCTTGAAGGCGAGGCCAGCATCGAACTGCACGATGTTTCCGTACGTATTGGTGAGCGGCTGATCCGCTATCCCGATTTTGCAATCCTGCCTGGCGAGACGGTTGCCCTCAGCGGGCCGTCGGGCGCCGGCAAGACAACGCTGTTGAAATTGATGGCCGGGCTGCTTGCGCCGGAAACCGGCCGGATTCTGGTTGGGGGGCAACCGCTTGATGCCATAAATGCGGATGCCTGGCGGGCTCGGCTGGGATGGATGCCGCAAGCACCTCATTTTCTCGATGCAAGCCTTGCCCGCAATATCGGGTTTGGCGAACCGGGTGATCTCGATGCGGCGTTGCGCGAGGCCTCGGTTGATGCCGTGGTTGAGGGGCTGCCCGGCGGTCGCATGGCTCGGCTCGGTGAAACCGGTGGCGGACTATCGGGCGGGGAAGCGCGCCGGGTGACGCTGGCGCGGGCGATTTTTGCCCAACCCGATGTGCTGCTGGCGGATGAGCCGACAGCAGATCTCGACGCCGCCACTGCGGAGGCGGTGATGGCGGGATTGCTGACACTCAACCAGCGTCGCTGCAGCCTGGTGATCGCCACGCATGACCCGGCGCTGTGCGCGCGGATGCAGCGAACCATTGTGATTGGCGGTGCGGTATGAACGCGCTGTGGCGAATCTTTCTGCTGGTGCTGCGGGATCAGAAGACAGCGCTGATCCGTGGCGCGGCATTGAGCGTGGCGGTGCTGCTGGCCGGGATCGCGCTGTTGGGGCTGTCGGGTTGGTTCATTACCGCAGCAGCTGCTGCCGGGCTTGCCGGCGTGGGGGCAGTTTTTGATGTGTTCCGGCCCTCGGCGATGGTTCGCTTTCTGGCGCTGGGGCGGACCGCGGCGCGCTATGGCGAACGAGTTCTGACCCACGATGCAACATTGCGGGCGCTGGCGTCGATCCGGGTTCGGCTGCTCGAGGTGACTGCGGCTGCGCCATTTGAAAAGGCCGTGCGATTGCGCGGAGCGCGGGCGCTGAACCGGCTGATGGCCGATGTCGATGCGCTCGATGGCGTGCCGCTCAGGCTGGTGCTGCCGATTGGCGCCGGGCTGCTGGCGCAAGTGCTGACATTTGCTGCGTTGTGGTGGCTGGTTGATGTCCGGATCGCGTTGCTTGTGGTGTCGGGGTTTCTCGCCGGCGCCGGTCTCACGTTTTTCTGGTCGGCACGAGCTGCTGTCGCGCCCTCGCGTCGGGCCGAAACCGCCGCGCAGGCGTTTCGCACCCGGTTTATCGACCTGATCGGCGCGCGGAGCGATCTGGCAGTCTATGGAAGACTGACCGGTCAGGCAGAATCGGCCGCGGGTGCCGATGCGCGGCGGCAAGAAGACCTGCTCACGCTGGATCGGATCGAGCGACGGGCCGGGTTGCTGCTCTCGGTCACTGGAACGCTGGTAGCGGCCGGCGCGCTGGGGCTGGGTATGGTGCTGGCACAATCAGGTGATCTCAGCCCCGGCCTTGCGGCAATCGGTTTCTTTGTGGCGCTGGCGCTGATGGAGACCGTTGC
This sequence comes from Hoeflea sp. Naph1, assembly GCF_046837775.1. GTDB lineage: Bacteria > Pseudomonadota > Alphaproteobacteria > Rhizobiales > Rhizobiaceae > Hoeflea. Next base: position 4,452,192 of record NZ_CP177286.1, on the reverse strand, counting down.
GCCGTTACGGCGGGCGACAGCCGATCTCGGTCGGATGATGCTTGCTGCACGACGGGTGGGCGACGGCTTGATCCATACGCCGCACACTGCGCCTGTGGCTGCCTCGCTGAGTTCGGGAACCGCATGGAGCCGCGATGTTGACGCGTTGACAATTACGGATTTGAATTTCCACCGGCCAGAGGCGTTACGCCCGGTGCTGGAAAATGTATCGTTGTCGCTGGAGATGGGTCATAGCCTGGCGATCACGGGACCAAGCGGTTCGGGCAAGAGCACGCTGCTGCTGTTGATCGCGCGTCTGCTGTCCCCGGAACCGGGGCGCATCCTGTTGTCGGGCACGCCGCTCGAACATTGGGTTGAGACAGACTTGCGCGCAAATGTCATGCTGGTGCCGCAACGCAGCACGCTGATGGCCGGCACGATCGCCGACGCCTTGCATCTTGCCGATCCCGAGGCCTCGACCGAGATGCTTTGGGTAGTGCTCGACGCCGTGGCGCTGGCTTCGGTGATCCGCGCCAAGGGCGGGCTCGGATTTCAACTGGGCGCGCGGGGCGAGGGGTTGTCGGGTGGCGAAGCGCGGCGTCTGGTGCTGGCGCGGGCATTGTTGCGGAAGCCGAAGTTGCTGTTGCTTGATGAACCGACGGAAGGACTCGATTATACGACTGCGCGGGCCGTACTTTGCGGGATCAGATCCCATTTGCCGCAGGCGGCGATCTTGACCGCATCGCATAGGGCAGTGGAGATTGAGTGGGCGGATCGGGTGTTGGAGTTGTCAGGCGCCCCAAAATGATCAGGGTGTTCCGGTCTGTACGGCCTTGCCGATTTTTAGCGATGTAATTTGACATTCGTCATTGCCGAAGCTGCCGCTGTCGTTAGTTATCAATGTAACAATGATGCGTATCCGGGTCTGACCAACATCCGGATTGGAAAGGAATACAGCAATGGAATTCGGAATTGTCGAGCTGTCGCGGCTGCAGTTCGCCTTGACTGTCATGTACCATTTTCTATTCGTGCCCCTGACGCTGGGCCTTTCAATCATCGTCGCCATCATGGAGACGGTCTATGTGATGACCGATCGTCCGATCTGGCGGCAGATGACGAAATTCTGGGGCCTGCTGTTCGGTATCAATTTCGCGCTCGGCGTGGCCACCGGCATCACCATGGAGTTTCAGTTCGGGATGAACTGGAGCTATTACAGCCATTATGTCGGGGACATTTTCGGGGCGCCGCTGGCGATCGAGGGGCTGATGGCCTTCTTCCTGGAGGCGACCTTTGTCGGGTTGTTCTTCTTTGGCTGGGACAAGCTGAGCAAGGTGGCGCATCTGAGCGTGACCTGGCTGGTGGCAATCGGTTCGAATTTTTCGGCGCTGTGGATTCTGATCGCCAATGGCTGGATGCAGAACCCGGTCGGCGCGGAGTTCAATCCGATGACCATGCGCATGGAAATGACCGATTTCTACGCGGTGCTGTTCAATGAGGTGGCACAGGCCAAGTTCGTGCACACGGTTTCGGCGGGCTATGTGACGGGCGCGGTGTTCGTTCTCGGTGTTTCGGCCTGGTATCTGCTGCGCGGACGCCACATCGAATTGGCTCGACGTTCCATTACCGTCGCCGCCGCCTTTGGTCTTGCCTCGGCGTTTTCGGTCGTGTTGCTGGGTGATGAATCCGGTTACAGCGCCACCCATAGTCAGAAGATGAAGCTCGCGGCGATCGAGGGCATGTGGGAAACCCACGAGGCTCCTGCGCCGTTCAACCTGATCGGGCTTCCCGATCAGGAAGCGCGTGAAACCCATTATGCCATCGAGATTCCGTGGGCGATGGGGCTGATCGGCACCCGCTCGCTGACCACGGTAATCCCCGGTATCAACGAACTGGTGGACCGGGCGGAGGTACGCATTCGCTCGGGCCAGGTTGCCTATGACGCGCTGATGGAGATCCGTGCCCAGCGAGAAGCCGCTTCGCCCGAGGTGACCGCCCGATTTGAGGAGCATTCCGCAGATCTTGGCTTCGCCTTCCTGCTCAAGCGCTACGTCGACGATCCGCGCGAGGCCAGCGAGGAACAGATCAAGCTTGCTGCGGAAAGCACGGTCCCAAAGGTCTGGCCGCTGTTCTGGGCTTTCCGCATCATGGTCGGCCTTGGTTTCGGGTTCATCGCAACGATGGCCTATTTCTTCTGGCGGGCGTCGTTCAAGGGCATGAATTTTCCACGTCCGGCGCTGCATCTGGCGGTGTGGATGATCCCGGCGCCGTGGATCGCGGCGGAACTCGGCTGGTTCGTGGCCGAGTACGGGCGTCAGCCATGGACGGTGGACGGGGTGTTGCCGACGGCGATGTCGGTCTCGGCCTTGTCTATCAGCGAGGTGGCGCTGACGCTTGCGGGCTTCATCGCATTCTACACTGTGCTGTTCATCATCGAGATGAAACTGATGCTGAAATATATTCGCAAGGGGCCGTTCGAGGATGTCGAGGAAACCGACGCCTGGATAGCCAGCCACGATCAAAGGCTGACAGGGCGGCTTCATGCCGGCACCGCAGCGCAGCCGGCGGAGTAAGAACCATGATCTTGCATCAACTGATAGACTATGACGTTCTGCGCGTGATCTGGTGGGGGCTGCTTGGCGTGTTGCTGATCGCCTTTGCCATGACCGACGGGTTCGATATGGGAGTCGGCGCATTGTTGCCGTTTGTCGGCAAGACCGATGCCGAACGCCGGGTGGCGATCAACACGGTTGGCCCGGTCTGGGAGGGCAACCAGGTCTGGTTCATTCTCGGTGGCGGATCGATTTTCGCGGCCTGGCCGCCGCTCTATGCGGTGTCGTTTTCGGGCTTCTACCTGGCAATGTTCCTGATTCTGGCGGCGCTGATCGTGCGGCCGGTTGCGTTCAAGTTTCGCTCCAAGCGCGAAGACGCGAAATGGCGCTCACGCTGGGATTGGGCGCTGTTTGCCGGCGGCGCGGTTCCGGCGCTGCTGTTTGGCGTGGCAGTCGGCAATGTCCTGCAGGGCGTGCCGTTCCATCTCACCGATGATCTGCATTCGATCTATGAGGGTACGCTCTACAGCAAGTTCTTCGGCCTGCTCGATCCGTTTTCGCTGCTTGCGGGTGTGGTGTCGTTGTCGATGCTGGTAATGCATGGCGGCGCCTGGCTGTCGGTGAAGGCCGAAGGCATGGTGCAGCTACGCGCACGGCGTTACGGCTCGATTGCAGCGCTTATCGCGGTGGCGGGCTATGTATTGGCCGGCCTGTGGCTGGCTTACGGGATCGACGGCTACCGGATTGTCGGCGATTTTGTCACCGACGGTCCTTCCAATCCGCTGCAATTTGATGTCGAGAGAACCGCAAGCTGGCTGGTGGCTTATAGTGAACGACCGTGGATCGCCATCGCCCCGGCCATGGGTATTGTTGGCGGATTGCTGACCTTCCTGGGGCTTCGTGCCGGCCGTGAGGTGTCGACGCTTTTGATTTCCAAGATGACGATCCTCGGGGTGATCTCGTCGGTGGGGCTGACGATGTTTCCGTTCATCCTGCCATCGTCTTCCGATCCGCGCTCATCGTTGAGCGTGTGGAACGCCTCCTCATCACACTTGACGTTGTTCGTGATGCTGGTGGTGACGGTGATCTTCCTGCCGCTGATTCTGGCTTACACCGCCTGGGTCTACAAGGTGCTGTGGGGCAAGGTCACCGAGGCCGACGTCACCGATAATTCTCATTCTGCGTATTGATCAGGAGGTCATAGAGATGTGGTATTTCGCATGGTTGCTCGGCCTCCCGCTGGCGGCGCTGTTTGCCGTCGTCAACGCGATGTGGCTGGAAATGCAGGAAGACCGGCGCAAGATCCGGGATCAGGCGCCGGGCACTCGCCCATAATGAATGGGGTCAGCGGCTGACGACAGCCTCGGCCTCGATCTCGACCCGGAAATCGCCGATCAGGTTGCCGACCAGAAAGGTCGTGTTGGCCGGCGGATTGGTGGTGAAACGCAGGCCGTGGGCGCGGGCCGCGGGTTCGATGTCCTCGTCGCCGCGCAAATACATGCGGGTGCGCAAGATGTCCCTCGGATCGCCGCCGAGAGCTCGCACCGAAGCTGCGATCTTGTCGAGGATGTAGGTCGTCTGAGCGCCGGCATCGCCGACGGCCACGGTCCGGTCCACCCCGTGGGTCGCGGTAGTGCCTGAGACCATGATCCGCTCGCCATCGCGCAGTGCCCGGCAATAGCCGGCGATCGGTTCCCACAAGGAACCTGAGAAAACCCTTGCGCGGTCGGGGTTGTCGGGATCGGTGACGGCCTGCAACGCGCTCGGCATTTCCGCCAGATGATGGCTGAGATCGCCGGATGCGGTGAGGAATGGTGGCTGGCGGTATTCGTCGCCGCAATCGCCGGGGATCTGTGTGGTGGCAGCAAAGGCGCTATCGAGTGCGGCATGATCGCTGGCATCGAGTTGAAACTGGAACAGCCGCAAATTGTCGTCGCGGTGCTCGTTTTCTCCCAGCCGTGCACCGACGATGACGCCGGCGACATGGGCATGTTCCAGCACCCATCGGGTGGCGACATTGGAGATCGAGACATTGTGCTTGCGGGCGATGCAGTCGGCGGCCCTTAGAATGCCCTGATAGGCTTCCCAACCACCGGCGGCGTGAATGAACCGGAGATATTTGGCACCGCTCCAGTCTTCGACCGCCTCGGGTTCGGGCTTGCCGAGCCAGCGTTCGGACAGGAACCCGCCGCACAGGGTGCCATAGGTGAGAAGCTGAACGCCGTGCTTCTTGCAGGCCTCGGCCAGATGTCCCGCGGCGCGGCGGTCGATCAGCGAGAAAGAGACCTGATTGGACACCAGCGGGATGCCATCGGCAATTGCCAGGTTGAGATGGGCAGCGTCGAAATTGGTCACGCCGAGCTCGCCGATCAGTCCCTCGGTCTTGAGCCGGGTCAGTTCATGCAGCGCGTCGAGCCAGGCTGGATGTTCAAAACTCCACCAGTGAAACTGCAGGAGATCGACCCGCTTAACGCCGAGGCGGTCGAGCCGCGCCTGCACACCGGCGCGGACGACACCGGCTGTCATCGGACCCGGTTCGGGGCACCATTTGGTGAATGCGCGCGGGCGGGTGGGACCGGTCCAGCGGCGCAGCATTTCGCCGGTAATCAGTTCGGAACTGCCGTAGTGATCGGCCATGTCGAAAGTATCGAATCCGGCTGCTGCGTAGGCCGAAAGCGCTTCAGCTCCGGTGCCCAGATCGAGCGTCTTTCCATCCCGTTCCTGATCGGCGACCTGCCAAAGGCCGGTCAGGATACGGCTGATGGAAAGGCCGGGGGCGAGTTCTTTGCGGTCGGGATGCATGGTCAGATGTCCTTGTTGCGGCGTCCAAGGTGACGCGAGACGGAGCGGACTTCGGGCAGGATGCCCTGTGGCCGCCAGAGAAGAATGAGGCACAGCATGACGCCGATGACGACAATCTGCAGGGAGGCTGCGCGGGCCTGCTGATCGGCCGGGAACACCTCGGAGATCAGTGCCCCCGACAATGCCCAGATGGCCCAGACCAGCACCGCGCCGAGCACGGCGCCGCGGTTGTTGCCGGAGCCGCCGACGATCAGCATCGCCCAGACCTGGAATGTCATCATCGGCAGATAATTGCCGGGCGCGATGAAGCCGATGAAATGAGCCTGGACGGCGCCGGCCAGCGCCATGATTGCACCACCAAGCGCAAATGCCTGGATCCGCAGGAGGACAGGGTTCTTGCCCAGCGCCTGGGCGGCGATTTCGTCTTCGCGAACCGCACGCAGCGCACGGCCCCAGGGGCTGCGCAGCAGATGTTCGAGCAACAGGTAGATGGCCAGCACCACGGCCAGTGTGACGGCCAGGTTGGCCAGATTGAAGGCTGACGCCTGTCCCTGTAGGGCGGCGAACGGGCGCGGGATGAAGGCCATGCCAAAAGCGCCGCCGGTCAGGCTCTCGGTGTTCTGGAACACGAGTTGCAGCGCCACGGCGATGCCGAAAGTGGTGATCGCCAGATAATCGGAGCGCATTCTCAGTGTCAGCATGCCGACGGCGAGCGCCAGTACGCCGCCCGCTGCCATCGCAGCGACCCAGCCGATGGCGATCGGCAGTTCGAAGCCGCCAATCCGTTCGGCTGCGTCGGGCGTGGTGAGCGCCGCAGAGACATAGGCGCCGAGACCGACAAAACCGGCGATGCCGACATTGAAGAGGCCGGTCTGGCCCCATTGCACGTTGAGGCCCAGGCAGATGATCGCATAAGTCATGGCGATGGTCAGGAAGAAGGCGGCGTAGGCGATGATTTCCATTAGGCCGCCTTCTGGCCGAACAGGCCCTGCGGGCGCAGCATCAGCACCGCCACGAGGATGATGAAGGAGACTGCCGCGCGCCATTCTGCACCGATGATCTGGACGGCGGAAGCTTCGGCAAGGCCGATGATGAGGCCGCCGAGCATGGCGCCGGGGATCGAGCCGATACCGCCGAGAATGGCCGCAGCAAACAGCGGCAGCAACAGGTCAAAACCCATATAGGGTCTGATCTGGACCAAGAGACCAGCCATCACGCCGGCAATGCAGGCAAGGCCGGCGCCGATGATCCAGGTAATGCGGATTACCTGGCCGACATCGATGCCGTAGACGAAAGCGAGGCTGGGGCTTTCGGAAACGGCGCGCATTGCGCGGCCCGTGGCGCTGCGGGTGACCAGCAGATGCAGGCCCAGCACCAGAACCCCGGTAAGCCCGATCACCAGCAACTGGTCGGGCGTGGCGCGCATGCCAAGCCCCAGCGGCTTGGCGATCTGCAGCGCATTGGTGAAATAGGCAGGTTTGGCGGTGTAGATGAATTCAAGCAGCGAGCGCAGCGCCATTGAGGCGCCGAAACTTGCCATGACGACGATGATGGCATCGGCGCCGCGGGCACGCAGCCGCCCGAACAGGACCTTGTCGAGCCCCAGCGCCAGCAAAACCGTCAGGGTGGCGCCGCCCAGAACTGCGAGCGGCAGCCCCCAGCCAAAACTGAACGGATAAACCGGCGCGCCGAGGCCGGTCAGAAGTCCGCCGAGAAGACCGGCGATCGTCAGTGTGAAATAAGCGCCCCAAGCGAGGAAGTCGCCATGGGTGAAATTGGCAAAGCGCAGGATCGAGTAGGCCAGCGTCAGGCCGATGGCGCCGAGTCCGATGGTCGAGCCCGATATCAGCCCGTCGATGAGCGCTTGCGGGTTCATTGCGATGCCTCCGCTGTACGATGGCCGAGGAACAGGCCGCCCAGCAACTTACCGTCATGCAGGGCTGCAGAGGGGCCGTCATGGGCGAGTTGCCCGTCGACCAGCACCAGTGCGCGGCTGGCCAGGGAAAGCGCCGCGCGGACATTCTGCTCGACCAGCACCAGCGTGACACCGGCTTCGGAGATGCGGCGCAAGGTGTCGAATACCTGTGCCACGAGTTTGGGAGAAAGCCCCGCGGATGGTTCATCGAGCATAAGCACGTCGGGCTCGGTGAGCAGGGCGCGGGCTGCGGCCAGCATCTGCCGTTGTCCGCCCGAGAGCGCGCCGGCGAGTTCGCCGGGGCGGTCGCCGAGATCGGGAAACATGGCGAGCATCGCTTCGATCCGTCCGGCGCGATCGGCGCGCGGCAGCAATTGTGCGGCGATCTGCAGATTTTCGAGGATTGTCAGGAGGGTGAAGATGTTGTCGGTCTGCGGCACGAAGCCCAGGCCCCGGCGCACCATGATATGTGGCGAAAGCCCGGTCACATCGGTCTCACCCAAGTGAACTTTTCCGCCAAAACACGGCACCAGGCCCGCCATGGCCTTGATCATGGTGGATTTGCCGGCGCCGTTGGGACCGAGGATGCAAACCGCTTCGCCCTTGGGCACGGAAAAGCTCACACCCTTGACGATGGCGAGATCCGGATCATAGCCAGCGCTGAGATCGCTGGCGGCAAGCGCGCTCATGCCGGCATGCCTTCGAGATAGACATCGATCACATCGGCGCGCCGTGTGATGTCGGCGGGGGCGCCTTCGGCCAGCGACTTGCCGGCGGCCATGACGATGACCCGCGGACACAGTCGGGCGATCATTTCCATGTTGTGCTCGATCAGCAGCACGGCAATGCCAAGCTCATTGATCGCTGCTATCCGGTCGATGATGAGATCGAGAAGCGCGGGATTGACCCCGGCAGCGGGCTCGTCGAGCAGGATAACCCGTGGCTCGGCCATCAGCACGCGAGCCAGTTCGAGCAGTTTGCGCTGCCCGCCCGACAGCACCGAGGCGGGTTGATCCTCGAGATGGGAAAGCGAGACGAAATCGAGCAGGTCACGGGCGCGGCTCGCGTTGGCCTGTTCTTCGCGCATCACCCGGCGCGGTGCGATCAGCGCCGAGACGAGGCTTTCGCCGAGCTGGTTTTGTGCCGCAGTCATGACGTTTTCCAGCACGGTCATGCGCGGAAATGGGCGCGGGATCTGGAAGGTACGGCCGAGCCCGGCCTTGATCCGGGCTTCGGGGCGGGCGCGGCTGAGATCACGTCCGGCCAAAAAAATGGAGCCTTGATCGAGCGGCACGGCGCCGGCCAGCAGATTGAACAGGGTGGATTTTCCCGCTCCATTGGGACCGATGATGCCGAGGATTTCTGCCGCCACCAGGTCGATTGACATGTCATCGACGACCCGCAGCCCCCCAAAGGACTTGGTGACACCGCAAGCGCTGAGAATCGGGGCCCGGTCGGTTTCGATCATCAATCCTGCCAAAGTTGATCAACTATCATTTATCGTTTACAGGAGCATGCTTGATGCCTAAAGTAAAGATCCAATTGGCGGAGGCGGGCAGTGTCGGAATGAACATTCAGACCACCTCGAAGATGGATCGACGCGGGCTTGATCAGCTCTCGCCAGTGACGCGCGAAACCGTGCAGGACCGGATTTACCGACAGCTGCGCGATTCTCTGATCCAGGGTCGGTTTGACGCAGGCGAGATCTTCCTGACCGGCGATATCGCTCATCGGATGTCGGTTAGTTCAATGCCGGTGCGTGAAGCGCTGGCCCGGCTGGTATCCGAGCGGGCGCTCGAAGCGATGGCCAACCGCCGGGTGCGGGTGCCGCTGATCACGCTGGAACGGGCACGCGACATCGCCCGGGCGCGAGCGTTGATCGAGGGACAGCTGGCGGCGTTGGCACTGCCAAAACTGACGCCGGACGATATTGCCCGGCTTGACGCGCTGACCACTGAATATGATGCGACCCACGATGCGCGGGAAATCGCCAGTCTCAATCATGCATTCCATTTCCAGCTTTACCAGGCTGCCGGTTCGCCGGTCCTGATGCCGGTTGTCGAAAGCCTCTGGATGCAGGCGGGGCCCTATGTCCGGGCTGCAGCGCGGCTTCACCAACCGCTGACCGATTCCGCGGCGACGTTGCACCATCGCGGCATATTGGCGGCGATTGCCGCCGGTGACGCGGAGCGGGTGTCGCGTGAACTGGTGGCCGATATCAACCAGGCTTTTGCCATACTTGAACGGGCTGACCCGGCGTTCTGGGTTGCCGAGAACGGAGCTGCAACATGAGCACCGACGAGGGATTCGAGCTGTGGGACCTGAAGGTCGAGGTTGTCGCGCCCGAAGGTGCAAAAATCTGGTGCGGCGCCAATGTCGGCGATTATTTCGAACTGCGCGGCGAGATGCTGCATCTGCCGCCAGGACAGGGAATTTCGATTTATTCGCTGGCTTCGGTGCTGCCGTTGCTGGCTGCCAAGCAGCGGCCGAGTGACGCCAATGACTGGATGTCGACCGATGCGGAAATTGCCTGTCCGGATCCACATTGCCCGTCGCGGCTGAAGATTACACGCACCAAATTGCGCCGCTTCAATCATTCCGACACCACCGCGGTTCCCTTGGGAGATGATCATGCGGCACGTTGAGCTGGCCCCCGGGCACCGTATTTCGCGCGTCATCAAGGGCGGTTGGCAACTGGCCGGCGGCCATGGCACGGTCGACCGCGAGACCGGTATCGAGGACATGATTGCTTTTGCCGACGCGGGCATTACCACATTCGATTGCGCCGATATCTATACCGGCGTCGAAGCGCTGATCGGTGAATTCCGTAGAACCTATGTGCGGGCACGCGGTGCCGAGGCGCTGACCCGTATCAAGGTACATACCAAATTCGTGCCGGATCTCGGCAATCTGGCGAGTCTGACGCGCGCCGATGTCGTCCATGCCATCGAAACTTCGCTGTCGCGGCTCGGGATGGAGCGGCTTGATCTGGTGCAGTTTCACTGGTGGGACTACGAGATCGACCGCCAGGTGGAAGTGGCAAGCTGGCTCGCTGAGTTGCGCCAGCAGGGCAAGATCGCCAATATCGGCGGCACCAATTTCGATACCCGTCAGCTTCAAAGGATGCTCGATGCCGGCGTTCCGATGGTGTCGATGCAGGTGCAATATTCGCTGATTGATGATCGCCCTGCGCGGGCGATGGCGGCACTGGCGGCTGCCTCTAACGTTAGCCTGTTGTGCTACGGCTCGGTGGCCGGAGGGCTGTTTTCGGAACGCTGGCTGGGCGCGCAGGAGCCAGCGGCTCCGTTCGAAAACCGGTCGCTGGCCAAATACAAGCTGATTGTCGACGAGTTCGGCGGCTGGGAATTGTTCCAGGACCTGCTCGGCGTACTGGCGGCAATCGCCCGGCGGCACAACTGCGACATCGCCTCGGTGGCGAGCCGAGCCGTATTGGAGCGTCCCGGCGTCGCCGCGGTGATCGTCGGTGCGCGCAACCGCAGCCATCTCGTGCGCAATCTCGGCATTACCGATCTGGCATTGACGGCGGAAGATTTCGGGCAAATCAAGCTGGTATTGTCACGCGCCAAATCGGTGCCGGGTGATGTCTACGGGCTCGAGCGCGACCGCAACGGCAAGCACGGGTTGGTGATGAAATACAATCTCAACAAACAGGGGCATTGAACCGGTGGATCTGATCGAACGCGCCAAGGCTGAAGTCATCAATCGGCACAGGTTTTTTGCCGAATGGTTCACCGGGCGGGCGCCGGAAGCAGAGATGGACGTCTCGGCCCGGGCCTTTGCTCCTGACATGCGCATGATCGAGCCGGATGGCAGTATGATTGATGCTGACCAGGTCAGGACAATGCTGCGCGGGGCGCGTGGCAAGCGTGCGGCGGATTTCGAAATTACCGTGGAATTGATCGAAGCGCGGCAGATCGGCGACGATGCTGTGCTGGTGATCTACGATGAACATCAGGTGATCGATGGCCAAAAATCGGTGCGTCGTTCTTCTGCCCTGTTCAGCGCCGACGCAGAGGCGCCGGAAGGAGTTGTCTGGCGGCAACTCCAGGAAACCTGGATTGCGACCGAATAATAAGGGGCGAGAGAGGCCCGATAACAAGGAGAACGCGAAATGAACATGATCAGGATTACCGGCCTTGCGATGGCCATGCTCGGCGCCACCGCGCTGACAACACAGGCCTGCGAAGTCACCATCGGCATGGTGATGGAACTGACCGGCCCGGCCGGCGCCTATGGGCAAGCCGGCGCCAAATCAGTGGAAATGGCGTTTCGTGACATCAATGAGGCCGGCGGAGTGCTTGGCTGTGATCTGGTGACCGACACCCGCGACAGCCAGAGCCAGGGCAATGTCGCCGTCGACCAGGCCACACAGCTGGTCAACATCAAGCAGGTTCCGGTTGTCATCGGCGGCATCATCTCGTCGGTGTCGATTCCGATCCTGACCTCGGTGACTGCCGCGGCAGGCGTGGTGCAGGTTTCGCCCGCGTCCTCGAGCCCGACGCTGACCCAGCTCAGCCGTGACGGCAAGACCGGCGGCTATTTCTTCCGCACCATCACGTCGGATGCGCTGCAGGGCATTGCCGCGGCCAAATACGCGATCGATTCAGGGCTGAAGAAGCTCGCCATCATTCACGTCAACAATGATTTCGGGCTCAACATGATGCGCGAATTCTCGGCATCTTACGAAGCACTTGGCGGCGAGATCACCTCGACGACACCTTACAACGAGAACCAGCCCAACTACAGCGCTGAGGTTACCGCGGCGATGGATGGAGCTCCGGAAGCATTGTATCTGATCAGCTATCCGGTCGACGGGGCAACGGTGGCGCGGGCCTGGATCAGCCAGGGCGGGCCGCAGAAATTTCTTCTGAATGACGGCATGAATTCCACCGACTTCATCGAAGCCGTTGGCGCCAATTATCTTGAAGGTGCGTACGGCACATCGTCGGGCACCACCGAGACGGATTCGACCAAATATTTCTATGCCAATTACGAAGCATTCTCGGGCGGCATCGCGCCGTCAGCGCCGGCTGCTGACCGGTCTTATGATGCGGGCGCGATTGTCGGTCTGGCCGTGGCCAAGGCAGGCAAGGCCGAGCCGGATGCGATCCGCGACGCGATCCGCTCCGTGGTCGATCCGGAAGGCGAAGTGATTTCGGCAGGACCGGAAGAGTTCAAGAAGGCGCTGGCGCTGATCAAGGAAGGCAAGGCGATCAACTATCAGGGCGTGATCGGCAATGTGTCATTTGACCAGTATGGCGACATTTCCGGCCCGTTCCGGCTCTGGCAGATCAAGGACGGCGAGGTGGTCACCAGTGGCCAGATGACGGCGGCGGATGTTGCCAGCGTCAAGGCTGCTATGAAGTAAGTTCTCTCCATGCACACATGAAGAGGGCCGCCCCGGGGCGGCCCTCTTTCTACTCGGGGTGAGAGGTGGCGCGAATTATCGCGAAACTCTGAGGAAGCCCGGTGTCAATAAATGGACATCGGTTCCCTCGTCGCGGTGGCTGCCGCCGAGGCTTGCGAACCACCATGCAGCACCAGCGCCAAGGGCTGCGGCAGCACCCGTTGCAAAGCCGTAAACGACGGTGATCGTCCGCGTATATTCGGCGACATTGGTCGGCACTTCCGCAGCGGTTGCTGCGGGATCTACACCGGCAGCTGCGAGCGCTGCGGTGATGGCGGCAAAGGCCGCGACGGCAAGCGTCGAAACAGCCCAAACCGACAGGCCGTGAACGCCATCGCGGAATTCGACTTCCGATTTGGCGGCATCGGACCAGCGGCTGCGCATGCGGCCTGCGATATAGCCACCACCTGCCGAACTGGCGAGAGCCGCCACGAACAGCCAGAGACTGGCAACCAGCACCTGCCAGGAGGGATCGCCAGAGGCAAGCATCGGATCGCCGAGCGCGAGCCCGGAGGCCCCGCCGAATTGGACAAGAACAGTGGATGTGGCCATAGCAACTACGCTACCGCCCCATACTGCGCCCCATTCGAGATAGGATTGGCCTTGCGGCAAATTATCCGAATGGACCAGCACAGTTTTTTCGACTGTCGGCTCCATATTCTTACCGCAAGCCAAGCAGCGACAGGATGAACATAACCACGACCACCAGGCCGACGAGATAAATGATTCCGTGCATTGATATTCCCCTCAAAAATGGCAGGCCAGCACCATGCTTCGGCCTTGCCCATCAACGCCGAACCCCAAATATGGTTCCCGAAGGTTTTTGCAGGTTTTGTCCCTGAGATACGGAAAGGGCACTCGAACCCGATAGGTTGCACCCTTTTGATCGGTTGGCCGGTGGCGCAAGAAAAACGCCAGCAGGGATGGCTATGGGGAAACGGAACGGAGACCGTGCAGGTGCTCAGGCATCTTGCAGCGTCGTCAGGCTTTGCGCGAACTCGGGTGTCGCCATCAGTGCCTTGCAGCGTGAAAAGCGCCCGTCGGCATAGGCGCGGAAATCCTCGGCGGGGTTGTTGCTGGCAAGCTGGATCAGCCCCCACAAGGTCCACAACAGGTCACACATCGCCTTGTAGATGATCATGCGCGCCTGGTCGGCGGCGGGCGGTGGGCCGCCGAAATAAGCCTCAAGCAGTGCCTGGTCCTGATTGGCGTCGAAGCCGCCCTCGACCGACAGGTCGCCAAGATCCCACATCGGGTTGTTCATGCCCGAATACTCCCAGTCGACGATGAAGATGCGCTCGCCGGTATCGAGAAAATTCTCGCACAGCGGATCGCAATGACAGGCGACGAGTTCGACCGGGTTGCGCGCCAAGGCCTGTCTGACGGTCTGCGCCTCGCTGACAACGTCGTGATAGCCGTCGGGCAACGTCACATCCTTGGTCGCCAGAATCGCCAGATACTCGTCGATCATGGCGAAAAGTTCGAAGGTGAAGGGAAAGCGGGCGCTGGAGGTATGGAGGGTGCGGAAGGCTTCACCGGCGCGGCGGACGGCACCGAGGTCTTTGCCAAAGCCTTCGGGGGTCATGGTTATGGCCCCGTCGATGAAGCGGGTGGCCATCACGCCGGTGGTGGGATCGGCGTAAATAACTTCTGGGCTGACCCCGGCTGCGGCTGCGGCATGCGCCGCCTCTGCCTCGTGGGCGCGGTTGATGTATTCCTCGGTGCCGTCACCGGGCAGCCTGACGCAGGTGTCGCCGACCCGGAAGACAAGATTGGTGAGCCCGCCCAGACGCTCGACCGGACCGGTGTAACCGGCGAGTTCAGGAATGTCTGGCAAGCTGGCGCGCAGCCGGCTTTCGATTTCATCGGTCATGGCGGGAAGTCTCCTTTTCATGTCGATTCAAGAGGCTAGAGTTCCACAAAGCACCAGTCATGGCTATGGTCGCCCTTAAGCCATCAACAGCGGAGCGGAACATGACGGCAGAAGACAAGACGAAACGTCTGGGCGCGGTCTATCAGGCCAAAAGGCCGGAGGACGTGGCGCGGGTCTATGATGCCTGGGCGGAGAAATATGATGACGACATGTCGCTGGTCGGCTATCGCCACCCGGCGATCTCGCTGGCGCTGCTGTCGCGGTATGTGCCGAAGAACGCGCAGCCGCTGCTGGATGCAGGCGCGGGCACCGGACTGATCGGCGAGTGGCTGGGGATTACCGGCTACGCTCATGTCGAGGCGCTCGACATTTCCGAAGGCATGCTGGCGGTGGCTGAGCGCAAGGGCGTGTATGCAGCGCTGCATCAGGCGGCGCTGGGTAGCCGGTTGCCGTTCGCCGACAACCATTTTGCGGCGATCATCTCGGCAGGGGTGTTTACCTCCGGTCATGTCGGCGCCGAGGGGCTGGATGATTTGTTGCGGATCTGTAAGCAGGGAGGGGCGATCGTGCTCACCGTCAAGGACGTCCTGTGGCAGGCAGGCTTTGCGCAGCGGGTAGCAGCGCTTGAGAGCGAGGGGCTCTGCACACTGATCGATGACACCGGCCCCTATGTGTCGATGCCCGGCGAAGCTGGCACCACGCCGAGCCGCTGCATCGTGCTCAGGGTTGCCTGACCGCGTCTTCGCGGCTCAGGACTTCACCTTGGCATTGGCAGGGTCGACAAACGGTTTCATACCGATCCGGGCCTGCACACGGTCGAGCGCGATTACCAGTTCATAGTCGCCATCGGCCAGAAAGGCGTCGGAAACGCCTGCTTCATTGCGGACATAGCCATAACCGATGCTCTTGCCGATGGTGTAGCCGTAGCCGCCGGAGGTGAGGTAGCCGACAGGTTCGCCATTGCGCAGAATGGTTTCGCGACCGACCAGCACCGCATCGGGATCATCGATAACGAAACCGGCAAAGCGTTTGGTCAATGGCTGGCCGGCGATGGCGGTGAGCGCCTCCTGGCCGACAAAGCCGGTGTTGGAATTGCGTTGCACCGCCCAGCCGAGACCGGCCTCATAGGGCGTGTCGTTGGGGGTGATGTCGGATCCCCAGGCGCGATATCCCTTTTCGAGCCGCAGCGATTCCAGTGCGCGGTAGCCGATCGGGCGGATTTCCCAGCGGCTGCCTGCCTGCATCAGCGCGTCGAACACCTCGCCGATGGCAGCAATCGGAATATGCAGCTCCCAGCCCAGTTCGCCGACATAGGTGACACGCAGGGCGCGGACCGAGTGACCTCCGATGGTGATGTCGCGGACATGGCCAAACGGGAATGCGGCGTTGGAGACGTCGACTTCGGTCAGTTGTTCAAGAACGTCGCGGGCATGCGGCCCCATCAGCGACAGGGTGCCGTAGGCTTCGGTGATGTCGTCGATCCGGATATCGGCGCCATCGGGCAGATGGTCGCGGATCCAGGCCAGGTCATGGGTGCGGAAGCCGGTGCCGGTGACGATGTAGAAGCGGTCATCGTCAATGCGCGCGACCGTCAGATCCGCCTCGATGCCGCCGCGGCTGTTGAGCAATTGGGTGTAGGTCAACCGCCCCACCGGCTTGCTCACGTCGTTGGCGCAGATATGGCTGAGCGCGGTCAGCGCGTCCTTGCCCGAGACTTCGTATTTGGCGAAGGATGACTGATCGAAAATGCCGACTTTCTCGCGCACATGGCGGTGCTCGTCGCCGACTGCGTCAAACCAGTTCTGGCGTCCCATCGAGGGAATGTCACGTGCGTCCATGCCGTCGGGCGCAAACCAGTTGGGGCGCTCCCAGCCGAGCTTCGAGCCAAACACGGCACGGTGTTGCTTGAGCCGTTGATAGAGCGGCGAGACGATCCGCGGCCGGCCGGATTCATATTCGACATGGGGAAAGCCGATCTCGTAGTGCTTGCCATAGGCTTCGAGCGTGCGGTCGTTGACCCATTGGCGGTCGCGGTGCATGTCGGAGAAGCGGCGGATATCGACCACCCAAAGATCAAGCGGCGCCTCGCCGTCGATTACCCATTGGGCCAGCACCCAGCCGGCGCCGCCGCCGGCGGCGATGCCGAATGCATTAAAGCCGGCACCGACAAACATGTTGTCGCATTCTGGTGCCGCACCAAGGATGAAGTTGCCGTCGGGCGTGAAGCTTTCCGGCCCGTTGATCATCTGCTTGACACCGACATGGCGGAGCGCCGGAATCCGGGCCATTGCCTGGGTCATGTGCTGCTCGAAATGATCGTAATCATCGTCGAACAGGCGGAACTCCCAGTCATTGGGAACATCGTCCATGGTCCAGCCCTGGGGGTTGGGCTCGTAGCCGCCGAAGGAGAGGCCTCCGACTTCCTCCTTGAAATAGGTGCGGCGATCGGGATCGCGGATGGTCGGAGCGTCGCTTGACAGACCGTCGATCCGGTCGGTGATGACATATTGGTGCTTGACCGGCTGCAGCGGCACGTTGATGCCGGCCATTACGCCGATCTGGCGAGCCCATTGACCGGCGCAGTTGACTACCTTGTCACAGGTAATGTCGCCCTTGTCGGTTTTGACCGCGCGAATCGTGCCATCCTCGATGTCAAAGCCGGTGACACGCACGTTCTCGTGGATCTTGGCACCATGCATGCGCGCGCCCTTGGCCAGCGACTGGGTGATGTCTGACGGGCTCGCCTGACCATCGGTCGGCAGCCAGCTGGCGCCGATCAGATCGTCGACTTCCATCAGCGGAAACATCGCCTTGGCTTCCTGCGGCGAGAGCAGGTGCATGTCCATGCCGAAGCTTTGCGCGGTGGTCGCCAGCCGACGGTACTCGGTCCAGCGATCCTGGTTGGTGGCGAGCCTGAGGCAGCCCGACATCTTCCAGCCGGTTTCCAGCCCGGTTTCCTGATCCAGCCGCTTGTAGAGATCGACCGAATATTTCAGCACCTTGGTGATCGAGGCTGATGAGCGCAGCTGTCCGACCAGCCCGGCGGCGTGCCAGGTCGAGCCGGAGGTCAGTTGCCCCTGTTCGAGCAGCACCACGTCGGCCTTGTGGTCGCGCGCCAGATGATAGGCGGTGGAGCAACCGATGATACCGCCGCCGATGACGACGATTTGAGCCCGGTCTGGGAGGGTCATGGTGATGTCTTTCCGTGGGTCATGAGGTAGTGCTCGACAGCGGCTTCAAGGCTGGCGAGATTCTCGGCGGTATAGGTTCGGTAATCGGCGCCGGGTGCATCGAGATAGAGTTCGGAGACCAGGCTCCACAGCGTTTCGCGCAGCAGCGACGCGCATTGCATGGCGTCGAACGATTGTTTCAGCGCCGCATCCGGTGCGCGGCCCAGCGCGGTCTGGAACAGGGCTGCGGCCTGGTCTTCGTTCATGCCGGCATTGGAAGCGGCACCTGCAATGTCGAACATCGCGGTGGAAAAGCCGGCATATTCGAAATCGATCAGCCACAGCCGGTCTCCGTCATCGAGGAAATTGGCCGGCAACAGGTCGTTGTGCGCAAACACGATCGGCAACGGTACCTGCACGGCCTCGAGCCGGTCCGACAGGTCGAGCCATCCGGGCAGCCGGTCGGCCATCCGCGAGCCGCCGGCCGCAAGCGTGCGCGCGTAATCGCGAATGACGTGAAACACCCAGAACATGAAGCCCGCGCCCTCGATATGGGCCGGCATCTGCCGGTGGAAATCCCGGACCAGACGGCCGACGCGCCCGGCATTGGCGCGCACGTCTTCCGCCGTAAAGGTCCGGGCATCGAGAAAGGCCGAGACCATGATGCCGGGCTCGGCATATTCGACCCGCGGGGCAAAGCCTGCGGCATGGGCCGCGCGGGCGGTCATCACCTCGCGACGGCGGTCGACGTGATGGAATGGAAAGTCCCTGCCAAGGCGGACCACATGGCGGCCCGCGGCGTCACTGACGAGCCAGCTTTCGTTACTGAGGCCGCCGGTCAATGGTTCAATCTCGATTGCGCCCGAGAAGCAGGGCAGGGCGCGGATCTTGTCGAAGGTGGCGAGATCGGACATGGGTTACTCCAGACCAAGGCGGCGGCGGGCGTGGTTGGCGCCGGCTGAAATCAGGCGGTCGGCGACAATGGCAATGGCCGCAATCGACAGGCCGGCAACGAGGCCCCTACCGGTGTCTGCCTTGGTCAGCGCGATATAGACTTCCTGGCCCAGATCCCTGGTTCCCACCAGCGCGGTGATGACCAGCATCGCCAGCGCGAACATGATGGTCTGGTTGAGGCCGAGCATGATCTCGGGCAAGGCCAGTTTCAGCCGTATGCGGGTGAGAATCTGCCACTCGGTGCAGCCCATGGCCCGCCCGGCCTCGATCAGTTTCGGATCGACCTTGCGAATGCCGAGCGCGGTGTAGCGGATCGCCGGGGCGATGGCGAAGGCGACGACCGCGATCATCGCGGTGAAATCGCCAACCCTGAACAGCATCACGGCCGGCATCAGATAGACAAAGCTCGGCAAGGTCTGCAGCGTATCGATGGCGACCTGCACCCACGACCAGACACGATCGCGGGTGGCGGCGAAAATACCGATGGGGATGCCGATCAGGGCTGCGAGAATGGCGGAAATTCCGCAGAGATAGACCGTGATCATGGCCTTTTCCCATTGCCCGGTGACGGCGATGAAAAGCGGCAGGGCACCGGTCAGCAGCGCCAACCGCCAGCCGCCGAGCCGATAGCCCGAAAATGACAGAAACAACGTGACGCCAAGCCAAGGAAGGTCGCCCAAGAACCGCTTGAATGGGATCAGCACATTGAGGAGCATGACGTTCTTGATGGCTTCAAGTGTGTCGAAATAATTGATGTTGATCCAGGCTACGACTTCCGACCAGAAAGTGCCGGTGGAGATTTCAAATGCTTCGGGATAGCTGCGGATACCGGGAACCACAAAGCTCAGTGCAGAGGTGACCAGAACCAGCACCGTGGCTGCTACCAAATAGGGGTGGCGGGCGATCAGACTTGTCCGCGTGGTGCCTTCTGAAGCCGGTTCGGAAAGCCGTTCGGCGGCTGCCTGACTGAGACGGTCCATGGCGATGGCGAGGGCGACAATGGCGAAACCGGCTTCCAGGCCGGCGCCGAAATCAAGCCTGCGAAGCGCTGCCAATACATCGAAGCCGAGACCGCCTGCTCCGATCATCGAGGCGATGATGACCATGTTGAGCGACAGCATGATCACCTGGTTCATCCCTACCATCAGGCTTTCGCGCGCCGCCGGCACCATCACTCGCCAGGTCATCTGACGCTCGGTGCAGCCAACCATGTTGCCCAGATCAATGATCTCGGAAGGAAC
The DNA here is from genome assembly GCF_046837775.1 of Hoeflea sp. Naph1. Taxonomy (GTDB): domain Bacteria; phylum Pseudomonadota; class Alphaproteobacteria; order Rhizobiales; family Rhizobiaceae; genus Hoeflea. The sequence continues at coordinate 4,432,281 of NZ_CP177286.1, read as the reverse complement.
TGCGCGCAGCGCCAATATGGCAATCCGGGTCATCGGCGGCGTAGCGAAGATCAGGGTGGCGATCACTGCGGCGGTGGGGCCGAAGCCGAACAGGAACAGCACGGGCACGAGATAGGCAAACACCGGGATGGTCTGCATCAGGTCGAGCATCGGGGTGATGATGCGCTCGACCCAGCGCCAGCGCCAGGCGGCGATGCCGAACAGCAACCCGAAGATCACGCCGAGCGGGGCGGCGACGAGGATCGAGACCAGCGTGACCATGGCGCTGGTCCATTGCCCGAAGATCGCCAGAAAGACAAAGCAGCCGCCCGAAAGCAAGGCCAGCCGCAAGCCGCCGAGCCAATGGCCGAGCAGCATCACCAGTCCAATGACGGCGACCCAGGGCAAGGGCGGGAGGATCTGCACCGCCGACGATCCGCTGCCCTCGAGCATCCCGGTCGATAACAGGCTGAGCGCAATGGTATAGGGGACATCAAGCACAGCGGAGATAAAGCGGGTGAGGTCGGTAAAGCTGAACAGGCCGAAGGTCGCCTCATTGATCAGCCATTTCATCGAGGCGCTGATCCAGCGTGCCAGCGGCACCACATAGGCCTTGGGATATTCAAACGCGAAGGGCGTCACTGATCTGGCGAATTGCCAGAAACCGACAAAGAGAACAAGCGCTCCGATCCATGGCCAGGGCAGAGCGCGGGCCTGGTGCGGCAACTCATGTGCAGCCGGGGCGGGGGACAGGGGGATGCCTGGCGTTGCCATGGTCAGCCCTTCAACATCATGTCGACAACGGCGTCGCGGTCGAGCCGACCAATGAGCTTGCCCTGTTCGTCAACGACTGCGAGATGGGTGACACCATCAACGAACAACGGTGCCGCCTCGGCGATGTTGATGCGGGAAGAAACGGTCGGTTCGCCGGGCTGGTGGCCTGCTGGCGGCCCCATCAGGCTCTGCGTGCGCACGACTTTGGCGCGTGCCACGTTGCGAGTGAATTCGGCGACATAGGAGGTAGCAGGTGTAAGCACGATATCTTCGGGCGTGCCGGCCTGGACGATCTCGCCATCCTTCATGATGGCGATCCGGTCAGCCAGCCGGATGGCCTCGTCAAAATCATGGGTGATGAAGACGATGGTCTTGCGCAGCACGGTTTGCAGCCGCATGAATTCGTCCTGCATTTCCCTGCGTATCAAGGGATCGAGTGCGGAGAAAGGCTCGTCGAGAAACCAGATTTCGGGTTCCACGGCGAGCGAGCGGGCGATGCCGACGCGCTGCTGCTGGCCGCCCGAGAGCTGGCGCGGAAAGGCGCTTTCCTTGCCACCAAGGCCGACAAGCTCGATCATCTCGCGGGCACGAGCCTGACGTTGCGCCCGGTTCATGCCCTGGATGTCGAGCGGAAAGGCAACATTGTCGAGCACGGTGAGGTGCGGCAACAGCGCAAAATGCTGAAACACCATCCCCATCTGGTGACGGCGGATTTCGATCATCCGGGCGTGAGAGGCCGCGAGCAGGTTTTCGCCCTTGAAAAGAATGTCGCCACCGGTGGGCTCGATCAACCGCGACATCAGCCGCACCAGCGTCGATTTGCCGGAGCCCGACAGCCCCATGATGACAAAGATCTCGCCCTCCCGGACATCGAGGTCGACCTGCCGAACAGCGCCAACAAGTCCGGCCTCGGCAATTGATGCGGCATCGGGCTTGCCGTCGTGGTTGGCCAGAAAGCTGGTGGCATCTGCGCCAAACAGCTTCCAGACATTGCGGCAGACAAGCTTGGTTTCAGGAATGGTCATGCAATCTCTGCCGAGCGTGAAATGGTCAAATGGGAGGCCGGCAACGCGGATTGGCCAAACCCCGTGGAGGGCCTGATCGGGCGGCGGCCAGTTGGCACCCGGACATGGCTGCCCGGGCGCCGAACTCCGCAGGCGCCCATCGGCTCATCGAGCCTGTCGGGCGGCGCGCATTTTACTTGATCCAGCCGGACCAGCGGGCTTCGTTGGTGGTCATCCATTCGCCCACCACATCTTCCACGCTCGTGCCCTCAAGATCGACCTTGGTGATCATGGCGCCCATCTCGTCATTGCCGATGTTGAACGCGGTGATGGCCTTGTGGGCGCCAGGCCATTTGTCCTTGAGGCCGGCCCAGCCAACCTTCCAGATTTCGCCGAACGGCTTGCCGCAGTCATAGGTAGCGTCGGTGTTCAGCCCCCAGGCCGGATCCTGATAGCATTCGGCTGTATATTCGGGGAACTCGACCCATTCGCCCTTGAACTTGGCTGGCGCCCAATGCGGCGCGTAGATCCAGAGCATGATCGGCGCCTTGCGTTGATAGGCGCTTTCAAGCTCGGCGAACAAGGCGGCGTCGGTGCCGGCGTGAATCACCTCAAACGGCAGGTCCAGGGCTTCGACGCGCTCGTCGTCAAACCCGCCCCAGGTCACCGGGCCACCGAGATAACGGCCCTTGGGCGCGGTTTCCGCAGTCGAAAATGCTTCGGCGCAGGCAGCATCCTTCAGCGCCTCCCAATCGGGCAGGCCGGGGCATTTTTCCTTCATGTATTCGGGATACCACCATTCTTCCTTGGCCTTCATGCCGGTAGGGCCGAAGACTTCAACCTTGCCGGTGGCGGTGGCTGCGTCCATGGCATCGCGGCCGGTAGTTTCCCACATTTCCATGGCGATATGGAGGTCGCCGGTTTGCAGCCCTGCGAACTGGGCGAGATAATCGGCCTGGACATATTCGATCGAATAGCCGGCCTTCTTGAGCACTTCGCCCATGATGTTGGTGGTAATCAACTGACCGGTCCAGTCGTGCAGCGTGAGCTTGATCGGATCGGTGGATTCTTGCGCGGTGGCGCTGGCCTGAAGGCTTAGACACGATGCGCCCGTGATGACGAGCGCTGCGGTCAATTGCCTGATTGTCCGGCCGAATATGAGATTGGCTGAATGCATGTCGAGCCTCCTGTTCACCCTGTTGGTTCCCGCATTCCGGCGCTTTTGTTATCTCGACCATGTCGCGGTCGGCGGCAGCGCATCCGTGCGTGGTTTATTGACCGACTAATCCCATACCAGGACCCGGGCCTTGTCAATCAATTCTGTGGTGTTTTTTTGCTTTGATGCCCGTATGATGTGGTCTTGTTTGATTTTCGGGCAGTTCCCGCCTAGAAAACAGGCAGCAAAAAGGTGGTTTTCAATGCTGTCCAAACGCCACACGGAAATAATGCGGATGCTGGCCGACGAGGGAACGCTCACCATCTCGGAACTGGCATCCCGGCTTGGCGTCTCGCTGGAAACGGTGCGGCGTGATGTGCGACCGCTGACCGATAACGGATCGGTTCTGAGGATTCACGGCGCGGTCGGGCTGGCGGGCCAGGTCGGCGAAGCGCCGTTTCAGCGGCGCATGCGCGAGAATGCCGGCAGCAAACGCCGTATCGCCCGCGAGATGGCGCGGTTCATTCAGGATGGCGATTCAGTGATGCTTGATACCGGCACCACAACGAGTTTCGTTGCCCGCGAATTACTCGGCCACCGGCGGCTGACGGTGGTAACCAATTCCTCCGACATCGCCCGCACGCTGGCGACCGTGAACGGCAACAAGGTCTATATGGCCGGCGGTGAACTCAGGAGCGATTCTGGTGCTGCCTTCGGCGTGTCGGCGATCGAGTTCATCTCCAAATTCTCGGTCACGCATTCGATCATCTCCGCCGGCGCCATCGACGCCGCCAGCGGCGTGATGGATCATGATCTGGAGGAAGCCGAGTTCGCACGGATGATGCTGACCCGTGGTGAGCGCAGTTACGTGGTGACGGATCACACCAAGTTCGGGCGCCGCGGTCTGGTTCTGGTGACCGGGTTTGAGGCCGTCGGCCATCTGCTGACGGACGAGCCGGCGGATGAGAAGATTGCAGCTGCGCTCGAGGCGCATGAGGTGCGGTTGATCGTGGCAGAGCCGGATCAGGCTGCCGCTCAGGTGGCCAGGTAGCTGGTCAAAACGGACTTGGTGCCTTGCTTTTGAAGACTCAAAAGTGCCACTTCGAAGGCGTCGACAAAGACCGGCGCTTCGGCGAGGGCGCCAAAAATGTCCGGCATCTGCAAGAATGCGCCCGGATGATCGCGCGCGGCAAGTGCGCGCTCGCGCAACCGGGCGGCATTCGGGTCGATCAGTTCGATTGTCGAGCCGTCATCGCGGCGGCCGGAGCAATAGTGACACCATAGCGCCACTTCCAGCGCCAGCCCGTTGACCGGCTGGCCGGCTGCCAGCCGCGCCTCGATTGTTGGCAGTATGAATTTCGGTTGCCGGTTGGAGCCGTCGAGGCAAAGCCTGGGGATGGTGTCGCCCAGTGCGGCGTTGGAAAAGCGCCTGGCGACGGTCGTCACGTAGTCGTCCATGCTGACGCCGGGAATGGCCGGAACCGTTGGCAGGATCTCGTCCTTCGTCAGCTTGGCCAGAAAACCTGCAACAAGCGGGTCAGCCATGGCGTCGTGGACATAATGATGTCCAAGCAACGCGGCGGCGTAGGCAATCGCTGCATGCCCCCCATTGAGAATCCGCAGTTTCATCAGCTCATAAGGCGCGACATTGGCGACGAATTCGACGCCGATCTTTTCCAGTGACGGTCGGCCTTGCGGAAAGTTGTCTTCCATCACCCATTGCCGGAACGGCTCGCAGACGACCGGGGCCGCGTCCTCGATGCCGAAGGTCGTGCGCACCAGATCGATTTCGCGCGGCCCGGTTGCCGGGGTGATGCAATCGACCATCGAGTTTGGAAACGCCACATTGGCAGCGATCCATTCGGCAAACTCTGGATCCGCCATATGCGCCAGGCCCAGTACCGTGGCGCGGGCGACATGGCCGTTTTCGGGAAGGTTGTCGCAGGACATGACGGTGAACGCAGCTAAGCCAGCCTCGTGACGTGCCTTCAGCGCGGCGATGATCACGCCAAACACGGTCTGCGGCTGCCCGGGCGCTGCGGCATCGCGGATGATTGCCGGATGGGTTGGATCGAACCCGCCGGTTTCGGCACTGAGAAAATAGCCGCCCTCGGTTACCGTCAGCGAGACGATGCGGATCTGCGGATCCGTCATCGCAACAATCAACTGGCCTGGATCAATGGCAACGAAGTCAATCATCGAGCCGATCACGCTGGCCTTGTAGCCTTCGGGATCAAGTTCGACGATTGTGGTCAGCCAATCCTGCACGGCCAGCTTCTGGCGCATGGCGGCATCGAATTGCATCACCCCGGCACCAATGATGGCCCAGTCATGGTCCTGGCCCAGTTCGAACAGGCGATGAAAATAGCTTGCCTGATGGGCGCGATGGAAATTGCCGATACCGACATGCAGCACGCCGGGGCTGAGCGTCGTGCGGTCATAGTTGGGTATGCGCACATTGCCGGGCAGTGAGCTCAGCGATTTCTCGGCAAGCGGAAAGACAGCGGTGGTGGTCGGGGGTGTTTCGGGCATCAGCTCATCCAGTTCCCGCCATCGACATTGTAGGTCTGGGCGACGATGTAGTCGGCGTCGGCGGTGGCCAGAAAAACGGCCATGCCGGTCAGATCTTCGGCGGTGCCCATCCGCCCATAGGGGACGGCCTCGCCTACCATTCGTTTCTTTTCCCCGGGGGCGAGGTTCTCGTAGCGGGCAAACAGCGCGTCGACACCGTCCCAGTGCTCGCCATCGACCACGCCGGGAGCGATGGCGTTGACGTTGATGCCGTGTCTGATCAGGTCGAGACCGGCGGACTGGGTCAGGCTGATGACGGCCGCCTTGGTGGCGCAGTAGACGCCGACCAGCGCTTCACCGCGGCGACCGGCCTGGCTTGCCATGTTGATGATCTTGCCGCCCTTGCCGCGGGCGATCATCGTTCTGGCGACGGCCTGCATGGTGAACAACGTGCCGGCAACATTGATCGCAAACAGCCGGTCGAAACTTTCGCGCGTGATTTCGACAATCGGCGCCAGATCGAAAAGGGCGGCGTTGTTGATGAGAATGTCGATTCCGCCGGTGTGCTCAGTCACGGTCTCGACGGCAGCGTCGATGGAGGCCTGATTGGTGACATCGAGATGCACGGCAAAGGCCTGATCGCCGATCTGTCGGGCGGTTTGCGATGCCCGCTCGAGATCGATATCGGCGATGGCAACCTGAGCACCTTCGGCGACATAGCGCTCGGCGAACGCTCGGCCAATGCCGCGTGCAGCGCCGGTAATCATGGCCGACTTGCCTGCAAGGCGTGTCATCAGAGCGCCTGTCCGGCGGCATCGAATTTGTAGATCTTGGTTGGGTCGGGAGACATGTAGACGGTGTCGCCATGATAGATGTCGACTTCACCATCGGCGCGGATGGTCATCGGCTCAAATCCGTCAACGGCCACCCGCAGGAAGGTGTCGGAGCCTAGATGCTCGGAGACACCGACCTTGCCCTTCCACAGGCCTTCGGTCTTGGAGACACTGACATGTTCCGGACGAACGCCGATGGTGTGGGCGCCGTGGGCTTCGGCGTCCTTGCCCTCGATGAAATTCATTTTCGGCGAGCCGATGAAACTGGCGACAAACAGATTGGCCGGCGACCGGTAAAGCTCCAGCGGCGAACCTACCTGCTCGATGTAACCGGCTCTGAGCACGACGATCTTGTCGGCCATGGTCATGGCTTCGACCTGGTCGTGGGTGACGTAGATCATCGTGGTCTTGAGGCTGTTGTGGAGTTCGCTGATCTCAAGCCGCATGTTGACGCGCAGCGCGGCATCGAGATTGGACAGCGGTTCATCGAACAGGAAGGCGTCGGGTTCGCGGACAATCGCCCGGCCGATCGCCACGCGCTGGCGCTGGCCGCCCGAAAGTTGGCCCGGCCGCCGCTCGAGATAGTCGGTTAGGTTGAGCACGGAAGCGGCGTCTTCGACCTTCTTGTCGGCCGCAGCCTTGTCGAGGCCTGCCATTTTCAACGGGAAGCCGATGTTCTTGCGCACCGACATATGCGGATAGAGCGCATAGGACTGGAACACCATCGCAAGGCCGCGCTTGGCCGGCGGGATGCTGGTCGCGTCGTTGCCGTTGATTTCGATGGTGCCGCCCGAGACATCCTCGAGACCGGCAATCAGGCGCAGCAGCGTTGACTTGCCGCAACCGGATGGGCCGACGAACACAACAAATTCACCGTCGTTGATTTCCAGATCAAGCGGCGGAATCACCTTGGTGGTGCCGAAGCTCTTGGTAACTTTCTTGAGTGCGATATGTCCCATGGTTGTTTTCCTATTTCACCGCGCCGAAGGTCAGGCCGCGGACGAGTTGTTTCTGGCTGAACCAACCGAGAATGAGGATGGGTGCGATCGCCATTGTCGAAGCCGCCGACAGCTTGGCGTAAAACAGGCCTTCCGGGCTTGAGTAGCTGGCGATGAAGGCGGTCAGAGGAGCCGCTTTCGCAGCCGTCAGATTGAGGGTCCAGAAAGCTTCGTTCCAGGCCAAGATGACATTGAGCAGCAGAGTCGACGCAATACCGGGGACCGCCATCGGGGTCAGCACATAGATGATCTCCGACCACAGGGCCGCGCCGTCCATCCGCGCTGCCTCAAGAATGTCGACCGGGATTTCCTTGAAGTAGGTGTAGAGCATCCAGACGATGATCGGCAGGTTGATCAGCGTCAGCACGATCACCAGGCCCAGGCGCGAATCGAGCAGACCGGTGTCGCGGAACATCAGATAAATCGGGATCAGGACACCGACGGGGGGCAGCATCTTGGTCGACAGCATCCACATCAGGATGTCCTTGGTCCGTTTGCCGGGTACGAAGGCCATCGACCAGGCCGCCGGAATGGCAATCAGCAGACCGAGCAGGGTGGAGCCCAGCGAGATGATCACCGAATTGGCGAAGTGGAGGCCGTAATTCGAGCGTGAGTTTACCTCGGCGTAGTTTTCCGTGGTCCAGTCAAAAAAGAACAAGGACGGCGGGGACGCGATGGCCTCGGCTTCGGTCTTGAAGCTGGTCAGGAACGTCCACAGGATGGGGAAGAAGATTGCAATACCGATCGACCAGGCGAGAAGCGTGACGAAGAGTTTGCGTCGGGTTGAAACAGCGCGCGCCATGGTCTCAAGCGTCCAGGTTCTTGCCGATCATCCGCATCAGGAAGATCGCAACAATATTGGCGAGAATGACAGCAACGATGCCGCCGGCGGAACCGCCGCCCACGTCGAACTGCAATAGTGATTGCACATAGACGAGGTAGGTCAGGTTGGTGGTCGCCGTGCCCGGTCCGCCATTGGTGGTGACCAGAATTTCGGCGAAGATCGAGAGCAGAAAAATGGTCTGGATCAGGATCACAACGGTGATCGCCCGGCCCAGATGCGGCAGCATGATGAAGGTGAAGCGGTTGACGGGCCCGGCGCCATCCATTTCGGCAGCTTCGAGCTGTTCCTGGTCCAGCGACTGCAAGGCGGTGAGCAGGATCAGGGTCGCAAACGGCAACCATTGCCAGGATACGATCAGGATGATCGAGGCCAGCGGCGCGTGACTGAGGAAGTCAAACGGTTCGAGCCCGACGGCGGTCGCCATATAGGCGAACAGGCCGTTGACCGGGTTCATGAACATGTTCTTCCACACAAGTGCGGACACGGTCGGCATGACAAAGAAGGGGGCGATCACAAGGATCCGGACGATGCCCTGGCCGAAGAATGGCTGATCCAGCAGCAGTCCCAGCAAGATGCCGCCGACAACAGTGATCAACAACACGCCAAGCACCAGAATGAAGGTGTTGGCCATCGCATCGAAGAAGGCGGGGTCGGTCAGAAAATAGCGGTAGTTGTCAAACCCGGCCCAGGCTTCGGTGCCGGGCGATAGCAGATTGTAGCGCAGGAACGAGAAGTAGATCGTCATGGACAGCGGGATGATCATCCAGCCCAGCAGCAAAATCACTGCGGGGGACATCATCAAGCGTGCTGCACTGCGTGAGTGGGCGGTCGCCATGGCTCGGTTCCTTGACAGGTCGGGGACAGGTCGAGAGTAAAAAACGGGAGCCGGCCGGAAGGTTCCGGCTCCCGATCTGGTCGGAGACCCTACTTGGGGTAACCGGCCTTTTGCATTTCGCGCGTGGTCAGGGCCTGCGCATTGGACAGTGCGTCGTCAATCGATGTCGTTCCGGCAAGGGCTGCAGAGAACTGCTGGCCAACAGCCGTTGCGATTCCCTGAAACTCGGGAATGGCGACAAACTGAACGCCGACATAAGGCACCTTGTCGACCGTCGGGTTTTGCGGATCGGCAGCGTTGATGCTGTCGAGCGTCATCTTCGCAAACGGAACCTTGGCATATTCAGGGTTCTCATAGAGCGAGGTCCGCGTGCCCGGAGGTACGTTGGCCCAGCCTTCCTTCTCAGCTACCAGCGCCAGATACTCTTTCGAAGTGGCCCATTCGACGAACTTCTTCGCCGATTCTGCCTTCTGGGTTCCTGCCGGAATGCCCAGCGACCATGCCCAGAGCCAGTTGCCGCGCTTGCCCAGACCATTGTCGGGAGCGAGAGCGAAACCGACCTTGTCGGCAACCTGGGAATCCGTCGGATTGGTGACAAAGGAAGCCGCCACGGTGGCGTCGATCCACATGCCGCACTTGCCGGTCTGGAACAGCGAGAGGTTTTCGTTGAAACCGTTGTTGGCGGCTCCCGGAGGTCCTGATTCATTCATCATCTCGATGTAGAACGTCAGGGCTTCCTTCCACTCGGGGCTGTCGAACTGGGCTTTCCAGTCCATGTCAAACCACTTGGCGCCGAACGAGTTGGCGGTGGCTGTCAGGAAGGCCATGTTCTCGCCCCAGCCGGCCTTGCCGCGCAGGCAGATGCCGTAAATGCCGGCGTCCTTGTCGGTCATGGCGGCCGCGGCTTCGCGGATGAACGTCCAGGTCGGCGCATCCGGCATTTCCATGCCGGCCTTTTCCATCAGGTCGGTGCGGTACATCACCATTGATGATTCACCGTAGAAGGGGGCTGCGTACAGTTCACCGTCGACGGTCAGGCCGCCGCGGATCGCAGGCAGAAGATCGTCAATATCGTAGGATGCGGGCAGATCGTTGAGTGAAACCAGCCAACCCTGCTTGCCCCAGATCGGCACTTCGTAAGTGCCGATGGTCATGACATCATACTGGCCGCCCTTGGTGGCGATGTCGGTGGTGACACGCTGACGCAGGATGTTTTCTTCCAGCGTTACCCAGTCCAGTTCGATGTCCGGGTTCTTTGCCGTGAAATCGTCGGACAGTTTCTGCATGCGGATCATGTCGCCATTGTTGACCATGGCGATCGTCAGCTTTTCGGCCATCGTCGCCGTGCCGAGCATCGACAGCGCCGACGCGCACAAAAGCACGTTTGCAAATCTCTTCATAAATTCCTCCCAATGCCCGGCGTGGGCAAATGCCAATTAGACGGGCAAATATTCAGTCAATAATGCCCTAGAGTCAAGCAAAATCGATGCTGCACCTGCGTGGTGCGCCGCAAATTTTGGAAAGAAAGCAACAATGTCAGAGGCTTAAAAAAAACTCGGATTTGCCTAGAAGTTCAGCAGGCTTTCCGCCGTGGCTTCATCGGTTATGAGCCCATTGATCAGTTTGCCGCGCAAAGCAGCCATGATCGCGTCGACCTTCAATGCACCGACCGCAATGGCGATGACCGGCTTGGAGGGCGCTGCTTCCAGCAGAGCGCTGGCCACCCGGTCATTGGTCAGGCCGTCAATCAACCGGCCTTCGCGATCAAATACCCAGGAGGTGATTTCACCGACGCCTCCCGCCTTGAGCAGTGCCCGCATTTCCTCACGGCTGACAAAGCCATCGATCATCAGTGGTGCCTGGTCGCCGATATTGCCGATACCGACATAGGTAACGTCTGCCTGGCGTGCCAGTTCGAGGATGTTGTGCACCGCTTCCTGCTGCTGCAGTAGCTGTTTTTCCTCAACCGAGCGGGCAAACACCGGCAACGGCATCGGGTAATGGCGGGCGTTGACGCGGTCAGCCATGCGGATGACGACGTTGTAGGGCGTGGCTGCGCCATCCGACATCATGTTGCCAAGCAGCGAGACGATCCGATGCTGCGGACAATCCATCTTGGGCAGTTGTTCCACACAGGCACGCAAGGCGCGGCCGGTGCCAAGCGCGATGATCTTGGGGTGATCTGATTTGAGGATGCGTTCAATCTCGCCGGCCGCAATCTGGGCAATTCCGGTCAAGGCTGCCGGCGCGTCCGGGTCGGTCGGCGCGACCTCGCAGGTGGCAAGTCCGAATTTCTCGCTCAGGCCACGCGCCAGTTCCATGCAACTGGCGATCGGATGATCAAGCCGCACCTTGACGAGCTTCTCGCTGACCGCGAGCGACACCAGACGCTGGGCGGTTTGTCGCGAGACGCCCAGTTTTCGGGCGATTTCGTCCTGAGTATTGCCGGCAACATAATAGAGCCAGCCGGCGCGGGCGGCGTCGTCCAAACGGCTGGTTTCCTGATCGCCTGCACTGCTCATAATTTCAATTACCTGTTGGTTCTGCTGGTAGCATGCGGCACCATTTCGGAGAAATGCTGCCATTTGTCAAAACACCTTACCTGCCCGTCCATAGTCAGCACATTGTCGCTGAGGCCCTGAAGATGGCTTCCGCCGGTAAAGCGGACCACCGGCATGCCTGCATTGATGGCGGCCTGAATGCCGGGCACCGAATCCTCGATCACCAGACATTGCGAGGGGGCAACCTGCATGCGGCTGGCCGTGTGTAAAAACAGATCTGGCGCCGGCTTGCCGCGCTCGACCTCGGAGGCGGTAAACACGTCCGCGCCGAAAAACTCCGAAAGGCCGGTCAGTTCCAGTGACCGGTTCACCCGCTTCGGCGTGCTGCTGGTTGCCACGCAGGCGCCGACTGTCAAAGCCTGCAGAAGCGTCACGACCCCTTGGGTGGGCACTAGCTCACGTTCAAACCGCTTGAGCAATTCGCTGCGGTACATTTCTTCAAAATCATTCCCCGGCAAATAGCCGTGGGTGCTGCGGATTTCGGCGGCAACCGTGACCCAGCTGCGGCCGAGGAAATGGGCCTGAACATGTGCGAAATCGACCACCACGCCGATGCTTGCCAGCGCGTCAATTAGCACGTTGGCGCTGATGACTTCGCTGTCCACCAGAACGCCGTCGCAGTCGAAGATGATCAGTTTGGGAGCGAATGTTTTCAGTTTGGCAGCCTCGGCAGTCGATGGAATGTCCTCGATAGCACAGGGCATGAATCTGATGCAGCTTGTCAACTTCGAGCCAGCGACAATCGTTTCTTCAGCGCGATGCCCGGGATCTTGTTGAGGTGTGATGCCCGCGCCTATCAAGTGCGCGAAACGGCGCGTCGCGCGCTGTCTCCGGGTCTGGCGTCATGAAGGGCAACAGTGTATGCGTTGCTCCCCTCGCAAACAGGTACGGATTGCCGCTTTGAGATCTATAGTCATCGCATGGGCCGCTGCTGTAGCCGTGTTGGGAAGTGTTCCCGCACAGGGCGAACAGCCGCTGGCCGTCGAGATCGTCGAAGCCAGCCAAACCCTGGAACTGCGCAGTTTCAGCCAGACCGGTGAAATTCGCGCCCGTGAATCGCTGATGGCGTCTTTTCCCGTGGGCGGGCGGGTGATCGAGGTGCTGGCGGAAGTCGGTGCCAAGGTCAAGCAGGACGCCCCGCTGGCTCGGCTGGATTCGATCCAGCAGGAGCTTGCGATACGGACTGCCGAAGCCGGATTGACCACGGCGCGTGCCGACCATCGCCAGGCAATAGAGGACCTCGATCGCGCCAATACGCTGCTTGCCAGCGGCACCACAACCCGTGCCGAGCGCGACGCCAAGGAGGACGCTCTGCGCGCCGCCGAGGGCGTGCTCGAGCAGGCCGAAGCCGAACGCGATCGCGCCATCAAGGCGCTTGCCGATACGACGCTCAGGGCGAATTCCGATTCCACGGTGATCCAGCGGATGATCGAGCCCGGCCAGATTATCGGCGCCGCGCAGCCGGCGATGGAACTGGCGCTCGATAGCGGTTTCGAGGCGGTTTTCAATATTCCGGAAGTCATGCTGATCGGAAAGAAGCCGGCCCCGGGCATTCTTCTGTCGCGATTGTCGTTTCCCGACCAACAGTTTGAGGGCCGCGTGACCGAAATTTCTCCCCTGGTGGATCCGGCCACCGGCACGGTGACAGCCAAAGTCGCTGTGCTGAACCCGCCTGAAGATCTGGCTTTCGGCGACCCGGTGCGTGGCACCGCGACCCGCGATGAAGGCATGCAGATCGGTCTGCCCTACACCGTTATCAGCGCATCAGCAGAGGGGCCAGCGGTCTGGATCGTTGAACGCGAAACCATGAAAGTGTCGCTCCGTCCGGTGACCATCGACCGCTACAGCACCGACAAGGTCTATCTGGACGCGGGTGTTGCCGAGGGCGACTGGGTGGTCGCCAAAGGCGCGCAACTTCTCTATCCCGGCCGGGTTGTGCGGCGTGTGGAGGTGGAGCAATGAGGCCGCTGGCTTTAGGCCTCGCGCTTGGCCTGACGTTCAGTCTGGCTTTTCAGGCACAGGCCGCCGAGCCGGCGCGCCCGGTGGTATCCATCATTGTCGACCAACAGGCCAACCTGTTGCAAAGTTTTACCGGAGTTGTTGTCGCCCGCACGGAGACGGCGTTGGGCTTTCCGATCATCGGCACGGTTGCTGCGCGCCCGGCCGGAATTGGAGACATCGTCAAGAAAGGCGATCTGCTGGCGCAGCTAAGCACCGAAGATTTCGATGCAGATTTGCGCACCGCCGAGGCCGGCGTGACGGTGGCGCGGGCGCAACTTCGCTCGGCCACTGATGCACGTGACCGGGCCAGGGAACTGCTGGCGCGCGGGGCCGGCAGCGCCACCCGGCTGGAGGACAGCGAACGCGCGCTGGTTTCCGCACAGGCCCGACTGGAGCAGGCGCTGGCTTCACGGGCGCGGGCCGCCGATATCCGCGATCTGGCAACCTTGACCGCACCGTTTGACGGTGTCGTTACCGAGACGCTGGCTGAAGCGGGGGCGACCTTGTCGGCAGGGCAGGCAATCCTGCGGCTTGCCGCTATCGGCGAACGGGAGATCATCATTGACGTGTCCGAGGATTCGGCTGTCGTGCGTGCTGTCGGCGATCGCTTCACGGCGCGCCTGCTCGCCGATGACGAATTGACGGCACACGCCGTGCTGGCGCGGATCGATCCGGTGGCCGAGCGCGCCACCCGGACGCACCGCCTGCACCTGACACTCGAATCCGCACCGCCGGCGTTCCGGCTTGGTTCGCTGGTGAAGGTGACACCATCCGGTGGCGAACATCAGGACATTGTCGTTCCGGTTTCGGCGCTGCTCGAGCCGCCTGCCGTGTGGGTGGTTGATCGGACCGATGACACCATTGCCCTGCGTCAGGTCGAACTCGGTGTCACCAGTGGTGACTTCGCGATTGTTTCCTCCGGACTGACGGCAGGCAATGAAGTGGTCATCAAGGGAATTCATTCACTCAAGGAAGGGCAAGTCGTCGGCCCGCGTGAAACCGAATGAACAAATTCAATCTCTCCGACTGGGCGCTTAATCACCGTTCGCTGGTCTGGTTCCTGATGATCGTTTCGTTGGTTGCCGGCGTGATTTCCTATGTCTCGATCGGGCGCGAGGAAGACCCGAACTTCGACATCAAGACGATGATCATCACCGCCGCTCTTCCCGGCGCGGATACACGGGAAACGCTGACGCAGATCACCGACCGGATCGAAAAGAAACTCGAGGACCTCGACGAACTGGATTTCACCCGATCAGTCACCCGACCGGGTCTGAGCATCGTCTATCTGGAATTGCTGCCGACAACCCGCGGCGACGACCTGTCGCGGATCTGGCAGCGTGTTCGCAACATGATGGCCGATATTCGCCCGGAATTTCCGGCGGAGTTTGCCGGCTTTCAGTTCAACGACAGTTTCGGTGATGTGTTCGGCAATCTTTATGCCTTCACCTCCGACGGGTTTTCGTCGCGCGAGGTCCGTGACCATGTGGAAAACGTCCGTCGTGCCGTGCAGGCGCTGCCGGATGCGGGAAAAGTTGAACTGTTCGGCACCCGCGATGAGGTTCTCTATCTCGAATTCTCGACCGACCGGCTCGCCTCGATGGGGCTCAATCAGCAGGCGGTGCTGGATACGCTCGCCGCCCAGAATGCGATTTTGCCGTCGGGCGTAATCGACACCGGGCCGGAGCAGGTGCTGGTGCGGATCGGGGGTCAGTTTTCCGGGGCGCAAAGCCTCGAGGATATCAATCTTCGCGTCGGCGACCGGTTCTTCCGGTTGACCGATGTCGCCGATATCCGCCGCGCCTACGCCGATCCACCGTCGACGCTGTTCCGCTACAAGGGGCAAGACGCCATCGGGCTTGCGGTCGGGATGAAGCGCGGCGCCAACATCATCGATTTTGGCGCGGAGCTCGAAGAGGTGATCGCCAAGGCCGTGTCGCAATTGCCGGTCGGCATCGACATTCATCTGGTTGCCGACCAGCCGACTGTGGTCGATGACGCCGTCGGTCACTTCCTGCAGGCGCTGCTGGAAGCGGTGCTGATCGTGCTTGCCGTCAGTTTCATCTCGCTGGGGATGCGCGCGGGGCTTGTCGTCGCGCTGACGATCCCGCTGGTGCTGGCAATTACCTTTGTGGTCATGGACTATGCAGGCCTGACGCTGCAGCGGATATCGCTGGGGGCGTTGATCATTGCGCTGGGTCTGCTGGTCGATGACGCGATGATCGCGATCGAAACGATGATCTCGCGGCTTGAAAAAGGCGAGACGCTGTTCAAATCGGCCTCCTATGCCTGGACGTCGATTGCCTTTCCGATGCTCACCGGGACGCTGGTCACGGTGGCCGGGTTCATTCCGATCGGGCTCAATTCCTCGGCGGCGGGCGAGTTCACGTTTTCACTGTTCGTCGTCATTGCCGTCGCGCTGGTGGTTTCATGGATCGTTGCGGTGCTGTTTGCGCCGCTCCTTGGGGTGACGTTCCTGCCGGCCAAGATGAAACATCACACTGGCGAACCCGGCCGTATGCGGCGCGTGTTTCACCGGATGCTGAACACCAGCATGAACCATCGCTGGCTGACGATCGGCTTGACCATCGGCGTCTTCGGGCTGTCGGTCTTCGGGATGCGGTTTGTCGAACAACAGTTCTTTCCCAATTCCGACCGGCCCGAGCTGATTCTGGATTTTACCCTGCCGCAAAATGCGTCGATCTCGGCGACTGCAGCAGAAATGACCCGCATGGAAAGCCGGCTCGAGAACAACGACAAGGTGTTGTTCTGGTCATCCTATGTGGGGCGCGGCGCGCCGCGGTTCCTGCTGGCCTATGACGTGCCGACACCTGGCCCCAATATGGGGCAACTCGTCATCCAGACCCCGTCGGTGGAAGCCCGCGATGCCTTGCGTGTCGAATTGGGCGAGGTTGCTGCCAACGAGTTTCCCGGCACCGATATCTTCATCAAACTGCTGGAAATCGGGCCGCCGGTCGGCCGACCAGTGCAGTACCGGATCTCCGGACCGGATATCGAGAAGGTGCGTGACCAGGCGCGCGGTCTGACGGCGCTGGTGGCGTCCGATCCGCGTTTGTCGGGCATCGTCATGGACTGGAACGAGCCGACACGCGTGGTTCGGGTCGAGATCCTTCAGGACAAGGCGCGCCAGCTTGGCATCACCCAGCGGGACATCGCTGCCGCGCTGAACGGAATCTATGATGGCACCAAGGTCACCGAGCTTCGCGATGCTGCCTATCTGGTGGATATCGTCGCGCGTGGTGACATGGCCTCGCGGCAATCGGTGGAGGCGCTGGCCGGGCTGCAACTGGCTGCCAACGGCTCGACAACGACGATCCCGCTGAGATCGGTTGCCAGTTTCAGCTATGACACCGAGCCGCCGGTCATCCATCAGCGTGGCCGGATGCCGACCATCACCGTCAAGGCGGCGATTTCGACCAAGGATCAGCCGGCAACCATCGTCACCGCGCTGGCGGACCAGATTGCTGAATTCAACAACACGCTGCCCACCGGCTATCATGTCGAAGTCGGCGGGTCGGTGGCCGAAAGTGCTAAGAGCCAGGCACCGATTGTCGCCGTTGTGCCGCTGATGGTGCTGATCATGTTGACCCTGATCATGATCCAGATGCAGAGCTTCAGGCTTGCCTTCGTGGTTCTGTGCGTGGCGCCGCTGGGATTGATCGGCGTGGTTGCGGCCCTGGTGCCGTCCGGCGCGCCGCTGGGTTTTGTGGCGATCCTCGGGGTGCTGGCGCTGATCGGCATCCTGATCCGCAACTCGATCATCCTGATCGACGAGGTCGAAGTGCTGCGTCGCAAGGGGCGTTCGGCATGGGATGCGGTGTTTGAAGCTTCCGACGCGCGTTCGCGCCCGATCCTGCTGACGGCGGCGGCGGCGAGCCTGGCGCTGATCCCGATCTCGCGGCAGATTTTCTGGGGACCAATGGCCTATGCGATGATGGGCGGCATCATTGCCGGTACCGTGATCACGCTGTTTTTCGCCCCGGCGCTCTATCTGGCGGTGTTCCGGGTCAAACGTGATCCGCAGGACGAGGGCGCAGACTCGGCTGATCCTGTCGATGCCGAAGCAGCAAATTAGGCGCGGGGCCGCAGTGTCATTGTGCGTTTCGCGCTAGGTCAGGGCGAAGATTTATCGGCTGTCCAGCAGGGCTGAGACCGCGTTGACGATCACCAGTTCCTCGTCGGCCTTGACGATGAAGGCGTGGCGAGCGCTGTCGGGACTGGTCAGCCGCTCCGCTGTCGATGTGTTGGCATCGGCTGCAAGTGCGAAGCCGAGCCATTGCAGTTTCTCAAGCACTCTTGCCCGGACCGGGGCCGCATTCTCGCCGATGCCGCCGGAAAATACCAAGGCATCGCAGCCACCGATGCTGGTCATCGCCGCGCCGATTTCCTGAACCAGGCGGTCGACATACATCTCGACGGCGAAGCCGGCATCGGCCTCGGTGCTGGCCAGCAATAGCCGCATGTCGTTTGAAACGCCCGATACGCCGACAAGGCCGCTCTGGTGGTAGAACAAGTCGCTCACCGTCGCCGCGTCGCCCTTGTGGCGCTCAAGCAGCCACAGCACGGCGCCGGGATCGAGCCGTCCCGGGCGCTGGCCCATCATCAGCCCATCAAGCGGTGTGAAGCCCATCGAGGTCCAGGCGCTCTTGCCGTTGATCATGGCGCAGATCGAGGAGCCGTTGCCGAGATGACAGGCGATTACCCGGCTGTCCGCCAGCCCAAGACGGCGCAGGGTGGCCGCGACATGTTCGTAGGCCAAGCCGTGAAAACCGTAGCGCAGCAAACCTTCCCGGGCATAGCTGCGGGGCAGGGCCATTTCGCGGCGAACGATGGGCACGTCGACGTGAAACGCGGTGTCGAAACAGGCAACCTGAGGGATGCCCGGCAGTGCGGCAATCGCTGCGTCGATGCCGGCCAGATTATGTGGCTGGTGACTTCGCGCCAGCGGTATCAACGCGGCGATTGCCGCACGGACCTCCGGATCGACAAGCACCGGGGCGCTGAACCGTTCACCGCCGTGAACCACCCGATGGCCGACGCCGTCAATGGCGCCGGCGCGCGGCTGAATGATCTCGCTGATCAGCCGCGGCAGCAACGTGGCATGGCCTTCCGACGTGTCCCCGAATTGTTTCGCCTCGTTGCCATCCAGTCTTAGCCTTGGTGTCTGGCCATTGCCGATTGCGTTGACGCTCCCGGAGAACAGTCGCTGTCGGTCCGGCGTAAACAGCGCAAACTTGATCGAGGAGGAGCCGCAATTGAGCGCCATCAAAGTGCGGTGGTCTCGTGTGGTCATGTCGGTCATGTCCCTTTTGTAAGTGCGACTGGCCTGCCTGAACAAGGCGGAACGGATTGGCTGTGCGTCTTCAAGAACTGTCTTTGTTTTGCCTGATCGGTCGAAATGTGCAAGCCAAAGCCGTCACTGGCGTGCTTGCAAAGCCCCAACTGGCCAGACGATTTTTCCCGGCGGGGCAGTGTAGCCAACGGCTTCAACCGGCCCGGCCCGATATTTCCCAAAGTCGTTCCAACAGCAGTTGCCAATGCCGCGCACACGTTTTATCTTTTGGTCAAAAATAAAGACGGGTTCAGCTTAGATCAATGTTCAACAGGAGCGTCAGCCATGACCAGAATTCCTTCTACAAGCCGCCCCCTTTCTCTCAAACGCCGCCATTTGCTGGCTGGTGCAGCCGCGGGTGCGGCGCTCCTGACGCTGCCCGGCATGATCGGACGGGCGCGCGCCGATGGCCCGATCAAGGTGG
The DNA here is from genome assembly GCF_046837775.1 of Hoeflea sp. Naph1. Lineage (GTDB taxonomy): Bacteria > Pseudomonadota > Alphaproteobacteria > Rhizobiales > Rhizobiaceae > Hoeflea. The sequence continues at coordinate 4,413,008 of NZ_CP177286.1, read as the reverse complement.
CGGCGATCTACACCGTTCCGGTCGAGCAGCAGTGGGTTAGCCGGATTCACAAGGCCGCAAACGCGGCGGTGGAGCGCGGCGACATCGAATATGTGTTTTCGGAAAACACGTCCAACAATGATTATGAACGCGTCATGCGCGAATATGCAGAAGCCGGGCACGACCTGATCATCGGCGAAGTGTTTGGCGTCGAGGACGCTGCCCGTCAGGTAGCGCGCGATTATCCGGAAACCGCTTTCCTGATGGGCTCGAGCTTCATGCCCAAGGATGACGCGCCTAACTTCGCAGTGTTCGACAACTACATCCAGGATGCCTCCTACCTCTCCGGCATCATCGCCGGTGCCATGACCAAGAACAACAATATCGGCATGGTTGGCGGCTTCCCGATCCCCGAGGTCAACCGGTTGATGCACGCCTTCATGGCAGGCGTTAAGGAAACCGCCCCTGACGCCAAGTTCCAGGTCGCCTTTATCGGCTCCTGGTTCGATCCGCCGAAAGCCAAGGAAACTGCTTTTGCGCAGATCGATGGTGGCGCCGATATTCTCTATGCCGAGCGCTTCGGCGTCTCCGATGCGGCCAAGGAAAAGGGAGTGCTGGCAATCGGCAACGTGATCGACACCCAGTCGGATTATCCCGACACGGTGGCGGCCTCGGCGCTGTGGCATTTCGAACCGACGCTCGATCATGCGATCGCGATGGTCAAGGCGGGTTCCTTCAAGGCGGAGAACTACGGCGTCTATTCCTTCATGAAGGAAGACGGCTGTTCGCTGGCGCCGCTGGGTACCTTTGAAGGAAAGGTACAGGAAGAGGCGATGAAGCTCGTGGCCGAGCGCGAGGCGGCGATCCGTGCCGGCACGTTTGAAGTCGCGATTAATGACGAAGAGCCCAAGTCCAACTGATGAACGCGGCTGACAGCCCGGAGGCGGAGATCGTTCTCCGTCTCTCGGGCATCACCAAGAGGTTCGGAGCCCTTGTGGCCAACGACGCCATCTCGCTGTCGCTCAGGCGCGGCGAGGTGGTGGCTCTGCTTGGCGAAAACGGTGCCGGAAAAACAACCCTGATGAACATCCTGTTCGGCCACTACACGGCCGATGAGGGACAAATCGAAGCATTTGGCGAAGCGCTGGCACCTGGCGATCCGAACGCGGCGCTGGCGGCGGGCATCGGCATGGTGCACCAGCACTTTACCCTGGCCGACCAGATGACCGTGCTTGAAAACATCGTTCTCGGCACCCGGTCGCTGTGGTCGTTCAATCTCGGCACGGCTGCGGCGCGCGACAGGATCCGCGCGCTCGCAAGTGATTATGGGCTTGAGGTCGAGCCGAATCGGATGATCGCGGATCTGTCGGTGGGTGAACGGCAGCGGGTCGAAATTCTCAAAGCACTTTACCGGCAGGCACGCATTCTCATCCTTGATGAGCCGACGGCCGTGCTGACGCCGATGGAAACAGAGGCGCTGTTTGTTACTTTGAAAAAGCTGGTGGCAGCGGGGCTGTCGGTGATCTTCATTTCCCACAAGCTGGGGGAGGTGCAATCGGTCTCCGACCGGGTGGTGGTGTTGCGTGGCGGCAAACTCGCCGGGGAACGCAAGACCGTCGATGCAACAAGGCGCGAACTGGCGGAATTGATGGTTGGCGGGCAATTGCCGGTCAACCAGGTCGGACCGGCATCTCCCGGCGCCATCCTGTTTGAGCTTCGCGGGATTTCCACCCGAACCATGGGCGGCGCTGCTCTTGCCAATGTGTCGATGCAGTTGCGTGGTGGTGAAATTACCGGGCTGGCGGGGATCTCCGGCAACGGCCAGGCGGCACTTGCAGCGCTGATCTCCGGTACGCTCGAGGCGCGCGAGGGCGACATCGTTGTGCATGGGGAAAGTGCCGGCAAATGGTCGCCGCGGTCGGCGCTGGATCGTGGCCTCGGGCGCATTCCGGAAGACCGCCACGCCACCGGAATGATCGGCGACATGAGCGTCGCCGAAAACGTGATTTCGGAAGCCTATCGCAGCCCGCGGTTTTCGCGGATGGGTTTTCTCGACTGGAAGGCGGCGAGCGCTTTTGCCAGCGATATCATCAAGGCCTATGACGTCAAATGCCCGTCGCCGGACTCCATTGTGCGGCTGCTGTCGGGCGGCAACATGCAGAAACTCATTCTCGGCCGGGCACTTGACGGCAACCCCGACATCATCCTTGCCAGTCAGCCGACCCGAGGGCTCGATGTCGGTGCGGTGGCCTATGTGCATGCGCGGCTGATTGAGGCGCGCGACCGGGGGGCGGCGGTGCTGTTGATCTCCGAGGATCTGGACGAGATCCAGACATTGTCCGATCGGATCCTGGTGATCCACCGCGGGCGCCTTTCAAAACCGTCGGCGCGGGGTGAATTGTCGATCATGGAACTGGGTGAGCTGATGGCTGGTCACGGGCTTGACGAGGGAGCCAGCGATGCGGCTTGAGCCAAGAAGCACGCGGTCTACTGCGGCGACGATTTTATGGCCGGCAGGCGCGATCTTGGCGACGCTGATTTTCTCCTCGGTACTGGTGATGATTGCCGGCGCTTCGCCGTTCACGGTGTTTTATCTTGTGTTCAAGGGCGCCGCCGGTTCGCAATTCGCGCTGGTCGAAACCCTGACACGGGCGACGCCGCTGATCTTTACCGGCTTGGCGGTGGCGGTAGCATTTCGCGCCAGGCTCTGGAATATCGGCGCCGAAGCCCAGCTCTATCTTGGCGGGGTGATGACGGTGGTGCTCGGCACCGGCGCGGTGACGATCCCGTCGGGCGGGCTGATCCCGCTGATCATGGTAGCGGCGATGCTGACCGGCGCGCTGACGTTGCTCGGCCCTGCCATCCTCAAGACCCGTTTTGGCGTTGATGAAGTGGTGACGACGCTGCTGCTCAACTTCATCGCGCTGTTGTTTGTCTCGATGCTGCTCGAGGGGCCGTTGAAGGACCCGATGGGGCTCGGCTGGCCGCAGTCCAAGCGGGTGATCGCGGAGGCGCAATTGCCACGGCTGATCCAGGGCAAGCGGCTGCATTTCGGGTTTATCCTGGCGATCGCTTCGGCGGCGGTGGTCTGGGTGATCATGAAAAAGACCGTGCTCGGCTACGAGATGCGCGCCGTCGGCCACAATGCCGAGGCAGCGCGCTTCGCAGGCATTCCAGTCAACCGGGTGATCGCCAAGACGGCGCTGTTGTCGGGCGGGCTGGCGGCACTCGCAGGCTTCTCCGAAGTGGCGGGGCTGAAAGGAAACCTGACGCTCGATCTGTCGCCGGGCTATGGCTACACCGGCATCGTCGTGGCGATGCTGGCGCTGCTCAATCCGCTGGGGGTGATCGCCGCGGCAATCTTCGTGGCGGGCATCTTCGTGGGTGCCGACGCTATGAGCCGCAGCGCCAATGTGCCCAGTTACATTGCCCAGGTGATGGTGGCGACGTCGCTTTTGACAATGGTCGCAGCGATCATGCTGATGCGCTACCGCGTGCGCTGGAGGTGACATGAACGAGGCTTTCGAGATCCTGTTTACCGCCAGCTTCTGGGTTGCTGCCATCCGCATCGCTTCGCCGCTGATTTTCGCCACCATGGGCGAACTGATCTGCGAGCGTGCAGGCGTGCTCAATCTCGGCATCGAGGGGATCATGGTTGCCGGCGCTTTTTCGGGCTGGTTCACCGTCTATATGTGTGGCGATCTCTGGACCGGGGTGCTGGTTGCGGCGCTGACCGGCGCAATGTTCGGGCTGCTGCACGGGTTTCTCACTGTGCCGCTGGGGCTGTCGCAGCACGTGACCGGTATCGGGGTGACGCTGCTGGCCACCAGCCTGACCTATTTCACCTACCGGATACTGCTGCCGGAAGTTACCTCACCACCGAAGATCGAATCATTCCAGCCGTTTGCGGTTCCGGTGCTCTCTGATATTCCGCTGGTGGGACCGGCGCTTTTCAACCAGACGCCGCTTACCTACCTCGCCTATCTCAGCGTCGCTGTGGTTGCCTTTGTGTTGTACCGCACGCCGGTGGGCGTGGCGGTGCGCGCCGTGGGCGAAAATCCGTCGGCGGTGGAAGCGCAGGGGATATCGGTGACCGCGGTGCGGGTCGGCGCGGTGATGGCGGGCTCTGCACTGATGGCAATCGGCGGGGCGTTCCTGACCATGTCCGCGTTCAACTCGTTCTTTTTCGAGATGATCAACGGCCGCGGCTGGATCGCCATCGCGCTGGTGGTGTTCGGCTCTTGGCGTCCGGGCAAGGCACTGATCGGGGCAATCCTGTTTGCCGCGTTTGACGCCTATCAGGTGCGGTTGCAACAGATCACCGGCGGGGTGATCCCCTACCAGATATTCCTGATGATGCCCTATGTGCTGTCGATCGTGGCGCTGGTAGTGGTGGCGCGACGCGCGACCTATCCTAAGGCGTTGATGATTCCCTATCAGAAAGGCGAGAGATGAGTTTCGATACAATCCTCAAGGGCGGCGTGTTGTCCGATGGCGCACAGGCCGACATTGCCATCACGGATGGCCGTATCGCGGCAATTGCCGCGAATATCGACGCCGAGGCAGGGGAGAGCATCGATATCGCCGGCAATCTGGTCTCGCCGCCGTTTGTCGATCCACATTTTCACATGGACGCGACGTTGTCTTACGGGCAACCTCGGATCAATGCCTCGGGCACGCTGCTGGAGGGAATCTCGCTGTGGGGCGAACTCAAGCCGTTGCTCACCCACGACGCGGTGATCGAGCGGGCGCTTGCCTATTGCGACTGGGCCGCATCGATGGGGCTGCTGGCGATCCGTAGCCATGTCGATGTCTGCGACGACCGGTTGCTGGCCGTCGAGGCCTTGCTCGAGGTCAAGAAACAGGTAGCCGATTATATCGATCTGCAACTGGTGGCGTTTCCGCAGGACGGGCTTTACCGCTCGCCGTCGGCGCGGGCAAACACCATCCGGGCGCTTGATATGGGTGTCGATGTGGTGGGCGGTATTCCCCATTTCGAACGCACCATGGCCGACGGCCGGGCATCGGTCACTGAGCTCTGCGAGATGGCGGCTGAGCGCGGGCTGATGGTCGACATGCATTGCGACGAGAGCGACGACCCGATGTCACGCCATATCGAGCAACTGGCCTATGAAACTCAGCGTCTTGGGCTTGGCGGCCGGGTCGCCGGGTCGCATCTGACCTCGATGCATTCGATGGACAATTATTATGTCTCCAAACTGCTGCCGCTGATCGCCGAGGCGGAAGTTGCGGCAATTCCCAACCCGCTGATCAACATCACCCTGCAGGGTCGGCACGACAGCTATCCCAAACGCCGCGGCATGACGCGGGTGCCGGAAATGCTCAAGCACGGGATCAGGGTCGGGTTCGGACAGGATTGCGTGCTCGATCCCTGGTATTCGCTTGGTGCTGCCGACATGCTCGATGTCGCCTTCATGGGGCTGCATGTGGCGCAGATGACCAGCCCGGCCGACATGCGCCGCTGCTACGAGATGGTGACCACCCAAAGTGCGGCGATCATGGGGCTTGCCGATTACGGTCTCGAGGTCGGCAAGCGCGCCGATCTGGTGGTGCTTGACGCCGGAAATCCGATCGAGGCGATCCGGCTGCGGGCAACACGGCTATTGGTAATGGCGCGCGGCAAGGTGATTGCCCGGCGCGCTCGTTCGCCAATGCAGCTTTCCATTCCGGGTCGCGAGGCTGGGATTGACCGTCGTTTCACGATGCCCGCTCCGGATTGACCAATATCAGCCATCTTGTTCTTAACGATTAACAATTGCGAAAGCGGGCTCGCATACACTCCGGCGCATAGTTGTGCGTAAAGGGTGTAGTTTGAATGGCTGCTGGAAAGCGCCGTCTGTTTCATGCGTTTCGAATCTCGCGAAAGCTTGCCTTGCTTTCGGGCGGGTTTCTGCTTGTGCTTGGCGCGTCGGGAACGGCTGCGCTGATGTTTGCGCCGGCGCGGCTGATTCCCGGTTATGCGCAAAACCAAAGTGGCTATTGCAAAACCATCTACCAGTCAGGTTTCAAGCGCGGTGAGGAAAAACGGCTGATTGCGTTGATTGCTACTTCCGATACCGATCCCGCCGCCCGCGTCCGTACCGGCGTAAGGGTCGCTCGCCATTTGGCCAGCACTTTGAAGCCGGATCTGGTGATCGTTCAGGTCGCCGATACGCACGGCCCGACTACAAGGGCCGAACTGCGCGGCGCAGCAATTGGCGCTGAAATCGTGCATGCGCCCAATCCGGCCAAGACGCTGGCCGTCTCCAAACCCTGGGAAGCGCGCTATGCCAACACGTTGCCCACCCGGGCAGGCTATTATTTCGGCCCCCGTATCGACATGCGGCTGACCGAGCTCGAGGCGATCAATCTCGACCTGAAGCAGATCGAGATGAGCATTCCGGACGATGAGCACGTTCAAGCTTGCGCCGGCGATGTGGTCGACGAAGAGCCCGAGCTCGTCGTGTCGGCCGAAGTGACGGAATCGGCCGGCGGCCATTAGCCGGCCAAATCAGAACCTTTAGACTAGGCTTCTATAAGATCCCGCTATTCGGCACGCTGTTTGCGGGCGGGAAACAGGATCACGTCGCGAATTGACGGTGCATTTGTCAAAAGCATGATCAGACGGTCAACGCCGATGCCGAGGCCACCGGCGGGCGGCATGCCCTGGTCGATTGCATCGAGAAACTCGTCATCGAGCTGCTTTTCGAGTTCGCCACGGGCGTGCGCCTGTTCGAGCTGTTCGACCATGCGCTTGCGCTGTTCTTCCGGATCGTTGAGTTCGGAGAAGGCGTTGCCCAGTTCCCAGGCGTTGCAATAGGTCTCGAAACGTTCAACCAGTCGCGGCTCGCCCGGCACTTCCTTGGCAAAGGGTGAAATGTCCTTGGGGAAATGCGTGACATGCGCCGGCTGGATCAGCGTGGCCTCGACTTTTTCCTCGAAAATGAACGCCAGGCATTCGCCCCAGGTCCAGTCATTTTCGATCTCAAAACCGGCGGCCTTTGAGGCGGCACGGGCTTCCTCGTCGGTGGCGATCGAACGGAAATCGATACCGGTCGCTTCCTTAACGGCGTCAGGCATGGGAACCCGCTTGAACGGTCCCTTGAAGGACATCTCGGTCTCACCATACATGAACTCTGTGGTGCCGTGGATCGACATGGCCAGGCTCTCGAACAGCCGTTCGACGAGACCCATGATGTCCTCGTAATCGGCATAGGCCCAGTAGCATTCGAGCATGGTGAATTCGGGGTTGTGCCGGGTGGACACCCCTTCATTGCGGAAATTGCGGTTTACCTCGAATACCTTGTCGGTCAGTCCCGAGACCAGCGCGCGCTTGAGATATAATTCCGGGGCGATCCGCAGATACATGTCGAGCTTGAGCGTGTTGTGATGGGTCTTGAACGGCTCGGCTGTCGCCCCGCCATAGACCGAATGCAGCATCGGCGTCTCTATTTCCATGAAGCCGTCGTCTTCCATGAAGCGGCGGATGCCGGAGACGATCTTCGAGCGCTGCTGGAAGCGAAGCTTGGATTCCTCGTTGGTCATGATGTCGAGGTGGCGCTTGCGGTAGCGCAATTCGATATCAGAAAGCCCGTGCCATTTTTCCGGCATCGGTAGCAGCGCCTTGGTCAGCATGGTGATTTCATGGGCGTTGACGGTCAATTCGCCGCGCTTGGTGCGCCGCACTTCGCCGGTTACGCCAATGATGTCGCCGATGTCGATCAGCGGCAGCAGCGCGCGCGCTTCTTCCGGGGTGGTGTCCTTGTGGCTGAAGATCTGGACTTTTCCGGAGGCGTCATGGATGTCCATGAACATGCCGGAATTGCGCGACGAGTAAACACGGCCGGCAACGGTGATGATGTCGCCGGTCAGTGTGTCGGGCTCGATGTCAGCATATTTTTCCGCGAGCTCGGCGTTTGTGAGCGTGCGGTGAAAATGCGCAGGATACACCTCGTCAACGGTTTCGCGCAGGCGTGCGAGCTTCTGTGCGCGCACCTCGATTACATCGGAAGAAAGCCCGGTTTCGGTCGTCTTGTCGGTCATTGGTTATTGTCCGTTTTTTGCTTGTGCCGCGTCCACGCCCGCCTTGACGGCGGTTTCGGCCTGTTTGAGCCGTTGACGCACGACCGAACGGCCCAGGATCGCCATGGAATCAAACAGGGGCAGCGACCGCGAGGAGCCGGATACGGCAATGAACATCGGCGCCAGCAGGTTGCGCAGCTTGATGTCGTTGCGCTCGGAAATGGCGCGCAGTTCGACCTCGATGCTCTCGGCGTTCCATTCGAAGATTTTTTCGAGATCGGGTTGCACGATCTGCAGGATCCGCAACACCTCTTCCAGCGGGACCTTCTTGATCCTGGAGAAATCGTCGGCGACCAGTCCCAGGTCGCCCTTGAGCAGGAACCCGGTCAGGTCCGGCAGGTCTGACAGTTTGGTGATGCGCGACTGCGCCAGTTTCATGCCTTCGCGGAAGCGGTCATTTCCCTGGGCCCATGCAAGGACTCGGGTAACGAAATCCTCCTCGGAAACGCTCTCGCGAAGCCAGCGGCCGTTGAGCCAGTCAAGCTTCTGAAGGTCAAAGATGGCCCCAGCCTTGGACAGGTTTTCGGGATCAAAATTGGCGATGAGCTGATCCATGGTCAAAAGCTCTTCGCCCTCGCCGATCTGGATGAAGAACAGGCCGAGGAAGTTCATCAGCGCTTCGGGCAGGTAGCCCAGTGCGTCGTAATAGGAAATCGACGTCGGGTTCTTGCGCTTGGAGAGTTTGGACTTGTCGGCGTTGCGCATCAGCGACAGGTGCATGAACACCGGCGGCTCGAGGCCGAGATATTGATAAAGCAGGATATGCTTGGGCACAGAGGAGAGCCACTCCTCGCCGCGGGCCACATGGGTGATTTTCATCAGATGGTCATCGACCACATTGGCCATGTGGTAGGTCGGCATGCCATCAGCCTTGAGCAACACCTGCATGTCGACGGCGTCCCAAGGGATTTCGACCTCGCCATAGACGCCGTCGACAAATTTGCAGGAACCCTCGGTGGGGATCTTCATCCGCACTACCGATGGCTCACCGGCAGCCATGCGCGCGGTGACTTCTTCTGCTGTCAGCGTCAGGCAACGGCCGTCATATTTTGGCGGCTTGCCGGCAGCGCGCTGTTCGGCGCGCATTTCGCCGAGCCGTTCGGGTGTGCAAAAGCAGCGGAAACCGTGACCATTCTCGACGATTTTTTCGACATAAGGCCGGTAGGTGTCCTTGCGCTCGCTCTGCCGGTAAGGGCCATAGGGACCGCCGACATCAGGGCCTTCCGACCAGGACAACCCGCACCATTTGAGGGCGTCGAGCACCTTCTGTTCAAATTCGGGGGTCGAGCGGGCCGCGTCGGTGTCTTCGATGCGCAGAATGAACTCGCCGCCGTGTTTCTTGGCGAACAGATAGTTGAACAGCGCGATGTAGGCAGTGCCGACATGCGGCTCGCCAGTCGGAGACGGTGCGATGCGCACCCGCGTTGCAGTGTTGGCCATTTTGACGCCCGCTTTCAGGTCCGATTTGAATGGTGCGCGCGGCGAGGTATGCCGGTTGCAATCACCGGCCGAACAAGCAGCAGCCAAGCATGGCGCGGCATAGACCGGCAGGCGCTGCGTTAGGCCATATTGAATCGGTGGCGTCAAGTATTGGCCGGGCCCGGGCGTCTCACCGGTTCATCACACGCCTGCGGTGGCGGAGCCAGATGGTGATCGAGAATTTCTGATTTACGTACCTCAAAAATTGGTCTAGGAGACCGGAAGGAGGATTTCATGCGGCCTACTGTGCACGACATTGCTGCTGCCGCCGGCGTCAGCCTGGCGACCGTCGACCGCGTGCTCAATGGCAGGCCAGGGGTGCGGCGACAGACCGTGGAAAAGGTCGAAGGGGCAGTACTCCGCCTCGGCTATGTCCGCGACGTCACGGCTGCCAATCTCGCCAGACGCAGAGTCTATCCGCTGATTTTCGTGGTGCCGGGTGGCCCCAACAGCTTCATGCGCAATCTCGAGACGGAAATCCGGGCAGCAGCCGAGCGGTCGTCGGCAGAGCGCACCGCGATCACAATCGAAACGGTGCCGGCTTTCGATCCGGGCGCACTGGCCCGTGTGCTCGAGGCCATTGATCCGGCTTCGGTTGCCGGCGTCGGACTGGTGGCCACCGACACGGCGGAGGTCAGGGAAGCGGTCGCGCGGTTGACCGATGCGGGGGTTCACGTGGCCACGCTGGTCTCGGACCTACCCGGGTCCAGCCGTACCCATTTTTGCGGCATCGACAATCTTGCCGCCGGGCGAACCGCTGCCGGGCTGATCGGCCGGTTCTGCCATCGCCGCCATGGCAAGGTGTTGATGGTGGCGGGATCAATGAAGCTGTCCGACCATATGGACCGGGCTGCAGGCTTTACAGAGCTGTTGCAGGCTGAGTTCCCAGACCTTGAAATCCTTGGCCCGGTGGAAGCCAATGACGATGCGGAACGGGTCAAGCAGGCGGTTATGGACGCGCTTGAAACCGATCCGGAAATAATTGCGGTTTATAACCTCGGAGCCGGTAATCGCGGACTGATCGAGGCGCTGTCGGCGCATCGGCAACGCGCGCTTTCGGTGGTCGCCCATGAAGTGACGGTGCATTCGCGCCAGGCGCTGGCCGACGGTTTGTTCGATGCGGTGATCAATCAGGATTGCGGCCACGAAGTGCGCAGCGCCATCCGGGTGCTCAAGGCCCGGGCCGATGGTCTCGACCCGCTGAGCGCGCAGGAGCGGATCCGCATCGACATCTTTCTCAAAGACAATTTGCCATGACCCCCGACCTTGCGAACTTCCGCCCAACACCTGAAAGGCCGCCTCATCATGTATCTCGGACTTGATCTCGGAACATCTTCCGTCAAGGCGCTTCTGATCGACGACGCCCAGCAGACTGTCGGTTCGGCCAGCGCCGATCTGACGGTAGAACGCCCGCATCCGGGCTGGTCGGAGCAGGATCCGGACAGCTGGATCGCGGCTACCCGGTCAGCGATCGCCAAGCTCAGGCAGACGCATGCTTCAGAGCTTGCCGGGCTGCGCGGCATTGGCCTGTCGGGGCACATGCACGGCGCCACCACCATCGACAAGGCCGGCAAGGTGATCCGTCCCTGCATCCTCTGGAATGACACGCGCAGCCACAAGGAAGCGGCCGACCTCGACGCCGACCCGAAGTTCCGTCTCCTGACTGGCAATATCGTCTTTCCCGGGTTCACAGCGCCAAAGCTTAAATGGATGGCCGTGCATGAGCCAGAGAATTTCGCGCGTGTCGACAAGGTGCTGTTGCCCAAGGATTATCTGAGGTTGTGGCTTGCCGGTGAAGCGATTTCGGAGATGTCGGATTCTGCCGGCACCTCCTGGCTCGATGTTGGCAAACGCGACTGGAATGATGATTTGCTGGCCGCCACCGGGCTTGTGCGTGGACAGATGCCGGCATTGGTGGAAGGCACAGAGCGGGCCGGCGCGCTGCGTGCCGAGGTAGCTGCGGAGCTGGGATTGCCTGCCGGCATTCCGATTGCCGGCGGCGCTGGCGACAATGCGGCCTCGGCCTGCGGCATGGGTACTGTGGCGGATGGTCAGGCGTTTGCGTCGCTCGGCACATCCGGTGTTCTGTTTGCCGCCAATAACCGTTATCTGCCCAATCCTGACAGTGCGGTTCACGCCTTTTGCCACGCGCTGCCGGGCACATGGCACCAGATGGGGGTGATCCTTTCGGCCACCGACGCGCTGAACTGGCTGGCGGGCATCACCTCGGCTGATCCGGCGACGCTGACAGCGGAACTGGGCGAACAGCTCGTGGCGCCGGGATCGGTGCTGTTCCTGCCTTATCTGTCGGGTGAACGCACACCGCACAATGATTCCGCCATTCGCGGTGGTTTTGCCGGCCTCGGACACGAATCCGACCGCGTGGCGTTGACCCGTGCAGTGATCGAAGGGGTGTCGTTTGCCTTCCGCGACAGCCTCGCGGCACTGGCGCAGGCCGGTACGCAGCTTAGCCGGGTGACCGCTATCGGCGGCGGCTCGCGCTCGGTCTACTGGCTTGAAACACTGGCAACAGTATTGGGGATGCCGGTCGACATTTCCGAGGGCGGCGATTTTGGCGCCGCGTTTGGCGCGGCCCGGCTCGGCCTGATCGCGGCGGAGAACGCGGACCCCTTTTCTATCTGCACCCCGCCCGCCACCGCGCGGACGATCGACCCCAACCGCGAACTCGCGAGCGCCTTTGACGAGGCCTATTCGCACTATCGCGCCCTCTATCCAGCCCTCAAAGGAGCAACTTCATGACAACAGGTTTTTTTGGCGACATCACCTCGATCCCCTTCGAGGGGCCTGACAGCACCAACCCGCTTGCCTTCAGGCACTACAACCCCGATGAGATTGTCGCGGGGAAACGCATGGAAGACCATTTGCGCTTTGCTGTGGCTTACTGGCATTCCTTCACCTGGCCCGGCGGCGATCCGTTCGGCGGCCAGACTTTCGATCGGCCCTGGTTCGGCGATTCGATGGACCAGGCACGGCTGAAGGCCGACGTCGCCTTCGAGATGTTCAGCCTGCTAAAGGCGCCGTATTTCTGTTTCCACGATCTCGACGTGCGGCCCGAGGGCGATACCTTCGCCGAAAGCCGACGCAACCTTGAAACCATCGCAGACTATTTCGAGGGCAAGATGTCTGAGACCGGCGTCAAGCTGTTGTGGGGAACATCCAATCTGTTCTCGCACCGGCGCTTCATGTCGGGTGCGTCGACCAATCCGGACCCGGACGTGTTTGCCTATTCGGCAGCAACCGTGAAAGCCTGCATGGATGTGACCAAGCGGCTCAACGGTGAAAACTATGTGCTGTGGGGCGGACGCGAAGGCTACGAGACGCTGCTTAACACCGATATGGGCCGCGAACTCGACCAGATGGGCCGGTTCCTCAATCTGGTGGTCGAGTACAAGCACAAGATCGGCTTTACCGGCACCATCCTGATCGAGCCGAAGCCGCAGGAACCGACCAAGCACCAGTACGACTACGACGTCGCTACGGTCTATGGCTTCCTAAAGCGCTATGGGCTGGAGAATGAAGTGCGGGTCAATATCGAGCAGGGCCATGCGATTCTTGCCGGCCATTCCTTCGAGCATGAACTGGCGACTGCCCGCGCTCTCGGCATTTTTGGCTCGATCGACATGAACCGCAACGATTACCAGTCGGGTTGGGACACTGACCAGTTCCCCAACAATGTGCCGGAAATGGCGCTGGCCTATTACGAAATCCTGCAGGCCGGCGGCTTCACCACCGGCGGCACCAATTTTGATGCGAAGCTGCGCCGCCAGTCGATTGAGCCGGAAGATCTGTTGGCCGCCCATATCGGCGGAATGGATTGTTGCGCCCGCGGATTGAAGGCCGCCGCGAAGATGATCGAGGAGAAGGCGTTGTCGTCGTTTGTCTCCGACCGCTATGCGGGCTGGGATCGTCCGGAAGCCAAGGCGATGCTTGACGGGTCGATGTCGCTCGACCAGATCGCGGCGCGAGTGGAAGTCGACAATCTTGATCCGCAGCCGAAATCCGGCAAACAGGAATGGCTCGAAAACGTCGTCAACCGCTACGTCTGAGCCTGTTGAATAAGCCCGCGGCAGCTCTGACCCGGAGCGGCCGCGGGCTTTGATTTGCGTCCCGCCGGGCTCTGGCGTAGATCAGGGGAAACCATTCCCGAGATCTTCCCCGAAGGATATTCCGCCATGCAGTTTGCCCGCTTGAACGGCGTTGTCATTCACCACCAGGTGATCGGTGCCGCGCCGGATCGGCCGATGATCGTGTTCGCCAATTCGCTGGGAACCGATTACCGCATCTGGCGCGACGTGATCGTGCGGATGGTCGGTGATTTCGGCATCCTGATGTACGACAAGCGCGGTCATGGCCTGTCGGAAACCGGTGGCGCGCCGATCACCATGGATCACCACATCGATGATCTTGAGGCCCTGCTCGATCATTTCAACGCCCGCAACGTGATTGTCTGCGGGCTCTCGGTGGGTGGCATGATCGCGCAGGGGCTGGCGGCCAAGCGGCCAGACCTGGTGCGAGCGCTGATCCTGTGCGACACCGGCCACAAGATCGGCACGGCGGATATGTGGGATGCACGGATCTCGGCGATCACCGAGCAGGGAATTGCCAGTATTTCCGATGCGATCCTCGAACGCTGGTTCACCAAGGAATACCGCCGTGCCGATAATGCCGATTTCATCGGCTATCGACTGATGCTGGAACGGACCCCAGTCGCCGGCTACGCCGGCACCTGTGCGGCGATTCGTGACAGCGATTTTACTGATTCAAGTGCCGCGCTCGACGTGCCGACCATCTGCGTGGTGGGAACCGAGGATGGCTCCACTCCGCCATCGCTGGTGGGCGAATTGGCGCGGTTGATCCCCGGCGCGATGTATCAGGAAATTCCTGGCGCCGCGCACCTGCCATGCATCGAAGCCCCGGTGGTACTGGCCGACGTCATCAAGGCGTTTGTCGGCAAACTTGACTGAACCGCCCTCGGCGGGTTCCTCGTTGGTTGGGCTCAGCGGACCACGAAACCATGGGCGAAGGGATCTTCCTCGTCGTCGATGGTGATGGAGTTGAGACCTGTCTCGACCGCCCAGCCGGCAATCGACGGAATGATCGCGGGCTTGCCACCGACTTCTGCGGCAGCTTCCACGCGGCCGTGAAACAGTGATCCGATGATGCTTTCATGGACGAATGCATCGCCCAGTTTCAGTCGTCCGTTGGCGGCCCACTGCGCCATCCGTGCCGAGGTGCCGGTGCCGCAAGGCGAGCGGTCGATGGCCTTGTCGCCATAAAACACGGCGTTGCGGGCGTGGGCTTCCGGTCTGGTTGGCGCCCCGGTCCAGAGGATGTGGCTGAGGCCGTTGATCTCGGGCTTTTCCGGATGGATGAACGAATTTTCCGCGTTAAGACGATCCCGCAGTGCAGGGCTCATCCGCACCAGATCGGCGGCGGTGAAATTTGCCATGTCGGGGAAATTCTTCTGGGCATCGACGATGGCGTAGAAATTGCCGCCATAGGCTACGTCGACAGTGATCTCGCCAAGGCCGTCGCACTGGGTCTTGATGCCGGTTGAGTGCAGGAAGGCCGGTACATTGGTGAGCCGCACCTCGTTGACCTTCCGGCCTTCCTGGGTATAGCGGGCGATGATGCGACCGGCCGGGGTATCGATAGCCAACACCCCGGGTTCACGCGGGGACACCAGGCCGTTCTCGATCGCCATGGTCACCGTGCCAATGGTGCCGTGACCGCACATCGGCAAGCAGCCCGAGGTCTCGATAAACAGGAATGCGATGTCGCAATCATCGCGCGTTGGCGGGTAGAGAATTGTGCCAGACATCATGTCGTGGCCACGCGGTTCGAACATCAGTCCCGTGCGGATCCAGTCATACTCTGCCAAGAAATGCGCCCGCTTTTCGAGCATATTCGCGCCATTGAGCTGAGGTCCGCCACCGGTGACGACGCGCACAGGATTGCCGCAGGTATGACCGTCAATGCAGAAAAAACGATTTCGCGCCATGGCAGGGACTCCGAAGCAGGGCAGTTAGAAACGGTCGGGCCGACAGGCGGCAATGTCAATACTTGGCTGTTTGCCGGCAACCAGATCGGCCAGCAACCGGCCCATGGCGGCGGACTGGGTGAGACCGAGATGGCCATTACCAAATCCGAGCAGCACGGAGCGATCCTCGGGCAGCGCGCCGATCACCGGCAGACTGTCGGGGAGCGAGGGCCGAAACCCCATCCATTCAGTGCCGCCAGATGTTTCCAAGCCGGGCAGAAACGACTTTGCCTTGCCCAGCATCGCCTTTGCCCGCGCATAATTGGGGGGCAGATCGAGACCGCCGAGTTCCACGGCACCGCCGACCCGCAGGCCGGTTTCAAGCGGCGTAATAACGAAGCCATGATTGCCAAAGATAAGTTGACGCTTGAGATCGAAGGTCCCGGGCGGCAGCGTGGTATTGTAGCCACGCTCGGTGTCGAGCGGAATTCGCAAGCGGGTGACCGGATTGATCAGCCGCGTCGACCACGCGCCGGCGCAGATGATGATGGTCTTGGCGCGGCGGTTGGTTCCGTCGGCCATCCTGAGCGACGGGCCTGAGCTATCGTGTTCCAGTCCGCTTGCTTCGGCCTTGATGAATACCGCACCAAGCCGTTCGGCATGGGCCCAGAGGGCCTGGGCGAAATGTTGCGGCTCGGACACCGTCTTCCAGCCCGGAACGAAGGTGCCGGCAACGAACCGTGGCGACAGCCCCGGCTGCAGTTCGGCCAGCCGTGCGCCGCGAACGTGCTCGAAGGCGATGCCGGCTTGCTCGCGTCGCCGCCAGCCTGAAAGCGTGGCCTTGAATTCAGCTTCGCTCTCATGCAGCTCAAGCGATCCGTCATGGCGGACCATGTGGGCGATGCCGGCGCGCTCGACCAGCGCCATCATTTCGGTTTCAGCCAGGCGCATCAATGCGGTCTGGGCTGCAATCGAGGCCTCCAGCCGCCAGGGCTGGCTGGCTTTCCAGAACTGCCACAGCCAGGGCGCCAGCCGGGGCAGGTAGGAGGGGCGGATCGACAGCGGACCGAGCGGATCGAGCAGCCATTTCGGCGCTTTCAGGATGATCTTCGGCGAGGCCAGCGGCATGATGTCGGAGAAGGCAAAGGCGGCTGCGTTGCCCTTGCTGGTTTGCTCGGCGATCCCGGAGCGGTCGATGACGGTTACCGTATGACCGGCTTCGGTCAGCAGGGCAGCGGTGGCGATGCCGACGATGCCGGCCCCGACGATGACAATATCGCTCGTTGTCGCGTTCATGCGTTTTCGGAGTCCGATTGGGCCGCCTTGCGGGCCGCCAGCATCTGCTGATGGCGCATGCGGAAACGCTTCCGGTCCTCTTCGGTCCGGCTGTGGTAACAATGCGGACAGGAGACGCCTTCTTCGTACAGCTCGGAGGCCTGCTCTTCCGGGGTAACCGGATTGCGGCAGGCACGGCAGAGGATCTCGTCGCTTTCGCGCAGGCCATGGGTGACGGCGACGCGCTCGTCAAAGACGAAACAGGAGCCCTCCCAGAGGCTTTCGTCTTCGTCGACTTCCTCGAGATATTTGAGGATGCCACCCTTGAGATGGTAGACCTTGTCGTAGCCCTTGGCGCGCATGAAGGCGGTTGCCTTCTCACAGCGGATGCCGCCGGTGCAGAACATTGCCACCGGCTTGTCACGGGGAATCGAGGCGGTTGTTTCGACCCAGTCGGGAAACTCGCGAAATGTCCCGGTCTCCGGGTTGATCGCGCCTTTGAAGGTGCCGATTCCCACTTCATAGTCATTGCGGGTGTCGATCACGATTGTATCGGGATCGGAAATCAAGGCGTTCCAGTCCTTCGGATCGACATAGGCACCAACATCTTCAAGCGGATCGATATCGGGAACGCCCATGGTGACGATCTCCTTTTTCAGCCGCACCTTCATGCGTCTGAAGGGCATCTTGTGCGCGCCGCTTTCCTTGTGCTCGAGCTGCTCGAGCCCCGAGATGGCGCGCAGATGCGCAAGCACGGCGTTGATCGCCTGGCGGGAGCCGGCGATGGTGCCGTTGACGCCCTCGCGCGCCAGCAGCAGGGTGCCGCGGACGCCCAGGCTGCAGCACAGCTCGGCGAGCGGCTTTTGCAGCGCTTCATGATCGGCCAGCCGGGCAAAATGATACAGCGCCGCGACGACCACGGGCTGGTTGGATGTAGGGGGTGTTGCAAGCGTGTTCATGATTGTCGGAATAGCGCGTCCGCCCTGTCCAGGCAATCGGTGTGTGCGTCACTTGCGTTTCATCTGTCACAGCTGAAACATGGACAAGCAACGGGTGAAAGGTTATTGCCATGCGCTCAGATTATTGACGCGAAAGGACCTGCGCCATGGGTGACAAGACCCAAGCTCTTATTTCGATCCTGAAAATGCAGCCGGTGGTGCCGGTGCTGGTCATCGACGATATAGCTACGGCGGTGCCGCTGGCGCGGGCGCTGGTAGCCGGCGGGCTCAAGGCCATCGAAATCACCATGCGAACACCGGTGGCACTCGCCGCGATCCGGGCGGTTGCCGATGAAGTCGAAGGTGCGGTGCCCGGTGCCGGGACCGTGCTTAACGCAAAGCAATTTCATCAGGCGGTAGAAGCGGGCTCGCAATTCATCGTCTCGCCCGGCACCACCATCGAGCTTCTTGATGTGGCGCGCAAATCGCCGGTTCCGATGCTGCCAGGTGCGGCAACTGCAAGCGAGGTGATGTCGCTCAGGGAAGAGGGCTATCAGGTGCTCAAGTTCTTCCCGGCCGAGCAGGCCGGTGGGGCTGCCTATCTCAAGTCATTGTCATCGCCACTCGCGGGCATGCAGTTCTGTCCCACCGGCGGGATCACGCCGGCCAATGCACGCGACTACCTTTCGCTTCCCAATGTGATCTGCGTCGGCGGATCGTGGGTAGCACCGGCCGCTCTGGTCGAAGCCGGCGATTGGGACGGGATCACCCGGCTTGCCGCCGAAGCCTGCCTGCTGGCAGGTTGAGGATCCTGCTCGTTCATGCCTGATTGACCGGCTTGTGCGGCTGTATTTTGCAGATGCACGAGTACCGAATTTTGGCACAGTCTGATCGGCCGGTGTTTGAAAGCTGTGTGCGGCGTTCCTATCTGGTTAAGTGCGGGATCGGCCCGCGCTACTTCCGAAGCAAAGGACCCGTGACCATGTTCGATCCCAAAGCCCTGCTTGAGCAATTCCTCGGCTCGAATGTGCCCGGCACCCAAGGTACCGTGCGCGACAAGGCCGGCCAGGTGACTGAGCTTGCCAAAAGCAACCCGCTTGCCACTGGTGCCATTGTTGCGGTTTTGCTGGGCACAGGAACCGGCCGAGCTCTGGGTGGATCAGCGCTGAAGCTGGGCGGCATGGCGGCCATCGCGGGGCTCGGCTACCAGGCATGGAAAAACTATCAGGCAGGACAAGACCCCGCTACGACCGCACAGGCGGACGAGCAGGAATTGCTGGCTCCGCCTGAGGACTCCGGGTTTTCCGCCGAACCGGCATCGGTCAATGGTGATTTCGCGCTGGCGCTGGTGCAGGTGATGATCGCTGCCGCGCGGGCTGACGGGCATGTCGATGACGCCGAGCGCGCGCGCATTCATGACAAGCTGGCGCTCTCGGGGCTTGGCGATGACGCCGTGGCGTTTCTGGACAAGCAACTGAGCGAACCAGTCGACATCGACGCCCTTGTCAGCTCGGCCTCGACCGAGGCGCAGAAGGTGGAGATGTTTACCGCGGCCCGGCTTGCGATTGATCCGGATACCCGGGCCGAACGCGGTTTTCTGGATCTGCTGGCCGGTCGCCTGGGACTGGCCGATACGCTGGTTGACCACATCGACGCCACGGTGACTGCGGCGAAGGCTTGAAGTATAAAGGTCGCTTCAACGCTTTCATCTGATGCATGTCGCGCTCCAATGACTGCATCTGAACGTGACATGCGTTGAGTTCCAATGCCGCACGCTGCCCCTGGCGGTTGATCTTCCTTGGACCTGTCGGATGTTCTAGTGTCCGGCGATGCGATCACGACCCGCCATTGAAAAACGTTTCCGCCTGACCCGCACCGGGCTGTTCATCGCCTGGGCGGTGATCTCTGCGGTCGTGGTGACATGGTCGGTTCGTTCGGCCGGGCATAGGGCGCTTGCCGAGGTCATGCAGAAAGCCGGCGAAACATTGGCGGTGCAGACCGAAACCCTGTCAGGGGTGCTGGACAAATACCGTTTGCTGCCGCCACTGCTGGCCCGTCAATCGTCGATCCGTGCGCTGTTCATCCGCGATGTGCAGGGTAATGCCCAGGCGCTGGATGCGCGCCGCACGGTCGAGGAGATTGCCGGCATGTCGGCGGCGCTGGATGTGGCCTTCCTGTTTCCCGATGGCGAGGTGCTGGCCCATGCGCGTGGTCCCTTCGTCAAGGCAGGGGAAGGATTGCCGCAGCTGATGGAGGCCGCCCGGCAAGGACGGCTTGGCCGCGCCGCGCTGTCGCTGGGGGGAAACCAACGTACCTATGCTTTCTCTTCCGGGGTGCGGCGGGACGGAAAACTAGTTGGCGTGGTCATCGTTTATGTTGATTTCTACAGGGTTGAAGCGGCCTGGGCGCTGTCGGCGCAGCGGATCTTTGTCACCGACCGGACCGGAACGGTGTTTCTGGCCAACGATCCGGCCTGGCGGCTCAAGCCGATGTCGAGCCTGCGCAAGGCCGGACAACCCGGCTCCTATCTGATCAATGGCGCTTTTGAGGAACGACTGGATCTGATGCGGCGATTGCCAGTGCTGGATTGGGATTTGCATGTGCTGGCAAATCCGACGCCGGTGGCGACGGCTCGGCTCAGTGCGGGTTCGATCGCCACGCTGGCCTGCCTGTTGCTGGGCATGATCATGCTGGTGGCGCTGCGGCGCGGCGAGGCGGCGATCCTGCGCGCCCGGTCGGATCGGGCGATCGCACTTCGGCTCGAACGGGTGGTGCGGGACAGAACACGGGCCTTGTCGGTGACCAACCGTTCGCTCAGCCGGGAGGTGGACGTGCGCCGGGAGGCCGAGGAGCGTTTGCGCAAGACCCAGGCGGAACTGGTTCAGACTGCCAAGCTTGCGGCGTTGGGGCAGATGTCGGCAGCGCTCAGCCATGAGTTCAACCAGCCGTTGGCGGCAATCCGGACTTATGCCGACAATGCGACGCGGTTTCTTGAACGGGGCGCTACATCGGAGGTGGCGGGCAACCTGTCGCGGATCAATTCGCTGGTTGACCGGATGGCGGAATTGTCGCGGACGCTGCTGTCGTTTTCGCGCAAACCCAGCGCAACCATCGGGCCGGTGCCCTTGGGCACCATTCTTGAGGAAGCGTTGCTGCTGGCGCGGCCAAGGGCCCGCGCTGCGGGCGTGGCGATTGAGGTTGGCGATACGGTTGGTGGCCTGCAGGTTCAGGGTGGTCGCATCAGGCTGGGACAGGTGTTTGTCAATCTGGTCAACAACGCCATCGATGCGCTGGGGGAGACCCGTGACGGGGTGGTGGAAATCACCGCACGGCAGGTCGATGACCGGATTGTTGTCAAGGTAACGGACAATGGACCGGGAATTGGTCCCGAGGCGTTGGGCAAGGTGTTCGATCCGTTCTTCACGACCAAGGGAGTGGGTGAGGGGATCGGTGTCGGTCTTTCCATCGTTGACAACATCATCCGCGATTTCGACGGTACGATCACCGCCAGCAACCGGCCAGAGGGTGGGGCCTGCTTCACCATCAGCCTGCGCGCTGCTACCAGAGAGGGACAGCCGGGGAACCCCGAGTCCGGATTTGAGGGGCGGGATGTGGTTGCCTAGGTAAGGATGGGAAAGTCGCCGCACAATTGGATGGCGATATTGCTGAGCGACCGGTCAAGGCTGAAAGGGAGGAGCCCGCATTTGCAGGACAGGACTGAGTTGAAGGACGAGGATCGTATCATCCATCTGGTGGACGACGATGTCGACTTGCGTCATGCATTGAAACAATCTCTCGAGCTGGAAGGCCTGAACGTGGTCTGCCACGACAGGGCCGAAGCGATCATCGACCTGCCGTTGCGGAGCCTGCATGGGGTGGTTGTGTCGGATATCCGGATGCCGGGAATGGATGGTCTGGCGCTGATGCGGCAGGTGCTGGCGATCGATCCGACCATGCCGGTGGTACTGATTACCGGGCATGGCGATGTGCAGATGGCGGTCGAGGCGATGCGCGCCGGCGCCTATGACTTCATCGAGAAGCCGTTTGCCGCAAGCCGGCTTCTGTCGGTGATCGAACGGGGGCTTGAAAAACGCAGGCTGGTTCTCGAGAACAGGACCCTGCGCAATGCGCTCGATGGTGGCGACGATCTCTCGTCGCGACTGGTCGGGCGCAATCCGGCGATCCAGCGGTTGCGCGCGCAGATAGCTGCCGTCGCCGATACCGACGCCGATGTGCTGGTGACGGGTGAAACCGGCGCCGGCAAAGAGGTCGTGGCCCGCGCACTGCATGATTTCGGGCCACGGCGGAAGGCCAATTTCGTCGCCATCAATTGTGCCGCTTTGCCGGCGGAGATCTTTGAATCCGAATTGTTCGGCCATGAGGCCGGGGCCTTTACCGGGGCGCAGAAGCTGCGCATCGGCAAGATGGAACACGCCAATGGCGGCACGATCTTTCTCGACGAGATTGAATCCATGCCGCTCGATCTGCAGGCCAAACTGCTGCGTGCCATCGAGGGGCGCTACATCGAGCGGCTGGGTTCGAACCGGCAGGTACCGCTCGATGTGCGCTTCGTGGCCGCGACCAAGACGGATTTGAGCAACAATCCGGCTTTCCGCACCGATCTCTATTACCGGCTCAATGTCGTTACGCTTGATATCCCGTCATTACGGGTACGCAAGGATGATATTCCGCTGTTGTTCTTTCACATGGCGCGCGAGGCACGGGCGCGCTATCGCCGCGAGATTCCCGATGTCACACCGCAGATCGAGGCCGGGCTGATGGCCCATGACTGGCCAGGCAATGTGCGTGAACTGCGCAATGTCGCCGACCGTTTTGTGCTGGGCATGTGGACCGGATTCGGAACCCTGGCGGAGGCGGCAATGGAATCCGGGTCGGGCAATCTGCCGGAGCGGGTCGAGGCTTTCGAACGGACCGTCATCAAGGCTGAGATTGCCCGCAATGGCGGCGCCCTGAAGCCGACCTACGAGAGTCTGGGGATTTCGCGCAAGGGACTGTATGAAAAGATGCGCCGTCTTAATATTTCCACGGATGAAGAAACCGATGGGTCATGATGTACCCATTCAGAGGCGCGTAATGGGTCGTTTTGTGCCCATCGCTGGGTAAAAGCCGGTAGCAGGTAGCTGGCAGACACCGGATAATGGCGCAAATGCGGCGAATTCGTCCCCGTGCCGACAACTGGCACGACGGTTGCTTATAATGCCTTTGAATGCGATGGGCGGGAGGTCATCGCCGGGAAGGTTGCGCCCTGCTGGACGCAAGCCTGCCGGGCTGTCTTTCTTCTCCGCTTCAAGTCAGTGTTTCGGGCAAGTGCCCAGTGGAGGATATCTTATGAAAAAACTGCTTCTTGGCGCCGTTTCCGCGGCAGCCCTCGTGCTTTCGGCAAATGCAGCTTCGGCAAATTGCGATGATGGCGAAATGGTCATCAAGTTCAGCCACGTGGTGGCTGCGACAGGCCACCCCAAGGGTGACGCTGCTACGCTGCTTGCAAAGCGCGTCAACGAGGAAATGAACGGCACTGCCTGCATGGAAGTGTTTGCCAATTCGACCCTGTTTGACGACGACAAGGTTCTCGAAGCGCTGCTGCTGGGCGATGTCCAGCTTGCCGCACCGTCGCTTTCGAAGTTCGAAGCCTACACCCTCAAGTATCGCCTGTTCGATTTGCCGTTCCTGTTTTCCAGCCTCAAGGCTGTTGACAACTTCGTCCAGTCGGATTCGGGCAAGGGTCTGCTGACCGTGATGGAAGATGTGGGTTACACCGGACTTGGCTACTGGTCGTCGGGTCTCAAGCAGTTCTCGGCCAACAAGCCGTTGCTTGTTCCGTCCGATGCCGATGGTCTCAAGTTCCGGGTCCAGACCTCTGACGTTGCTGTGGCGATGATCGAAGCCATGGGCGGCTCGGCCCAGAAGCTTGCGTTCAAGGAAGTCTATGGTGCGCTTCAGACTGGTGTTGTCGATGGACAGGAGAATTCCTGGTCCAACATCTACACCCAGAAGTTCTTCGAAGTGCAGGACGGCGTGACTGAAACCAACCACCAGCTCCTGGCCTATCTGCTTGTGACTTCGACGGAATGGCTCAACAGCCTTGACGCTGATGTGCGTGACCAATTTGTCAAGATCGCCGATGAAGTGACGATCGAAGCCAACGCCGCGGTCGCCGCTACCGAAGCTGCAAACCGGCAGAACATTCTCGATGCCGGCGGTACGATCCGCGAACTCGATGCCGAGCAGCGCAAGGCCTGGGTCGATGCGATGAAGCCGGTCTGGACCAAGTTCGAAGGCGATATCGGCACCGATCTGATCGAGGCCGCAGTGGCTTCGAACGACGCCAGCTAAGCCAGTCCTGGTCGAAATGCGGATCCGGGGAGCACCCGGATCCGTTTGCACATAAATTGGCGGCGGACCGTCTGGGGGGCGCATGAATACTTATTTGCCTTATCTAATCATGGGCGCGGTGATTGTGGCGTTCTATGTTGCGGAGCGTCGCAGCCCACAGATGGTCACGCGGTTTGAAGAGAATGTGCTCGCCGTTATTCTGGCGCTGATCACCATCGTATCGTTTGTTCAGGTTATCGCGCGGTACGGCTTCAACAGCGGCTGGACCGGCGCGCTCGAGTTTACCCGGATCCTGTTTGCCTGGATGATCCTGTTCGGCATGAGCTACGGTCTCAAGCAGGGCATGCATCTGGGTGTGGACGCCCTTCTGCGGCTATTTCCCAAACGGGTGTTTCGTTTCTTTGCCATTTTCGGTGCGGTCTGCGCCTTTCTCTATGCCGCGATCCTGATTGAATCGGCGTGGCTCGGAATCTTTGGCGCGAATACCCGCGGCGGGGCGATGGTTTACTGGTCGAAGATGTATCAGATCGGCATCGGGCTTGACGATCTGCGCTATCCGGAATGGATGCAGGACAATCTGGGCGTGAAAGAGCGCGTACAGCGCTGGATTGCCTATCTCATTCTCCCTATCGGACTGGGCCTGTTCGGCTTCCGTGCCCTGCAGGCCATTGGCGATATCTGGCGCGGCGATCGCGAACTGATCATTGCCGGACATGAGGCGGAAGACCTCGTTGCCGAAAACCGCAACGTTTTGAAGGACTGACCGCCATGGAAACCACAATTCTGTTTGTGCTCGTTCTCGGGCTTCTGTTCGTCGGTGTGCCGGTCGCTGTGTCGCTGGGGTTGTCGTCGATCATTCTGATCGCGTTCTTCTCCAATGATTCAATGTCCTCTGTGGCGATTCAACTGTTCACCGCTTCGCAAAACTACACCTTGCTCGCCATCCCGTTCTTCGTTCTGGCCTCGGCGTTCATGTCGACCGGCGGTGTGGCCAAGCGCATCATTCGCTTTGCGATTGCGACCGTTGGCCATTTTCGCGGCGGGCTTGCCATGGCGAGCGTGCTGGCCTGCATGTTGTTTGCGGCGCTGTCGGGATCATCTCCGGCGACAGTGGTTGCCATTGGCACCATTGCCATCGCCGGTATGCGGCAGGTTGGCTATTCCAAGGAATTTGCTGCGGGCATCATTGCCAATGCGGGCACACTGGGAATTCTTATTCCGCCCTCGATCGTCATGGTGGTCTATGCGGCGGCTACGGATGTGTCAGTCGGCCGGATGTTTCTGGCAGGTGTGGTCCCGGGCATCGTTGCCGGCCTGATGCTGATGGTGGCGATTTATATTGTTGCACGGATCAAGGGACTTCCGTCAGAACCCTGGCGCGGAATTGGCGAGATCGTTTCGGGTGGCAAGGAAGCCGGCTGGGGCCTGTTTCTGATTGTCATCATCATTGGCGGCATCTATGGTGGAGTCTTCACGCCGACAGAAGCGGCTGCGGTCGCAGCAGTCTATTCCTTCTTTATCGCGATCTTTATTTATCGCGACATGGGGCCGATGGCAGGCATCACATGGGTCAACGAGAATGATTCACGCGGTGCCCGCGCCGGATTTTCCGGTGTCGTCTATGCGGTGGCATTCTATTTTGTCTGGATGATCCTGTCGTTTTTCGCCACCAATGATTTTGAAACGATTACCTTTGCCGGCCGCTCCAATCTGGGCCTGGCGATATCGTTTGTCATTCTGGTGGCCTACACCACCTGGCGCGGTGACAAGGGGGTTTTGGGCGTCCCATCCGCACTGGTAGCGGGGTTCCCGATCTGGGGCCGAAACCTGTCCCTGATGGGCCGCAATTTCGGCCGGGCGTTCTTCAACGAAGACACGCGCAAGGTGATGGTCGACGCGTCGAAGACCACCATCATGCTGATGTTCATCATCGTCAACGCACTGCTGTTTGCTCATGTGCTGACTTCGGAACGGATTCCTGACGCGATCACCCAGCTGATGCTTGGCTATGGCTTCACCTGGTTTACCTTCCTGATAGCGGTCAACATCCTGCTGTTGATCGGTGGCCAGTTCATGGAGCCATCCGGTCTGCTCTTGATCGTGGCGCCGGTGGTGTTCCCGATCGCCATGGAGCTTGGCGTCGACCCGGTGCATCTGGGTATTATAATGGTGGTCAACATGGAGATCGGCATGATCACGCCGCCGATCGGGCTCAACCTGTTCGTCACATCCGGGATTACCGGTATGAGCCTGGTGCAGGTAGTGCGCGCGGCGATGCCGTTTGTCGCCGTGTTGTTCCTGTTCCTGATCATTGTCACCTATGTGCCGGTGCTCTCGACGTGGCTGCCCTACAGCCTGATGGGGCCGGAGCTCGTGACCAAATAGGTATTGGGTGCCTTCAAACAATAAAATCCCAACATTAAATTGGTCGGGGTGCGCAAGCGCCCCGACTTTTTTGTGCCTATCCCAAAGATTCGGGATGGCTTGTTAGCCAGGACAGCGTGTTCGGTTCTGAATTGCGATTTCAAACGTTCTGAAACGCGCATTCGGGCGCATGGACCAGCGAGCGTCTGCCAGATGCGTTTATCTGCAGCGGCAGCGCTGTGGTTCAACCGAGAACGCATCAAAGGAACTCATCATGCCGATGAACAAGACACCAATCATCTTCACCTGTGCATTCCTCGCGGTCGCCGCTGGTCTTGGCGCTTCGATGATTCCGACCACCGAAAGCGAAGCCGGTCAGCTGACCGCATCGAAGGTGCGAATTGCGGAGGGTCAGGAGATCCCCGCAGGCGCCTTTGGTGTTGTCATCATAAAGAACGTCCGCGAAGCCTCATTGTTGCAACTGCGCGGCATTGCCGGCACCGGCGTCGCGCTGCTTCGGAATGTGGACGGAAATGATTGTCTGAGCGTGCCGCTGCGATTTGTTGCAGGGGATTTTGGCGGTGACGACATCGGCACCACGCAGGCGAAGACCATCCGCCTGACCATACATGACGCAGGGATTGTCCAGGGCCTTATCGCCGGCCAGGATATCGTCAGCGACCAGTATCGTGTCGGGACAACACGGGATTACCAGATTGCGATCCAGGAAGGGCTGACTGTGGAGCACGGCTTTGTCCTCAACCCGGGCAAGTCGTTGCTGGCGGATGTCTTTGGCGCGGACGTCAGCCATGTCGCGTGTTCTGCTTTCTAGACTTCTGGTTTCTGGGCGCGATACTGCGATGGAGTCAGGCCCGCGATCCGGCGAAACTCGCCATTGAAGCTGGATTTGCTGACAAAGCCGGCTTCGAGCATGATTTCGGTGACCGGAAGGTCGGTGTCGCGCAGCAGCTTCTGGGCGTGACGGATCCGGAATCCGTTCATGTAGCGCGAGAAATTATCCTCGGTACACCGGTTGACGGCATTTGAAACCTGCCGTGCCGGAACACCCATCCGCCGCGCAACCCGGACCAGTGTCAGATTGTTGTCAGAGAACAATCGGGTTTCGTCCAGCATTGCGTCGAGAGCGGCAAGCAGCCAGCGGTCGTCTTCGGACGCAGTCGGCTGCTGTTGTTCGCGGGCCACTCCGGAGACCGGCATGCGCAACACTTGCGGCGCCACGATCAGCGCAACGGCAAAGCAGAATGCGGCCATGATCCCTACTGCACCCGACAGCATCTGCATCGCTTGGCCGTCGCCGGCAAAGAGGATTGCCGCACCTATCGAAAAATCCGCCACAACCATCAGCCCCAGCAGCGCAATCGTCGCGTACAGGGCCGAGCGCATGACAGGCATCGCATGAGCGGGAACATGTACGAACTCATCCGTACCCAGGCGCAGAAATGCGGAGATCCGGACCAGGTAGACGATGTTGAAACCGAGAACGAAAATATCGGCCGAGACCGAAGCCGATGCCAATATCGCAAGTTGTGCAATGACAACCACCGCAGCATTGATCGCCAATGGCCTTTGCAAGGCTTGCCAGCGCTCCTGTGTCAGCGCCAGAAATCCCAGATAGGCGGAGGGGCCGAGCAGCAGGGCGATCAAAGGTTGCACACGCGTGAGCCATGTCATGCCAAAGGACAAGCGCAATCCGACGATCAGGGCGATGCTGGCGAGGGAAATCAGAAACACGCAGAAAAATGCACGGGCCGGTGCGGATACCCTGCTGTTCATGACCAATGCCACCGCGGCGATTGTTGCCAAGGCACTCACCAACCATGCAAGGGGGAGATTGATCATGTTAGATATCCGCTGTGTCCGACGAGCGGGCTTTTGCCGGACCTTCGACAGTGCCGAAAAGATCAGCTGTTCTTATATTTCTAACCCGGTCAGAAAAATGAAACAACTTTCCATGTTCGTATTGTGTGGTTGCGCTGTTGATATCGTTGCCGGCGCGCTCTGTTTTGCCGCATCAATATTCTTCTACACCGCGATTGGTGTCTTGTAGAATTAGGCTCGGATTTTTACTCCATAACGTCGATGTTTGGCTTTGCTGATGATAAAGTGGGCCAGGCGTTAACGTGCCGTTAACTCTTTGAGCGCAGCCTGATCATCAGACATGCCTCTCCACTCCTCCCAAGAACGGCATGACGGATAGGGCGGCGAAAGCCGCCCTTGACCGTGTCAGGGCTTGGCATTCTCCAAGAACTCTCCCATTCGCGCGATAGCCGCCTCGATGTTCTCATCGGAATTGGCGCAAGAGACGCGAATATAGCCTTCTCCGAGCACGCCGAAATCCGGCCCGCCGATCAGCGCAACCCCAGCCTGTTCCAGCAGTGCGCTGGCAAGCGGCTTGGCCTTCCATCCTGTGTTCTTGATATTGGGGAAGGCATAGAACGCACCCTTGGGCAGGACGCAGGAGACCCCGGGCAAGGCGTTGAGCAGTTCGGTGACGAGCCTGCGGCGACGATCAAAGGCTTCCAGCATATCGGCGACTGCATCCTGCGGGCCGTCAATGGCGGCGATGCCTGCGAATTGCGAAGGCGCGTTGACGCAGGACCAGCAATTGACGGCTAGCTTGCGGGCATAGCCAATCAGGCTTTCGGGCCATATCGACCAGCCCATGCGCCAGCCGGTCATGGCCCAGGTCTTGGACCAGCCGTTGAGAACGATCAGCCGGTCGCGGATCTCGGGATAGGTCAGCAGCGAGGTGTGGTGTTCACCGTCATAGGTCATCACATCATAGATTTCATCCGACAGGATGGCTACCTGGGGATGGTCGGCGAGACCGGCCACCAGTTTGTCGATTTCGCTCTTCGGGGTGACGCCGCCAGTCGGGTTGGCCGGCGAGTTGAGGATCAGCAACCGGGTTTCAGGCGTAATCAGCGCCAGGGTTTCCTCGGCCGAAAAGGCAAAGCCGTTTTCCTCGCGCATAGGCACCGGAACTGGGCGCGCGCCGACATGCTCGATCATCGAGCGGTAGATCGGAAAGCCGGGATCCGGATAGAGGATATCAACGCCCGGCTCTCCGAGCATGCGGATCGCGGCATACATGGTCGGCTTTCCGCCCGGCATGATCATGACGCTATCGGGGGAAACCTCGATGCCGGTCATGGTGAGCGTTCGGCGGCAAACCGCTTCGCGGGTCGCAAGCAGGCCGTTGGCGGGTGTATAGCCATGGTGGCCGTCGCGCAGTGCCTTGATCGCCGCCTCGACAATGTGCGCCGGGGTTTTGAAATCCGGCTGGCCGATTCCGAGATTGAGGATGTCACGTCCTTGGTTGGCGAGGTCGGTGGCGCGGGCGAGAACGGCGAAGGCATTTTCCTCGCCAATGCGGTCAAAGGCTGCGACGGGCTGGATCATCCGGATTTTTCCTGGCAAGTGGTTGTCATGTCGCCTGAACTCATGTCCTATCCCGACGCGAAATTCAATTCAGGCTATTACCTATGCACGATTTGACGAACTGGAAATCCCGTCCCGCGCCCAAGGGCTTTTCCGTGACTGGGCGCTTTGTGATGATCGAACCGTTTCGGCGCAATCTCCACGAAACCGCGCTCTGGCAGGCGCTTGGTGGAGACGGTATCAACGATCTGCTGCGCTATTTCCCGAATGGGCCCTATGCGATGCCGTCGGAAATGGGCGACTGGCTTGAGGAGAAGAATCATGAGGCTGGCTGGAGCACCTGCGTGTTCCGCAGCCGGCAAACCGGTGAGGTGGTGGGTATGGCCAGCTATATGCGGCCCGATCCCGCCAATGGCGTCGTTGAAGTCGGCGCGGTCGCCCACGGGCCGGCGATGGCGCGCACGCCGATGTCGACCGAGGCGCATTACCTGATGGCGCGGCATGTGTTCGAGGTCCTCGACTATCGCCGCTACGAATGGAAGTGCCACAATCTCAACGAGGCGTCCAAGGTGACGGCAAACCGGCTCGGTTTTCAGTATGAGGGGGTGTTCCGGCAGCACATCGTCGCCAAGGGCGCCAATCGCGACACGGCCTGGTTTTCGATGATCGACGGCGAGTGGCCAATGTTCGCCAAAGCATTCGAGGCCTGGCTCGATCCGGCAAATTTTGATCAGGATGGGCGCCAGAAAAAGCGACTCGAGGAATTTCGGAGGGTGCCGGCATGAAGGGGCTCAGGGGGGCGACACTCACCGATCTGGCTGCAATCGAGGATTTTCAGCGCGCGGCCTATGCCCGAACTGAAGCCGTTATCGGCGCCAGGGCGATCCCGCTTGAATGGGACTACCGCAAGGTGATGGCGGAATGTGAGATCTGGCTCGACGAGCGCGACGGCGCGCTTGCGGGCGTCTTGATCCTGCGCATTCTCGAAGATCGGCTTTTTCTCGAATCGATCGCTACCGCCGAACAGGTCTCCGAATCCGGTGTAGGCCGGGCACTGATGGCGACAGCGTTCGCGCGTGCCAGAAAACTTGGGCTGAAGAGAGTTGAACTGATTACCAACGGCCGCAATCCGGCGGTAGGCTGGTACCGGAAGCTGGGGTTTTCGGTCGATCGGGAAGAACAGCAACCCGATCGGCAAGTACTGCACATGTCGGTCCCGGTGGCAGGCGACCCGACAAGCCCTGCCGAGTAAACCGCGGTGGCCACTGTGGCGGCTCCCAACGCAAGCGATATGTGTCGGAGACGCGTTCCTGCCGGCTCATGACTTGACACAGGCGCTACAATTGGCCCACCAGACACGGACAATTTTGGCCACGGCGAGACTTGGCTGCCAATCCGCGACCATGACCTGAGCGCGACAGCACTTCGGACGTGCGACCGTAATTGATGAAGGAACGAGGCTTTGAGCAAACCGGCGACATCGAACAAATCAGCGGCGATCGCTGCCTTCATCATTCTTGGCGTCACCGGGGTCGTATTTTATTACATGCCTGCCATGATGCTGGCCACGTCAGAGATCTCGCCTTGGCTGTCAGTCGGGCTGGCGGTGGCTCTGGTCCTTTGTTTTTTCGGGGTGTTCTGGCTGCGTGGCAAGCGTCGGAACAAGGGCGAAGCCGACCCCGAATAGGCCGCGCTCAGCTTTGTAATGAGGCTGCGAGCAACAACAAACCGAGCACCAGCACCAGGGTTGCACCGAGGATTTCGATTATTGTGCCGACATGGCTGCCCAGCGAGGCGCCGGCAAAACGGACTGCCGCGCCCTTTGCGGTGACGGCCAGCGTCGCCAGTGCCGAGACGGTGATGGCGGTGCCGATCGCCATGGCGAAAGCAGAGGCCACGCCCGCCAGCCACAGGCCGTTGAGCATCGAGAACGTCAACACGATCAACGCGCCCGAACAGGGCCTGAGGCCGACCGCGATCACCGCGCTCCAGGCTTCGCGCAAACTCAATCTGCTGCCGGAGATCAGTTTCGGGTCGGGCATGTGCGCGTGACCGCAACTGGCGCAGACTTCACCCTCAGCGTGGGCGTGATGATGATGGTGCCCTTCTGCATGTTCGTGCGCATGCGCATGGGCATGTCCATGGTCGTGATGTGGGGCAGCCTGCACGGGCGATCGCGCCGCGCGTAGCGACAGCAGCTTGCGGCTCAGCAGCCAAAAACCGAAAGCCGCGATCAGGCCATAGCTCGCCGTCTCCATGAACCTTGTTGCCTGGGTCATGGAAATCGAGGCGCCGCGAAGAACGTAATAGGCAAGGCCGACGACAATCACCGCTGTCAACGCCTGCAGGAATGATGACAGGAACGAAAGCAATACCCCGCGTCGCAGCGCCACTTCATTGGCGATCATGTAGGACGAGATCACCGCCTTGCCGTGGCCGGGGCCGGCAGCATGAAAAATGCCATACAGGAAGGACAGGCCGATCAACCCCCATACCTGCCAGGGATCGCTTCGCATGGCTTTGAGAGAGCCGGTCAGGGCGCGGTAGAACGCCTTTTGCTGGGTATTGATCCAGTCGATCAACGGCCCGCCAAATCCGCCCGGTGTGATCGAGGGTTCGGCGGTGCCGATACCGAGCGAGGATTGGGCATGAGCCGAACTGGCAACAAGCAGCAAGGCAAAGATGGCAGCCAGCTTGGCGCCAATCGAAACGGGTTTCGTCAACAGGTCAACTCCAGCCGCGTTGCCAGCAGTTTCGACAGGTCATTGCTGGTGGTGGTGTCGTAAAAGGCTTCGGTCAGCGAATCCTGGTTTTGAGCGATGATCTCATCGGGATCCGGACGGATCACGACACGGGCGCAGGTGGCGGCCGAACTGCCAGTTACCGCCATGTCCGCATCGTTCATGAAATCGAGTGCGGCATACATCGTCGGATCATAGACCCCGATGGCGATCTTGCCCTTCAGCGGCAGTTTGTCAGATGGCACCTCGGCAAAGAACATCAGCAACTGACCGTCCTGGAAGGCAACCTTGATCGCTTCGGGAAGTGTGAAGGCGGCATCGACGCCGTTGACGGTGAGGGTGGTGTAATAGTCGAATTCGGATAGTGAATCGGTAACCAGCTCGCTGATTTTGGCAAGTTCTCCGGCGTCGAGCTCGAAATTCCCATCCATGTCGAAATCGAGCATGACACTGGACGAAAACACCTCGTCGAACCGCCAGACATGGCGCAATTCGCTGACATAGCCATCAGCGGTGGTCTCTACCTCGAGCCGCGCTTCGGCGAAGACGTGGGGATGCGCCAAAGCGATTGACGGGGCGATCAGCGCAGCGATTGCGGCAAGGCCCGATCCTATCAGGGGAATTGGCTTGGTCATGGTCCGCCATCTGGTTGCATGCAAGTGTGGTTTTGGCTGTGGCAGGCAATATGGGCCTAAATTCGGCGACGGTGCATCTCGCTGGATGAAAACCGGGTCAGGCCGCGTTTTTGAACCACTGGGTCAGGAAATCGACAAAGGCGCGCACCTTGGCCGGCAGATAGCGGCGGTGCGGGTAGATCGCGTAGATGCCACGGTCATTGGACATATAGCCATCGAGAATCGGCGTCAGCTTTCCCTTGGCTTCGCGCTCGCGGAAGACGAAATCCGGCAGGACGGCAACGCCCAGCCCCGCCTCGGCCGCGCGCATGGCGGCCAGCGGGCTGTTGACCTCGAGCCTGCCGTTGACCGACACGGAAAGTGCCGAACCATCACTGTTTTCAAACCGCCAATTGTTGAGAAAACGGCCATTGGTGTCGATGATGCCGGGAATGCCGGCGAGTTGCGACGGGTGGGTGATCGGGCCATGCTTTTCGAGAAATTCCGGTGAAGCGCAGGGGATCAGTGAAAACGGTGCCAACTTGCGGGCGATCAGCCCGGAATCCTCGAGTCGGGTGATGCGGATCGCCACATCGTAGCCTTCCTCGACCAGATCGACGAAACGGTCATCAGAGATGATTTCAAGCGTAACATCGGGATGGGCCACGGCGAAATCGATCAGGGACTGGCCGACCGCTGCATCGGCAAAGGTGCGCGGCGCAGAAACCTTGATGCGGCCGCGAACGTCCTTCGAGCCCTCGCGCACAAGATCGGCAAGATTGTCGATTTCCCTGAGGATGTCAGAGGCGGTGCGAAAATAGATGTGGCCGGCTTCGGTGAGCGAGAATTGCCGGGTGGTACGGTTGAGCAGCAAGGCACCGAGATCGTCCTCGAGCTCGCGTACATATTTCGACAGGAGCGCCTTTGAGCGGCCGACCTTGCGTGCAGCGGCGGAAAAACCCTCGGCTTCAACCACATCGATAAAGGCGCGGATACGGGTCAGTGTGTCCATGGCAGGCAATTACCTCGGGTCGGCGCCAGACCAGCGCGGGAATTTGGTACTGTCGTGATATATCGAACAGTGACCGATATTCGTTCAATGCCACAATTTTTCAAGAGGATCTAAAGAAAACTCTTGCATGGGGGGCGTCAAAACCCTATGTCGCTTTAGCCCAAAGTCGCACGTGCCTGTGGGTGTCCGCCGACCCTCGAATGGTGAGGAATCGGTATGGTACCTGGAACTAACCCCTCCAGTCGTTTCTCCGGCCAACCGGATGAGCGAGGACATCTTGAAGCAACGACGGTGCGGGCCTTTCTGGTGTCTGCCGGCTCTCCAACAGCCGGGGTTACTGAAGAGGCACACCTTCATTGCCGGAAGTGCGGTCGGGTTCTCCCTCCAATCCAAGGCAGACGAGAGCGAACCAACGCCCGAGATGGCCTGGTTCATCGACGCATCAAGCGTCCACGACGGAATCCGGTTCCTCCAAAGGCCGGGTCTCACAGCGTGGCCGCACGATGCTCTGTCTAGATATGGCCCCTGAGCGGGCAGGGAACGGAGCACCCGATGACGACTGCACGCATTCTTGACTTCATTCGCACCCGACGTCCCGATGGTCCTTGCCTGGTGGTTGACCTTGACGTGGTGCGCGACAATTTCCAGTCCTTCAGCAAGGCGCTGCCCGACAGCTCGATCTATTATGCGGTCAAAGCCAATCCGGCGCCGGAAATCCTGCGGCTGCTGGCCGGTCTCGGCTCCAATTTTGATTGCGCCTCGGTGACCGAAATCGAAATGGCGCTGAAAGCCGGTGCCACCGCTGCCCGGATTTCCTATGGCAACACCATCAAGAAAGAGCGTGACATTGCCCGCGCCCACGCGCTGGGTGTCTCGCTGTTTGCTGTCGACAGCCATGAAGAAGTTGAAAAGATCGCCCGCGCCGCACCCGGCGCCCGGGTGTTCTGCCGGGTGCTGACCGATGGTGATGGCGCCGAATGGCCGCTGTCGCGCAAGTTCGGCTGTGTGCCGCAGATGGCTGTTGATGTGCTGGTCTACGCGCATCAGCTGGGCCTCAACTCGCACGGCGTATCGTTTCATGTCGGCTCGCAGATGACCAAGGTCGATGCCTGGGATGCAGCGCTGGGCGATGCCCGCCGGGTGTTCGACAAGCTGGCCCAGCAGGGCATCCATCTCAAGATGGTCAACATGGGCGGCGGGTTCCCCACCCGTTATCTCAAGGATATCCCGACCGCCCAGGCGTATGGCCAGGCGATCCTGGGGTCGCTGCGCAAACATTTCGGCAACCAGCTTCCCGAAACCATCATCGAACCCGGCCGCGGCATGGTTGGCAACGCCGGCGCGATCAAGGCGGAAGTTGTGCTGGTTTCGCGTAAGTCCGACGAAGACCAGGTGCGGTGGGTGTATCTCGATATCGGCAAGTTCGGCGGTCTCGCCGAAACCATGGATGAGGCCATTCGCTATTCGATTGTCACCGCGCGTGACGGCGATGAGATGGAACCCTGCGTGCTGGCCGGCCCGACCTGCGATTCCGCCGATGTGATGTACGAGAAGAATCCCTATCCGATGCCGGTTTCGCTGACCATCGGAGACGAAGTGTTGATCGAGGGCACAGGCGCCTACACCAGTACCTATTCGTCGGTGGCGTTCAATGGGTTCGAACCCTTGCGATCCTACGTGA
The DNA here is from genome assembly GCF_046837775.1 of Hoeflea sp. Naph1. Taxonomy (GTDB): domain Bacteria; phylum Pseudomonadota; class Alphaproteobacteria; order Rhizobiales; family Rhizobiaceae; genus Hoeflea. Next base: position 4,377,086 of record NZ_CP177286.1, on the reverse strand, counting down.
TCTGAACGGAATGTTCGTTCAGGCTGATGCCTGCCGCGGCACGTGCCCGGGGCAGGCGGAGCCGTGTTCAAGCGTTGGTTTGATATGTCGAGGATCAGCCCGTGACTGGCCATGTGTGTGGGTTTGGCAAAACCGGATTTGCTATTGAAAACGAAATTGAAGACGACCTTGCTGCCCGCGAGGCGATGCTTGATTGCGCCATGGGACCGGGGCGAAAGCGCAAATCGTCGGAAAAGCTCCGCCGTGGCATGCTGCCGTCATCGGGTTTGGCCTTTGTCGCTCGCGACAGCAACGGCACGCTGATCGGCAGTGTCAGGTTGTGGGATGTGGCTGCGGGAGATTGGCAACTGCTGCTGCTCGGTCCGCTGGCTGTGGCGCCGGAAGTCGCTGGGAGGGGCATCGGCTCGGCGTTGATGCGGCATGCGATCAACCGGGCGGCAGAGCTTGGGCATGGCGCCATCATGCTGGTTGGCGATGCGGCCTATTACAGCCGCTTTGGATTTTCCGTCGAGAAAACTGGCGGGTTGATCATGCCAGGACCGGTTGAGCGCTCCCGTCTGCTCGGTTGCGAGCTTGTGCCAGGATATCTTGACGAGGCGGCGGGGTTGCTGGTGACGAATGGCCGTTTGGCGCCTGCATCTGTTCGCGGCGTTCACCCCGCACGGTTGGTGCGGGTCGCCTGATCACGCGAGATGCTGGGAAGAGTTGTTGGGGAATGCGCCGAACCGGAGGGGCGTTCGGCGCATTCTTGGCTGGAGGTCCAAGTGATCAGAACACCATCCCGTTGCCAAAATTAACCGGACCGGAGGGATACTTCTCGGTGGCAGCATCTTTATCGCGGGTAAACTGTGACGTGGGGGTGCAATCGATGCCGGCTTGGGCGGCCTTGGCAGGGGCTGTTTCGCAGAGGGCTGCCTGATTGCTTGCTGTTTCGGCAAAAGCCGAAGAGGCGGTAACGGGCAGCATTGCCGTCAGGGAAAGTGCGGCGACGAGAGCAAACTTGTTCATGATGACCTCCTTCGAGAGCGGGTTGGAACTGTTGTGCAGTTCTGATGGCGGCAGTTGCCGCAGGTCCGAACCGGCAATGACCAGAAGATGGGGATTGGCCCGGGGGGGCGCCGCGCAACTTTGAAATATGAAGCGGGTGTTTCAGTTTTGGCGCGAAAATTCCGAAATCGATTGGACTGTCGCGCCGCCAATCCCTATCTCCGCTGCAGTGTCGAGCACGCCGAAATGGCGATGTGCCGTGAGTGGACCTGAAGATGTCAATTGAACTGACCCTTGCCGGTTTCATAGACCTGATCCTGCGTGGCGGAACCTTCGGCATTTTGCTGCTGGTTATCATCCACCTGCTGCAGCGGCCGGAATTTTCGGCATTGGTCGGGACCGGCGTCCTGTTCTGCGTTACCGGGGTGATCGAGATTTTCCTGAATGCACCGGCGGTCACGGAGGCGTTGGCTCCTGCAGATTACCTCGTGGTGCCATTTCAGCAGTTGCATTACATTGCCATGTGGTGGTTCGTGCTTGCACTATTCGACGACCGCTTCTCTTGGCAACTGAGGCACTTTGTGCCGGCTCTTATTGCCATCCCGCTGGTTGCCGGGCTGCTGATTGCACCCGCTCAATTTAGATGGATGCTTGATGTGGCGCTAGTGGTTCTCAATGCAACACTGTTGGGGCTGATCCTTCACAAGGCGTTGAGCGACAGGGCTTGCGACCTGGTCAATGAGCGGCGTGCGTTCAGCCTTGCACTGGCTTTTTCGGTGCCGCCCTTCACCTTGTTTGTATTTGTCTCCAACTTGGTGAGCGTCGATGGGCCGCTCGATGCCGCGCTGTGCTTCTTGTATGCGGTTGTCTATTTCGTGTTTACGCTGGGATTTTCGTACTGGCTCACGCATCTCAAGGGTGAACTTTTCCAGCGGGTTGAGGACGGCGCGAGCGTGAGTGCAAACCGCAGCATTCTGTCGGCAGCAGACAGGCTGGAACTCGAGCGGGTTGTCAAGGCAATGGATGGCGGGCTCTATCTCGAGCCGGGTCTGACGATTGGCGGGCTCGCCGATATCCTGCATATCCCCGAGCATCGGCTTAGGCGGTTAATCAACGGTGGGCTCGGCTACAGGAATTTTGCGGCTTTCGTTAATGACTACCGCATTAACGAGGCCAAACGCCGGCTGTCCGATCCGGGTATGGCGCGCGAGCAGATCATCCAGCACGCCTTCAGTCTGGGGTATGCGTCGCTGGCGCCCTTCAATCGCGCCTTCCGCGAACGGGTCGGGGTCAGTCCGACCGAATACCGCGAGGCGGCGCTGGAAGGCGCCGCCATCAACTGAGCGTCAAGCGATCGATTATCATATGGCTTGTGGCGGTTACTTGACTGACGCGGCAATGGCGTCGACGGCGCGCAATGAGAGTGCCGCGATGGTCAATGTCGGGTTGGCCGTTGCCGAAGTGGGGAATGTGCCCGAACCCAGCAAGAACAGGTTGCGGTGATCGAAACTGCGCAGATCGGCATCAACAACCGCACTGTTGGCGTCGGCGCCCATGCGCACCGTGCCGATGATGTGGCCCGAGCCCTGGATATCAGGCGAATGCTTGATGTTTTTGGCACCCATGGCGGCAAAGACCTCATCATGCGCCTTTTCCGCGGCTTTCAGACCGTCCCGCGTGTAGGCGTCAAAATCATAGTGGAGGCGCGGAAGCGGGATACCGTTGGCGTCGCGCTTGTCGGGGTCGAGCGTCACGCGGTTGTCGGCGTCGGGGGTCTGTTCGACAAGCGAGGCAAGCCGGATCTGACGCGAGGTTGCATCCTTGATGGCTGCGTCGAGTTCGTCGCCACGCAGACCCTGACGCGCGAGGTCCGCAGCTGTTGTTGCCGGCGCGCCGGTGGGCCAGCTATGACCGTCATTACCGATCTCGATGCGGAACGCGCCGCGCTGCTTGCGGAAATCGCCATCACGCATATTTTCGATGCCCGAGGTCGAGAGCGGGCCGCGATAGGGCCAGACCGGTTCAGGTGCTTCGGCCCAGCTCAGGCGGCTGGGATGGTCCATCAGGTTTCGTCCTACCTGGCCGGAGCTATTGGCGACGCCATTGGGAGCGCTCTCCTGAGCGGAATTGAGCAATAGTCGCGGCGTTTCTATGGCGTGCGCGGCAAGGATCACCACCTTGCCCGACGCGGTGCCAGTGCTGCCATCGGCGCGCCGGAACTCGACGGATTCGATTTCCCGGTTGGCGCCGACATTGAGACGTGTGGCCGTTGTCTCATCATAGACCTTGGCACCTGCTTCCTCTGCCATGGCCACATGCACGGTGGCATCGTATTTGGCCTGGATCGGGCAGATCGGAATGCAGGAATTGTTGCCGCAACATTCGGGCCGGTCGGCGCGAAAGACAGAGTTGCGGCCCTGCGGCGTGGGCCGTACCTGATAGGGCGACCCGTCGAGCGCGGCAGCAAATTGCTTGTCGAGATAGGTCATCGGGATCAGCGGCATCGGGTAATCGCCTGATCGCGGTGAGCCGAGATCATCCGTGGCGTCGCCGGCAACGCCGATCTCGTTTTCGGCCTCCTGGTAAAATGGCTCGAGGTCGTCATAATCGATCGGCCAGTCGACGCCGCGGCCATAGAGCGACTTGAGCTTGAAATCGGCCGGCACATTGCGCAAGGTCGTTCCCAGCCAGTGCCAGGTGGTGCCGCCAACGACCTTGATATAGGTCGAGCGAAACAGCTCCGGACCCATCTGCTGGTAGAAATCCTCTATGCGGTGTGACAGCGGGTGCTCGGCGGTGGGATCGTTGGGATAGGCCGATTCCGGTACCTTGATGGCAGCGTTCCAGAATTTTTCGACGGCTGAAAACCGGTCAATCCGCTTGCCGGATTCGAGAAATGCGACACTCAAGCCTTTTGCGGCGAGCTTGGCTCCGGTAATTGCGCCGGCAACGCCGGTGCCGATGATAAGAATATCTGCTGAAATGTCGTTGGTCATGAAACGGCTCCCTGAAGTGAAAAATGCGGGGTGGCTGTGGCGATCAGCCGGCAGGAGGCTCAGCCCAATAGCCGGTCTCGCCGCCGCATTGGCCCATCGGCTTGGTATAGGGCATGGCTTGCCACATCAGAGCGTCATTGTAGGCCACGACTTCGCTGCTGTCGGGATCGGGCGAGAAGCCACTGTACCAGGCAGCGACAATGTCGTTGCCGAGATCCGGCTTGGCCTGTCCATTGGCCAGCGCCGCGATTTCATCGGCTTTGCCGATGGTTTCAAAAGCCTTGAGCATCTTCGCAGCTATATCGCCGTCAAGATCCACCTTGCCGGTCAGTTCTTTGGAAAGCGCGAGGAAGGCATCGGCGTCCATGCCTGTCGCGGCCTGCGCCGGCCATTGGATTGCAGAGGTCAACGCCAAGGCGGAACCGGCGGTCAGCATGGCGCGCCGGGTCAGGCGGGGAGATGGGGTGGGGGTGGGGCTGGGTCGGCTCATGTCTCAATACCTCCGGAGTAACAAACTGAACGCCCGGACCGGCAACAAGTTCCATGGAGGCGCAATTTTCATGATGGCAACCCGTGTGTAGCGCTGCGTGCAGGAGATTGACAAGCAGCCCTTGCGTGCCTATCTGAGCGGCTTCGGGTCTGGAGCCCCGGCCGTTCGCAGGCGCAATGCCGTGGTGAAGTCTCCAACTTTCGAGCAGTCACCTTGATGATGACATGCCAGATGGTGGAATGCGGACACCCCTCGATGCCAAGCATGTCGTGACAGGAGAACTGCCATGCGTGAAAACACGCCTCTGCCATCGTTAGATATGTTGAAAGACCAGGCGCGCCGCCTGAGATCCCGTCTTGAAGCCAATGGCGAAACCATTGGTCATTCCAGGGCGCTGGAACTGATTGCTGCGCAATATGGCTTTAATGACTGGAACACGCTGCACGCTGCCTTGGGAAACCGCCGCGGTCCGGAATATCTGGCGCCTGGTGCGCGGGTGACCGGAGCCTATCTGGGTCAGCCTTTTGTCGCCCGGATTGTCGGCATTCAAGCGCTGACATCGGCGCCGGGAAGTTACCGGGTGTCGCTGGATCTGGATGAAGCGGTTGACGTCGTCACCTTCGACAGCTTCTCGGCGTTCCGCAAGCGCGTCAACGGGGTTATCGGCAAGGATGGCGTCAGCCGCGAGCGGACATCGAACGGCCGCCCGCAATTGCAACTGTCCTGGTAACTTGCCGGGAGTTTAACCCGCGATGTCGACAACACCGCAATCGCCTGCTTGCGATCCAAACGCGAGCAGGCGACCGGGCTTGTTCCAGGCCATGGCAGTGATCGCTCCCTTTCCGGGGCGGCGCAGAAGTGCCTCCTTGCTGTCGGCGATGCGAACGGCGAGTACCATGCCATCGCCAAAACCGATGGCCACCAGATCCTCGACCGGATGACAGGCGACACAGGTCACCATCGTATCGGCGCGCTGACCCAATTCCTTTGGCGCCTTGCCCATCGGGCCGTCCTTGCCGGAAAACGGCCAGACGATTGCCGAAGGCGCGCCCGAGGAGGCAAGCCACTTGCCGCGGTTGGACCAGGAGAGCGATTTGACCTTGGCGGGATAGCCGGTCATGCGCATGTGGCGCTGTTCGCTGCCGGGCTTGCCGTCGAGTTTCCAGCCGTGCAGTGCGTTTTCCTGCATGGCGGTGACCAGAAAGCGCCCATCGGGGTGGAACAACACCTGATTGTGGGCACCTTTCCATTCGAAATCGACTGCCGGGGCGTTGCCATTGACGAAAACCAGCGACACGCCGTTGTAGCGCGCCATCGCCAGCCGCATGCCCTTCGGCGCGAAGGCCAGGCCTTCGATGGTGCGGGCTTCTTCGAATGAACGCTGTGTCCCGTCAGCCAGCATCACCGTGGCAACACGACCTTCAGCGAAGGCCACCGCGCCCTGCGGACCTGCCGCCACCGCGCTTACCCATTTGCGTGCCGGTTCCCGCAGAACGGTTTGGGTGCCGTCGGCGCCAAGCCGCATGACCTTGCCGTCTTCACCGCCGGTAATCAGTGACTGCTCGTCCCAAGTGGTGGTTGCAGCCAGCAGGCCGTCGTGAAGTTCATGGCGCTGAGTGCCATGATCGAGCCGCACCACCTGGCCAGAGGCGAGCGCGAAAGCTGGCACTTGGCCCAGGAATGCGGTGGCAAGGCAGTGATCGTCGAGATCAATCGGCGCGACTGTCGGCATGGTGAATTGTCCTCAGGCCTGGCAGGCCAGGAAAGTGCGTTCGAGCTTTTCGCGATCAAGATCGCGGCCAATGAAGACAATGCGGCTTTCGCGTTTTTCATCATCCTTCCAGGCGCGCTGATGGTCGCCTTCGACAATCATATGCACACCCTGAATTACGTAACGGTCGTCGTCGCCGGCCAGGGCGATAATGCCCTTGAGGCGCAAAATATTGGGCCCGTCGATCTGGGTGATCTTTTCGATCCAGGGGAAGAAGCGTTTCGGTTCCAGCGGGCCGGCGCGCAGCGAGATCGACTGTACCGTCAAATCGTGAATGGCGGCTGGCGTCGCGTGGTCATGATGCGCATGGTCGTGATGAGCGTGGTCATGGTGGTGGTGATGGTCGTGATCATGATCGCATTCGGGACCGCAGGCGTGGTCGGAATCGTCGTGGTCGAGGAAATGCGGGTCATTGTCGAGCGCACGGCTGAGATCGAAAGCGCCGCGGTCGAGCACCGCGTCAAGCGGCACGGAAGCGCGCTCGGTGCGGTGGATGCGCGCCGATGGATTGATCGCCCGCACGATGCGCTCGACGTCGTCAAGTTCTTCCGGGGTGACCAGATCGGTCTTGTTGAGAAGCACGACATCGGCAAAGGCAATCTGGTCCTCGGCCTCGCGGCTGTCCTTGAGCCGGGCCGGCAGATGGCGCGCGTCGACCAGCGCCACCACGGCATCAAGCCGGGTTTTGGCGCGAACATCCTCGTCCATGAAAAACGTCTGGGCGACGGGGGCGGGGTCGGCAAGACCGGTGGTTTCGACGATGATGGCATCGAGCCTGCCCGGACGGCGCATCAGTCCCTCGACCACGCGGATCAGGTCGCCGCGCACGGTGCAGCAGACGCAGCCATTGTTCATCTCGTAGATTTCCTCGTCGGATTCCACGATCAGGTCGTTGTCGATACCGATCTCGCCAAATTCGTTGACGATCACCGCATAGCGCTTGCCATGCGGTTCAGACAGAATCCGGTTGAGCAGCGTGGTTTTGCCGGCGCCGAGATATCCGGTCAGCACGGTTACGGGAATAGGGGATGGGGCTTCGCTCATGGAATGTCTCGGTCAGGATGGTTTGGTTGAACTTGCATATAGGCGCTTGGATCGGATTGTGCCACTCACAAGGCAAGGATGTGTTGGCCGAGCGCCAGGCCTGACTGATGCGCGGCTTCTGCCCTTGCGGCAATGCACCAATCGCCACAGGCGAACAGCGTGTCATCTGAATTGCCGATGAAGGGGGCATCAAGCGGCGTTTGAGCCAGCGCGTGGAGCCATCGATGCAGGTCATAATGGATTGGCTCCGGCAAATCAGCACCCAGGCCGGTTGCGGCCCGCATCGCGACAAGCAACTCGGCTGCGACAGTCTGACGGTCTCCGTCCAACCGGGCGTCGCTCCATTCAGGACCAGCATGGAGCACAAAAGTTTCTCCGCCGCGTTGGGGTTTTGAACTGTTGCGTACGATCAACGAGAGACAGTCGCCGGGCTGCCCGCGGATGAAATCGGGCACATCGTTGAGCCTTGTTTCAAACGTCAGCATGGCCGACCAGCACGGCGCCATCTTGACCGCTCCGAGCGGGGCGAAGGCGGAATCAACAGGACCAAGCAGGGTGAGTGCTTGCGGTGCGGGGATAGCGGTCACCACCCGCGAGGCCCGGAAACCTACAGCGTCACCATCGGCAGTTTCGGTCTCGACCAGATATTCGTCCTGGCGCTTTTCAATACGGGTGACGGTTGTCCCAAGCTGCACCTGCAGGCCTTTGGCGAGCGCCTTGCCGACCGCCGACATGCCGGGCAGGCCGACCCACCAGGGACGCGCGCTGTCCTTGCCGTTAGGCCGCCAAACGGTCAGTTCGCCGGCCTGGGCTAGGTGGTTGACCAGTGATGTGAATTCCGGCGTTCTGCTGGTCAGATACTGTCCGCCATGGTCGAAATTGCCGTGGTCGCTGCGTCGGGTCGCCAAACGCCCGCCCGGCGAGGCGGATTTTTCCAGCACGATGACGCTGGTGCCGTGATCTGCAAGGTGTCGCGCGAGGGTGAGGCCCGCCAACCCGGCGCCGATGATGATCGTGTTTGTGTCGTCCATTTATTTTTCCTGAGTCTGGCGCGCGTGTTTTTATCATGCGCCGTGATCAACGGCTAAATCAAAATTTTTTCTGAAAAGGCTCCAGTCCATTGTATTGCGTCGAACCGAGCCTTTCATCCGGAGGTGGCTGTGGCACCGTGAATTTCTCAGCTCAGGCCATCGGTATCGAAGGCGGCCATGTCTTCGAGCAGATCACGAAGGCCGCCGACTGCATGGGTGAGGATCGCTTCGCCCTTGGCGGCGCTTGCCTGACTGGCGTTTCCGGCCGCGCCATCCTTGTTCAGGTCCGACATTTTCCAGCCGAAGGCGTGCGGCCCATAGGCGCGAAGATGAGTGAAGCGATCGATGAATTCAGCCTGGCGCGAGGGAAAATCACGCAGTGCGTCGCGGCGTACCAGGTCCGGTTGCAACGCCAGCATCACCGATGTCTCGATGTCGCCAGCATGGATGTCGAGGGACTTTTCCGCAGGCGTGATGATGCCAGGGGGGACGCCGAACCGAGTCCAACTGGTGGCCACCGCCAGCATGTTGAAGCGGACTCGGGCTTCGGTGGCGACGATCGTCAAAAGCGGCGAGTTGCCGCCATGGGCGTTGAGCAGCAGCAGCCGCCGGGTGCCACGCGCGGCGCAGCTTTCGGAGATGCCGATCCAGCGGTTGACCGCTTCATCAAACGCCAGCGTTCTGGTGCCGGGCACATCCATGTGCTCGATTGAGTAGCCGACCGGCTCGACCGGCAAGAGTTCTACCCGAACCGATGGCGGCGCCGCTTCGGCCAGGCGCCGGGCGATCGATTCGGCAATCAGCGCATCGGTCTCGAAGGGAAGATGCGGACCATGCTGCTCATGTGCCCCAAGGGGCAGGATGGCGATCGGGACGGATTGTGTGCGCATGCTGTGGTTTTTCCGGTGCGGCTTGGTTAGGGTCCGCAGTGAAGAGCTTGAGTCTAGGGTGATGGATCGAAGGCTGCAAGAAGGAGCTGTCCGTGTCCGCCAAAAACAAGAACAAGAGCGAGAGCAGAAAAACCAAAAAACAGGGGCAGGCCGAGGCACTGGCCCTGGTCAATCAACTGGCGCGCAATGTCAGGACGGCGTTGTCGCGACGGCTGCTCGATCTTGGTTTGTATGCGGGGCAGGACGGGGTGATCCTGGCGCTCGACGCCCGTGATGGCCAGACACCGGGGATGATCGCGACTTCGCTCGGCGTCAAGGCGCCAACCATCACCAAGACTATCGGCCGGCTTGCCGCACAGGGCTTTGTGCGGCGTGAAGGATCACCCGATGATGGGCGGATGATGCTGGTGTACCTGACTGATTCCGGACGTGATCAGATCAAGTCGGTGCGCAAGGCACAGCGGCGGACCGAAAAGGCGGCGTTCGCCGGTCTGAAGAAAAAGGATGTCCTCGCCTTGCTCGACCTGCTGGCGGCGATGGATGCCAATATTGGCGCTTCACTGAGCGCTGCGCCGGATGCGACAAGCGATCCATTGAAGAAGGTGGCTTTGGAGTCATACGAGGACGCCGATCCGACACCGGACGCCTCAGCGTCTTCAACAGACTGATTGCCAGCCCGGTTTAAACCTTTTAGATCTTCTTAAATAATTGAATTGGGGCGCGAAGCTCCGCCAGCGGGGATACGGGAATTGGCGCAAAAAGTTAAACTGTCCACGATCGCGGAGGCTCTTGGCCTCTCGACCGCCACGGTGTCACTGGCGTTGCGCGATAGTCCGCTGGTGGCTGATGTGACGCGCGACCGGATCAAGGAAAAGGCCGTCGAACTCGGTTATATCTACAATCGCCGTGCAGCCTCGCTCAGGACATCCAGATCAGGCATCATCGGGGTTGTCGTGCACGACATCATGAACCCGTTCTATGCGGAAATTCTCAAGGCGATCGAGACCGAGCTGGATCGCAGCCGGCAAACCTTCATCCTCTCCAATCATTATGATTCGGTGGAAAAACAGCGCAATTTCATTGAAACGCTGCTGCAACTTGGCGGTGACGGGGTGATCATGTCGCCGGCCATCGGCACGCCGGCATCCGACATCCGGCTTGCCGAAGACAATGGCATGCCGGCGATCCTGATTGCCCGCTCTGTGCCTGAGATTGACGTTCCTACCTTTCGCGGTGATGATGCCTACGGCACCGCTCTTGCCACCAATCATCTGATCAGTCTGGGGCACAAGCGGATCGCCATGATTGGCGGGACGGATCACACGTCGACCGGCCGGGATCGCTATGCGGGTTATGCCGAGGCGCTGAGGAAGGCGGGGATCGATGTTGACCCGGCGCTGCGTATTCCCGGTCCGCGAACCAAGCTGAGCGGGTTTGAAGCGGCGGTCAATTTTCTCGCCAATTCGCTCAAGCCAACCGCCGCGGTGTGTTGGAACGACCTAGTGGCGATTGGCCTGATGAGTGGCATCGCCCGTGCAGGGCTGGTGCCCGGAAAGGATATCTCAGTGACTGGTTATGACGATCTTGAGGAGGCGGCGATTGCGATGCCGGCGTTGACGACAGTCTGGAATGGACAATCGGAGGTTGGCCGTTTGGCCGCACGGGCGCTGCTCGACAAACTCAACGGTTCCAGCGAAGCCGACGGCCTGCATCTGATCAAACCGGAAATGCGGATCCGGCAATCGACGTCGCCGCTCAACCCGGGAGCAGGCCGATGACCGATCAGCGTCCTGTCGTCCTTGTTCCGGGCCGGATCCATCCGCGTGTTGGCGAACGTGTTGAAGCCGAGTTTGACGCGGTCTTCATCGACACCGCCGACGCGGCGCTGCTTGATGCGCAGACGCGGTCACGGATTAAGGCCATCGCGGCGATGACCACCATCTCCGCCGATTTCATCGATGCCTTGCCAAACCTCGATATCATCGCCAATTTTGGCGTTGGTTACGATGCCGTGGATGCGGCCCATGCCGCTTCGCGCGGGATCATGGTGACCAATACGCCCGACGTGCTCAGCGATGAGGTGGCCGATACCACGGTCGGGCTGTTGCTTAACACGCTCAGGGAATTTCCGAAGGCGGAAGCCTATCTTCGAGCCGGCCGGTGGGCCACCGAAGGGCCTTATCGGCTGACACCACTAACATTGCGGGGTCGGACTGTCGGCGTTTTCGGGCTGGGGCGCATCGGCCTTGCCATTGCCCGACGGCTGGAGGCTTTCGGTGTCGGCATACACTACCACACGCGAACAAAACGCACCGATGTCGCTTATCCCTGGCACGAAACGCTTGCCGGCATGGCCGCAGAAGTTGATACGCTGATTGTGGTAGTGCCGGGTGGGCCCGCGACCGACAAGGCTGTCAATGCCGGCGTCCTCGACGCACTTGGGCCGAATGGGGTGTTGATCAATGTTGGCCGCGGCTCGACGGTTGACGAGACGGCGCTGATCGCGGCGCTGACGGAAGGGCGGATCGCCGCCGCCGGTCTTGATGTTTTCGCCAATGAACCGCACGTGCAGCAAGCCTTGATGGATCTGCCCAATGCCTGTCTGCTGCCGCATGTCGCGTCGGCTTCGGTCTCCACCCGTAACGCGATGGCAGATCTGGTGGTCGATAATCTCGCGGCCTGGCTTGGTGGCCGTGCGGCGATATCAGCGGTGCCTGAATGTGCTGCTTTAAACCGCAAATCGGAGTGAGCGGCGCAACGGGCTGACGTGTATCGGATTGGGGTACAGCTCCGTGCGTTCAGGTGAATGCACGGAGCTTTATTCCGCAGCTCTACTCCGCGGCTTGTGCCAGCCGGGCATGGCTGGCGCGCACGGCGTTGCCAAAGGCGGTGAATATCTTGTCGGATATCTCGTCGCTGCCGACCCAGTATTCGGGGTGCCATTGAACGCCGATCGCAAAGCCCGGCGCATCAATGACACTGACGGCCTCGATGGTTCCGTCCTCAGCAACCGCCTCGATGGCCAAGCGCGGCGCAAGACGTGAAATCGCCTGGCGGTGAAGCGAGTTGACCCGGACTTCTCCCTCGCCGATGATCGAGGCTAGACAGCTTCCCTCCCTGACCTTTATCGAATGTCGGATGGCAAATGCCTCATCCCAGTTTTCAGTTTCCGGCTTGCGATGATCCATGCGGCCAGGCTGTTCCTGGATTTCGTTGGCCAGCGTGCCGCCCAGCGCCACATTGAGTTCCTGAATGCCGCGGCAAATTGCCAGCAGCGGAATGCCGCGCTCGATGGCTCGCCGGATCAGCGCGATGCTGAGCTGGTCCCGCGCCGGATCGAAAGGCCCGTGCGCTTCGGTTGCTTCCTCGCCGTAAAGTGACGGATGCACATTGGTGCGCGATCCAGTAACGAGTACGCCATCGACCCGGTCAAGCACCATGTCCACATCGACGCCGCCCTCGAGCGCCGGGACCACCAGCGGCAAGACCCCGGAGCCCTTGACTGCCGCACGGATGTATTGGTCCGGCGCAGCGTGCCAGGTGTATCCATCGAAGGTCCGAATATCGGCGGGGACCGCCACCAGCCCATTGTGCATAGCCAACTTCCCTTGAAAATTCACGGCCCGGTCTCAGGGCCCATTCCTTTGTATATGGGGCCTATTTTGTCGCGGGATAATCGGATTTTGTCAAACTTGATCCAAATCGTTCTATTCGGGCGTTAGGCCGTTGAATGAAACGGTATCATTGTCATGACCAACTGGCTAAAAAAATTGACCATTGACCCTTGAAAATCAGGCCTTGTGCTTGAAAGCACAGGAGCAACATGGTTAGGTCTTGCCATGCTGGCGGGGCGTCAAAAGTCAAAAACACGCACCTCGCGAGTTAGCTTCAACTGGGAGGAATTTTATGGATCGTCGTTCATTTATCAAGAAGGCCGGGGTGGCTGGTGCTGGCGCTGCGGCAGCGACTACGCTGGCGGCTCCGGCCATCGCACAGTCAATGCCAAAACTTACCTGGCGCTGCACGTCATCATTTCCGAAGTCGCTGGACACCATCTATGGCGCGGCCGAGACCATGGCGGAACATGTGAAAGCCGCGACTGATGGAAATTTTGACATCCAGGTTTTCGCCGGCGGCGAGATCGTTCCTGGGCTGCAGGCGGCTGACGCCGTTACCGACGGCACCGTGGAAATGTGCCATACTGCCTCCTATTATTATTGGGGCAAGGACGCCACCTATCAGCTCGCTACGGCCACTCCGTTCGTGATGAATTCGCGGATGCAGAACGCCTGGTTTATCCAGGGCGGCGGCACCGATGTGTTGAACGAGACCTTCTACAATGGCGAAGGCCTGCACGCCATTCCGTGCGGCAACACCGGTGCCCAGATGGGCGGTTGGTTCCGCAAGGAAATCAACACGGTTGCCGATCTCGATGGCCTGAAAATGCGTATCGGTGGTTTTGCTGGCAAGATCCTGGGCAAGCTTGGCGTATCCCCGCAGCAGATCGCCGGTGGCGACATCTACGCCGCGCTGGAAAAGGGCACCATCGACGCAACCGAGTGGGTTGGTCCTTATGACGACCAGAAGCTCGGCTTCAACAAGGTCGCCAAGTACTACTACTATCCCGGTTGGTGGGAAGGTGGCGCTGCGTTGCACGCCTTCATCAATCTGGAAAAGTACAATGAACTGCCTGCGAACTATCAGGCTATCCTGTCTGATGCATGCTACTTCGCCAACGCTTCGATGTTGGCAACCTATGACATCAAGAACCCGACAGCATTGAAGGAACTGGTGGCCGACGGCGCCATTCTGCGCCCGTTCAGCCAAGAAGTTCTCGATGCCTGCAACGCGGCGACGCAGGAAGTTTACCAGGAAGTGACGGCAGAAAATCCGGCCTTCAAGAAAATCTACGAATCGCAACTGGCATACGCCAAGGATGCTTATCTCTGGCAGCAGTTGTCGGAGTACACCTACGACACCTACATGATGATCCAGCAGCGTTCGGGCAAGCTCTAAGCTGTTTACGCCTGAACGTGTTGAATTGCCGGGGGTGCTGCTGAGCGCCCCCGGGTTTTTTATCTGCGACGTTCATCTGTGAGGTATAGCGGCGCGATGACCGGGTACGCTTTTGATCTGCGGCCGCAAGGAAATGGATATCTGCGACAGGCCGCACCGAACGACTTCAAGTCGCATCGGTACTGAAGCGAAGCAACACTGCTTTTTTCTCAGATAGTTGACCCACGCGGAAGCGGCGATGCGGTGGCATCGCATGATGACGCCGGCATATGGACCAGCTGAATCCGGATGAACAACCGGAAGCCATAGGGCCGGGCCGGCGTCGCCGCATCCGGCATGCCGGAATGGTTCTATCTTACGAAGAACTCTCAATGCGGATTTCAAAAAGGCCCGAAACCAGTCTGGTTTCGGGCCTTTCATGTTGACGGCTGTTGGGATCAGTCGAACTTTGGTGGTTCGCCAAGATTGAAGGCCGGCGCCGCGGGCTCCGGTTGGGCGCTCGGGGTTTCTCCCGGAAGACCGAGACTGGGCAGCGTGAGCCCGGGCAATCCGTTGGAGTTTTCGCTCGGCGGCAACCCAAGCCCAGGCAACCCGCCACCCAAGGCATTGTCGTCGAAGCCGGGAATCGTGATCTGCAAGTTTGGGTCACGCGCAGGACGTTCGGTTTTGTAGTGAGTGACCAGTTCAGGGAAGGCGATGACAATCAGAATGACGATGAACTGGATGATGATGTAGGGCACGGCCCCCTTGTAGATCTCGGTGGTCTTGACCCCTGGCAGCCATCTTCCTGACGGTGCATCCTTCCATTTCTTGCTGGGTGCGATCGACCGAAGATAAAACAGCGCGAAGCCGAATGGTGGCGTCAGGAAGGAGGTCTGAAGGTTGATGCCGAGGATGATCCCGAACCAGATCAGGTCGATCCCGAGTTTTTCGGCGACCGGGGCCAGCAGCGGCACCATGATGAAGGCGATCTCGAAGAAATCGAGGAAGCAACCGAGGACGAAGACAAGCACGGTCACGACGACCAGGAAGCCAGTAGTTCCGCCCGGCAGCCCCAGCAGCAATTCCTCGATCCAGAGATTGCCGTTCACTCCATAGAAGGTGAGACCGAACACCCGCGCGCCAATCAGGATGAACATCACGAAAGCGGAAAGGCGGGTGGTCGAATCGAGCGCCTGCTTGAGCATCACGAAACCCATGCGGCGTTTGATGGTGGCCAGCACCAGCGCGCCGGTAGCGCCCATCGCGCCGCCTTCGGTCGGTGTGGCAATGCCGAGGAAAATGGTTCCGAGCACCAGGAAGATCAGAGCCAACGGCGGAATCAGCACAATCACCACGCGTTCGGCCAGACGTGAGAGAATGCCGAGCTTGAAGTGGCTATTGGCCATCGAGACAGCCAGTGCAAAAACCGCCGCGCTGGTGGCAGACCAGACAAACCGGGTCTCGAACCGCAGGCTATCGAATATGAAATGGTAGGCCACGAAATGCATGGCGATCGATAGCGCCAGAATGACGATCAACGAGGTTATGCCGCGGCCAAGCGTGCGGGCTTCCACCGGAAGCGCGGGCGCCCACTGCGGCTTGATCAGCGTGACTGCGAAAATGTAGAGGCAATAGGCGGCGACGATGATCAACGCGGGGTATAGTGCGCCGACATACATGTCCCCCACGGAACGGCCGAGTTGGTCGGCCATGACGATGAGAACGAGGGATGGCGGCACGATTTGTGCCAATGTTCCGGCGGCGGCAATCGTGCCCGTTGCCAGCGAGCGGTTGTAGCCATAGCGCAGCATGATCGGCAACGAAATCAACCCCATGGCAATCACCGAAGCGGCG
The DNA here is from genome assembly GCF_046837775.1 of Hoeflea sp. Naph1. Classification (GTDB taxonomy): domain Bacteria; phylum Pseudomonadota; class Alphaproteobacteria; order Rhizobiales; family Rhizobiaceae; genus Hoeflea. The sequence continues at coordinate 4,361,025 of NZ_CP177286.1, read as the reverse complement.
ACGACACCGGTAGTGGCAGCGAGCAGTGCGCCAACCAGAACGACAGCATAGGAGAGGCCACCGCGGATCGGCCCGAACAGTTGCCCGATCGTGTCGAGCAGATCTTCGGCCATGCCGGATCGTTCGAGAATGAGCCCCATGAACGTAAAAAACGGAATCGCCAACAGGGTGTCATTGTACATGATTCCGTAGATCCGCTCGGGATGCGCTTGCAGCAGAGGCCAGAACAGCCGAATTTCCGGGGATATATGAGAAACCTCGACGCCTATGACGAAGAATAGCAGTCCGCCGGCGGCCAGGGTGAAGGCGACGGGATAGCCTATCAGCAGCATCCCCATCACGGAGATGAACATGATCGGCGCCAGATTGTGCGCAACAATATCGATCATTTGCCCTGTTCCTCGGGCATGTTTTTCAGCATTTCCTCAACCCCGGGCGGGTTGTCGTGCGAAACCCATGGATCATCGATGATGCCTGTAATCACAGCCCAGCGTTTGATGATTTCGGAAATGCCCTGCAGTGTCAGCAGCGAAAATCCGATCAACACCAGGATCTTGGCCGGCCAGAGAATGAGGCCGCCGGCATTGGCCGATATCTCACCCGAATTGTAGGATTTGAGCACCCAAGGGAGCGCCAGATAGGTGATCAGCAGTGTGAACGGCATCAGGAAAACGACGTGACAAAACAGATCGATCCAATCCCGCGTCCGTTTGCTCAGCATGTTGGAGATGAAGTCGATGCGGATGTGTTCGTTCTTTTGCAGCGTGTATGCTGCGGCGACCAGAAAAACCGCCCCGAACAGATACCATTGAACTTCGAGCCATGCGTTGGACGAGACGTCAAAGACTTTTCGGATAATCGCGTTTCCGGCACTGATCAGCACTGCTGCGAGCACCAGCCAGGCAACATTGCGCCCAAAAAACTCATTGATCCGGTCGATAAACCGGCTCAACAGCAAAAGACCTGTCATATTGTCCTCCCAGTCGTTTCACCTCCGATTGGCTCGAAGTGCGATCGACCATGGTTCCCTTGGCTGGCATCATTATCATCAATGCGATGCCGTTCCAGTCCATAACAGCAAAAATGTGTGCGCCGCAATAAGTGGTGTATATTTTTGACCAGTTGCAAGCGAGGCGCATGGTAGCGCCCCGCCGAGCTTGCCGCTATATCGGCAGGTATTGGCATTTGGTAGAAGGGGTGGGCGATGCAGGCGCAAGAACTGTTCGATGTTTCCGGTGAAATAGCGCTGGTGACAGGCGGGGGCACCGGTCTTGGGTTTGCCATGGCGCGTGCGCTGGCGGTCAATGGTGCCAAGGTCGCGCTTGCCGGCAAACATCAGGCCAGCCTGGATGCGGCGGTGAAGGCAATCACTGAGAGTGGCGGCGATGCCACCGCAGTGATTCTCGATGTTCGGCATGAGGAGTTGATCGGCGCCGCCTTCGATCAGGTCGAAACAACATTCGGGCCTGTCAGCGTGCTTATCAACAATGCCGGCGTCGCCCATCGCGACAAGGCTTCAAAAATTGCCGCCGAGACGCTCCGTAATGTGATGGCCGTCAATGTCGACGGTGCTTTTCTGGTGGCACAGGAAGCCGCCCTGCGGATGATCCGGGACAAACGCAGCGGCTCGATTATCAATATTTCCAGTGTATTGGCGCAGACCCCGATCCGCCAGGCGGCGGCCTATAGTGTCTCCAAGGCCGCCATCAGCCAGATGACCCGGTGCCTGGCGCTTGAATGGGCCAAGCACGGGATTCGGGTCAATGAAATCCGCCCGGGATGGTTCGAGACCGGGTTGACTGCGCCATTTCTGAAGGGACCCGGCGCCAAGATCATGGCTGGTGACAATCCTACCGGGCGGCTTGGGGACGGTCATGATCTCGATGGGGCGGTGCTGCTGTTGGCCTCGAAGGCCGGCAAATACATGACCGGCAGCGCCATTACCGTGGATGGCGGCCATTCCAACGGTCGCTGATGGTGGTCGGCGCCGGACCGCCGGCCTGGCGGTTTTGAAGCTTGCGGGATTCCCGCATCCTGTTTAGCTGCGAGCAACTGGGCGTGAATTTGATTGACCGCCCGGTTCTATGGTCCAAGTATCATGATCAGGAAACACCGACGCGGATGGGCTGGCGCGCGTGACGCGGGTTAATGCACATTCGGGCGGGACAGGGCCGGTCCGGGTTAAGTCGAGGAGCATGGAATGACGGCACACGATATCTCGCTTGACGACAAGTTTGATCTGACCAAAGAGCGGGTCTTCCTTACCGGCTCCCAGGCTGTTGTGCGGTTGTTGATGATGCAGCACGAACGTGACCGGCAGGCAGGCCTCAACACGGCCGGGTTCGTTTCGGGCTATCGCGGGTCGCCGCTGGGTGGGCTGGACCAGCAAATCCTGCGCGCTGAGCGTCTACTTCAACCGCGGTCGATTGTTTTTCAGCCGGGCCTGAACGAGGAACTGGCTGCAACTGCCTGCTGGGGCTCACAGCAAGTCGGGCTGGATGGCACCGGAAAGTACGACGGCGTGTTTTCGCTCTGGTACGGCAAGGGGCCTGGTGTTGACCGGTCGGGTGATGTGTTCCGTCATGCCAATCTGGCCGGTACCGCGCAGCATGGCGGGGTTTTGGCGCTGATGGGCGACGACCACACCGCGGAAAGTTCCACCAACGCCCACCAGACGGAATTCAACTTCGTCAACGCGATGATCCCGATCCTCAATCCGGCCGGCGTGCAGGAAATGATCGATTATGGTCTGCACGGTTTTGCAATGTCGCGGTTTTCTGGCACCTGGACAGCGCTTAAATGCGTGAAAGACAATGTCGAATCCACCGCGTCGGTGGAGGCCGGTCTCGAGCGCATCAAGATCGTGCTGCCGGAGTTTGCGATGCCGCCAGGCGGGCTCAATATTGGCGGCAACCCGCTTGATTTTCTTGGCCAGGAAATGTTGTTGCATGAATTCAAGCAAGATGCAGCAAGCGCCTATATCCGCGCCAACGGGCTTAACAGGATCGTCTACTCAGGCGGCGCCAACGCCAAGATCGGCATCCTGACTGTCGGCAAGAACTATCTCGATGTGCGCCAAGCGCTCGACGACCTGGGCATCGACGAGGCGCGGGCCAACCAGCTCGGGGTGCGGCTTTTCAAGGTTGCTTGCCCGTGGCCGTTTGATCTTGAGGACATGACCGAATTTGTCGACGGCCTCGAGATGGTGATCGTGGTGGAGGAGAAGCGCTCGCTGCTCGAAAGCCAGTTGCGCGAGGCATTGTACGGAACCGCGCGGCAGCCGCAGGTGGTTGGAAAGAAGGATGAGCGTGGCGACTGGCTGTTCCCGGTCAAGGGCGCTCTTGACCCCAATGACATCGCCGTGGCGGTAGGCGAGCGGGTGCTCAGGGTAATTGGTCACGCCGAGGATATCGACGCCAAGGTCAAGCGCATCCGGCAGTACCAAAGCATGCTGGCAAGCGTGACGGATGTGGCTTCCCGTGCACCCTATTTCTGTTCGGGTTGCCCACATAATTCCTCGACCAAGGTTCCTGAGGGGTCGATCGCTGCGGCGGGCATTGGTTGCCACTTCATGGCGTTGTGGATGGACCGGGATACCACCGGGTTCACGCAGATGGGGGGGGAGGGCGCGCAATGGGTGGGCCAGGCGCCGTTCACCACGCGGCCGCATATTTTCCAGAACCTGGGTGACGGAACCTATAATCACTCCGGTGTGTTGGCATTGCGCTTCGCGATCTCTTCTGGCGCTAATGTCACCTACAAGATCCTCTATAATGACGCCGTGGCCATGACTGGCGGCCAGACCCATGAGGGCGGCCTGACTGCCGACGCCATCGCCCGCCAGGTTCGCGCTGAAGGGGTGGAGCGGATTGCGCTGGTCAGCGATGATCCCGACCGCTACCCGGCTGGCATCGAATGGCCGTCTGCCATCAGCATGCATCATCGCTCCGAACTTGATGCCGTACAGCGCGAATTGCGCGAGGTTCCCGGCGTTACCGTGCTGATCTACGATCAGACCTGTGCAGCGGAAAAACGGCGGCGGCGGAAGCGCGGCGCTTATCCTGACCCGGACAAGCGGGTGATCATCAACGAATTGGTGTGCGAAGGCTGTGGTGATTGCGGGGTGAAGTCCAATTGTGTCTCGATCCAGCCGGTGGAAACCGAGTTCGGCCGCAAGCGCCGGATCGATCAATCGAGCTGCAACAAGGATTTCTCCTGTGTCGAAGGGTTTTGTCCTTCCTTTGTCACGGTTCACGGTGCGCAGATTCGAAAGTCGGACCAGTCCGGGCTGAGCACTGTAGCGGATCCGCTTGCGGGATTGCCAGACCCTGAAATCGCCTCGCTTGAGAGCGGATGGGCGGCGATTATCGATGGAATTGGTGGAACCGGCGTCGTGACGATCGGTGCGATCCTCGGCATGGCCGCCCATCTCGAAGGCAAGGGCTGCGGCATGATCGACATGGCCGGGCTGGCGCAAAAAGGTGGGGCGGTGTTTTCGCATGTGCGGATTGCCAGGACGCCGGCGGATATTCACGCAATTCGGATTTCAGCCGGGAAAGCCGATTTGGTGCTGGGCTGCGATCTCGTGGTGTCGGGATCACGCAAGGTTCTGGCTTCGGTGCGTGAAGGCGAAACAGCATTTCTGGTCAACACCAGCGAAGTCATGCCGGGCGAATTCACCCGAGATGTGAACTTCGCATTGCCGACGGAACGGCTCAAGCGGGCCATCGTCACGGCGGCAGGTGTTGAGTGTGCCAGTTTCTTTGACGCGACCCAAGCCGCAACGCAACTGTTTGGCAATGCCATCGCGGCCAACATGTTCATGCTTGGGATGGCTGCGCAAAAGGGCGCGCTGCCGCTCTCTACTACCGCCATCGAGGAGGCTATCCGGCTCAATGGCGCGGCAGTGGCAATGAATGTGTCAGCCTTCCGCTGGGGCCGAAAGGCAGGCCACGATCCACAATCGGTGTTGACTATTGTGTCGGATGCGAGGCCCGCTGAGGCGATTGCTGACGATCCGTCGGTGGCGGATCTGATCGATCCACGCGCCGAGTTTCTCACCGACTATCAGAACCGGGCATGGGCTGACAGATACCGCGCGACGCTGCAGCCGCTGGTGGAGGCCGAGACCCGGATCGCCGGTCGTCCCGGGCCGGTATCTGCGGCGGCGGCACGATCCCTGTTCAAACTGATGGCCAACAAAGATGAATACGAGGTGGCGCGGCTCTACAGCGATGGTAGTTTCCGGCGGCAGTTGAACAGGCAGTTCGAGCGCTATGATCGGCTCGAATATCATCTCGCACCACCGGTTTTGGGCCGACGCGATTCCAAGGGACACCCGGTGAAAACCTCGTATGGCCGGGGGATGGCGGTATTGTTTCGGTTGCTCGCGGCGCTGAAATTTCTGCGCGGTACCCCATTCGACGTTTTCGGCTACAGCGCCGAGCGGCGGATGGAACGTCAAGTGCTCGCAGAGTTCATTTCGGAACTGGAGCAGATCACGAACACCTTGACTGATGCCAATCTGGATACTGTCGAGGAGTTTCTGTCCTATCCCATGGAAATTTGTGGGTACGGCCATATTAAGTTGCAAAACAAAATTGCGATATTTGAGAAAAAGGAGCTTCTCAAGAAGGAGATGGGGAGCAAAGCTAGCCAAAATTATGAAATTGCTGCAGAGTGAAAGGAAGTAAATACCAATATTGTTTATGTTAGTAGTATTTTAACGCTGCAATCAGATTTGACATTTCATTGATGAAGTGTCTGATTTTGCCACCCCAATCAATGGGTTCTTAATCTCCCCTTGCTAGGTTCGGGGCCTGATTAAACAGGGCAGTGTTCATGCAACCCGCAAGAACCACAGCATTCGCGAACGATGTTCGCCTCTCCTTCGTAGCCTCGCTTTACCAAAAGCGGGGCACGCTGTTTGCTGGAATGATCGCCCATGTGGTTACGACGATGGCGATCTTTATTCGCATCGACGAGCCGTTCTATCTTTACGCTGCGGTGGCCCTGTTCATAATTTGGCTGGGTCGAAATATTGACATGATGCTCTTCGACCGGCTGGACAAAAGCAAATTCCAGCTGGCGGACACATTGCGGTGGGAAAAGCGGTATGTGGCCGGTTCGCTGGTTGCGGCATTTGCGCTTGGTTTGATGAGCGGGCATGCGCTGGTTGTGGCCCGGGATCCATTTGCCGAGTTGGCCGCAATTTCCGTGACGGTGGCGACCATGATTTCGGTCGTAGGGCGCAATTTCGGATCGAAGCTGAATGTCGACATGATCATTCTGGCTGCCTGCCTGCCGATGATGGCGGGTTTCTTCATGGCAGAAGATCCGTTCATGATGGTGCTGGGAGTGTTGCTGCTGCCGCTGTTCCTGACGACACGCTCGATGGCCAACGGTGTCCGCGACTTTCTGTTCAACTCGGTGATCGCGGAGCGGAAAACCGGCGAGATTGCCGAAAGATTCGACACCGCACTCAACAACATGTCGCATGGTCTGTTCATGCTTGACGGCGACGGGCGCATTGAAGTGGCCAATCGCAAGGCTCACGAGTACTTCCATATCGATACCGGCATCAACCTGACCGGGCGCTCTCTCAAGGCGGCTCTCAGGCTGGGAGCCCGCAACGGGTTCATCGCCAAGGAGAACTTTACTGATATCAACGGGCATTTTGAGAAACTGATCAGCGGCCGCGAGGAACGTGCTCTGGTTCGGTTCGATGCCCGGTCGTGGCTGGAATTCAGCGCGCGGCATCGCGGCAAGAAGGGTGTTGTGCTGACATTCGAAGATGTCTCGGCGCGCATCCAGTCGGACAAGCGGATCCTGCAGATGGCCCGTTTCGACAATCTCACCGGACTGCCCAACCGTTCATGGTTCAAGGAAGTGGTCGAGGCCAAGATCGCCAAAGCCAGGCCGGGGCAGTCGCTGGCGTTGGCGGTTCTCGATATTGATGATTTCAAGCACGTCAATGATACGATGGGCCATGTCAGCGGAGATAAACTGCTGAGCGCGATCGCCACCAGGCTTGGTTCCCTGTCACGCCACAAGTTCGTGATCTCCAGGTTCGGCGGCGACGAGTTCGTCCTGTTCATCCCGCATGTGGAAGATGAACGTGACCTTCAGACCACGATGAACCATGTCGTTGATACCTTGCGCGGCACCTATATCATCGATGGGCACAAGCTGTTCATCAGCTTGTCGGGTGGTGTTGCAATGGCGCCGGTTACAGGGGCGGTAATCGAGGATCTGCACATCCAGGCCGATCTTGCGCTGTATGAAGCGAAACGCCGCGACAAGAACCGCTGGGTGCTGTTCGAAGAATCGATGAACCAGCAATATTCCGCCCGGCAAAGGCTCAAGGTCGACCTGCGCGAAGCAATTCGGACCAAGTCGATGACGCTTGCCTATCAGCCGATGTTCAATCCGCAGGGTACACGGATTGCCGGCGCTGAAGCTCTTTCACGCTGGCTCCATCCCGAACTGGGGCCGATTTCACCGGCAATCTATGTTCCGCTGGCGGAAGAAATGGGGATTGTCAGCGACCTGACCCGGTGTGTTATCGATCAGGCTGCGCGTGACTGCGCCAATTGGCCGTCCGATCTGTTCGTGTCGGTCAACCTCTCGGCCCATGACCTTGGCGACCGCGAGATCATCGCGGTGATCGCCGACGCGCTTGACCGCACCAATCTGGCGCCGGAACGGCTGCAGTTGGAAGTGACTGAGAGCGGGTTGATGGGCGAGTTGGAAACTGCCAGCAGCATCCTTTCCGAGCTTCGCGGCATGGGCATGTCGATCGCTATTGACGATTTCGGCACCGGCTACTCGAGCTTGAGTTACCTCGACAAGTTGCCGCTCAACAAGGTCAAGATCGACCGCTCCTTTATCAGCGAACTGACCGAAGATCCCAGCAAGCTGAAGCTCCTGCGTGGTGTCGTCCACCTTTCACGCGAACTCGGGCTGGAGATCGTCGTTGAAGGCGTGGAGACTCAGGAGCAACTGAAGGTGATCCGCGACAATAATTGCGCCGACCTTATCCAGGGCTATATCTTCGGAATGCCGATGCCCATCGGTGCATTTGTCGAGCTTGCGAAAACGCTGGCGAGCGCTGAGGTGCGATCCATTGCCCGCCCGGCTGCGGCGAAGTCGGTCTAATCCATCAATCCAGATTTGCGACACTGCTCCGGCGTCTCGGCGCGTTGGGTGCCCTAAAATTGACCGGTGCTTTTTCACGGGATTGTTGTTTTTCCGGGCTAATTCCTAATTTTCGTTAACCATAATAGAGAGTTAACAGGTCGAATCCAGCGCGTGGAATTGATTAGTAAACTATTAACCATTAGCTTCCTCGCTACCAGACCGAGGGGACTAGTGAGCAATGACGACTGCAGCGTACGGTAAGATTTCCGGCTTCAATGCGAATGTGATGCGGTTTCTCGAGAATGTTGAATATCGCCGCATCGACAACGCCGATGACCTTGAAGATATAGCCCGCATTCGCCAGAAGGCATTTTCCATGGTGGGATTGGCGCCGCAGGACGGCACGATGCTGATCGACGATCTGGATTTCAAACCCAACGCCCATGTTATGGGCATCTTTTTCGACGAACAGTTAGTCTCGACCATCCGCGTTCACCACGTTACCGCGGCAAATCCGGATAGCGTCGCAGTGTCGCACTTTCCCGATGTGATGAACCCGCTGCTGGAGGCCGGGCAAACCTTTATCGACCCGGTGCGGTTTGCCGCCGATCCCGAAATCGTGCGCGAATATCCGGCGCTGCCCTATCTGACGCTGCGGGTGGCAACGATGGCTACCGACTATTTCAAAACCGATTTCTGCCTGTCGGTGATAAAGCCCAACCATCGGGCTTTTTACAAGAGGATCTTCAATTCGCACCCTCTTGTAGAGCCGCGTTACTTCGAAAAATACGACAGCAACATCGAGTTGCATGCGTCCAACGCGCATGTCGAGTTGCAGCGGATTTACAACAGGTTTCCGTTTTTCAACTCCCAGCCTTTCGAGCGCAAACTGATGTTCGCCCCGCGGCAGGACCTGATGATGCCCCCGCTTACGGTTCGCCCGACGGCACGGTACGCGCTTCAGAGCGCTGCTCAGCACGCCATATGATGGTCGCCGAGGTTTGATTTTCCGTTTTTGGGGTTTGGCTGGGGACCCTTGTCCATTGCACTTTGTCGGTGGTTTGTGTAATCCCTCGGTGAATTGTCAAATGGGGAGCTGAAGCATGGCTGAACAGATGAGCGGTCCTGTCGAAACCGGTGCAGCGATGGATTATCGCGAGCACGAAAAAACATATTCGATGTTTGTTACAGGCGCCAAATACAGCGTCATCACCATGGTTTCGGTGCTGATTGCGATGGCGGTGTTCTTTTTCACATCCGCAGGCGGCATCGTCAGCTTTCTGCTGTTCCTCGTTCTCAGCATCGGCGTCGGCATCCTTGCTCGCTGACATGTTTTCTTGAGCCAGGGCCGGGCCCTGATCCGTCCCGGCTTCCCTCATCCGTAATGTCGGAGGAGGGGCTCTCATCGGCGCCATAGTCTTTGTTGCCAAAGAGTTGAACTCGCTTGAAACGCGCGTGGACGTTTGACCTGTTGCGGTGAAAAAGATGACCGCGCTCGGGCTTGACCTCATTCTACAGAAAGCTGCAGGCGAAAAATCGCGTATTACCCACGCTGATTTTGTCGCCGCCGGAGCTAAAAGCGGTGGCGCTGCCGATGCCAGGAAAGCCGATGTCGTGCTTCGGGTTCGCCGTCCTTCAGATGCAGAGATCACAACGCTGAAAAGCGGCGCGATCGTGTTGGCGCGCGCCTGCGTGTTCGTCTAGCGGTTGCTGGGTTCGGGCTATGCCAGCATCGACACACCGTGTTCTACTAGGACAGCACGATGATGCTGCTCGGCGATGCCGCGAAGATGACCGATGATGATATCGTCAACGCAATCGAGCTCATAGCCGCGTTTATTCTGGTGCATCAATGAAAGAGGCCCGGCGCGTTGAACGCCGGGCCTCTTTCATTTTATGGACGACTGAAGCGTCTAGTTTGCAGCAGAGCGTAGCTGCAGTTCGGAAATGCCGACGGCGACATTGACGCCTTCCTGCGCCTGGACACTGACCGGCTGCAGCGAGACTGTCGAGTCGGAGCCGCCGACCAGGATATTCACGCCGGCACCTGCGGCAGCCGAGGCTTCAGCTGATACACCGGTGTAGTCGCCTGCCAGGGAGCCGGTCTGATACTGATAATCCGTCGTCGGGGCCAGAACCACCCACTCGATCAAGGTCGTGCCGGTGACGCCGATGTCGACGCCGAATTTGTTGATAACGCCGAAATAGGCTTCCTTGGCTTCATTCTCGTTTGCCGGTGTGTATTCACACGACAGATCTTTTGACGAACCGAAGATAAAGCCGGCACCGCCTTCAACGACGCATTCCAGCAGGCCCAGCTGTACATTGTCGGCCTTTGCCGGAATTGCCGTTGCGCCAATCGCAACAGTTGCGGCGATGATGGAGGCTGCGGTAATTGAAGTCTTGCTGATCATGGAGAACTCGCTTTTCTTTTCGTTGGTTCGCCATGACAACGGCAAGCGCCTGCATTGGTTCCGCAGGTGGCAACCATTGCATTCACAGATTGTATCAGAGGTACTTGTCGGCTTTTGGGTGCTGGTCAGCGAACCCGCGCCAGGCCATCAAGCGCCGGCCGGTATTTCGGGTCGAGCTGGGCGGCGCGGGCATAGGACTTGGCCGCACGCTTCTTGTCGCCGCGCCGCTCATAGATCAAAGCCTGATTGGCCCAGGATTCGGCAACCTGCTGGTCAAGTTCGACAGCACGGTTGAAATCTGCAAATGCGTTGACGTCATCATTGAGCGCGGCATAGGAAATGCCCCGGCCATTGTAGGGTTCCGGTGAATTGGGCGCCAGCGAGATGGATGCCGAGAAATCCTCGATCGCCTGCTCATGCTGTCCACGCAGCTGTTTGATCAGACCACGATTGTGATAGGCGCGCGGATCAGTGGTGTCGAGATTGATGGCCCGGTTGAAATCTCCCATGGCCTCGTCCATCCGGCCTGCCTGCCTGTAGAGATTTCCGCGACCAATATAGGCTACGTCGTAGCGCGGATTGATCTGCAGGGCACGACTGTAGTCGTTGGCCGCCTTGACCTGGTTGCCCATCGACCGGTGGATCAGGGCGCGGTTTGCATAAGCCTGGTAAAATGACGGGTTGAGCTGAATGGCGCGGTCAAAATCATCGAGCGCCTTGCTGAATTGCCCTGAGCGACCGTAAGCCGCACCGCGGACATTGTAGCCTTCAGGATTGCGCGGGTTGCGCCGTATCACCTCGGTAAGAGACGAAATGTTCTCGTCCGTGCCTTGCGCCCGGTCGATTTGAATCGCATCGATCGGGGAGGATGTGGCGCAGGCGGACAAGGAGATTGCCATTGCTGACATGATCGCCAGCATCAGCGGCCGTGCGGCTGCCGTTTTAATGTCATCTGTCTTGTTTGCCACTGTCAGACCCATAGACCTACGTCCCACATTGCTCACCGGGAACGGCCCGGTCGCCACATTGAAAAAGGCGGAGACGAATACTCGTCCCCGCCTCACATGCATGCAAGCCCAAAGGGGCAAAAAAACGGCTAAATCAACGTGATGCCGGACGGCCACCACCGATAAGACCTTCGCGCTGTGCGCGCTTGCGCGCCAGCTTGCGGACGCGACGAACAGCTTCGGCCTTCTCCCGTGCACGCTTCTGCGACGGCTTCTCATAGAAATCACGCATCTTCATTTCACGGAAAATGCCTTCGCGTTGCATTTTCTTTTTAAGAGCGCGGAGCGCCTGATCTACATTATTGTCGCGGACAAGTACCTGCACGTTGATCCCGTTCCTTCGAGTTTTTGGTTAGCTGAAGCAGCCTGTGTGAACAAACAATACCAGTTCGTTCGGCCAGAGGCTTTACGATTGATGCGGCAAATACCAGTTTCGAAAGCACAAGTCCAGTCCCAGCCTGCTTGACAAGCCGTGTGGCTGTGTATTTTTCATCCGGTAACGCCTGCGCCGAACCGGCCAATATGGCAAGCCCGTCGGTTTGGTAATGCCTGCTGCGACATTCATTGCCGCTCGGAAGTCGCAAAAGAACCGATGCGGGGCAAGCGAATTTGCTCTTGCTTCCATCACATACACCGTAACCATTCGGAGCCATAGAGAGATGCGCAAATTTTCCGCTTTTGCCGTAGCCCGTGAGGCCATGCGTGGCCACAAGGGATGGCCAGCGCAATGGACTTCGCCGGAGCCGCGCAAGAGCTATGATGTCATCATCGTAGGGGCTGGCGGACACGGTCTGGGAACCGCCTATTACCTGGCCAAGGAACATGGCATCACCAATATCGCGGTGATTGAGAAGGGCTGGTTGGGCGGTGGCAATACCGGTCGCAATACCACCATCATCCGGTCCAACTATCTCTATGACGAGAGCGCCGGTCTTTACGATCATGCGCTCAAGCTGTGGGACGGCCTGTCGCAGGACCTCAATTACAATGTGATGTATTCGGCGCGTGGCGTGATGATGCTGTCTCACAACGTGCATGACACGCAGGTGTTCAAGCGCCACATCCACGCCAACCGCCTCAATGGCATCGACAATGAATGGCTGACGCCTGAACAAGCCAAGGCGTTCTGCCCGCCGCTCAACATTCTTCAGTCGGCACGCTACCCGGTGATGGGAGCTGCGTTGCAGCGTCGTGGCGGCACCGCCCGGCACGATGCCGTGGCCTGGGGCTACGCGCGTGCTGCAGCCGCCATGGGCGTGCACATCATCCAGAATTGCGAAGTAACCGGGGTGCGCCGTGCCAATGACGGATCGGTTTCCGGTGTCGATACCAGCCGCGGGTTCATTGGCGCCAAGAAGGTTGGCGTTGTGGCTGCCGGGCACACCTCGGTGATCATGGAAATGGCGGGCGTGCGGATGCCGCTGGAAAGCTACCCGCTGCAGGCGCTGGTGTCGGAACCGGTCAAACCGATATTTCCTTGCGTGGTGATGTCCAACACCGTGCATGCCTATATCTCACAATCAGACAAGGGCGAGTTGGTGATTGGCGCAGGCACCGACCAATATACGTCCTATTCCCAGACCGGCGGGCTGCACATTCTCAGCCACACGCTCGATGCGATCTGCGAAATGTTTCCGATGTTCACCCGGATGAAGATGCTGCGCTCGTGGGGCGGCATTGTCGACGTGACGCCGGACCGGTCGCCGATTCTGTCGAAAACCCCGATCAAGGGACTGTATGTCAATTGTGGCTGGGGCACGGGCGGCTTCAAGGCGACGCCGGGATCGGCCAATGTCTTTGCCCACACGATTGCGTATGACGAGCCGCACAAGATCAACGCGCCGTTCAATCTGGAGCGTTTCCAGACCGGACGGCTGATTGATGAAGCGGCTGCTGCCGCCGTGGCGCACTGAGGCTGACCGGATGACCCGCCAACCGATCAACCTGAGTGAAAAGCTTGCCAAATTCGATGCGCTCTGGACACCCAAGATAGTCGCCGCATTCAACGGTCATGACGTGATGGTGGTCAAGGCCAAGGGCGAGTTCAACTGGCACGCGCACCCCGACACCGACGATCTGTTTCATGTACTCTCGCGGTGGCTGACGATCCAGTTGCGCGATGGTGATGTGACGCTGGGGCCAGACGAAATTCATGTGGTTCCCAAAGGTGTCGAGCACTGTCCGCGCGCTGATGAAGAAACGCATTTGTTGATAATCGAACCGGCCGGAACACCCAATGCCGGTGCCCCCGAAATCGCCGCGATCAAGACCCAGATCTGACCAAGGACCAAGCAATGCTTCTGATCCATTGTCCCTACTGCCTGGAAGAAAGGCCCGAGCTCGAATTTCGCAACGCGGGCGAGGCGCATGTCGAACGTCCCAGGAATATCGCCGAGATCAGCGATGATGAATTCGAGAAATTTTTCTTCATTCGTACCAATCCGAAGGGCGTGGCCTATGAGCGCTGGCGCCACATTCACGGCTGCGGGCGTTTTTTCAACGCGGTCCGCGATACGGTCAGCGACAAGTTCGTCACCACCTACAAGTCTGGCGAACCTCGCGTCGATGTTGCGCGCGGCGCTGACGGGATCGTGCGGACAAAAGGAGCGGTCCAATGAGCGGCGCGAACCGAATCAGTGGCAAGGGCCGGCTGACACCTGCCAAGAGCCTTCGCTTTACTTTTGACGGCAAGGCTTTTTCGGCGGTTGAGGGGGATACGCTGGCTTCAGCGCTGATCGCCAATGGGGTGCATCTGACCGGACGGTCCTTCAAGTATCATCGGCCGCGCGGCATGCTCTCGGCCGGATCGGAAGAACCCAACGCGCTGATGGATGTGGGCCGTGATGCGGCTCGGCGGACGCCGAATGTCCGAGCCACGGTTCAGGAGGTGTTCGACGGGCTTCAGGCAAAGTCGCAAAACCGCTGGCCGTCGCTTGCCTTCGATGTCGGTGGCATCAACGGTCTTGCGTCGCCGTTTTTTGCGGCCGGGTTCTATTACAAGACCTTCATGTGGCCGAAAATGGCCTGGAAGAAGATCTACGAGCCGATCATTCGCGCGGCGGCGGGGCTTGGTGTTGCGCCCAGCGAGCCGGATCCCGATCACTACGCCAATCATTACGTCCATTGCGACGTGCTGGTTATTGGCGGTGGTGCTGCCGGGTTGTCTGCGGCGCTTGCGGCCGCCCATGCCGGTGCCGAGGTGATCCTGTGCGACGAGCAGGCGGAAACCGGTGGCGCATTCCATCACGAGATTGATGCCGAAATCGATGGCCAGTCAGGCTGGGACTGGGCGCGGGCCGTAACTGCAGAGCTTACCGGGATGGACAATGTCCGGGTTCTGACGCGCACTACTGCATTCGGTTACCAGGCGCAGAATCATGTGGGCCTGGTGGAACGGGTGACCGAGCACCTGGCCAATCCGGACCCGGCGTTGCCACGTGAACGGTTGTGGCAGGTGCGCGCCAAACAGGTGGTAATCGCCACTGGCGCGATCGAGCGGCACATGGTGTTTGCCAATAACGACCGCCCCGGCATCCTGCTGGCTTCCGCAGCGCGGACCTATCTCAATCATTTCGGCGCCGCCGTTGGCGCCAAGGTAGGCGTCTATACGGCCTGCGATTCGGCCTGGCACGCAGCGTTTGATCTCAAGCAGGCGGGCGTTTCTGTTCCGGCAATCGTTGATGTGCGCCCGGACCCTGACCCGGCGCTGCTGGCGCGGGCCAAGGCGCTTGGGATCGAGGTGTTTACCGGCCAGGCAGTGCTCGACACCTCGGGCGGGCTGCGGGTGAAATCGATGAAGGTCGGCAAAGCTTCGGGCGGCGCCAGACGCGATATTGCAATCGATGCGTTGATCATGTCGGCCGGCTGGACGCCGTCGGTGCACATGTATTCGCAGTCGCGCGGCAAGGTGGTCTGGGACGAGGCAACCGAACGCTTCCTGCCCGGAGTAGATGTGCAGGATTGCACAAGTGTCGGCGCCTGCAAGGGTGTCGATGAGCTTGGCGAAGCCATAGCTAGCGCTGCCGAGGCTGGCCATCGTGCCGCCAAAGCCGCCGGGATTGGCGCAAAGCGCGCATGGAAGGCGCCAAAAGCGGTAGCCGGAACCTCCTGGGTTGGCAGCATGATGGGGTCGGCCGGTGGCGCTGGCCCCGACACCACCGTCAAGGCCTTTGTCGACTTTCAGAACGATGTCACCGCCAAGGATATCCGGCTCGCGGTGCGCGAGGGCATGCATTCGATCGAGCACGTCAAACGCTTTACCACCACCGGGATGGCCACCGACCAGGGCAAGACTTCCAACATCCACGGGCTGGCGATTGCCGCCGAGATGCTCGACAAGCCGCTGCCGAAAGTGGGGCTGACGACGTTCCGCTCGCCCTACACCCCGGTCACCTTTGGCACGATCGTCAATCACTCGCGGGGATCGCTGTTCGATCCGGCCCGTCACACGCCGATGCACAAGTGGGAAGTTGAGCACGGGGCGGTGTTCGAGGATGTCGGCCAGTGGAAGCGGGCCTGGTATTATCCGCGCGGCGGTGAGGACATGCACCAGGCTGTCAATCGTGAATGCCGCACGGTGCGCGAAGTTGCAGGCATGTTCGATGCCACGACGCTGGGCAAGATCGAGGTTGTTGGCCCCGACGCCGCGCAATTCCTCAATCTCATGTACACCAATGGCTGGGACAAGCTGCAGCCGGGCCGGTGCAAATACGGCATCATGCTGCGCGAAGACGGTTTCATCTATGATGACGGCGTTGTCGGGCGACTGGCTGAAGACCGGTTCCATGTGACCACGACCACCGGCGGGGCGCCTCGGGTCATGCATCACATGGAAGATTATCTGCAGACCGAATTCCCGGATCTCAAGGTCTGGCTGACATCGACTTCCGAGCAGTGGGCGGTGATTGCCGTGCAGGGGCCGAAGGCAAGGGAGATCGTCGCGCCCCTGGTCGAGGGTATTGATCTGTCCAATGAGGCAATGCCGCATATGAGCGTGCGTGAAGGCAAGATCTGCGGTGTGCCGACACGTCTGTTTCGGATGTCGTTTACCGGGGAAGCCGGCTACGAGGTCAATGTGCCGGCTGATTATGGCGAGGCGGTGTGGAAGGCGCTTTGGGCGCGGGCAGAACCTCTGGGTGCTTGTGCCTATGGCACCGAGACCATGCATGTGCTGCGTGCCGAGAAGGGCTACATCATCGTCGGTCAGGATACCGACGGCACGGTGACGCCGGATGATGCCGGGCTGAACTGGGCGGTAGCGAAGAAAAAGCCTGACTTTGTCGGCATTCGCGGCATGAAACGGCCGGATCTGGTGTCAGCCGGGCGCAAGCAATTGGTCGGCGTCATGCCCAAGGATCCGGATATCGTGCTGGAGGAAGGCGCGCAAATTGTCGCCGACCCGAACCAGACCGTGCCGATGACCATGATCGGGCATGTCACCTCCTCCTACTGGTCGGAGAATTGCGGTCGTTCGATCGCCATGGGGCTGGTTGCTGACGGACGGGCGCTCAAGGGCCAGACACTTTATGTGCCGATGCCAGAGCGGACGATTGAAGTGGAAATCACCGACACGGTGTTCTTTGACAAAGAGGGAGTGCGCCTGAATGGCTAAATCCGCTCAAGCTACCCGTACCGACCCGCTTGCAGAGCGTATCAGCGGCTCAGCCGGCGTTGCATTGGCACCGGCAAAACCTGCCACCCGCGTCTCGTTGAGGGCTGACCCTGCCGATGCCAAGGCGCTGTCGAAGACGCTCGGCCTCGCGCTGCCATTGTTACCCAAGACATCTGCCAATAATGGCAAAGGCCTCTGGGCGTTGTGGCTCGGTCCCGACGAATGGCTGATCATCGACGAGAGCGGCGGAGGCGATCCGCTGGCGGCGCTGGCCAAGGCAAAAGTGCTGCATTCGGCGGTGGATGTGTCGCATCGCAATACGGCGATCCTGGTCAGCGGCAAGGGTGCGCGCGCCACGCTCGAGGGCGGATGCCCGCAGAATCTGAGTGATCGGGTGTTCCCGGTGGGCGCCGCCACGCGCACGGTGCTGGGCAAGATCGAGGTGGTGATCCTGAGAACCGGAGACACGGAGTACCGGGTCGAATTCTGGCGCTCCTTCTCGGACTACGCCTTCGGGTTCCTGTCGGAAACGGCCAAGGACTGCCTGGCTTAGAGTTCGGCTTCCGAGCTGTCGCGTTGCGGCACGTCCTTGGGATCGAACTGGAAAACGGTGAGCCAGGTCGCGGTCATGGCCGGTTTTTTGCCGCCTTCGATTTCGACAGTTACCCCATAGGTGGTCATTAGCAGTCCTGGCGCCCTCATCCGCGCTTCCTTCAACACGAAGCGGCCGCGAATCCGCGCCTCCACCGGGACGGGCACCATGAAACGCAATTTTTCGAAGCCGTAATTGATGCCGATGGTCGGTTCACGAAATTGCGGCACCGCGTCAGCTTGCATTGCCGACAACAGAGACACGGTGAGAAATCCGTGGGCAATGGTGCCGCCAAACGGGGATTGTGCCGCCCGAGCCGGATCTACATGGATGAACTGATGATCGTCGGTGGCATCGGCAAACTGATCAATGCGCGATTGCGGTATGTCGATCCATCCGGAAACCCCCAGTTCGGAGCCGACCAGATCTTCGATTTCTGAAATTGAAATTTCTCGAACCACCGAGATTCTCCTTAAGGCAGCTAATGGCGCCCGCCCGCATTTGGCATGATCCGGGCAACGGGTTGTTCTATGAAGCCGGGGCTGTTTCATTCCAGGCCATGACCGTGCGGGCGGGAACGTTTTCATCCCGGGTTAAGTCCGGGATTGCCGGGCTCCAGCAACCGGTTGTTGCCGGAAGATTAGGAGACAGGGCCTGTGTCCCGCGGTTGAACAGAACCAGCAGGCGGTTTCCCGCTGGTCCGAGCGCCATCATGAAGGCCATGCGTGCAGGGTCCTCCCATTCGGCCGGTGTCATCGGCTGTCCTTCCGCAGTCAGCCAGGCAACCTGGTCTGGATTATCCGTTCCGTTGGCATCAGACAGCAAATGCGTCCGTTCGAGCAACGGTGATTCGGCCCTGAGTTTCGCCCAGGCACGGGTGAAGGCCAAGCGCTGATGATTTATATGCTCCCAATTGCGCCAGGTGATCGGGTTGTCCTGCGCATAGGCATTGTTGTTGCCACCCTGGCTATGGCCGAATTCGTCGCCTGCGGTCAGCAGAATGGTGCCGCGGCTGGCAAATAGGGTGGCAATCAGCGCTTGCGCACCGGCTTCCCGCGCAGCGAGAATGTCCGGATCATCTGTGGCGCCCTCGACGCCGTTGTTCCAGGAATAATTGGCATCATGGCCATCGCGGTTGGCTTCGCCATTGGCTTCATTGTGCTTGGTTTCGTAGGCCACCAGATCGCCCAGCGGAAAGCCGTCATGGGCCGAAACGAAATTGACGCTTCGGGTTTTGACAGCACTGTCCCTGGCAAAGATGTCGGAGGATCCCGACAGACGTGTTGCCAACGCACCGGTCATGCCGGCGTCTCCCCGCCAGAAACGGCGGATATCGTCGCGGGCCTGGTCGTTCCATTCGAGCCAGGGGGGGCCGAAATTGCCAAGCTGATAACCGCCGGGACCTATATCCCAGGGTTCAGCGATCATGACCCGGTCATGCAGCACCGGATCATCGACAATCTGTTGCAGCAGGCGCGCACCCGGCGAAAACCCGTCCGGGTCGCGCCCAAGGATCGGGGCGAGATCGAAGCGGAAACCGTCGATACCGGCCTGAGTCACGAAATGGCGCATGGAGGCGAGCACCAGTTCCTGGACCTCGGGTCGGTCGCAGGCCAGCGTGTTGCCGCAGCCGGTGTCGTTGATCAGCGATCCCGGATCGTCCCGGTGATGGCGGTAGTAAGTGGCGTTGCCAAGCCCGCGCATCGACAACGTCGGCCCGTCAGCGTCGCTTTCGCCGGTGTGATTGAAAACCACGTCAAGAAATACGCTGATCCCGGCCTGGTGCAGCGCGTCAACAGCTTGGCGCAGATCGGCAATGCCGCCGGGCGCCAGTCGCGGGTCCAGCGCCAGCATGGTGACCGGGTTGTAGCCCCAGGCATTGGTTAGCCCCAGTGGCGGCAGATGGCGCTCGTCAATCCAGGCGGCGATCGGCATCAGTTCCACCGCGCCGATGTGCAGGGAAGCAAGATGCTTGATGATAGCGGGATGGCAGAGGGCCCGCAGCGTGCCGCGGTCAGCTTCGGGGATATCGGGGTGAAGCAACGTAAACGCGCGCACCGGCAGTTCGTAGATCAAGTCGCTCGGTTGGAATTGCGGCCTGGCCGGATTCAGCGCCGGCAGTTTGTATTCAACCACCGATTTCGGCACTAGAGTTGCCGTATCCTCGCCGAATGTGCCCAGGCGGGAATCATAGGCAAAGGGTCGGTCAATCCGCACAGCAAAGGGATCGACGAGCAGTTTGCTGGCGTCAAACAGATGGCCCTGTTCGGGCGCCCAAGGGCCGTCGGCGCGAAAACCATAGCGTGCGCCTGCGCCGATGCCGGGGATAAAGCCGGTGAAATAATCTTCCGGGCCGATGGTTAGATCCGTACGTCCTGTTTCCCGGTCGGCATCGTCAAACAGGCAGACGCAAACCGATGTCGCCCCCGGCGCCCGCACGGCAAATTGCACACCATTTGCCGTCGGCTCCGCGCCAGGCCTTACGGGCCGGTTCAATTCGTCGGTTCCGTTCATCAGGTGATGACAGTCGGCGCTTCGCGTCCGGTCCATTTTCCAATTTCGGCCAGCGTCTCGGCGGCTTCGATCACCGGGGCGAGGGCCGCCTGGGTTTCCTGGTCATGGAGGGATGGATCGGGTTCATGGCGTTCCATGTAGACCCGCAGCGTAGCGCCCGACGTGCCGGTGCCTGACAGCCGGAACACCAGCCGCGATCCACCTTCGAAAAAGATCCGCAGGCCCTGATTGTGACTGACCGAGCCATCGACCGGATCGTGATAAGTGAAGCTGTCGGCACGTTCGATGGTCAGCGATCCGACCTGCCTGCCGGCGAGGTCCGAAATCCCGCCTTCGAGCGCCTGTATCAACTGGTTGGCGCGACCGGTGTCGATTGCCTCGTAATCATGTCGCGAATAATAGGTGCGGCCGAACTGAGCCCAGTGATCACGGACGATGTCGATCATGCTCTGCTTGCGGACGGCGAGAATGTTGAGCCACAGCAACACCGCCCAGAGGCCATCTTTTTCGCGCACGTGATCGGAGCCGGTGCCGGCACTTTCCTCGCCGCAGATGGTGCATCGTCCGGCATCGAGTAGATTGCCGAAGAACTTCCAGCCGGTGGGCGTTTCGTGCATTTCGACGCCCTGCTTTTCGGCGACCCTGTCGGCTGCGCCGCTGGTCGGCATCGAACGGGCGATGCCCTTCAGGCCACCCTTGTAACCCGGCGCCAGATGGGCGTTGGCGGCCAGTATCGCCAGCGAATCCGAGGGGGTGACGAATATGCCCTTGCCGATGATCAGGTTGCGGTCGCCGTCACCATCGGAAGCTGCGCCGAAATCGGGCGCGTCGTCAGCCATCATCCGGTCAAACAAAGCCTTGGCGTGAACCAGGTTGGGATCCGGGTGGTGGCCGCCGAAATCCTCCAAAGGCGTTGCGTTGTAGATGAGTTTGGAATCTACGCCGAGGCGACGCCCCAGGATCTCGCTGGCATAGGGACCGGTGACGGCATGCATGGCGTCGAAGGTGACCCTGAAGCCACCGGCGATCAGGGAGCGCATGGCGTCAAAATCAAACAGGGTCTCCATCAGGTCGGCGTAATCGGCGACCGGATCGACGATCTCGACGGCCATGCCTCCGGCCTCGAATGTGCCGGTCTGATCGAGATTGACATCGTCAAAACCGGCGATCAGGTAGCGGTCGATCTCCCCGGTCCGGGCGAAAATCTCATCGGTGAGCTTTTCCGGTGCAGGGCCGCCGTTAGATATGTTGTACTTGATGCCGAAATCCTCGGTCGGGCCGCCGGGATTGTGGCTGGCCGATAGGATCAGACCGCCGAAGGCTCCGGATTTTCGGATCAGATGCGAGGCTGCCGGTGTCGACAGGATCCCGCCCTGTCCGACCAGCACCCGGCCAAAGCCATTGGCTGCCGCCATCCTGATTGCGGTCTGAATGACGTGCCGGTTGTAGTAGCGGCCATCGCCGCCGATCACCAGGGTTTCGCCCTTGAAGCCATCGAGGCTGTCGAAGATCGACTGGATAAAGGCTTCGGTATAGCCAGGTGTCTGGAACACAGGAACCTTCTTGCGCAGTCCCGACGTGCCGGGTTTCTGGTCGGGGAAGGGGCTGATTTTTACGGTCCGGATCATCAATTTCATCTCTGTAGGGCAAGGAGTTCGCGGTAAAGCGTGGCGTAACGGGTGGCGCTTCGGTCCCAGGAAACATCCGCCTTCATGCCCTGATTTTGCAATCGCGCCCACACTTTGGGCTGGCTGAATGCGCGGATCGCCCGGCGGATGGCTTCGCGCAACGCATCGGGCGTGACCGGGGCGAACTGGAAACCGGTGGCGACACGGGCGGCGCTGGCTGCCTCGTTGGCGTCAATTACGGTGTCGGCGAGGCCGCCGGTGCGCGCTACCAGCGGGACATTGCCGTAGCGCAAGCCATAAAGCTGGGTCAGCCCGCAGGGTTCGAAACGGGATGGCACCAGAATCACATCACCACCGGCCTGCATCAGGTGCGACAACGGCTCATCGTAGCCAATCACCAGTCCGACCTTGCCGTGATGGCGGGCAGCGGCTGCAAGCAGCATCCCTTCGAGTGCCACATCACCGGAACCCAGCACCGCCAGCTTGCCGCCCATGGCGACAATGTCGTCGACAATCTCGGCGAGCACGTCGATGCCCTTCTGCCAGGTCAGACGGCTGACGACGGTGAAGACCGGGCCATCGGTATCTGCCAGTCCGAACCGCTCGGCAACGGCTTTGCGATTGGCCTGCCGCTTCTTCAATTTGCCGGCCGCGTAATTGGTCGCGATCATCGGATCGGTACCGGGATTCCAGACGCCGGTATCGATGCCGTTGACGATCCCGTACAAATCCGCGGCGCGGGCGTTGATCAGGCCATCAAGCCCCATGCCGAATTCGGCCGTACGGATTTCCTGTGCATAGGTCGGGCTCACCGTTGTGATCGCCGAGGCTAGTTGCAGGCCGCCCTTGAGAAAGCTGACATCGCCGTAATACTCGAGCCCTTCGACCGAGAATGCCGATGCCGGCAAACCCAGCTCAGGAAAGATTTCGGGGCCGAACTGCCCCTGAAAAGCGAGATTGTGAACCGTCATCACCGTGGGCGTGGCCGCAGCCTTGCCCTGCTTTAGGTAGACCGGAACGAGACCCGCCTGCCAGTCATGGGCATGAACCAGATCCGGTACCCAGCCGCCTACGCCGTTTTCTGCAATATCGGCCGCGGCCCGGCAAAGAGCGGCAAAGCGCCGCCAGTTGTCTGGATGGTCGAGGCCCGTCGCATCCGCGTAGGGGCCGCCGTCGCGATCGTAAAATAACGGCGCATCAAGCACCAGGCACTGCATGTCGTCGACAGTGCAGGCGAGAACCGAGGCGGTGGTGCCGAACAGGTCATCGAACTCCATCACCGGGGTCGGCTTGCGGATTTTCGCCATCACCGGTCTGTAGCCCGGCAGCAGCACGCGCATGTCGATGCCATGGCCGGCAAGTGCCGCCGGAAGGGCGCCGGTGACATCGGCAAGCCCTCCAGTCTTGATCAGAGGGTAGACTTCGGATGCGACGGAAAGAACCTTCATTCGTAAATCAGCCCCGCGCGGTTGAGCATTTCCTGGGTGATCAGGCAGATACCCGATTCGGTGCGTGTGAAGCGGCTGGCGTCGAGCTCCTTATCTTCGCCAACGATCAGGCCTGCCGGAATCTTGACACCGCGATCAAGCACCACCCGGGACAGATGGGCGCCGCGGCCGATCACGCATTCGGGCAGCACCACCGCTTCACTGAGCGTCGAATAGGATCGGCACAAGACGCCGGAGAACAACAATGACCGATTTAGTTCGGCGCCGGAGATGATGCAATCGCCCGACACCAGTGATGACAAGGCCATGCCGCGACGGCCGTCTTCGTTGTGCACGAATTTTGCCGGTGGACGGATTTCCGCATACGTCCAGATCGGCCAGGAGCGGTCATAAAGATCGAGTTCCGGCAGGATGTCGGTGAGATCGATATTGGCCTGCCAATAGGCATCAACGGTCCCCACATCACGCCAGTAGGCCTCGTGGCTGGGGGTTTCGCGGACGCAGGAATCGGTAAACCGGTGAGCCACCGCTTTGCCGTTCTTGACGATGTAGGGAATGATGTCCTTGCCGAAATCACGGCTCGAACCGGGAGTTTCGGCATCACGGCGCAATTCGTCCATCAGGAAGTCGGTGTTGAAGACGTAGATGCCCATCGAGGCCAGCGCCATATCGGGTTTGTCGGGCATGGCCGGCGGGTCGGCGGGCTTTTCGACAAAGTCGATGATCGTGTCGCTGGCATCGACATGCATGACGCCGAAGCCGGTGGCTTCCATGCGCGGCACCTCGAGGCAACCAACGGTCACGTCGGCTCCGGAATTGACGTGCTGCTGCAGCATCAATTCATAGTCCATCTTGTAGATGTGGTCGCCCGCCAGAATGACCATGTATTTGGGCGCATAGCTCTCGATGATGTCGATGTTCTGAAACACCGCGTCGGCGGTGCCGTCATACCATTGCGTTTCCGAAACGCGCTGGCTGGCGGGCAGAATGTCGAAGCTTTCATTGCGCTCTGGCCGCAGGAAGTTCCAACCGCGCTGCAGGTGGCGAATCAGCGAGTGGGCTTTGTACTGTGTCGCCACGCCGATACGCCGAATACCGGAATTAAGCGCGTTGGACAGGGCGAAGTCGATGATCCGTGTCTTGCCGCCGAAATAGACAGCCGGTTTGGCGCGAACGTCGGTGAGTTCTTTCAGTCGGCTGCCGCGGCCGCCCGCCAGTACATAGGCCATGGCGTCACGCGCCAGTGGCTGGACCCTTTTCTGCTCCATGTCTTCCTCCCGTTCGGTTTTGGCCGCACCCGGTTCAACCGGGCGTCAACATCAACGTTGCCAATGGCGGCAGTGTCAGCTCGGTAACGGTGCGTCCGTCCTCCAGACGCGTGGTCACTTCGCCCATGTTTCCCTTGCCGGAGCCGCCATAGATGGTGGCGTCGGAATTGAATATCTCGCGCCAGGTTCCGCCCTCGGGCATCGGCACCTGGTAGTTTGTGTGAACGTTGGGTGTGAAGTTCGAGATGACGACTATCGGTTTTTCGCCCGGCGCGTGGCGGGCCCAGGCAAACACCGAATTGGCGCTGTCATCGGCGATCAGCCATTCAAAACCTTCCGGCTCGCAATCGCGGGCGTGAAGCGCGGGCAAGCGCGTGTAGAGCTTGTTGAGGTCACGCACAAGGTCCTGCATGCCGTGATGGCGGGGGTCGTCGAGATGATCCCAGTCGAGCTGCCGGGCCTCGCTCCATTCGCCGCGCTGGGCAAATTCCTGGCCCATGAACAGTAGCTTCTTGCCGGGATAGCCCCACATGAAGCCGTAATAGGCGCGCAGATTGGCGAACTTCTGCCATTCGTCGCCGGGCATCTTGGTTAGCAGCGACCCTTTGCCGTGCACCACTTCGTCGTGGGAGAGTGGCAACACGAAGTTCTCCGAAAAGGCATAGAGCAGGCCAAAGGTGAGGTCGTCATGATGGTGTTTGCGATGGATCGGATCGCGGCTCATGTAGGACAGGGTATCGTGCATGAAGCCCATGTTCCATTTGAACCCGAAGCCCAGCCCGCCCTCATGCACCGGCGCCGATACCTTGGGCCACGAGGTGGATTCCTCGGCAATCGTGACGATGCCGGGATGGGTGGCGTAGACCGCCTTGTTCATGTTGCGCAGGAAATCGACGGCTTCGAGGTTTTCACGGCCGCCATCCCTGTTGGGTATCCACTCGCCTTCCTTGCGGGAATAATCAAGATAGAGCATCGAGGCTACCGCATCGACCCGCAGGCCGTCGACATGATAGGCCTCGGCCCAGAACAACGCGTTGTTGACGAGAAACGACACCACTTCCCGCCGGCCAAAATTGTAGATCGCCGTGTTCCAGTCCGGGTGAAAACCCTGACGCGGATCGGCGTGCTCGTAAAGCGCGGTGCCGTCGAAATGCGACAGGCCGTGAGCGTCTGTCGGAAAATGTGCAGGCACCCAGTCTAGAATGACACCGACACCGACCTGGTGGGCTCCATCGACAAGCCGGGCAAACCCCGCAGGCTCGCCAAAACGCGCCGATGGCGCATAAAGCCCGGTGGTTTGATAGCCCCAGGACGGATCATAGGGGTGCTCGGAAACCGGCAGAAATTCGATGTGCGTAAAGCCCATCTCCACACAGTAGGGGATCAGTTCGGCAGCCATCTGGTCCCAGGAGAAGAATGAGCCGTCGTCGTGGCGGCGCCAGGAACCCGGGTGCACCTCGTAGATCGACATCGGCTGACGGCGGGCATCGACCTTGCTCCAGTGCTCACGGTGGGCTTGGTCACCCCATTCATGATCGAGGTCGGCAGCGACGATGGACGCCGTGGCCGGCCGAAATTCGGCGCGCCGTGCGTAGGGATCGGCCTTGAGCGGCAGTTTCTGCCCGTCCGGCCCGATGATCTCGAACTTGTAGGCGGCGCCGGGTTTAACGTCGGGGGCAAATATTTCCCAGATGCCAACATCGCTGCGCTTGCGCATGACATGACGGCGCCCGTCCCAGTCGTTGAAATCGCCGACGACGGAAACCCGGCGGGCATTGGGCGCCCAGACCGCGAAATGCACGCCTTCCGCGCCTTCATGCGTGATCGGATGTGCGCCAAGCTTGTCGAACAGCCGCAGATGCGAGCCCTCGGCGATAAAATAATCATCCATCGGCCCGAGCACCGGTCCGAAGCTGTAGGGATCACCGATCTGCCAGGCGCCGGTCGCATTGGTGGCGGAATAGCGTAGTGGTTGGCGTTGCTTGAGGTTGACCCGGCCTTCGAACAGGCCTGCGACCGCACCTTGTTCAAGTTGACCAACAGGCTCGCCGGCCAAAGTCAGGACCTCGACAGAATCGGCACCGGGGATAAAGGCGCGGGCGATCATGCCTTTCTGGTGGTCGTGTAATCCGAGAACAGAAAAAGGGTCTTCATGCGCTCCCGAAGCGATTGCTTCTGCTTCATCCACAGGCAGGCTGAAGCCAGTCTTGTCGGCGTCGCGCACGGTTCCCTTTTGTTTCATGGGCCGGCTTTCCAGATTTCTTTCGCATACTGGCGGATTGTGCGGTCTGATGAGAACCAGCCAACCCGCGCGGTATTGATGATAGTACGGCTATACCACGCCTCTTCGTCAACCCACAAAGCGTCAACCTGGCGCTGGGTCTTGGCGTAAGCGTCAAAATCGGCGGTGACCATGAACCAGTCATGATCGTAAAGCCCGGCGACAAGATCGGTGAAACGGTCACGGTCGTCCTGACTGAAAACGCCCGACGAAATAGCCGTCAGTGCTTGCGACAGTTCGCTTGATGCCTCGATGATGGCGCGGGGCTCATGGCCTTCGGCGCGGCGCGCGGCGACTTCGTCGGCGGTGAGCCCGAAGATGAAGATATTGTCCTCGCCCACACATTCGCGGATTTCGACGTTGGCGCCGTCAAGCGTGCCGATGGTCAGCGCACCATTGAGGGCGAACTTCATGTTGCCGGTGCCCGAGGCTTCCATGCCTGCGGTCGAGATCTGCTCGGACAGATCAGCGGCCGGCACCATCACTTCGGCCAGCGAGACGTTGTAATTGG
The DNA here is from genome assembly GCF_046837775.1 of Hoeflea sp. Naph1. Lineage (GTDB taxonomy): Bacteria > Pseudomonadota > Alphaproteobacteria > Rhizobiales > Rhizobiaceae > Hoeflea. The sequence goes on along the minus strand of NZ_CP177286.1, from coordinate 4,333,612 downwards.
GGATGAAGGCGATCTTGAGCAGGCCGCGTACGGCGGGATCATTGTTGATCACCCGCGCCACGTCGTTGGCGAGCTTGATGATCAGCTTGGCGTTGTGATAGCTCGGCGCCGCCTTGCCGGCGAAGAATTTCACACGCGGGACCCAGTCGAGTTCGGGGTGCGAGCGGATCTGGTCGTACAGCGCCACGGTCTCGATGATGTTGAGCAATTGCCGCTTGTATTCGTGAATCCGCTTGATCTGGATGTCGAACATCGCCGACGGATCGAGCTTGATACCCATCCGGCGGGCGACAAGATTTGACAGTTGTGCCTTGTTTTCACGCTTGATCGCGGCAAAGCGGGCGCGGAACTCGGAATCTCCGGCAAAGGCATCGAGCGCGGAAAGCGCTTCGGCATCGTCCATGAATTCGTCGCCGATGGCCTCGCGGATGAGCGAGAACAGCCCGGGATTGCACTGCATCAGCCAGCGCCGCGGGGTGATGCCGTTGGTCTTGTTGTTGATGCGGTCCGGGTAGAGACCGTGCAGATCGGAAAACACGGTTTTTTTCATCAGATCGGTGTGCAGCGCCGACACGCCATTGATCGAATGCGACCCGACGAAGGCCAGATTGCCCATCCGGACACGACGCTCACCGCCTTCATCGATCAGCGAGACCGAGCGGGCCTGTTCGTCGTCATAGCCGCGCACCTTGCGGGCGTGCTGCAATACGATGGCGTTGATGGCGTAAACCAGTTGCATGTGACGGGGCAATAACCGTTCAAGTAACGGCACCGGCCAGCTTTCCAGCGCTTCGGGAAGGAGCGTGTGGTTGGTGTAGCTGAAGGTCTTGCGGGTGATGTCCCAGGCGGGGTCGAATTCCATGCCGTGAACATCGATCAGCAACCGCATCAATTCTGCCACCGAAATCGCCGGATGGGTGTCATTGAGCTGGATCGCGACCTTGTCGGGCAGCGAACTCAGGTCGTCATATTGCTGCAGGTGACGGCGCAGGATGTCCTGCAACGAGGCGGAGGAGAAGAAATATTCCTGTTTAAGCCGCAATTCCTGCCCGGCTGGGGTCTGGTCAGCCGGATAGAGCACCCGGGTGAGTGCTTCGGCCTTGTTGCTGTCGCGCAGGGCGCCGATGTGATCACCGGCGTTGAAGGCGTCGAGCAGGATCGGGTCGATTGGCTGTGCAGTCCAGAGCCTGAGCGTATTGACGCGCTTGGCCCGCCAGCCGACCACCGGTGTATCGTAGGCAGCGGCGATCACGCGTTCCAGTGGCTTCCAGACGTAGCGCTGGGTCCCGGTGGTGCCGTCATCGACGGTGTCGACGGTGCCGCCGAAACCTATTTCGTAGGCGCACTCATGGCGCTGGAATTCCCAGGGGTTGCCGTGGGCCAGCCAGTTTTCCGGCAGTTCGACCTGCCAGCCATCGCTCATCTGCTGACGAAACAGGCCATGAACATAGCGGATGCCGTAGCCATAGGCGGGAACATCGACCGTGGCCATGGATTCCATGAAGCAGGCGGCGAGCCTCCCCAGTCCGCCATTGCCGAGGGCCGCGTCAGGTTCCAGGGCGGCTACTGCGTCAAAATCCACGCCAAGCGATTGCAGTGCTTCGCGGACCTCGTCGAGCATTTCGAGGTTGGACACTGCGTCGCGCGTCAGCCTGCCGATCAGGAATTCCAGCGAAAGATAATAGACTCGCTTGCTGCCGCTCTCATAGGTCTGCCGTGTCGACGCCATCCATCTGTCGATCACCCTGTCGCGGATCACCAGAATGGTAGCAGTCATCCAGTCATGCGGTTTGGCGATCTTGGCGTCCTTGCCGATCGAATAGGTGAGCCGTTCGATGATCTCGGCCGCCAGCGCTGCCGGGTCGGCGCTGCGTGGGGCGGGCGAGGGAAGATCGGCGAGGGCAGATTTGGTGATCATCAATGGTTTCCAGATCATCGGTTGTCGGCGTCAAAGATGCGCGATGCGCGCCAATGGGGCCAGCGAGAAAACCAGCAATGAACGAATTCACCACCAATATCCAGCATTTAAATCCATTAGATTGGCAGTTTTGTGCGTTTGGGTCGCAATTATCGCAATCCCTGGCATTGTTCGCAGAAGCGAATTTACAGTGACTACGCTTGAATATTCACGTGAATTTGCAGGTGTTACTCGACGACGAGATATCCCGAGGCGATACGTCGATTTAGATGCTGATCGACTGCAATTCGGTCCGTGCAATAGTAAAGCCGCCCGTTACAACGATCCCTGAGTGCTGCAAGATCGGCAAACATGGGTGATTCCCGCAAACCGGCGGCCTCCAGCAAAGAGACGCCGAGATAACCGATATCCAGATTGGCGAACTCGAATGGCCGCATGTCGACATTCAAGCCGTAGCCGTGAACCGTGAAAAAGGTCTGGTAGGCCGATGAGGACAGGTTATCGATGGCAAAATCAGGGTGCAGGCGGGTGATGAGATCACGTGTTGCGAAGGACTGATGGTCCCCGAATTCGAGGACGATGGAAGGCCGTTGCTTGCTGTCCGCCTCGGCCTGACCAAGGAACCAGCGGAAATCCTCTTGGGCCTGGTCAACCCGCCGAATATACTCGTCCAAATCGGAGCTGTCGGTTTCGATGTCTTCGACCGGTGAGGACAGGGCCAAGTGAGCAGAGTAGGGCGAATGCGCAAACATGGTCTGGACCTGAAGAAACAGCGGCCTGCCGTCGGTCTTGCGATGCTCCTCGATGAAGGCGCGGGCGGCCTCGTAATAGAACCTGTCATGGTGGGCATATTCACTGGCGCCAATGCGATCATAGTCGAGGATTTCGTCAACGCCGATCGACTTTAAAAATGGACCTTCATTGACGAAATTGTACTTCATCGGCATCAGCACAGCGGTCCGATAGCCGCAGCGCTTGAGTTCGGTGGCAAGCGAATAATTGACCCGGCCCTCCATCGCTGTGGTCAGATATGGGGCTTGCCAGCCGAAATCCAGGCTGGACAACCCGGTCAGGAACGAGAAGTTGGAAATCCAGGTTCCACCGCCGAATGTTTCAACCCGCAGGCCGTGGGATTTTCCATCGCCGGATTTGAATTGCTGCGAGAAGTGTTCGTCAATCCCGAACTCGCCGAGCCGGCTTAAGTCGCTCTGGCTTTCGCTGAGGACCACGAACAGATCCGGCTTGGATCCTGCTGTCTCGCACGTGTCAGAGGCGGCAAATGGTTTGGCGGCTGGCATTTTGGCGAATTTGTCGCCGATGCCGCGCCCGAGAGCGGCGTCCTTGATGTCGAGGAACGAGACGAAAAAGGCGGATGCGTTGAAACCGCCGAGATAATGGAAATATCGTGGTTCATCGGCCCTTAGCGGATAGCTCGCCGGGATCAGCGCGAAGGTGGCGGCCATCAACCCGGCCCGCCATGGCGCTGTTATCGCGCTCTTGCGATCCCAGATGAAGATCAGAGATAGCACCAGCACTGCGCACAACATCAACCCGGCAAACGGGACGATGTAAATGGTGAATTCATCAAGCAGAAAGGCGAACGCCTTGGGGTCGGTGCCGGTGAAGATCACGTCGTAGACATGAAGATCAAAACCTTTGGTACGGTACTTGAGAACCGAGGCAACGGAAATCAGCGTTGTCAGCGTGAGCGCAGTGTAGATCGAAAAATAGATCTTGCGGCTCAGAAGGAAGATCACGGTCGCCATGCCCATGACGGAAAACATGACGAATGGCATGTGGTTGATTGCCTGCTCGAGCAAATAGAGAAACGCCGTACACATCACCACGGCTACAACCGCGGGCACAGGATGGAGAAGCAGTTTCTTGATTTTTGCTGTCAGCATCATGCCGAGCACTCCGGGTTGGACGCTTGAAAAATGCATTCTTTCGGGGGGCAAGCAAACGCAATGAAAAATTAACCCTAACGGCCGCGCAGACGTTCGGATCCGGAGTGTAACGACTGCTGCCTTTCTTGAAGCCATCCGTCCTAACTGCGCTGTCAGTGCCAATTCGAAGTTGATTGCGTTGGATCAAACTGGACCCGGCCAAGCCTGCTAACCTTAGGTTTGAGCGACTTGGGAACCTTGATGGGCAGGCAGGACATAACACTCGACACGCCAATGGATGTGGTGATGAACCGCTATCCGCAGACGATTGCCGTGTTGCTGGCATTGAAGATGCATTGCGTCGGGTGCGTTTTGAGTTCGTTTCACAACGTTGGTGATGCTGCGCGTGAGCATTCGCGCGATGCCGAGGCGCTGCTCGAACTGCTCAATTCCGCTATCGCGCCCGCTGACGAGAGTTGAGCCGTTTCAACTGCGCGCCGTTGCCAGCATCATCAACTCGTGTCCTTCAATCAGCGTAATCCGCTGGCGACCACTCTTGATCCAGCCCTTGGATTCCCAACCGCTGAGAAGGCGGGAAACTGTGTGGAGCGTGGTTCCGGTCATCTCGGAAATGTCCTGACGGGAAATCAGGAAGTCGATCAGGATCCCATCCTCGGTCTTGCGTCCGGTTTGCCTGGCGAGATTGAGAACGGCGTTGGCAACCCTTTGTTCGACCCGCTCGGTGGCAAGTTCGACAACGCGGTCCTGGGTGCCGATCAGCCGTTCACCGACCAGTGCATAGGTATTGGTCGCAAAACCCGGGTGGGTCGCAACGATGTCATCCCAGGTGGACGAAGGCCAGGCCAGCAGAACACAATCGGCAGCCGCCACCGCGTTTGCCGGGTAGGTTTCGCGGCCGAGCGCCTTGGCAATTCCCAGCAATTCGCCGGCGGCGATATAGCGGATGATGACCTGTTCGCCATCCGGCGTCACCTTGACCACGCGGACAAAACCGTCAAGAAGCAAAAAGAACGAATCTGCCTTTTCGGCCTCCCTGAAAATATGCGAAGCCTTCGGGTGCCGGATGGAGACGGCCTTGGCAAGCATGCCCTCCAGAGATTGGCGATCCATACCCGAAAAAGGCGGCAGATCGGCAATGAGGGAAGGATCGAGACGGCTCAATGGTTTTCTCCAGTTTGCGACAATGCAAAGACCCCGCGAGCGAAACTGTTAGGGACATAGCCGCGCCAACGCAACCCAAAGGTGGCGGCGCGCGAAATTAACGAATGTGGATCTGATCATGGCAATTCCTCGAACCCGCGACTACGCCGGCCCGGCACTTCTGAGTTACGGTTTTCGCCCGTTTTTCCTGTTTGGCGCGCTCTATTCGGGGCTGTCAATTCTGCTGTGGCTGCCGCAGTTTTATGGCGAGTTGAGTCTTTCGACATTGTTTGCGCCCACCGATTGGCACGTCCACGAGCTGTATTTCGGTTTTCTGCCGGCGATTGTCACTGGATTCCTGTTTACAGCAGTTCCGAACTGGACCGGACGGATGCCGCTGCAGGGCAACGGTTTGCTTGTGCTCGTGCTGATCTGGCTGGCTGGACGACTTGCGGTGACATTCTCGTCGTACATAGGCTGGCAGGCGGCACTGGCCATTGACGTGTCGTTTCTGATCGCCGTGGCGATGGTAATTGCCCGCGAAATCATTGCCGGCGCAAACTGGCGAAATCTGAAAGTGCTGCTGCCGCTGCTGGTGTTGACATTGGCCAATATCGCCTTTCACCTGGAAGCGCATTTTGAAGGCGTTTCCGATTACAGCCGTCGGCTGGCTGCACTGGCCGCAATCAGCCTGATCATGCTGATTGGCGGGCGGGTGATCCCGAGCTTTACCCGGAACTGGCTGGTGCGGGAAAACCCGGGGCGTTTACCGGCAGCGTTCTCGCGTTTTGACGTTGTCTCGATTGCCGTCGGGGTCCTGGCCCTTGGGTTCTGGACGGCGGCGCCGGAATCGATGGTGACTGCGGCAACTATGGCGGTTGCGGCCCTGTTGCAATTGCTCCGGGTGGGGCGTTGGGCGGGCGAGCGCGCACTGCGTGATCCGCTGGTCTGGATCCTGCATGTGGGCTACTTTTTTGTGCCGGTCGGCTTTGCCCTGATCGCAGCGGCCATTCTCTGGCCAGACCATGTTTCGCAGGTGGCTGGCGTGCACGCGCTCAGCGTCGGCGCGGTTGGCGTGATGACTTTGGCGATGATGGTGCGTTCCTCGCTTGGGCATACCGGGCAGGCATTGCAGGCAGGCCGCTCCGGTGTCTTCATTTTCGTATCGGTGCTGGTCGCGGCTGTTGTTCGCATTCTTGCGACCATGACCGATAGCCAGACGCTTGCGCTGCATGTCGCAGCTTTTGCCTGGATGGCGGCGTTTGGCGGTTTCGGGGTGATTTTTGCGCCGGCGCTGCTGAGACGACGCAGATCGAAAGCCGAACGCTGACGCGTGCGTTGGTACAAGCTGCTGCAGCGCGTCAGAAAACCGCCAATGGCGAAACGCCGATTACTGCCGGGTGCAAAAGAAGAAGCACGGCAAATAGAGCGACGCCGGCCAGGGTTCTGACAACGAACCGGTCCCGGGCAAAGCTTTGCAGCAGCGGCGCCTGGCGCACGCTGGCAGACAAGGCGTCGTACTCCGCCGCGCCGAGCAGCCGCCTGTTGCGGCGGTCCAGCAACCGCATTCCAAGTAGCGAGAAGGAGGCAAACACGCCAAACAGGATGACGTGGGCCAGATCCCCATTGGGCAGCATGTGCGAGCCTGCCCACAACAAGAATCCCACCAGCAACGGGTGCCGGTGCACGCGCACGATACCGGCATGCGCAGGGTCGAAGCGGGATCCGGTCGTGCCACCGAATGAAAATGGGTTGGGTCGCCCGAGCGTGAAGGCGATGATGAAGCAGACCGCCAGCATGACAATCAATGTCACGCTGAACTGCCAGGGTGCAGGGCTCCAAAGCTCGACATAAGGCGCCCGCGCGGCGGCGTAAATCAACCAGCCCAGCGCAAATATAGACACACAGGAATACAGCACGGTAAAGGCGCGGCGGCCGATGCGTTTGACGATCTGGGCTTTTACCGGCGGTCGCACCGGCACGCTGTGCAGCACGAAGAAAGCCACGAAGGCGATTGCGAATTCATACCAGCTAGTCATCTGTTCCTCTATTCGGTAGGGTGACGCACCTGCTCCAAATGCCAACGGAGATTCTGTTGGATTGACTGAGGTTGCCCGCGCCCGAAGGCGATACGCCAGAATATCCGGTGAGTTTCAGTACCATTAGCCTTGGCTTTCCAATTCCGTCGGTGACCGCCTGTTCCCGTTGAAATGATTGATCCTGATATCGTTTCGACAATCGGGTGAGCGGTGATTCCATAATGTCCGCCTGCCGTTTCAGGGTATCATCACAAAAATACAGATATATGCAATGCAACATTTTTTCGCAGGGGTTGAGCTAGATCAAAGAGCCACTGAGCGTGCCCCCCTAAGTTCCCTTTGTGAATAATCGGATGAACTGAAACATGATGAGCAAACCGGGCCGCGGCCATAGTTGGATTATTTCATTGTTCGCGTTGATCGCCAGCCTGGTGCTTGGCGTGGGTGGCGCGCAGGCCGAGCCGCTGGTCATGAAATTCCTGGACGAAGTCAGTGTCGGGGAAATCGTCCCTGGCGCTACCGAGTATGGCGAGCTTCGCAGCGATATTCCCGTGGTCGAGGCGCTGAAGGACGGCCAGGTTCTGGGCTATGTGTTCCTGACTTCGGACTTTGTGACGACCACCGGCTATTCGGGAAAACCGATTCACACGCTGATGGGGGTTGATCCGGAAGCGCAGGTCACGGGTGTCCGCCTGGTCAAGCATTCCGAACCGATCGTGCTCGTCGGTATTCCCGAAGCGAAAATCAAAGCGGTCACGGAAAAATATGCCGGGCTCGACCTTATCGCAGAGGCGGAAGCCGGCGGTTCGGCGCATGATCTCGATATTGTCTCTGGCGCCACCGTGACCATCATCGTCATTGACGATTCTATTGTCCGCGCCGGCCTGAAAGTGGCACGCGCGCTGGGGCTCGGTTCGCTTGAGCCGGAACTGGCAAGCAGCGGCCCGACCAAGGCGTTGCTCATGCCGACAGGCGACGATGTGCCCGTTTCCGACTGGCAGACTCTGGCTGGCGACGGCTCCATCCGCAGCCTTCGGCTCGACGTCGGACAGGTCAATGCGGCGTTTGAAGAGACCGGCGATCCGCGCGCCATCAAGCGTGCCGAAAAGGGCGACCCGGACGCCACCTTCATCGACATGCAGATGGCGCTGGTCAGCGCGCCTGAAATCGGTCGCACGCTTCTTGGTGACAGCGAATACGCAAATCTGCTCGAATGGCTCGACGAGGGCGAACAGGCCATTCTGGTGGTTGGCCGCGGCAAATATTCCTTCAAGGGCTCGGGCTATGTTCGCGGTGGGATCTTTGACCGCATGCATCTGATCCAGGGCGATACGGCCGTCCGGTTTCATGACAAGCAGCACAGACGGCTTGGCAAGCTGGCGCCCGAAGATGCGCCATCCTTCACCGAACTTGATATCTTCAAGGTCAAGGCCGAAAGCGGATTTGACCCGGCCGAGCCGTTCCGCCTGCAATTGCTGGTGCAGCGTGCCGTCGGCGCCATCGACAAGGCGTTCATCACTTTCGATCTGGGCTACCGGATTCCCGATCGCTACACCGAAAAGCTGGCTGCCGCCGCTCCGGAGGTCAACAATGCGCAGATCCAGAGCGATGTGGCTGTCTCCGACACCAGCGAACTGAGCCATTTGTGGAAGCGGATCTGGATCCAGAAACGCGTTGAAGTGGTCGTGCTGGTGGCCGCTCTCATCCTTCTGACCGGGGTGTTCTTCTTTCAGATGCAGGTGACGAAGTATGAGCGCTTCACCTACTGGTTCCGCATCGGCTTCCTGACCTTCACGCTTGTGGGTCTTGGCTGGTACGCCAATGGGCAATTGTCGGTGGTCAACGTGCTGGCGTTCTTCTCGGCGGTGACGACCGGCTTTTCATGGAACGCCTTCCTGATGGACCCGCTGGTCTTCATCCTCTGGTTCTCGGTGGCGGCGTCGCTGCTGTTCTGGGGGCGCGGTGTGTACTGCGGCTGGCTGTGCCCGTTCGGTGCGCTGCAGGAACTGACCAACAAGATCGCCCGCTTTTTCAAGATCCCGCAATACACCCTTCCCTGGGGCCTGCATGAGCGGCTGTGGCCGATCAAGTACATGATCTTCCTCGGTCTGTTCGGCCTGTCTCTCTATTCGCTGGAAATGGCCGAGCGCTATGCGGAGATTGAACCCTTCAAGACAGCGATCATCCTGAAATTCCAGCGCGGCTGGCCCTACATCCTGTTCGTGGTGGTGCTGCTTGGCGCTGGCCTGTTCATCGAGCGGTTCTATTGTCGTTACCTGTGCCCGCTCGGCGCGGCACTGGCGATCCCGGCGCGGCTGAGGATGTTCGACTGGCTCAAGCGCTACAAGGAATGCGGTGATCCGTGCCAGCGCTGTGCCAAGGAGTGCATGGTCCAGGCGATCCATCCTGAAGGCAATATCAACCCCAACGAATGCCTGCAGTGCCTGCACTGCCAGGTGCTCTACCAGAGCGACACCAAGTGCCCGGTGTGCATCAAGAAAGCCACCAAGCGCGAAAAATTCCTCAAGCAAAACAATATGAGTCCGACGACGCCGAAATCCGGCGGATCAGGGCAGCCGCTTGTGGGGACGACCACGACGTCTCAGTCAACAACCTGAAAGGAACTAGCAAATGTCAGGTGAAGAAACAAAACGGAAAGGCCTTTCCCGGCGCAATCTCATGGCTGCCACGGCCGGCGGAGCTTTTGTCGCAGGATCGGGCATGGGCTCAAACTTGCTGAGCGGTGCGCTTGTCAGCAAGGCGCATGCCGCGACGCCGAAATTGCACTTCGAACCCGGTGAGCTCGACCCCTATTACGGCTTCTGGTCTTCGGGCCAGACCGGCGAGATGCGCATTCTCGGTTTCCCTTCAATGCGCGAGTTGATGCGGGTTCCGGTGTTCAACCGTTGCTCGGCCACCGGCTGGGGCCAGACCAATGAGAGCCTGAAAGTGCTCACCGAAGGCCTGACCGAGGAAACCAAGGAGTTTCTCGCGGCCAAGGGCATGAAGACTTATGACAATGGTGACCTTCACCATCCGCATATGTCTTTCACCGACGGTACCTATGACGGTCGTTACCTGTTCATGCAGGACAAGGCCAACACCCGCGTCGCCCGCGTCCGCTGCGACGTGATGAAATGCGACAAGATCATCGAGATCCCGAACGCGCAGGACATCCACGGCATGCGGCCGCAGAAGTTCCCGCGGACCGGCTACGTCTTCGCCAATGGCGAGCATGAAGCACCGCTGGTCAATGACGGCACCATTCTGGACGACCCGTCGCAGTACGTGAATATCTTCACCGCCATTGACGGCGACGAGATGAAGGTATCCTGGCAGGTCATCGTGTCGGGCAACCTCGACAACACCGACTGCGACTATCAGGGCAAATATGCCTTCTCGACCAGCTACAACTCGGAAATGGGCATGAACCTTGCCGAAATGACCGAGAGCGAACTCGACCATGTGGTGGTGTTCAACATCAAGGCTATTGAAGAAGGCGTTGCTGCCGGCGACGTGCAGGTGCTCAACGGCGTGCCGGTCATCGACGGCCGCAAGGGACAGAACAAGAAGTACACCCGCTACATTCCGATCCCCAACAGCCCGCATGGTGTCAACACCGCGCCTGACGGCGTTCACATCATGATCAACGGCAAATTGTCGCCGACGGTTTCGGTGATTGATGTGACCAAGGTCGATGCACTGTTCGAAGAAGACGCTGATCCGCGGTCTTGCATTGTTGCCGAACCGGAACTCGGACTTGGGCCGCTTCACACCGCGTTCGATGGCAAGGGCTTTGCCTATACGACGCTGTTCCTCGACAGCCAGATGGTGAAGTGGGATATCGCCAAGGCTATCCGCGCCTTCGCCGGTGAGGATGTCGATCCGATCGTCTCCAAGGTCGATGTGCATTATCAGCCGGGCCACAACCACACCACCATGGGTGAAACCAAGGAGGCGGACGGTGCGTGGCTGATCTCGCTCAACAAGTTCTCCAAGGACCGGTTCCTCAATGTTGGCCCGCTGAAGCCGGAAAACGAACAGATCATCGATATCTCGACCGACGAGATGAAGGTCGTGCACGATGGACCGACCTTTGCCGAACCGCATGACGTCTGTCTGGTGCGTGCGGACATCGTCAACCCGGTCAATGTCTGGTCGCGCGACGATACGATGTTTGCCGATGCCGTTGCCCAGGCGAAAGCCGATGGAGTCGACCTCGAATATGATGACGTTGTCATCGAGGACGGCGACAAGGTTCGCGTCTACATGACTTCGGTTGCCCCGCAGTTCGGCCTTGAGAAATTCACGGTCAAGCAGGGACAGGAAGTCACGGTTTATGTCACCAACCTTGATGATGTGGATGACGTGACCCACGGGTTCTCCATATCCAACTACGGCGTTGCGATGGAAGTGGCGCCACAGGCGACCGCGTCGGTCACATTCACGGCGAACCGTCCAGGCGTTCACTGGTTCTACTGCCAGTGGTTCTGCCATGCCCTGCACATGGAAATGCGCGGACGCATGCTTGTCGAACCACGCAAGGCCTGAGGCTAACCGACCATGAACCTGACCGCCCGCACATTTGCAGTGCTGCTTGGAACCACGCTCCTCGCGGGGATGGCGCATGCCGCCGATCTCCGCGTCGAGCCGGGTCCGGATGCACTGGTGCGGGCGGTCGAACTGGCCCAGCCGGGCGACCGTCTGCTTTTGGAAGCGGGGACCTATCAGGGCGGACTTGTCCTGACGAAGGCGCTTGAAATTGACGGCAAAGGCAAGGCGCATGTGGTTGGCACGGGCACCGGCTCGGTGATCACCATTGATGCGCCAGACGTGATTATCAAAGGCCTGAAACTGACCGGCTCCGGCACGTCGCACCAGACCATCGACAGCGGCGTGCAGATGACCAAGAAAGCTCTCCGCGCCATCGTTCGCAACAATCAGATCGAAGACAATCTCTATGGTGTCGACATCCATGGCGCACGCGATGCGCTTGTCGAAGACAATACCATCATTGGCGGCGACGACAGGCTGATGAACCGACGTGGCAACGGCGTCTATGTCTGGAACGCACCGGGCGCCAAGGTGACCGGCAACACGATCCGCCAGGGCAGGGATGGCATTTTCGTCAATACCAGCCGCAAGAATACCTTCACCAACAATCGCTTCGAAAAGCTACGTTTTGCCATTCACTACATGAATGCCGATGACAGCGACGTTTCCGGCAACGTTTCTATTGGCAACCATCTTGGTTACGCCATCATGTTTTCAAAGCGCGTGACCATGCGCGACAACATCTCGCTTGATGATCGTGATCACGGGATCATGCTCAACTATGCCAATAATGCGGTGATCGAGGGCAATGCCGTTGTCGGCGGCGGCGAAAAATGTCTGTTTGTCTACAACGCCAACAAGAACCTGATCAAAGACAACCGCATCGAAGGTTGCGAAATCGGCATTCACTTTACCGGTGGCTCGGCACGCAATGCGATTACAGGCAATGCCTTTGTCGGCAATCGCACCCAGATCAAGTTTGTCAGCACCAAGGATCACACCTGGTCGGGCAATTACTGGAGCGATCACGCTGCCTATGACGTCAACGGGGATGGCATCGCCGACCAGGCGTTTCGGCCCAATGATGCGATGGATCGGGTATTGTGGACCCAGCCTTCGGCCAAACTGCTGCTCGGCAGCCCCGCAGTACAGCTTGTGCGCTGGGCGCAGAGTGAATTTCCGGCGTTGCTGCCGGGCGGAATTGTCGACGACAAGCCGCTGATGAAACCGCATGACCTGCCGGAAACGGCACGCAACTGGAAGGCAGCCCGGCAATGAGCGAGGTCCTCAAGGCTCGTGATGTCTGCATGAAGTTCAAGGCTGTAACCGCCTTGACCAATGTCAGCATCGACGTGGCGCCCGGAGAACAAGTGGCGTTGCTGGGGCACAATGGCGCCGGCAAGACCACATTGTTCCGCATTGTGCTGGGGTTCATCAAACCCACCAGCGGTACGCTTTCGATCGCCGGCCACGCCCCCGGTAGCGATGCCGCGCGGCGGGTGGTCTCCTATCTGCCGGAACAGGTGGCGTTTCCGAAAATGCTGACCGGCAGGGAAATCGTTCGCTTCTATGCGAGCCTCAAGGGCGCAGCATCGGATGCGGTGCAGGATGTGTTGAAGAAGGTCGATCTGGTTGAAGCAGCCGACCGGCGGGTGGAAACCTATTCGAAGGGCATGCGCCAGCGCCTCGGCCTGGCGCAGGCGCTGGTCGGGCGGCCTGGACTGTTGTTGCTTGACGAGCCGACCTCGGGTCTCGACCCGATTTCGCGGCAGCACTTCTATGAGCTGATCGCCGAGGTTGCCGGCAATGGCGGCTCGGTGCTGCTGTCGTCGCATGGCCTGAGCGAACTTGAAGCCAAAACCGACCGCGTTGCCATTCTGCGCAAGGGTGAGCTGGTGGCCAATGGGCCGCTGTCGACGCTGCAGGCGGAGGCGGATCTGCCAATCCGGATCCGGGTTCGCGCCGCCGCAAACGCGCTTGACGAAGTGTTCGAGCGGATTGGCGGCAAGCGCGTCAACGGTGCTTCGGTGGAGATCATGTGCCCGAGAAACGGCAAGATGGCCGCGCTGTCAAAGATCAATGACCTCGGAGCACGGGTGGAAGATGTGGATGTGACGCCGCCGTCGCTGGATGAGATCTATCGGTATTTCTCCAAATTCGACATTGGCCCCAACCAGGGGAGTGCTGCGTGATGCACGGCATCTCGACTATTGCCGCGACCGAAATCCGGATTGGCCTGCGCAACCGCTGGATCATCCTGTCATCGCTGATCTTGCTAGTTTTTGCGCTTATTCTGGTGCTTATCGGCAGCGCCCCGACCGGCGAGATCAAGACCAATGCGGTTACCGTGGTGGTCGCCAGTCTCTCGACTTTGTCGGTTTATCTGGTGCCGCTGATCGCACTGTTGCTGTCGTTTGACGCCATTGCCGGCGAGATCGATCGCGGCACCTTGCAACTGGTGCTGGCGAGCCCGGTCTCGCGGGGCACGGTGCTGCTGGGCAAATTTATCGGCCATGTAACGGTTCTGAGCATTGCCGTGATAATCGGTTATGGCATCGCCGGTCTGGTCGCTTTTTACGCAGGCGGCGGCGGCGATTGGAGCGCACTTGTCGATGTTGCCCGGCTTATTGTCAGCAGCATTGTGCTGGGTGCGACCTTTATCGCCATCGGCTACATCGCCAGCGCCAGCGTGCGGCAAACCGGCACCGCTGCAGCGCTGGCGGTAGCCATCTGGCTGTTTGCGGTGGTGCTGTATGATCTGGCACTGCTCGGCGGTCTTCTGGCGAGCCAGGACGGCGTTTTTGCGCGAACCCTGTTTCCCTGGCTGCTGGTACTCAACCCGGCCGATGCATTCAGGCTTTACAACATGAACGCGATCGATGCGGCCGCCATGGGCAGCAATCTGGGGGGCGGCATGGGATCGGCCACGCCGCTTTCGGGCCTCGCGGTGATGATCAGCCCCGTGGTCTGGGCGATGCTGGCGCTGGGTCTGTCAACGCTTGTGATGCACAGGATTCGACCATGAAGATTGTTCTCAAACTTATCGCTTTTGTCGTGGTGATGCTCTCGATCTCCGCCTGCAGCGAGGAGCAAGCCGAGGTGGCTGTGCCGCAGCCGGTGGCGCTGTCGGAGGAAGCCGTCGGTCATTACTGCAACATGACGGTGCTGGAACACACCGGGCCCAAGGCGCAGATCTTCCTGGCCAACAATCCACATCCGATCTGGTTCAGCCAGGTGCGTGATGCCATCGCCTATATCCGCTCGCCCGAAGAGCTTTCCGAGGCGGTCGTTGTCTATGTCAACGACATGGGCAAGGCGAAGAACTGGGACTTTCCGGAAGAGGATACCTGGATTGACGCCAGCCATGCCTGGTTCGTGATCGGCTCGCGCAAGACCGGCGGCATGGGAACACCTGAGGTGATACCATTTGGCACCGAGGCCGTCGCCAACGCGTTTGCGGATGAAAACGGCGGCACGGTGGTTCAATTGGCTGAAATTCCCGACGCCTATGTACTTGGTCCTACCGGGCTCGATGATGACCCAGCCAATTTGATTACAGGAGCAATCCAATGAGCCTGACCCGTCGTCGCTTCATTACCATCACTGCGGGCTGTCTGCTGACGGCACGCACGGCAGGTGCTGCCAATATGGGCGCGCGCTGGCAAGGCGTTGCGCTCGGTGCTCACGCTGACCTTCGATTGGTCGGCTTGCCCGCGCAGGAGGCCGAGAGTCTTATTGCCTTGGCGCGGGCTGAAATCGAGCGACTTGAGCAACTGTTCAGCCTTTATCGCGACGATAGCGCGCTGGTCCGGCTCAACGCGATAGGCATGCTTGATGGACCGAGCGCCGATCTGCTGGAACTGTGTTCGCATGTGTCATCCATCCACGCGGTCAGTGACGGGCTGTTTGATCCCACCATCCAGCCGCTGTGGTCAGCCTATGCACGCGGCAACGGTGTGATTGACAAAAACGCATTGAAGGCCGCCCGCGCTGTAGTCGGTTGGGACAAGGTGGAGGTCTCTGCGGGGCGGATCCGTCTCCGCCCGGGCGCAGCGCTAACCTTTAATGGCATCGCCCAGGGGTTCATTACCGACAAGGTCGTCGGCCTTCTCAAGTCTCAAGGGCTTGAGGCGGGGCTTGTCTCTGTGGGCGAGATTGCCGCGGTCGGTGCGTCTCCGTCAGGCGATGGCTGGGAAGTGGGGTTGGCCGAACATGAAGATGACGCCGCCCGCACATCGATCCGCTTGCGCGACCAGGCGGTTGCGACCTCGAGTCCCCGAGGGACACTGATCGGGGAAGGCCAGTCCGGCCATATTCTCAATCCCCGGACCGGTGAGCCGGCTGCCAGCAACTGGAGCCGTGTCAGCGTGGTACACCGACTGGCGGCTGTCGCTGACGGTCTTTCGACCGCCGCGGTGTTGATGAGCGAGGAAGAAGTGCGGCGCCTCGCAGGCGAGATTTCGGGCGCCTCGTTCATTGTGGCAACGCCTTCGGGGGGCGAATTCTCAATTTAATCCTAGCGCGGTGCTTGGCAGCGGTGGCGCTAATCCTGTCATCAGGACGGCCGCATGTCGGCCAACTGGTGCAGTGCTTGCGGCTGTGTCGGCGGGTAAAAGCGATGAGGCTGCATTGGCAATTATCCGGCTAATCGATCAAAAAAAGCCCGAAACTTAGATAATTGTTACAGGTTTTCAGCCTAAGTTTCCCGGAGTAACTCGGTTCTCAACCGCTGGACACAGTGGTTTTGAGGAGTCCACGTTCTGGCGGGAGTACCCATGATCGTAATTCCCAAGCTGCGCCTGAATAGCGGGCAGAAGTATTGGCGTCCGAGTTATCTCGCGGCGGGTATTGCGCTTGTCGTTACGCTTGCTACCGGCATTTTTGCTGAAACCCAGAATAACGCCATGCACCACCAGCGCGCCCGTGCCGAAGTCAGCGAACAGCTCGGAATCATACGCGCCAAGCTCGAAGGCAACATCAACAGCAATATCCAGCTGGTCCGCGGGCTGGTCGCCGTGATTGCCACCGAACCCGATATCGACCAACGGCATTTTGCGAAGATTGCCGGCAATCTGATGGGTACGCACTCGCAATTGCGCAGCATTGCCGCTGCGCCGGATCTGGTTCTCAGTCTGATATATCCTTTAAAGGGCAACGAGAAAGCGGTCGGGCTCGATTACCGGACCAATGATGCACAACGCGATGCAGCGCTCAGGGCCGTGGATTCCCGCGAAATGGTGCTGGCCGGCCCGGTCGATCTGTTGCAAGGCGGCAAGGGGTTCATTGGCCGGTTCCCGGTGTTCTACGAGACCCAGCCCGGGAAGGGAAGATTGTGGGGGCTGGTCTCCGCGGTTGTCGATGTGGACCGATTATATGCGGACAGCGGGCTCAACAATCCTGACCTTCCTCTCAGCATCACGATTCGCGGTGCGGATGCGACCGGCAGCGATGGCGAGGTGTTCTTCGGAAACGCCGGATCCCTCGACCGTGACCCAGTGCTGGCCGAGGTGTCATTGCCGAGTGGAAGCTGGCAATTGGCCGCGACCCCACGGGTTGGTTGGTCGGATACGCCGGCGAATGCGTGGCAAATCAGATATCTGATCCTGCTTGGCGGCATGCTTGTCATTCTGCCGATCGCGATTGCCGGTTATCTGTATGATCAGCGGCGGATACATATCCGCGAACTCAACCGGCGCGGCGGCGAAATGCAGAGACTGCAGCAGCGGCTGGAACTGGCGCTGAACACGTCGAGAATCGGTGTCTGGGAACTCAATGTCGATACCTGGGAATTGTCCTGGGATGAGCGCATGCGGGAACTCTACGATATTGCAGAGGATGTCGAGATCCTGAATCTGGATCACTGGAAGGCGGCACTTCATCCCGATGACGGTGCCAAAGCCGAGGCCGTCATCAAACAAGCTGTGGCAACTGGGAAAACCTACAATTCCGAGTTTCGGGTTCTCACCCGCAAAGGCCAAATCCGCTGGATCCGGGCCATTGGTGCGGTTCATGAAGATGAGGGCGGCCACCGCTACATCCTCGGCGTCAACTGGGATGTTTCAACGGACGTACAGTTGAAGACCCATCTGCTGGCGGCGATGCAGAACGCCGAAATTCGCAACAGTGAGCTCGAGGATGCGCGGGCCCAGATGGAACGGAATTCGCTGCATGACAGCCTGACCGGGTTGCCCAACAGGCGATATCTGGACGCGCAGCTTCTCGCGCAGGGACAGGGTGCGCGCGTCAAAGCGCTGATGCATATTGATCTGGACCGTTTCAAGCAGATCAACGACACGCTCGGTCATGCAGCCGGTGACGCGATGCTGATCCATGCCGCCTCGATCCTCAAATCCAATACACGCCAGGGTGATTTCATTGCCCGCATCGGCGGCGATGAATTCGTCATAGCCACCACCACGGATACGGGGGCCGCGCAATTGGAGGCGCTTGCGGGCCGGATCATCGAGCAAATGCGTCAACCGGTGCCCTATGAAGGCCACGAATGCCGTTTCGGCGTGAGCATCGGTATCGCAATTGCAAACCCGACGGAGCCTGATTGCACCCAGCGGCTGCTGGTTGATGCAGACATTGCACTGTACCGCGCCAAAAGCAGTGGCCGGAACCGGTTCGAGTTCTTCAACGACACGCTGAGAGCCGAAGTCGTGCGCAACAAGCGGATTGCCGATGACATTCTGAACGGTCTCGAACGAAAGGAGTTCCTGCCGTACTTCCAGCCGCAATTCGACGCGGTCACGCTCGATGTTGTCGGAGTCGAGGCGCTGGCACGCTGGAAACACCCCAGCGAAGGAACCCTGGCACCCGATGCCTTCCTCAAGACTGCTGATGAACTCAATGTCGTGCCGCTGATTGACCGGTCGATCCTTGAACAGACCCTTTGGCAATCGACACGCTGGAAGGCGGCGGGTATTTCGATCCCGAAAATGTCGGTCAATGTATCGGCAGGCAGGCTTTATGAGTCCGATCTGCTCGACAGCCTCGACGGGATGGAAATCGAAGCAGGCACACTCTCGTTCGAGCTTCTCGAATCGATTTTTCTCGATGAGAAAAACGACACCATTGTCGCCAATATCGAGAAGCTCAAGAAGCGGGGCATTCAGATCGAGATCGATGATTTTGGCACCGGCTATGCCTCGATCATCAGCCTTCTGCATGTTCGACCGACCCGACTGAAGATCGATCGACGATTGATCTTGCCGATCGTGGAATCCGAAAGCCAGCGAAGGCTGGTTGCTTCGATCATCGATATCGGCCGGTCGCTGAACATCAAGATCGTCGCCGAAGGTGTCGAGACAATGGAACATGCAGTCATCCTGCGTGACCTCGGCTGCGATACGCTGCAAGGCTATGCGCTGGCGCGCCCGATGTCCTCGGAACAATTGATGGAATTTGTCCGCAAAGAATCCTGGCGACAAGTGGCGTAAGCGGGTCAGCCCGATGCTCTGAGGCTTTTTCGCTCATCGCCGGCACCGCCGATGATGGCGGGCAGCTCCCGGCTGGTACTGAATACAGGGTTGGTCTGGATACCCAGCGTAGCATAACCTTCGAGCGTGGCATTTACGGTCAGATGTCGGGGGGCGAACAATTTTGGGGCTCGGCCCAAATCTAGGCATGCATGCTGGACTGGTATCGAAAGTTTGCGTCTGGTCGTCGGACCAATGCCGTGTGAAAGGCATTACTTCCAGTGTTGCGCGCCTGACGCGAGGCCACTATTTTAATGGCTGCAAGACTGTGAAAGGATGGTGGGCGTAACAGGGATTGAACCTGTGACCCCTACAATGTCAATGTAGTGCTCTCCCGCTGAGCTATACGCCCATCCGATGTCGGGCATACACCACACAATGCCCTGTGACGTCAATATCAAAAGAGTGTGATTTCTGTGTGCGGCGGGGTTGCGTTGCGCGAACATGCAGGCAATGGCGCGGGAGCCCGCCAAAAGCCATGAATAATAGCCTTGGCGCGGCATTCACCGGTAAAAACCGTTGACAATTTTTCGGTTCAGGCAGCCTGGATCATCTTGTTGACCTCATCGACGAGGTCGCGCAGATGGAACGGCTTGGAAAGCACCTTGGCGTCACGCGGTGCTTTCGAATCAGGGTTGAGCGCAACAGCGGCAAATCCGGTGATGAACATGACCTTGAGATCGGGGTCGAGCTCGGTGGCTCGGCGCGCCAGTTCGATTCCGTCCATCTCCGGCATGACGATATCGGTCAGCAGCAGCGTGAAGGGTTCTTCGCGGAGGCGATCATAGGCGCTCGCGCCATTGTCAAAGGACCGGACATCGTAGCCGGCTTTTTCCAGCGCCTTGACCAGAAACCGGCGCATATCATTGTCGTCTTCCGCAAGGAGAATTTTCGGCGTCATCTTGTTTCCAACCCTGTCATCATGCTCGTGGAGCTTTGCCTGCTCCATCTATCAGCCATTCCAGTAAACATCCGGTGAATGATGGCATTTTTACGGTGCTGTTTGTCCTGCACTGGACAGGTAGGAGGGCAACTGGCAAGGTGATTCAAGCGGTTATACGAATAAAGGGACGGATATGCGCGAAGCCGACGGGCCCGGTGACAAAATCGACGCAACTATGGCTTCGCAGGCGGTCGCTCCCTTTGAAATCCGGCGCCCGATGCGGCAAACCGAAGCCTTCGTTTACAATTCTCCGCATTCGGGACGGGTTTATCCGGATGCGTTCTTGAGTATGTCTCGGCTTGACCGCAACGCAATTCGCCGCTCGGAAGATTATTACGTCGACGAATTGTTCGCCAGCGCGGTGCAATTGGGCGCGCCGTTACTGGCCGCCCAGTTCCCGCGCGCCTGGCTCGATGTCAATCGAGAGCCCTACGAACTTGATCCCCGCATGTTTGACGGGCCGCTGCCATCATTTGCCAATATCGGGTCGATGCGGGTGGCCGGCGGTCTCGGCACGATCCCGCGGCTGGTGGCCGAAAACATGGATATCTACCGGGGTCGTCTCAGTGTCGATGAGGGACTTTCGCGCATTGAACAGGTTTACAGGCCTTATCACGCCAACCTGCGCAAGTTGATTGCCCAGACCCATGTCCAGTTCGGCAAGGCAATCCTGATTGATTGCCATTCGATGCCAGCCAATGTGCGGGTGGCCGGCGGCATCGCCAGACCCGATATCATTATCGGCGATCGCTATGGGGCCAGTGCGGCCCATGATTTGTCCTTCGCAGCGGTATCGGTGCTTTCGGAGCTAGGCTACCACGTGGTGCGCAACAAGCCCTATGCGGGCGGTTTCATCACCGAGCATTACGGCCGCCCCGGACGCGGGTTGCACGCGCTGCAGATCGAAATCAATCGCGGGCTTTACGTGGACGAGGTGACGCTTGAAAAAACCGCGGGTTTTGAACTCCTGAAGGCAGACCTGTGGGAGTTTTCGGCCCGGATGATGGCGCATGTGCGCGATGAACTGGCCAATGAGCGGTTGGCGGCAGAATAGTACTGCGGCGTACTGGGCGGCTGCATGAGTTCATTCAGGCGGTCTCAGCGCGCCGACAACATGGCTTTAGAACACCGAATTGGCAAAAAATGATCAAAAAAAACCGCGCTAGGAGCGCGGTCAAGTCTAGGGAGGAAACGCCCAAGAAGGGCATTCACAGTCAAAGACTGTAGCCGGAAGATATTGTTGCAGCGCACAAATGTCAATATTCCTGCCCTTAGTCTTTGGG
The DNA here is from genome assembly GCF_046837775.1 of Hoeflea sp. Naph1. Lineage (GTDB taxonomy): Bacteria > Pseudomonadota > Alphaproteobacteria > Rhizobiales > Rhizobiaceae > Hoeflea. Next base: position 4,312,347 of record NZ_CP177286.1, on the reverse strand, counting down.
CCTATCCGACCCAATGCGAGAGGCTTTACCTGCCGGCTTGCATTTTTCCGACAGTCGGGCGAGGACGGTGACCCAGTCCGATTGCGCCCCCGAACAACGATACCCGCAGATCCAACGGAGTTCTTCATGCTTCCCGACTTCGCATTTTTTGACGCCATCGCCGAAGCGGCCGCAGCCGAAACACTGCCACGGTTTCGCATGCAGACCGCTGTTGATAACAAGCAGGCGGCAGGTTTCGATCCGGTTACCGAAGCGGACCGCGAGGCCGAGCGGGCGATCCGCCGGGTCATCACCGCGGAGTATCCGGACCACGGTATTCTCGGTGAGGAACATGACGATGTCGGGCTGGACCGGGATTATCTCTGGGTGATTGATCCGATCGACGGGACCCGCGCTTTCATTTCCGGCCTGCCGGTCTGGGGCACATTGGTCGGGCTTTATCACAAGGGCCGGGCAGTGATGGGGATGATGGACCAGCCGTTTACCGGTGAACGCTTCATCGCCGAACCGGGAAATGCCGTTATCCGGCGTAATGGCGAGATTGCGCCGATGCGCACCCGCTCCGGGGTTGGGCTGGAGCAGGCGATCATGATGACGACATCGCCATTCATCTTTCCCGAAGCGCTCAACGCCTCTTACCAGCGGCTCGAAAGCACTGTGCAACTCGCCCGCTACGGCTGCGATTGCTATGCCTATGCCATGGTGGCGTCGGGGAACATCGACCTGGTGGTAGAATGTGATCTCAAGCCTTATGACGTCGGCGGCCTGATCCCGCTGGTTGAGCAGGCCGGTGGCGTGATGACGACCTGGAGCGGAGACCGCCCTGAGCAGGGTGGCAATATTGTTGCCGCCGGGTCGGCGGCGCTGCACGAGGCGGCGCTGGAAATGCTCAACCGGTGAGAGTGACCGCCGCAGTTTCTGCGTCCTGGTCTGGCGGAATGAAGGCATCAATCGCCGCCAATGCCGACATCCGGTAGCGGTCGGCTTCCTGCATCAATTCGTGACGCGCGCCGTCAATGATGATCGCCCTTCCGGCGCGAAACCGGTTGCCGAGGTTCTCGATTGCCTGTGGCGCGACGATCCGGTCGTTGCCGCCGCCGATCAGCAATGTCGGAACTTTGATCTGGTCGAGATGTTCGAACCGGGTAACACGGTTCATCGCCACCAGCATTTCGTTGACCCAGCGGGCGCTCGGCGGGCCGAGCCGCAATTCCGGATGCGCCAGGTACAGATCAATGTTGCGGTTATAGCGGGCCGGGTCAGAGGTGACGGCGTTGCCTTCGAAGGGGGATGGGAAACGGTCCCTGCCGGTGCCAACCCAACCAAGGCCCATCAGTCTGGTCAGCCTTGTGAGGAGGCGGATGGTCCATTTGGACAACGGTTGATTGGACAATTCCACAAATGGCCCCAGCAAAACCATCCGTTCGATCCGGTTGGCAAGCAAAGGTGCTGCCGCCAGAGCAACCAGTGCGCCCATCGAGTGGGCAACCATACAGAAGGGCAGGCGGGTTTCCGGCAACACGATGGTTTCAAGGAAAATCGCCAGATCCGTCTCCAGGTCTGCGAAACGGCGCAAATGCCCGCGCCGCGGATTTTTCAAAAGCCGGTCGGAGAGACCTTGCCCGCGCCAGTCAAATGTCGCGACCCAAAGTCCGCGTGCGGTGAAATGGCGAATGGTCTCGTAATATTTCTCGATGCATTCATTGCGGCCTTGGAGCAGCACCACGGTGCCGCGCGCCACCGGAATGTCGGACTTGAAGATCGCGTAGCGCAGACGCTTGCCGCCGCAGCCGTCAAACCAGCCCACGACATGGTTGCCGGGAATCGGATTCTGGTCGGTTTCGATCAGCTGGGCAATATCATCGCTCATGGTACATCCGGATTAGGGCTTCACCGGGCCAAGGTCAAAAGGAAAAAGGCCGGAACCGCGTTTGACGCGGGCCCGGCCAGGTGACCGGAACAGAAGGGACGGGATATCCCGGTCGGTCCAGGCGGTGTTGCCTGATGCGGCCGATCTTCGCCGATGCGACCTGAACCGGCGCCGAATGGGTCATTCATCGCCTGTTCACCGGTTCGAGGCCGTGATTTCGGTACCGGATATTGGTGATCTTGAACCGGCGCCCGGCAGTTCCCACATTGGTAGTGCAGGCGCCACCAATCGGGCCTGCTGGCCGGGATGCCGCCCTATGTGGGGCAGACCAATGACCAAAACGCAAACCTGTAGTTGCTCTTAAGGAGGACCCATATGCGTCACGTAGATTTTGCACCGCTGTATCGTTCGACCGTCGGCTTTGACCGGCTTCTGACCATGCTCGACAGTCTGGCTCAGCCGGATCAAGCGCAATCCTATCCGCCCTACAACATCGAACGCACCGGCGACACCACTTACCGGATCACCATGGCGGTGGCCGGTTTTGATGAAGCCGAGATTTCGATCGAGGCTCGCGAGCACGCGCTCACCGTCAAGGGTGAGAAGGCCGAGGAGAAGGATGCTGAAGGCGTCGAGTTCCTGTATCGCGGCATCGCCAAGCGCGCGTTCGAACGCCGCTTTCAGCTTGCCGAGCATGTTGAAGTAACCGGCGCCTCACTGCGCAACGGCTTGCTCCACATCGATCTGACCAGGGAAATTCCGGAGGCCATGAAGCCGCGCCGGATCCCGCTGAGCAGCGATGCCGGCGAAAACCCGAAGCAGATCGAAGCCAAAACGGCCTGATCCAATTCCCCAAGCGGAACAGGTCGTGTGACGCTCAGGAGACTGGGCGTCACTTCAGATAGTCAAGCACCGCTCGAGGGGTTACCCTCGGGCGGTGTTGCGTTGCGGCAATGAGCAAAACAGCTTGTGGGAACTTCGGCGAAACCCGATCGCTTTGAGGTGCACTTATGCGGAAGCGTAGCGGCGGGATTGTGGGCGAGCTCTGGCGAGTATGGCGTCGACGGAGAGCAGTCCCGGTCCCTTCAGGACAATTACCAGCAACGGCACCAGCCAAAGCAGGCGCTGATCGGCGATCAACCCGTCGGGGAACCGGTCAAACAGGGTGCCAATGGTTTCGGCGCCCACCTTGTGCACGGTAACGTCGACAAACGATTGTACGGTAATGAAAACCATCATGCCGAGCGCTGCCACGCGTGAAAACAGGCCGATGATGATCAACAATGGCAGGATGAATTCGGCATAGGTGCCGAGCAGCACGATCAGTCCCCAGGGAAAAAACGATACCGCATCGACATTGCCGCCTGCGGCTTCGACGGCCGGCAGGGCGATCTGATAATAGGCGCCCGGCTGGATGGAGAAGAAGCCCAGAAACCCGTCTCCGACCTTGGTGCCCGCCGAATTGAGGAAATAGCCCCACAGTACAGATGCGAAGGTGAAACGGGCGACCAGCCCCAGAAGCCAGCCTTCGCTGAGTTTTTCGATGAAGCCGAAAACCTGATTGTGCAGATAGGTGAGAAAATCAATTGCGGAACGCATGGCCGTTACTCCGGTGAAGTCGCATCGGTCGAGCAAGCGGCAAACACGCCGGCATCGAGCATGGCTGAAATGGCGGAAGGCAGATCGAAGTCGGGGTTTTGTTCGAGGGTTTGTGCCGCCGCCGCGCCAAGCGTTGCGCCTCCAATCAGATGGTTGAAGAAGCCGGCCGCGCCGGGCGGTAATGTGCGGATTTGAACATCGTAATGCGGGCGGGTGATCAACCCGTCTTGGGAATCGAGCGGGCGAATGCCGTCGAGCGGGCGTTTCTCGCGGTTGGCAGAAAATATCGAAACCGCAGCAAACCGGCTACTGACAACCCGAGTCGCCGGGTGAGAGGTGAAACTGACGTCACCGAGCCTTTCGGGTGGAATGGTTCCGAGGGTCGCAGGCGACAGGGGCTCGGCATCGGCGGCATGAAAGGCATCGAGCCATGCCCGCTCCAGACGCGCCACATCCGGCAGATAGGCCAACTTGGCAACCGGTTCGAACCGTTCGAGGAAGGCTGCAAATCCGCCGCCATATTCGAAGATCAACGCAGAGCGCGGTGGCTCCTGGGTTAGATAGATCCGCGCCATGTCACGGAAAAACTCTTCGCCCACCAGCCGCTGAACCGCGGGGAATATATCGGCGAGAGCGTTGATCAGGCTCACTGTCACATTGTTGCGGTAGACCGCAAAGCGCCTCTTTGCGCCCTTGCCGTGCGGCCCGATCACGCCATCGGGCACCGGCAGATCAGGATCCAGCAAGGCGGCGCCGAATGCTGTTTGTAACGCAGCAGGGGCTTGATCATCCGGTTGCATGGCGGGATCCGAGCAGGGCAGAGGGGCCGAGACGTTTCAGTACTGCGTCGGCCAACATCGCTTCGCGGCGCAGCACCGGCCATTCGGGAACATCATTGTCCCATTCGACCAGCGTCGGCATCGCGCCAGCCTGGCAAATGACTATTTCGTAGAGTTTCCAGACTGCCTCGGCGACGGGGCGATCATGCGCATCGATCAAAAGCTTCTCGCCTTCGTCGTCGACATCCTCGGCGTGGCCAGCGAGATGGATTTCCTGAACCATCTCAAGCGGAAAACTGCGCAGATACTGGATCGGTTTCCAGCCGTGATTGGTGGCGGAAACAAAGACATTGTTGATATCGAGCAGCAAGCCACACCCAGACTTTTGGGCGATTTCACGGATGAAATCAGTCTCGCTCATAGTGGATTGTTCGAAGGCGACATAGGTGGAGGGGTTTTCCAGCAGGATCTGGCGTTTGAGCCGGTCCTGGATCTGTCCGATGTGGGCGACGACACGATCAAGTGTGTCGGCATTATAGGGAACGGGCAGCAGGTCATTGAAGTAACCGGCGTCATGGCTCGACCAGGCCAGGTGTTCGGAGACCATGCCGGGTTCATAGCGCTCGACCACTTTTGCCAGCCGTTCGAGATGAGCCGGATCAATACCGCCTTCCGAGCCGATCGAAAGCCCGACGCCGTGAACGGAGAGCGGAAACTCGGTGCGAATGGCCGAGAGCGCGCGATGCGCGGCGCCGCCGTCGCCCATGTAGTTTTCGGCATGGACTTCGAGAAAGCCGATGCGGTAATCGTCCGCCAGGATGGCGTCGATGTGGTCAGCCTTCAACCCCGCGCCCGCACGCGGCGGAAGCGGGGCATCCGGGAAACGGGGAGTCCCGACGATCGGTGTAGTAGGGGCGGACCACGCCATGTCAGGACTCCCGTTCAAATATTGCCGATCAGGCCGGAATGTCGCGGTCGAGTGGCTCCAGCGAACCCATGCGATCGCCGTCAAGGCTCATTGTCGCGCAGGTGCCTGCATCGACATACTTCCATGAATTGCCCTGAAAATCGACCTTTGAGGTTCCGGCGCAGGTGGTGCCGGGGCCTGCAGCGCAATCATTCTTGCCAGCCAGGGCGACGCCATAGCATTTTTCGGTGGCGGCCGCGGCGTTGTCGGTGGAAGCTACAAAGCTTGCTCCGGAAATGGCCATCGCCACGGCGCCGGCGAGAGCTGAAGCTCCAATAATAGATTTCTGCGACATGCTGTTCTCCTTTAGGGTCTCTGAACCGATATCCGGGTGGTTTTTGTCCCGGCAGGAGAACCATGACAAATTGGCGTATCACTTGGAAATCAAGCGCGCGTTATCCGCCATCACTTGCCCGTGAGGCTTTTGTGAACAGACCGTCAAAGATATGCGTGTTCAGCCGAGAAGTTCAACGAAACGGTCGACATGTTCCTCGGTGGTGGCGAAGCTGGTCACCAACCTGAGAAGCATTTCGTCCTCGCCAACCAGATCGGGGTGCGAGCGAGGCGCGGACCATTCGTAAAACATCGCGCCCTTGGCGGTCAGCTCTCTTGCGAGCGCCTTGGGTATGATCGGGAAGGTCTCGTTGGCCGCGCTGGGCCAGCCGAGCCGGGCATTGGCCGATGCGTTGATGCCGCGTTGCAGGCGTGCTGCCATCGCGTTGGCGTGGCGGGCCAGGTCGAGCCACAGATCGTCTTCGAAGTAAGCGTCAAACTGGGCAGCGATGAAGCGGCTCTTGGAGTAAAGTTGTGCCGCACGCTTTTGAAGAAACGGTGCCTGACCTGCCATTGATGGATCGAGAAAAACCAGCGCCTCGGCGCACCAGCAACCGTTCTTGGTGCCACCGAACGACAGGATATCAACGCCGAGCTCAAGCGTCATCTGAGCCGGCGTGAGATCAAGTGCGACGAGCGCATTGGCAAACCGTGCGCCATCCATGTGCAACGGCATGCCGTGCGCCTTGGCAATCTTCGAGATCGCGCGGATTTCATCGGGCTGGTAGACGGTTCCGGCCTCGGTCGCCTGGGTCAAGGTGATGGCCGTCGGCTGACCAGCATGGACAAAGCCTTGCGGAAAGCGGGCGATCTCGGCCTCAAGCTTGACCGGATCGATCTTGCCTTCGATTCCATCCACCGGCACCAGGCGGGAGCCCTGGCTGAAAAACTCCGGCGCACCGCATTCATCGGCGATCACATGGGCGTCGCGATGGCAAAAGTTGACGCCGCCGGGACGGCTGACAGCCGACAGCGCCAGTGAATTGGCTGCGGTTCCGGTGCCAACGAAAAAAACCGACACCTCGCGGCCGAATATGCGGTTGAAAGTTTTCGCAACTTTTTGGTCGAGATCGCTGCTGCCATAGGCCGGGGTGAAGCCCGCTGAATGGGCTGTGAGCGATGCGGCGATTGCCGGGTGGGCGCCGGCCCAATTGTCCGAGGTGAAGATCATGAAAAGAGTGTCTCCGGAACTTGAATTGGTTCGGCTATGGCACGATTTGGCCGAAAACTCAAAACGCAGTTCGATGTCTCTCAGAGATCGATCGCCATCGGCGCGTCGGTCCGATGGCGGCACGCCGGTGGATCTGTGGGCGTGTCTCTGAGTGCGTTCAGTGCAGCTGTATTCTACCTTGTCCCAGAGCGACTGGTAGCGTTCGGACCCGGGCTCTGACCTGCGCAATGGATAGAGTCAGGGGAGCGGTTACCCGTGCTCGAACATCAAAAGGCCGTAAAAGCGCATACCCGCGCATGAATATTGCTCAAAATGATGCAAACCCGTCACTTACGGTCGTTATACTACTTTTTTTTGGGTTTGGTATCTTGCGCGGATAGGTTCATTCTGTCATAGAACGTACGAAATAGGACAGTCTTACTGTCCTATTTGTGTCTGCTCTGGCCATTTGGCTGAGACCAAGGCAGACACAAGGGGATCAGGGCGCGGAGTGCGCTTCTAACGATGCTGCGGCTGTAAATAACCGCGCCGCCCCCTTCTTGATACATATGCACACCGCGATCCGACGTTTTCGGACATGCTCAGGAACGGTGCGCAAGGCCAGACGATAGATGAATCGAAAACGCAAGCGTCAGCCGTGGTGGCGGCGAGATGAGATGCGCTGGAAACGACTGCGGCTGCGGTCACGAAGGAGGAATGAAGATGGCTGACCAATCACCATCAAGGATGGACGTCAATGCTTGCGGGGCCAGCGCTCCGGCCAAGCCCGCGACCACTCGCCCCTTTGGATTGCCAGCCAAACAGGGTCTTTACGATCCGCGCAACGAGCACGATGCCTGCGGCGTCGGTTTTGTCGCCCATATGAAGGGCGTAAAATCGCATCAGATCGTCCGTGACGGCCTGTTCATGCTCGACAACCTGACCCACCGCGGCGCGGTTGGCGCCGATCCGCTGATGGGCGATGGCGCCGGGATTCTGGTGCAGATTCCCGATCGGTTTTTCCGCGAGGAAATGGCTGCCCAGGGCGTCGATCTTCCCGAAGTCGGCGATTATGCGGTCGGTTTTCTTTTCATGCCGCAAGATGAAGCGCTGCGCGCCCATCTCAAGGGGATCATCGCCGAAGTCGTCGAGCAGGAAGGTCAGAAGCTGCTCGGCTTCCGTGATGTGCCAGTCGACAATTCATCACTTTCCAAAGCACCGGAAATCGCCGCGACAGAACCGCATCACGTCCAGGTCTTCATCGGTCGTGGCGAAGGGGTTGCTGACCATGAAGAGTTCAAGCGGCGGCTTTTCGTCCTGAGAAAGGTCATCTCGAACCGGGTTTATGGCGAGACCGACGGACGCGACAACGGCTTTTATTTCGTTTCTCTGTCGACGCAGACGGTCGTCTACAAGGGCATGTTCCTGGCCTACCAGGTCGACGCCTATTACAAGGACCTGAAGGATCCGCGTTTTGAATCTGCCGTGGCGCTGGTTCACCAGCGGTTTTCGACCAACACCTTCCCGTCATGGAAGCTGGCGCATCCCTACCGGATGGTGGCGCATAATGGCGAGATCAACACCCTGCGCGGCAACGTCAACTGGATGGCGGCGCGGCAGGCTTCTGTCTCCTCACCGCTGTTTGGCGACGACATCTCGAAACTCTGGCCAATCTCCTATGAAGGTCAGTCGGATACCGCCTGCTTCGACAATGCGCTCGAATTCCTGATCCGTGGCGGCTATTCGATGGCCCACGCGGTGATGATGCTGATCCCTGAAGCCTGGGCCGGCAACACGCAGATGAGTGCCGAGCGCAAGGCCTATTACGAGTATCACGCCGCATTGATGGAGCCGTGGGACGGCCCCGCCGCTGTCGCGTTTACCGACGGCCGCCAGATTGGCGCCACGCTCGACCGCAATGGCCTGCGCCCGGCGCGCTACATCGTGACCAATGACGACCGGGTGATCATGGCGTCGGAAGCCGGCGTGTTGCCGGTTGATGAAAGCACCATTGTCTCCAAATGGCGGTTGCAGCCTGGCAAGATGCTGCTGATCGACATGGAAGAAGGCCGCATCATTTCCGACGAGGAAGTGAAATCGGGACTGGCGGCGAAGCATCCCTACCGGGAATGGCTTGAACGCACCCAGCTTATCCTTGAGGATCTCAAGCCGGTGGAACCGCGTGCGTTGCGCCGCGACGTGTCGTTGCTTGATCGTCAGCAAGCCTTTGGCTATTCGCAGGAAGACACCAAGATCCTGATGGCGCCGATGGCGACCACCGGACAGGAAGCCATCGGGTCGATGGGTACCGATACGCCGATTTCGGCGATGTCGGACAAGTCCAAGCTGCTCTATACCTATTTCAAGCAGAATTTTGCACAGGTCACCAACCCGCCGATCGACCCGATCCGCGAAGAACTGGTGATGAGCCTTGTCTCCTTCATTGGCCCGCGCCCGAATATTCTCGACCACAAGGGAGCGGCGAAGAAGAAGCGGCTCGAAGTGCGGCAGCCGATCCTGACCAATGGGGATCTGGAAAAAATCCGCTCGATTGGTCACACCGAAGACCGGTTCGACACCAAGACGCTGGACTTTACCTATGCGAGCGAGAAGGGCTCGGAGGGCATGAAGGCGGCGCTCGAACGGTTGTGCAACCGGGCAGAAGAAGCGGTTGTTGGCGGCTATAACATCATCATCCTGTCAGATCGTCAGATCGGGCCGGACCGGATCGCCATTCCGGCTCTGCTGGCGACGGCGGCTGTGCATCATCATCTGATCCGCAAGGGTCTGCGCACCTCGGTCGGGCTGGTGGTGGAATCGGGCGAACCGCGCGAGATTCATCATTTCTGCTGCCTGGCCGGCTATGGCGCCGAGGCGATCAACCCGTATCTCGCTTTTGACACGCTGCTCGACATGCATGCGCGTGGCAATTTCCCGCCGGAAGTCGACCCTCACGAAGTGGTGTCGCGCTACATGAAGGCGATCGGCAAGGGTATCCTCAAGGTCATGTCGAAGATGGGGATTTCTACCTATCAGTCCTATTGCGGCGCGCAGATCTTTGATGCGATCGGCCTGTCGAGTGATTTCGTCGATACCTATTTCACCGGCACTGCGACGACGATCGAGGGCGTCGGGCTGGATGAAGTGGCGAGAGAAACCGCCGAACGCCATGCGGGTGCGTTCTCCAACGACCCGGTGCTGGCGACTTCGCTGGATGTGGGCGGCGAGTACATGTTCCGGATGCGCGGCGAAGACCATGCCTGGACACCGGATGCGGTGGCAACGCTGCAGCACGCCGTGCGCGGCAATGCCGAGGATCGTTTCCGCGAATTCTCCGGGATGGTCGACAAATCCACGACCGGAATGAAAGCCATTCGTGGCCTGTTCAAGATCCGCAAGGCCGAAGATGCCGGGCGCAAGCCCGTTCCGCTTGATGAAGTGGAACCTGCGGTCAACATTGTCCGGCGGTTTTCGACCGGGGCGATGTCGTTCGGCTCGATCAGCCGCGAGGCTCACACAACGCTGGCGATCGCCATGAACAAGATTGGCGGCAAGTCCAATACGGGTGAGGGCGGCGAAGAACCGGATCGCTATCTTCCGTTGCTCGACGGCACCCGGAACCCGGAACGTTCAGCCATCAAGCAGGTGGCCTCGGGCCGCTTCGGGGTGACGGCAGAGTACCTGGTCAATGCCGACATGATACAAATCAAGGTGGCCCAGGGCGCCAAGCCCGGCGAAGGCGGACAGCTGCCGGGCCACAAGGTGGATGCCACGATTGCCAAGACCAGGCATTCGACCCCCGGCGTCGGCCTGATCTCGCCGCCGCCGCACCATGATATCTACTCGATCGAAGACCTGGCGCAGCTGATCTTCGATCTCAAGAACGTCAACACTGAAGCCGATATCTCGGTCAAGCTGGTGTCGGAAGTGGGAGTCGGAACCGTGGCCGCCGGGGTTGCCAAGGCGCGCGCCGACCACATCACCATTTCCGGCTATGATGGCGGCACCGGCGCGTCACCACTGACCTCGCTCAAGCATGCCGGCAGCCCGTGGGAAATCGGTCTGGCGGAAACCCACCAGACGCTGGTGCTCAACGGTCTGCGCTCGCGCATCGCGCTGCAGGTTGATGGCGGGCTGAAGACTGGCCGTGACGTCATCGTCGGAGCTTTGCTCGGCGCTGATGAGTTCGGCTTCTCCACCGCGCCGCTGATCGCGGCGGGCTGCGTGATGATGCGCAAGTGCCATCTCAATACCTGCCCGGTGGGCGTGGCGACACAGGATCCGGTGCTGCGCAAGCGCTTCAAGGGTACGCCCGAGCACGTCATCAACTACTTTTTCTTCGTCGCTGAAGAGGTGCGCGAATGGCTCGCTGCAATGGGCTACCGTAATCTCAACGAGATCATCGGTCAGTCCGAACTGCTTGCCAAGGACGACATGATTGCCCACTGGAAGGCCAGGGGGCTGGATTTCAGCCGCATCTTCTACAAGCCTGATGCGCCCAAGACCAAGACCTACTGGACCGAACGACAAGTCCATCCGATCGCCAATGTGCTCGACCGGAAACTGATCGAAATGGCGATGCCGGCACTTGAAAACCGGGAAAAAGTCGAGTTCGACGTCGATATCAAGAATGTCGATCGTTCCACCGGCGCGATGCTGTCGGGTGAGGTGGCCAAGCGTTTTGGCCACAAGGGGCTTCCCGAAGATACGATCAGCGTCAAGCTCAAGGGCACGGCCGGGCAATCGTTCGGCGCGTTCCTGGCCCATGGTGTGACTTTTGATCTGGCCGGCGACGCCAACGATTATGTCGGCAAGGGCCTGTCGGGCGGATGCATCATTGTGCGACCGCCGGAAAACTCGCCAATCGTGGCGGAGAACTCGATCATTGTCGGCAATACGGTGCTCTATGGCGCCATTGAAGGTGAATGCTACTTCCGCGGCGTCGCCGGTGAACGCTTCGCCGTGCGCAATTCGGGCGCTATTGCGGTAGTCGAAGGCGTCGGCGACCACGGCTGCGAATACATGACCGGCGGACTTGTCGTCGTTATCGGCGAGACCGGTCGCAACTTCGCTGCCGGCATGTCCGGTGGGGTTGCCTATGTGCTCGATGAAGCCGGCGATTTCGCTAGCCGCTGCAATATGGCGATGGTCGAGCTCGAGCCAGTGCCCGAGGAAGACGACATACTCGAAGAGCTGCACCATCATGGCGGCGATCTGGCCCACAAGGGCAGGGTCGACGTGTCGGGCGACATGACCCGGCACGACGAGGAACGGTTGTTCCAGCTGATTTCCAACCACATGCATTTCACCGGTTCGACCCGTGCCAAGGATATTCTCGACAATTGGGCCGACTATCGTCCGAAGTTCCGCAAGGTGATGCCGGTCGAGTACCGCCGGGCACTGGAAGACATGGAACGCATGCGCATGGGTGTGGCGGCGGAATGAATCGTGGGGCAGTCATCCACCGGCTGCTTTCGACGACCATTACAACTGCGGTACCGGCGGTCAGCTACGTCGCAAATGACAGGTTCAACATAGAATTCATCGTACTGGGGGCGGTCATTGGCCTGGCCTATTGGTACTGGGGGCCTTCGTGGCCGCCACTCTGATGTGAGGAAGAAAGCATGGGCAAGGTAACGGGTTTTCTCGAAATAGATCGGCAGACGGCGAAGTTTCAACCGGCGTCTGATCGCATTCGCCATTTTCGCGAGTTCACCATTCGGATGAGTGACGAGGAAGTGCAAAAACAGGCTGCGCGCTGCATGGATTGCGGCGTTCCCTATTGCCATGGGCCGATGGGCTGTCCGGTGCACAACCAGATCCCCGACTGGAACGATCTGGTTTACAACAACAACTGGGAAGAGGCGATCCGCAACCTGCATTCGACCAACAACTTCCCGGAGTTTACCGGCCGCATCTGCCCTGCGCCGTGCGAGGAAGCTTGTACGCTCAATCTCGAGGACGCGCCGGTCACCATCAAGACGGTGGAGCAGGCGCTGGCCGACAAGGCCTATGAAATGGGCTTTATCGTGCCGCAGCCGGTGACCAGCAAAACCGGCAAGAAAGTCGCGATCATCGGATCTGGTCCTGCCGGAATGGCGGCGGCGCAGCAGCTCGGTCGCGCCGGTCACGATGTGCATGTCTATGAGCGTGAGAGCAAACCTGGTGGGTTGCTGCGTTTCGGTATCCCCGACTTCAAGATGGAGAAGCACTTCATCGACCGTCGCATCGAGCAGATGGAAGGCGAGGGCGTTACTTTCTTCTGCAACGTCAATGTCGGCGTCGACAAACCCGTTGAGGAACTGCTCGGCGCCTATGATGCGGTACTTTACTGCGGTGGTTCGGAAAGCCCGCGCGATGTCGGCATTCCAGGCGCGGATCTGATGGGCGTGTATGATGCGATGCCTTATCTGGTTCAGCAGAACAAGCGGGTGGCACGCGAGAGCATCGACAGTGCCGGCTGGCCTTGCGAACCGATCCTGGCTGGCGGCAAGCGGGTCGTTGTCATCGGTGGTGGCGACACGGCTTCCGACTGCGTCGGCACTGCATTCCGCCAGGGCGCGGTTCGGGTCACACAACTCGACATCCGGCCGCAGCCACCGGAAAAGGAAGACAAGCTTGCCGTCTGGCCCTACTGGGCGACGAAAATGCGTACCTCCTCCTCACAGGCTGAGGGTGCGGTGCGCGAATTCCAGGTGGGAACGCTTGAGCTGATCGGCGAAAACGGTGTGCTGATCGGCGTTAAATGCTGCGAAGTTGACGAGAAGCGCAAGCCGATCGCCGGCAGCGAGTTCCTGATCAAGGCTGATCTGGTGTTTGTCGCCATCGGTTTTCGCGGCGTGTTCACTACCGGCGTGGTCAGCGAACTTGGCGAGCGACTGGCGCTCGACTCGGACAAGCGCGGCTCGACCAATATTGCCGCCGATGAAAAGGTTTACCGCACCTCTGTGGACAAGCTCTGGGCGGCTGGCGATGTCCGCCGCGGACAAAGCCTGGTGGTGTGGGCGATCCGCGAAGGCCGTCAGGCGGCGCGTGACATCGATCTTAGCCTGATGGGGGCGACCGTTCTGCCGCGATAAGGCGCAGTACGGTCGCACTCCGGAAGTTTTGCAATCAGAGATCAGCGATTGGCGCGTGGCCAGGCGAAATTGTCGGCGCGCCCTTCAGGCGCTTCTGTCAGCTCTCCATCCAGGACCAGTCTGTCGCGTGGTGATTTGACCAGGCTTGCGGCAGCCGGCATCTGGCCGAGCAACGCCGAGCCGCCGTCGAGATCCGGATCAGTCATGGTGACGGGAAGGGTGCGCATGACGGCGGCGGGGACCTCACCGGGTGGTGGTGGCATGAAGATCTCGGGAAGGTTCATGCCGTTCGGCGAAGCGACACCGGTGGCAGCAGCGTCGCCGAGCAGCCGCCGGGCTGGTTTTTCGATATAGAAGGCCACCTTGCGCCTGCCGGCACTGGTGATGTTGATCCCATCGGAGCCGCGCAGCCGCACCTGGCGGCCGTTGATATCGGAACCGGTGAAGATGAATTTGCCCTCCTCATCGACAAACCCGTCCCAGATGTCGATGAACTCGCCGCCGGCCATTTCCACGAGTTTGCGGTAAATTCCGTTCAGCGCGACAATATCAGTCGTCATGTTGGACGATTTGAAGGCGGGCAAGCCGACCCACAACAAGGGTGTTTTGCGGGCTCTGAGCAACTCGATGAATTTCTGCGTCCGACGCTCATATTCAGCCAGCCAGTTGACCGATCGTACGGATTCGCGCTCGCCGTTGACAACAAGCTGCTGGCGATCGTTGGAGCCGATCTGGACAACGATGATGGAAGGTTGAACTTCCTCGATGATCGCCGGCGCCTGCTCGATCCAGTTGTAATAATCGTCACGAACCAGGCCGGATGAGCCGTTGGTCCGGTCAACCACGACGACACCAGGCGCGTCAACGAAGGCTTCGCGCAATCCGTCAGCGGCGCCGTTGGCCAGAAAATCGCCAAGCACCAGAATGTTGCGGGCATTCTCAAGCTTTTCGATCACCGGTTCCGGCGCGGCTGTCGTCGCCGCGACGCTGCTGCGGGTGGCCTTCTTGATCCGGCTGCTGCGTGTCGGCTTTCTCTCTGTCGCCTTGGGCGGCGCGGCCTTCTTGCCGCCGCCGAACAGCAATTGCAGGATGGATTTGCGTTCCACACGCTCCTGCGCCGCAACCGGTATGGCCAACTGGGCGACAAACAGACCCGCCATCACGCTGATCAGGGTGATGGCAAGAAAGCGCAGTGCCGTGCGGTGGACAAACACGAGAGGTGAGCTCCAATTTGGCCCTCAGGCCAGTAAAGACCCGCCGCATATGGTCTGCCGTTTGGCCCTTGTTGGCCGGGCGGCAAGCCGGTCAGTGGCGACGGATCGCTTCCAATACCTTCTGCGACGGAAGCGCCTCACCGGTCAAGCCGGCGCGCGACTGGAACGCGGTGATTGCGGCCCGCGACCCCGATCCGAAATTGCCGTCGATCTCTCCATCGTAATAGCCAAGCGCCTTGAGCCGGGTCTGGAGTTCGAACTTCTCCTTGACGTCAAGCGTTCCCGCCGGTCGCGGCCAACGCTGGTCGACGCCGCCGTAGCCGGCAATTTCATCGGCCAGAACGCCGACGCCGAGCGCGTAGCTGTCGGAATTGTTGTAGCGCTTGATGACAAAGAAATTCTTGGTCATCAGGAATGCCGGGCCATTGGCACCGCCGGGCATCTTGAGCTCTGCGCGTCGGTCGCCAACACTGAAGCCCTTGCCGCCGGGGCGGGTAAAGCCAAGCGCTGCCCATTGCGCCAGGGTCTTGGTCTGTCCGTTGTATTTGGCACCGCCTCTGGGAGCTATGGCTTCATAACCCCAGGTTTCGCCGGAACGCCAGCCGTTCTTCTTGAGCAGATTTGCAGCTGTAGCCAATGCGTCGGGAATCGAATTCCAGATATCGCGATGACCATTGCCGTCAGCATCAACAGCAAAGGCAAGGTAGCTGGTGGGAATGAACTGGGTGTGGCCCATGGCGCCGGCCCAGGAGCCGGTCATCTCACGTGCGCTAATATCGCCCGATTGCAGGATCTTGAGTGCAGCGATCAGTTGCTGGCGGGCAAATTTCGCCCGCTTGCGGTCAGCATAGGCGAGCGTGGCCAAAGCTTGTGGTACGTAATGGAGGCGATCCTGCTTGGCGAGGATCTCGCCGTAATTGGATTCCATCGACCAGATCGCCAACAACACAGTGGCGTCGACGCCGAACTTGCGCTCGATCGCTGACAGTGTGCGGGCGTGACGCGCACCCATCTCGCGGCCTTTGGCGATGGTGTAGGGGTTGACCCGCGAATCGAGATAATCCCAGACCTTGGTGGTAAATTCGGGCTGGTACCGGGCTTTTTCAAGAACATCCGGGTCTGGCGCGGTGACGCCGCGAAACGCTTCGTTGTAGGTCGAACGGGATATGCCCGACTTTGCGGCGGTGCCGTAGAAATTGGCGACCCACTTTTGAAATCCGGCATCGGCCTGTGCCGCTGCCGGAGCGGCGAAGCTGGCTGCAAGGCTGAGCATGACGGTGCATGCAATTTTTCTGGGTGATCGGAGCATGTTCCAAACATCCTGTCGGTTGGGGCTGTAATGAGTATCTGACCGGAAATCATAGACCACAGCCGTCAACAAATCCTTTACCATATTTATCTGCGGCACGCCGGCTTTGTCAGTTCCTAACCATTGCTGGCTAAGACCGAAGCCACCCACCGGGATTATCCGGTTTTGAGTATTCATGAAGAATGGGGAAAAGACATGACGAAGATGCGGAAAATCAGGAAAGCTGTTTTGCCGGTTGCGGGCCTGGGGACACGGTTTCTGCCTGCGACCAAAGCGGTGCCCAAGGAAATGTTGACGGTCGTCGACAAGCCCGTGGTCCAGTATGTCGTGGAAGAAGCGATGGCTGCAGGTATCGAGCACTTCGTGTTTGTCACTGGCCGCAACAAAGGGGTCATCGAGGACCATTTTGATATTCAGGTCGAGCTTCAGGCTACGTTGCGCGAACGCGGCAAGACCGTTGAGCTAAGGGAACTTGCAGAGATGTTACCAATGGCGGGAGCGACCAGCTTTACCCGCCAGCAGGAACCACTCGGACTTGGCCATGCCGTCTGGTGCGCCCGTGACATTGTCGGCGACGAGCCATTTGCGTTGCTGCTGCCCGACATGATCATGCGTGATGAGATCGGGTGCCTGTCGGGCATGGTCGAGCTTTACGGCAAGGTCGGTGGCAATATCGTCGCCGTCGGCGAATGCGATCCGTCACAGAGCCACAAATACGGAATTGTCGGCAAGGGTGATGAACTGGAAGGCGGGTTCCGGATCACCTCGATGGTGGAAAAACCCGCCCCGGGGACCGCGCCGTCCAACTACTTCATCAACGGCCGCTACATCCTGCAGCCCGAGATATTTGACATTCTGTCGAGCCAGGAGCGCGGGGCCGGCAATGAAATCCAGGTGACTGACGCGATGCTCAAGCTCGCCGATACGCAATCATTCTCGGGCTACCGGTTCGGCGGTCAGACTTTTGACTGTGGTTCCAAGGAAGGGTTCATTCTGGCCAATGTGGCCTACGCGCTTGATCGTGCCGATATCAAGCCGTTGGTGGCCGATGAATTGAAACGGATGGTGTCCCAGATCTGATCAGGTCTGCGGTCAGGTTCCGGAACGCATTGACCAGCAAATATCGGGTAGTGCCCATGTCTCGTATGTTTTGATGCACGGCATGGCTGTTGGCTGAAATTGTCGGTGCTGGTCAGCGCCGCAGTGTCAGGCCCAGCGAGAGCCGCGTGGTTCGTTCGTCGGTGCCGCCCGATTCCGTGGTCCGCTCGTAGCTCGCATCCGCATCCAGATCCAGATAGCGGTTGATGCTCCAGGTCAGGCCGGTGGAAGCGCCGTAGCTGTGCTGATTGCCGCGGTTGCTGCCTGCGTCGAAATCCTGATACTCCAGAGTGGCGCCCAGGCGTGCGACCACGGCGCTGTGAATTTCATGGGTCAGGGTCGAATCGAGCTCATAGACGATTGCTCCGGCTTCACCGGCGGAGGTTGACGATTCCACTGTGGTGGCGAGGCCAACATTGATGGTGGTGCCGCGCAGGGGCGACCAATTGAGTTCGCCATCCAGCGTAAGTCCGGAAATGTCGTTGAGACTGGCGTCGTCGAGGCGCCGCCGCAGATAGCCGGCGGCGATCTCGCCATTGAGCTTTTCGCCAAAGTCGATCTCGGCACCAGCGCGGATGCCGTAGGATGTCGACGACCGTTCCGACCCGGTCGAATCGATCTTCTGATCATAATTTTCCCGGCCCACCGAAGCTTCCAGGAACGGCACCAGTGCTGGCGAGACTGCGTAGCCCACACGGGTGGTGAGCTCGCCGCCAAGTGTATCCCGGTCATCGACCAGCACGGTTCCGCCGTTTGCCAGGGTGGCGTCGCCATACAAGGTGCGGGTGAGTTCAAGGGTGGTCGTTCCGCGCAGGATGCCCAAGCTTTTCTGCAAGCCGATGCTGGCGCGTGTTTCATGTATGCCTGACTGGGTGTCGGCGCCGGAAATCGCGTTCGGGTCGGTGCGGCTTTCCTGCGAATAACTGTAGCCTGCACCCAGCGTCGCTGTGATGTCGTTGATCATGTCAAGGCGCAGGGCGGCGTCGATGTTGGCGCTCGGTGATTCGGTTCCGGTGCCTGACAGGTTTTCTTGCCAGGTGCCTGAACCGTTGATGGAAAGCTGATGGCGTGACCAGTTGGAATCGAGCGTGCCGGAAACGGTGGTCTCGCTGTAGACCCGGCTGGTCGTTGAAAACACATTGCGGATTGATTCATGGACGGCCCTCTGATTGAGCGTCGGCCGCAGCGTCAATGTTCCCAGCGTGAAGCCCGGCACGCTGTCAGGGTCGGTTGCGGGGTTGGCCTCCAATCCGTCAATGCTTTCGACGCGGCCGTTCTGACGCGCCAGGCTGTCGGCAAAATCCTGATCGGCCTGGCTGATATCCGAATCCAAGCCGATCGATCCGGTGGTGATTTCAGAGCTTTCTCTGGCTCTGACAGACTCTTGTGCAGCGATTGTGGCGTTCGGCTCGTCTTCGACGTCGGCCAGGTCTGATGAGTCGGAAGCGGTGGGGATCGCCGGCAGCGCCCCATACAGCGTCGCAGCGGCGCGGGCCTGCGCCCTGGTCTCCGAAGTTTCTGCCGTGGTGGTACCGCGCAATCCGTAGGTTTCTGCGCCGGAATCCTGCTCGGCTGATATGGTTTGAGCGTGTGCCATAGAGAGCGTGGTCAACAGGCAAATGCCGGACACGCCGAGGCCGCAGCCCATACGCAGCGCCGCCTTTGTCGTTGGTTTATGGGTGATGCGTTTGCGCATGCGTCTTCCGGTCCGGACTCATCGAAGTCCTTTCAAACCGTAAACACTTGTGGTTAACGCAAGGTTTCGACCAGTGCCCGGCCAAGCGGGGTGTGTGATTGATGGACAGCGCCGCGGCAACGCGATATTGCCACTTCATGAAGAAGATACTGCCTGATTACCCTCTCGAAGAGATTCTCCGCTCGGCTGGACGCACGATCCAGACCGAAAAATGTGGCCTGGAAGCGCTTGCAGCTGCTCTTGAAAACGGGCTTTCCGAGCCGTTTGCGCGCGCGGTGACAACGCTTGGCTCGATTTCCGGCAGGGTGATTGTCACCGGTGTCGGCAAGAGCGGGCATATTGGGGCAAAGATTGCCTCGACACTGGCGTCAACCGGGACGCCGTCGCAATTCGTTCACCCTGCGGAAGCCAATCATGGCGACCTCGGCATGATCACCAATGACGACGCCATCATCGTGTTGTCCTGGTCTGGCGAGACCACCGAGCTCAAGGGCATTGTTGCCTATTCGCGGCGGTTTCAGATACCGCTGGTGGCTTTTACTGCCGGTACGACCTCGATCCTGGCGCGGGAAGCCGATATCGTGCTGGCGTTGCCACGCGAGCAGGAAGCCTGCCCGCATGGACTGGCGCCCACGACCTCGACGCTGATGCAGCTGGCACTTGGAGACGCACTGGCAGTGGCGCTCCTGGAAGCCAAGGGGTTTACTGCCGGCGATTTTCACACCTTCCACCCGGGCGGCCAGCTTGGCGCCAATCTCGCCCATGTTTCCGATGTCATGCATAGTGGTGACGCCGTGCCGCTGGTGCCGTCAGGCACTCTGGCGCCGGAAGCGATCATGACCTTATCGCAGAAGAAATTCGGCTGTGTCGGCGTGATCAATCCGGACGGGATATTGATCGGCATCGTAACCGATGGCGATGTGGCACGCAGCCTGGGGAGAAATCTGGTCGATCAACCTATCGACGCGATCATGACCAGTAACCCGAAGACCATTGCACCAACGGCGCTTGCCAGCACCGCGATGGGTATCCTCAACCAGAACTCGATCGGCGCATTGATTGTGACCGACGCCGGGCGCGCGCCGATCGGCATCGTACATTTTCACGATCTGCTCAGAATCGGTGTGGCCTGACGCTTTTTGCCAAGCCGAATGGGCGGTACGGATTTTGGCCTGAGGGCCGAATCCTATGCTGCTTCGACTGACAGGCCGCCGGCCTGGGCCGCAACGATGCGGACACGCGTCCCGGCTGGTAGATCGGGTCCCTGAACAATCCACGTCGTGTCATCGAGCCGGATCCGGCCAGCGCCATTGGTGATCGGTTCTTCCAGCGTCGCGGTGCGACCGACCAGGCCTTCAACGCGACGGTTGAGCATGGGTTGATCGCTTTCGGCGCTGGAACTCGAAATGCGACGGCCGATGATCGCGAAAACCACAGAAAGAATGGCGAACAGCAGAAGCTGGATTTGCCACGACCATGCGGCGAAATCCCAGAGGGCGAAGGAAACGGCGCCGATTGCCAGGGCGGCGAGACCGACCCAGAGCAAAAACACGCCAGGGACCATGATTTCCAGCGCCAGGAAGACCAAGCCAATAATCCACCAGGTCCACGGTCCGAGTTCGGTTGCCAGGCTGGCAATCATGCGCCTGGCTCCGGATCAGAACCTGATGACGGCAGGCCTGGTGTTGCGCTGCGCGGCTGACGCGGCGGCTGGCCGGGCGCACGGTTGTTGCGGGCGGGTGCAGACGAACCACCGTCCTTGCCGAAGACTTCCTGGGCAATGGCGCCGATGCCGCCCAGCGATCCGATCAGCGAGGAGGCTTCCAGCGGCATCAGAATGACCTTCTGGTTCGGTGCGGAGGCAATTTGTCCGAGCGCTTCGGTGTATTTTTGCGCCACGAAGTAATTGATCGCGGTGACGTCGCCTTCGGAGATGGCGACCGACATCATTGTCGTCGCCTTGGCTTCGGCTTCTGCGAGCCGTTCGCGAGCCTCGGCGTCGCGGAATGCAGCGTCCCGGCGGCCTTCGGCTTCAAGGATGGCGGATTGTTTGGCACCCTCTGCGCGCAAGATCTGTGAATTGCGCGAGCCTTCGGCTTCAAGGATATCCGCGCGCTTTTCACGTTCGGCCTTCATCTGTCGGCCCATCGCTTCAACCAGATCGACGGGCGGGGCGATGTCCTTGATCTCGACGCGGGTGATCTTGATGCCCCAGGGGGCCGCGGCCTGATCGACCACCTTGAGCAGCCGGTCGTTGATGGCGTCGCGGTTGGACAGAAGTTCATCCAGATCCATCGATCCCATCACCGAGCGGATGTTGGTCATCGTCAGATTGAGCAGCGCCTGTTCCAGGTTTGAGACCTGATAGGCGGCTTCGGCGGCGTTGAGAACCTGGTAGAACGACACCGCATCGGCCGACACGGAAGCGTTGTCGCGGGTGATCACTTCCTGGGTCGGGATATCGAGCACCTGTTCCATGATGTTGATCCTGCGGCCAATGCGGTCGACAAACGGCACTATCAGATTGAGCCCGGGCGTCAGAGTCTTGGTGTAGCGACCAAACCGCTCTACCGTGAAGGCAAAGCCTTGGGGGACGGTCTTGATGCCGGAAATGAGCACCAGGAACGCAATGACGGCGATAACGATGACAGTAATGTCCAGTCCAAGCATGGGCAAATCTCCTTCGGTCGGTTTCGGGCTCAATGCTCTGTACGCGACCCTGATAAGGAGTTAATTGTTCCCGCCCGGGCATGCAATGACAACTTGGATTATCTTGCCCGAACGGGAACCTGTTTGCGCCGCTCCGGTGCCAGTCGGCAGGGAGTCGCCGCATCATTGGACTGTGTCCGAAAGGTTGGTTTCTTGTGGGCGCGGATGGTCTGCTGCAATCAGATCCAGCCTTGCAGTTCGCGACGGACGACGGCCTCGATCACTTTCATGCCAGGCTCGCTGTCATTGAGGCAGGGAATGTGGGTGAAATGTTCGCCGCCGTTGTGAAGAAAAATTTCGCCCGCCTCGACGGCGATTTCTTCGAGCGTTTCCAGGCAGTCGGAGACAAAACCCGGATTGATTACGGCGATCCGCTTGACGCCGTCCTTGGCCAGTTTTTCCACAGTCTTGTCGGTATAGGGCTGCAGCCACTCCTCAGGCCCGAAGCGGGACTGGAATGTCGGCATCAGCCGTTCTGCCGGCCAACCGAGCCGTTCGCGCACCAGTCGCGCGGTCTTCAGGCACTGGCAATGATAGGGGTCGCCCTTGAGGAAATAGGATTGCGGAATGCCGTGGAACGAGGTCAACACGATTTCCGGCTCCCAGTCGAGGCCCGCAAGATGGGTCTCGATCGATTGGGCGATAGCATCGATATAGACCGGATCGTCGTGATAGGGCGGCACCGTTCTTAGCGCCGGCTGCCAGCGCATCTTCATGAGCGACTGGAAGGCCTTGTCGTTGACTGTCGCGGTGGTGGCGGCGGCATATTGCGGATAAAGCGGGAACAGCACGATCTTGTCGCAGCCGACATCCTTGAGCGCCTTGATCTTGTCGGGGATCGAGGGCTGGCCGTAACGCATTGCCCAGTCGACCATGATCGACGGGTGTTCGGCCAAAGCCTGACCCAGCTTATCAGCCTGGTTGCGGGTGTATGTCCGCAAGTAGCTTTCATCGAGATCGTTGTTCCAGATCGTCGCGTAGGCCTTGCCGACGCGTCCCGGCCGTGTGTTGAGAACAATGCCAAAGAGGATCGGGTACCAAAACAAACGCGACCATTCGATCACTCGCCGGTCGGTCAGGAACTCCTTGAGGTAGCGCCGCATCGATGTGTAGTCGGTGCCATCGGGAGTGCCGAGATTGACCAGCAGAACGCCGACTTTCTGAATCTTTACCGGCGGGTGTTCCGGCGGAAGCTGACCTACTGCGCGGCTGGACTCGTCAGTCGGGGGCACATGGGTGTTCACAATAGCTTCCAATTCTTTTCTCTGGCGCGATGCAATCAAAGCGGCCGATCGCCTGGTCGGATTGTCGACATGAGACAGGTTAGGCGCGCCCGAACCGGGTTTTCCGGCGTCCGCGCCCCGCATGTCTGCAGTTGAGCGGAAACATAGTGGTATCAGGCGACAAATCAATCATTGGCCGGTGCGGCATTTGGCAATAGCCAAAAACACGAAGGGCCCGGCGAACCGGGCCCCTCGGATCATCGTGGTGGTGATTATTGCGCCGGGATATTCAGCGTGTCACCAATCTTGAGGTTGTGAGATGCCGCTGCCGGGTTGGCTTCAGCAATTTTCTTCCACATCGTGGGGTCGCCAAGATAGGTCTTGGCCAGATCCCACAGGGTGTCGCCGGCGGCAACCACGTGCTGTTTGCCGGACATTGATGCATCCTTGGCCATTGCCGCGTCGTCAGCAGCGGGCGCGTTGGTTGGCATCGTTGGGGCGGTGGTGCTGAGTTCGGTGGAGCCGGCAAGTGGCTCGGGCACCTTGACCACGGGGTCAGCTGCAGTTGCTGTATCTTCGCTCTTGGCCTCGTCAGCAATCGGGGCTGACGCTGCGGCGATCACTCGGCCTTCGATGACGGGTGTGTAGGGCATGTTCTTGGCGAGATAATCGGCGACCACCTGTTCAAGGCCGGGGCCGAAATCATAGGCGTTCATGCCGGCTGAGGCAAAGACGGCATAGCCATCGCCGCCACCGCGCATGTAGTTGTTGGTCGCCACCGAATAGGTCGCGTTCGGGTCGATTGGCTTGAAACCATCGCCGTCCTTGACTTCCACCGAGACAATCCGCGATCCGACCTCGGCGTCCTTGTCAAACGTATAGCGCAGGCCCGCGACCTGGGCGAAGCGGCCGGCAGTTTCCTCGATCTGGCTGGCGCCATTCTCAAGTGCCGCGATCACGTCGGCGCCCTTGAGCTGGAATGTTGCCAGCGTATTCTGGAACGGCAGCACCGAGAGCACTTCGCCCATGGTGATTTCGCCCGCGTCGATGGAGGCGCGCAAACCGCCGCCATTCTGGATGGCGATGGTGACACCCTGATCGGCCACCCGGTCGAGCATTGCGTCAGTGACAAGATTGCCCATTTCGCATTCACCGACGCGGCAGGTATCGCGGCTTCCGTCGATCGCCTTGGTGGTCTCTGACACCTTCCTGGTTTTCAGTTCCTCGATCGGGGCACCAAGCTCCTTGATCCGCGCCAGCACGCCCTCATCCGGTGTCACCGAGCTGTCGAGCAGAATCGGATCGCCCTTGGCTTCCTTGACCACGCCATTATCGTCAAAAGTCACCGTGAACTCGCCCAGATACTTCGAATAGGATGCGGCCTGGGTGACCGGCACCTTGTAGCCGTCCGGATTGTCGATCATCGTCGGGTAGGGGCCTTCGGCCTTCTCGTCGGTGTTCGACAGCAGCGAATGTGAGTGCCCGCCGACGACAACGTCAATGCCGGGGATCTGGGCGATCATTTCCTTGTCGCGGACATAGCCGACATGGGTCAGCGCGATGATCTTGTTGATGCCCTGGGCCTTGAGCTTTTCGACTTCGGCGGTGATCGTCTTGATGTCGTCTTCGATGGTGATGTTGGGGCCGGGAGAGGCAATCTCCGGCGTGTCGGTGGTCACCGCGCCAATGATGCCGATTTTCTCTCCGCCAACTTCAATTACCAGCGAGGGCTTGATCCGGTCACCGACCTTGGAGGCGGCGCTGGCCGTGACATTGGCCGAAAGCACCGGAAACTTGATCACGTCGAGGAACGGCGCCAGCGCATTCTCGCCATCGTCAAATTCATGGTTGCCGACGGTCATGGCGTCGAATCCCATCTGGTTGAGGAATTCGGCCTCGGCGGCGCCCTTGTAGGTGGTGTAGAACAACGAGCCCTGGAAATTGTCGCCGCCGTTAAGAAGCAGCACGTTGCCGCCTTCAAGCGCTGTGCGCCGGTCGGCAATGGCGGTTACCAGCCGTGCCGCTCCGCCGAAGCATTTGTCTTCGCTTTCATCTTCGGCGGAACAGGTGGATTCATACTTGTTGTTGGATTCGATCCGGCTGTGCCAGTCGTTGATGTGCAGAATGGTCAGGCTGAAATCGGCCAAGGCAACGCCTGAGCTTAGTCCCAGGACCGAGGCGGATAATAAAGCCCGTTTGATGAAGGTGTTCATGGAGTAACTCCCTGTTTCGCAGCTCTCGGCGTGCCAAGTCTGGGTGTCTTCGGACACTTGCGGCAAGCATTGTCCGATGGTTTCATTATCGGCTGTGGACTTCAAGAGCGGAGCCGCACCGGCATGATCTTTTCGTCGCGGATCAAGCGGAATAGTCGCGCTCGTCGGCGATCACCTTGCCATCATTGGGAAGGCTGGCAGGGGCGACGATCTCGACCTTGCCGCGCAATTTGGCGATGGCGGTCAATGTTGCCTCGATCTTTTCAGACTGAGGCGATGCGCCAGTGGCCGGTTCGACCAGCAAGGTCATGAGATCGGCATCGCCGGATCGGCTGACAACCAGGCGGGCCCGCGCTAGTTCAGGGTGGGCCTTGAGAATTTCCGCGATCTGTTTGGGGTCGACAAACATGCCCTTGACCTTGGTGCGCTGGTCAGCGCGGCCCATCCATCCCTTGATCCGCGGGCCGGTGCGCCCACAGGGGGATGTTCCGGGAAGAACGGCTGACAGGTCTCCGGTGCCGAAACGGATCAGCGGATAGCCGGGATTGAGCGTCGTCACCACCAGTTCGCCGACCTCTCCGTCGGGCACCGGATCATTTGTCCCGGGGCGGACGATTTCAACAATCATCTCTTCATTGACGATCATGCCGGGGTGTGGCGCGCCGAGCGCATCGGCGCTCTCATAGGCGATAACACCGAGATCAGCCGTGGCGTAGCACTGAAGCACATTGACTGCGCGGTCGGTGTAGTATTGCCGCAGCGACGGAAACAGAGCCCCGCCGGAAACCAACGCGTGGCGGATCGAGGACAGATCCCGGTCCATTTCATCAGCTTTTTCAAGGATCGTCTTGAGGTAATCCGGGGTGCCGGTAAATCCTGATGGCTTGAGTTTTGCGGCGGCGTTGACCTGAGCTTCGGTATTGCCGATGCCCGCCGGAAAAACTAGGCAACCGAGCGCACGTGCACCCTCATCCAGAATGAACCCGCCCGGCGTCATGTGGTAGGCCAAGCTGTTGTGCACCAGGTCGCCGGCGCGAAAACCGGCAGCAAACAGCGCGCGGGCCGATGCCCACGGATCGACGCCCAGGCCCTGCGGTTCCCAGACTGGGCCGGGCGACATGAACACGCGATTGCCCTTGAGCGCATCGGGGTCGGCAAGGCCGCCAAACGGCGGATTGGCCGACTGCATTTCCATCAGATCGGGTTTGCGCAACACCGGTAAATCGGCCAGGGCACGGCGATCATCGATGGCGGCGGGATCGGGGTTGCCAAGCCAGTCTCGCAAGACTGGCAGCCGTTCGAAGCTCCGCGCCAGCAATTTCGAAAGGTGATCGAATGTTGCTTTTTCGCGGATTTCTGGCGCCCGCGTCTCACGATCGTCGAAATGCTCGCCCATTTGCCTCACCCCTCCAGCAGTCCGGTTCAGATGCGGCGCACCAGGGTGAACTGCGCTCCAGTAGAGGAGGTGCAATTGAGCTGTGACTGGCTGGCGAGTGCGCAATTGACCCGCGACGTGGTATTGCGCAGCAGCGATGTCAGTTCGATCTCGACCATCTGGTTGGAGATGTGTTGATAGGAACCCTCGGCCAGCAGCGAATTGGTGTCTGTTGTGCGGGTTTCAAAGCGGCCATTTGAGAAGCTTGAGACGATGCCGTTGGGGTCGACCCACTGGCCGTCAATGCCCTGTGGCTGCTGAGCCATACGCGGAAGCGGCCTGTAATTGGCGGATTGGCAGCCCGCCAGAAAGGCTGCGACTGCGGCCAGGGCGATGATATTGAACCGGGTTTTCATGGCGCGGTATTCCCCTCGTGCCGTCATCAATAAGAATCCGTCACCCAACAATGCCGCGCGGATGCGGCGAAAGCAAGGTCGACTAAAGTGGTCCGGGCGGAGCCGGTGGTGGTGGCGCGGCGCTGCTCAGTGCACCAGGATGTTGCGGAACTGCCATGGATCGTTCTCATCAATGTCCTCCGGAAACAGGCCGGGGCGTCCGTCCAGCGGCGTCCACTCGGTATAATGGCCTTCAACCGGGCCGAGATAGGGTTTTTGCACCTCAAGGCAGCGCTTGTAGTCCATCTCGTCGGTTTCGACGATGCCGGCGTTGGGGTTTTCCAGCGCCCAGACCATTCCGGCGAGCACCGCGGAAGTAACCTGGAGGCCGGTTGCGTTCTGATAGGGTGCAATCTGGCGGGTCTCTTCGAGCGAAAGCCGCGAGCCGAACCAATAGGCGTTCTTGGCGTGGCCATACAGTAGCACGCCGAGTTCGTCGACGCCGTCGATCAGCTCGTTTTCATCAAGAACATGAAGCGTGGGCTGGGCGGTTCCGCCATTGCCGAACATTTCGTGCAGCGACAAGACCGCATCATTGGCCGGATGATAGGCGTAATGGCAGGTCGGCCGATAGCTCAGCTTGCCCTTCTTGTCGTGGGCGGTGAAGAAATCGGCGATCGAGATCGATTCATTGTGGGTGACGAGAAAACCGTACTGCGGTCCCGGGGTTGGGCACCAGCTGCGCACCCGGGTATTGCCGCCGGGCTGCTCGAGATAGATCGCAGCCTTGTTGCCATGCTTGTATTTCTTGGCGTTTTTCGGTTTCCACTCTTCGTGTGTGCCCCAGCCGAGTTCGGCTGGTTGCAGGCCCTCGGAAATGAAGCCTTCCACCGACCATGTGTTCCAGAACACATCCATCGGCTTGGGCAGCTTGGCGCGCTGGGTGTCGCGTTCGGCAATGTGAATGCCCTTGACGCCGACCTTCTTCATCAGCTTGGCCCAGCCTTCGCGGTCGTCCTGGGCCGGCTCCTTGAAGCTGGTGCCAGTGTCGTTGGCGAGATTGACCAATGCCTGTTTGACGAACCAGGAAACCATGCCCGGATTTGCGCCGCAGCAGGAGACAGCCGTGGTGCCGCCGGGGTGCTTGCGCTTTTCCTTGCGGACGGTTTCTCGTAACGCATAATTGGTGCGCGAGGCATTGGAGGCTTCGGTGTCGAAATAGAAGCCGAGCCACGGCTCGACCACGGTATCGATATAGGGAACGCCGATTTCCCGGCAGAGCCGAATGAGATCGAGCGATCCGGTGTCGACCGAAAGATTAACGCAAAAGCCCTGGCCTTCGCCCTCGGTGAGAAGCGGCGTCAGCAATTCGCGGTAATTGTCGATGGTCACTGCCTGCTGGATGAAGCGGACGCCGTGGTTGCTGAGGATTTCTGCTTCGGTGTCGCGCGGGTCGATCACCACCATGCGGCTCTTATCGAATTTGAAGTGTCGCTCGATCAGCGGCAGCGTGCCGCGACCGATCGATCCGAACCCGATCATGACTATCGGGCCGGTGATTTCGGCGTAGACTGGATAATTTTGCTCAGCCATGTTTACTTGCTCCGTCAACTTGCCTCGCAGCCATCTGCGCCAGTAACGGCGGCGTAAATCACACTTCGTTGCTACAAGATAGTGAAAACGCCAGCGCTCAGTCGTCCATGGCTTCCAGTTCGTCGATCATTCCCTCAATCATTGACAGGCCCTGGTTCCAGAAGCCCGGGTCCGACGCATCAAGTCCGAAGGGAGCCAAAAGTTCCGAATGGTGCTTGCTGCCGCCGGCTTTGAGCATGTCGAAATAGCGTTCCTGAAAGCCATCGGGGCCTTTCTCGTAGACCGCGTACAGCGAGTTGACCAGGCAATCGCCAAATGCGTAGGCATAGACATAAAACGGCGAATGGATGAAATGCGGGATATAGGCCCAGAAGGTCTCGTAGCCTTCTGAAAGCTCGACTGCGGAGCCGAGACTTTCCGACTGGACGTCAAGCCAGAGCGCGCCCAGCTGTTCTGCGGTGAGTTCACCTTCCCGGCGCGCGGTGTGTACCCGGCGCTCGAATTCATAGAACGCGATCTGGCGTACCACGGTGTTGATCATGTCCTCGACCTTCTGAGCCAGCATGGCCTTGCGCTCGCGCCTGTCGGTGGTGCGTGCGAGCAATGCACGGAAGGTCAGCATTTCGCCAAACACCGAGGCAGTTTCTGCCAGTGTCAGCGGTGTCGACGCCATCAGTGAGCCTTGAGCCCCGGCCAGAACCTGATGCACGCCATGGCCCAGTTCATGCGCCAGCGTCATCACGTCGCGCGGCTTGCCGAGATAATTGAGCAGCACGTAAGGATGGACGGAAGGGACGGTGGGGTGCGCGAACGCGCCTGACATCTTGCCAGGCCGGCTCGGCGCGTCAATCCAGCGGTGATCAAAAAAGCGCTGGGCGATATCGGCCATCTCCGGCGCAAAGCCGCGATAGGCTGACAGCACCGTGTTCTTGGCGTCGTCCCAGGGAATTGTCGCACGCGGGGTTTCCGGTAACGGCGCGTTGCGATCCCAGAATTCCAGTTTTTCCAAGCCCAGCCAACGGGCTTTCATGGCGTAGTAGCGATGCGACAGGCGCGGGCAGGCTTCGCGAACCGCCTGCGCCAATGCGTCAACCACGGGCCGCTCGACCCTGTTGGCCAGATGCCTGCTGTCGGCGATGTCCTCGAACCCGCGCCAGCGGTCGGAGATTTCCTTGTCCTTGACAAGCGTGTTGGTGATCAACGTAAAGGTACGCAGATTGGCCTTCAGCGTGGTTGCCAGTGCCTGACCAGCCTTTTTGCGCTTGGCGCCGTCGGAATCCTGCATCAAGGACAGCGTGGCTTCGAGTGGAAGTTCCTCGCCGTCAATTTCGAATTTCAGGCCGGCCATGGTTTCATCAAACAGCCGGTTCCAGGCCGCACGGCCGGTCATCGACTTTTCGTGGAACAGTTGCTCGATGCGGTCATCGAGCTGATAGGGTTTGTCCAGTCTGAGGTCGCGCACCCAGGGCGCATAGCGGGCGGCGCGATCGTCGCGGCTGAGACTGGCTTCGATCACCGTGTCATCAATCCGGTTGAGTTCCAGCGCAAAAAACAGCAGATGCGCGCTGGTGTCGGTCATCGCGCTTTGCACGTCGCCGTAAAACTTGGCCTTGGCGGGATCCGACGTATCAGTGAAATAGGCAAGACCCGCATAGGATATGATCCGGCCCATCAACTCGTCGAGCCGTTCATAGGCCTCGATCGCTGCGCCAAGTCCGTCATCGCCAGTCAGGCCAGCGGCTTTTTCAAGACGGCCCTTCCACTGGCTTTCGAACTGCTCGGCAAGGCTGCGGGCGGCCGTGAGATCGGATTTGAACTCGGGTGATTCGGGGCCCGGATAAAGGTCGGCGAGATTCCATCCTGGCAATTGACCCAGTTCGGAATTGGTGCCGTTCGCTGCCTCGGAGGCACTTCTTGGCGCAAAATCCAGAATCGATGTCGGCATGAAGGCACTCACTTTCAAAAACGGTCTCTGCCAATTGGCGCCCCGGTTTTACTGGCACAGACCCTTAAAATGCAACCGATTCCCGAAATCCGATTTTCAGGCTTTGCTGGCACTGTTGCGAGATGGCGAAAGCCGCTTGTTCACTTTCCCGGAAACGAGGAATCAACATCCGTGTCCAGTCGAATTCTTATCGTTGATGATGACCCTGTGCAGCGCCGCTTGCTCAAGGCAGCTGCCGAACGCGCCGGCTATGAAACCGAATTGTTTCAGGACGGTCGCGCCGCGCTCGAGCGGTTGACGACGCCAGGTGCTACAGTTGATGCCGTGGTGCTTGATCTGATGATGCCGGAAATGACCGGGCTTGAAGTGCTCGAGCGGCTGGCCGGTGCGGAAATCTCCGTTCCGGTTATTGTCCAGACCGGGCATGGCGGGATCGAGAATGTGGTTCAGGCGATGCGCGCTGGTGCCTTCGATTTCGTTGTCAAACCGGTTTCTCCGGAAAGGCTGGCGTTGTCGTTGCGCAACGCATTGAAGGCGATGGCGAGCCCGGTTGCCGCCAAGCCCAAGGGCAACGGCAGCGGATTTGCGAGTATCGTCGCGGCCAGCCCGGCGATGGATCGCGTGGTTTCGCTTGCCCAACGGGCGGCCGCGTCCGGCATTCCGGTGGTACTCGAGGGCGAATCGGGTGTCGGCAAGGAAATGGTCGCGCGCGCTATCCAGATTGAAAGCTCGCGGCGCAGCAAACCGTTCGTGACGGTCAATTGCGGCGCTATTCCCGAAAACCTGGTTGAAAGCATCCTGTTCGGGCACGAAAAGGGTGCCTTTACCGGCGCGTCGGAACGTCATGCAGGCAAGTTCATGGAGGCTGACGGCGGCACGTTATTCCTTGACGAAGTGGGCGAATTGCCGCCTGACATTCAGGTCAAGCTGCTGCGGGCGGTACAGACGGGTGAAATCGAAACCGTTGGTGCGCGGCTGCCGAGGAAGGTCGATATCCGTTTGATCTCGGCTACCAACAAGGATCTGATCGCGGAGGTGAAGGCAGGGCGTTTTCGCGAAGACCTCTATTACCGGCTCAACGTGTTTCCAATCCACATCCCGGCATTGCGCAAGCGGAAGGAAGACATTCCGCAACTGGTGCGTCACTTCATTTCCCGGTTTTCAAGCGCAATCGGCAGCCACCGGATCAGCGGTATCGCATCCGAGGCGATGGCCCTGCTGACCGCGCATGACTGGCCGGGAAATATCCGCGAACTGGAAAACGCGATTCACCGGGCGATCGTGCTGAGTGATGGCAAGCAGTTGACTTGCGATCTGTTTCCGCAGATCGCGGCGCAACTGCCAGGCTACAAGCTCGGTCCGGCTGACGGTTCCGGCGAAATGGGCTTGGTGGCGATTGACACAGCCCGCCCCGTCAATCTGTCGTGCCGGGATGCTGGCCCGAATGCGGTTGACGGGCAGGCCAATGACGAGGCGGCCGATCCCCAGCTGGCACCATCCATGGAGCCGGCCTATCCGGCGGTCAGCGCGATCACGCCCGATGGTGAAGTGCGTCGGATTGCCGAAATGGAGGAAGAACTCATCCGCTTCGCCCTATTGTTTTATGGCGGTCAGATGAGTGAGGTGGCCCGGCGGCTGGGCATCGGCCGTTCGACGCTTTACCGAAAGCTCAAGGATTACGCGATCGACCCCGATCATCCGAACCGGGAGGCCGCCTGAAACCTGGCGAACAAAGTTGCTGATAACCGCGGTCGAATTGATCTGCTTCATTCCTTGTTAAGTGATCATTCACTATAAGGGATGTCGCAGCGTCCAATGGTGGTGATTGCCATTGTGTCACCGCATTTGGGCACCAAAGGGTGGTCAATCACGGTTTTTCCGACGTTCGGGGACAGCATTGGCAACAGTGACATCAGTTTCAGGTCAGGTGATATCCGCGGGTTCTCCCGCGGCGCATGGTCGACGCGGCACGCCCGGTGGGGTGGTGTCGGTGTTGCTGCGGCTGGTATTGCTCGCGTTGATTGCGGTTTCCGCCGGATTGGCGACGACGCTTTCTGCCTCGGCTGAGACGCGGTCGCTCAAGCTGTATTACATCCATACCAAGGAAAAGGCCGAGATCGTTTTCAAGCGCAACGGCCGCTATGATCAGGCCGGGCTTACCAAGCTCAATCGGTTCCTGCGCGATTGGCGCCGCAACGAGCCGACCAAGATGGACCCGCGTCTGTTCGACCTTGTCTGGGAAGTTTACCGTCAATCCAATGCCAACGGCTATATCAACGTCGTCTCCGCCTATCGTTCGCCGGCCACCAACGACATGCTGCGCCGGACCCGTGGCGGGCAGGCCAAGAAAAGCCAGCACATGCTCGGCAAGGCCATGGATTTCTTCATCCCCGGGGTGAAGCTGTCCAAGCTCCGCGGTATCGCGATGAAACTTCAGGGCGGCGGTGTCGGCTATTATCCGAAATCGGGTTCGCCGTTCGTGCATCTCGATGTCGCCAGTGTACGGGCATGGCCGCGCATGAGCCGGCAGGAACTGGTTCAACTGTTCCCCAATGGCAAGACATTGCATCTTCCGCCCGACGGAAAGCCGCTGCCGGGCTATCAGGTGGCGTTGGCCGAATACAAAAAACGTGGTGGCGCCATCGCATCGTCGTCCTCGGGTGGTAGCAGCTCCAGCCGTTCAGGCGGCGGGTTGCTTGCGGCATTGTTTGGCGGCGGCGATGAGGATGAAGAACCAGAAGCAATCTCGGCGGCGCCAAAACCGGCGCCGGCGCCCGCTCGCACCGAAGTTGCTGCATTGCCCGGCGTTTCCGATTCAGCTGCGGCGATAACGCCGCCTGCGGCCTTGCCGAGCCTGCCTGCCAGTGCGCCAATACCTATGGCGCGGCCTGTGCTCGAGCAACCGACGGTGGTTGCAGCGCTTGTACCGCCGGCGCCGGTATTGCCCGCCCAGGAAGAGATCAACGCCTTCGTCGCAGCGGCTAATGCCGACGTGGCTGCGCCGCCAGAGGCAATTGTCGATTATTCCAAGATCCGTGCGCCGGTTCCGCAATTGCTGGCTGAACGTGCAGTCAAGCCCGAGCCTGCGGCTTCTGTTGAAGTTGCCGCGCTGTCTCAACCTGATCCGATTCAGGCGCGGATGCTTGCTGCAGCGGCGCTGCCGGTGGAAAAGCCGCAAGTCGTTCCACCTGTTGCTATTGTTCCGACACCTGAAAAGCCGGTTGCGGTTGCTCCGGCGCTTGCGCCAGTTGCGAAAACCGAAATTGCGGCATTGCCATCGGGTGAAGACTTCGTGCCCTTGCCGATCAGGCGGCCGGGCGATCGTCCGAATGACAGGGTGATGGCGCCAGCAGCGATCGAACTTGCGTCACTGGCTCCGGCTTCCGGCAAGCGCGGCGGTCGACCTTTGCCCGCACATAACGTGACCACCGCCAAGGGCGACCGGCCCACGGCGGCCAATGCTGCCGGGCAGCCACAGCGCGCCGCGATTCGAACCGAGCCGAAGCTGACGGAAACCATCATCTCGAGCTGGGCGCTGGCACAGGACCGGATGCAGACCATGCCGACGTCGCCGGGAAAAGCCCGTCATTTCGTGGCACAGCAGCTTCGCGCGGCCCCTAAGGTTGTCTATGCAAACGGTTTTGCACCGGGCGGCGGCGAGCTGCCGCACAACCAGTTCACCGGATCAGCAGTAAACTTCATTTCCGTGGCCCGCTTCGATAACTGACCGTGTGATGCATGGCGCACCGGCGGCAGCGCGCAGGGCGAGCCCTCGTGCATGTGGCGAGCCAGACACGTGTACTCCTTCACACGCTTTTGCAGCGTCCCTTGCGTATCCAATTGGATGCGCGGCGTACAGGGACTTGACGGCAAAAGGCCACCGTCTGAGACGGCGGCCTTTTGCTTCGATTAGATCTGTGTTGTCAGCCGAAGTGGCTGATCAGGTGGCGTCTTCAGGTTCGGGCGCCATGCCAAGCGCATGCAGATAGGTGTCGAGGATTGCTTCCTGCTCTGCCCGGTCGTTTGCATCCTGCTTGCGGATAGCCACGACCTTGCGCAGTACCTTGGCGTCAAAGCCGGTCGACTTGGCCTCGCCATAGACATCCTTGATGTCGTCAGAAATGGTTTTCTTCTCTTCTTCCAAGCGTTCGATGCGTTCAACAAAAGAACGAAGTTGGTCGCGGGCCACGGCGCCGGAATCAGACATGGGTCACTCCTAATACGGACAGGTGAGGGATCATTGATGTATGCGCTTCAAGTGCCCAAACGACGCCTTCGGGTCAAGGGTGTTTGCAGCTTTCCCGCTGATTTATCGAACCTGGGCAGGTCGCATTCGATCCAGGCTGGAGCCGTGATGGCGGATTTCGTGCATTTCCGGTCGGTTGTTGGTCGATGTCAGAATCGGGGCCAGACGCTCGACCCAGGCATCGATGCCGGCCTGTTCGGAAATCAGGTCCTGGCGGATCTCGATCAGGGCGTGAGCCAGCCCAGTGGTCGTGCAATGCTGGTGCATGGTGTCGCCGATAAGCGCGCCCTCATAGGGCTCGTTTTCGCCTACGACCAGCGCCGGATCGGCGCTCAGAAGGTCGATCAGTACCCGCAGCGCGCGGGGATCTGCATCCCACAGGACACCGGCGTGCCATGGCCGTGGTGTGCCCTTCCACACCGGGGTGAAGGAATGCATGGAAATGATCAGCGGGGCCTTGCCGGACGTGCGCGCGGTATCCGAAATCACCGACGAAACTGCATCGTGGTAGGGACGATGGTAGAGGTTTAGCCGGCGCTCCCGCTCTTTTGCGGCAAGCGGGTGATTGGCGGGGATAACCATGCCGTCCGACAGTTTCATGATCAGCGTCGGGTCGTCTTCGCCACGGTTGGGATCGATCAGCAACCGTGAAAAGCACGCCAGCACTGCAGGGACCCCGAGCCGAGCGGACAGGTCGCGGGTTACGCCCTCAACGCCGATGTCGTAGGCGATGTGCCGGGAAAAGGCTTCGGCGGGCAGGCCCAGATCGCCATATTCGGGCGGCACACGGTTCATGGCGTGGTCGGCGAGGATCACCAACCCGTGGCTGGGGTCGCCGGGAATGATCTCAAAAGGCTGAAAGCCGGACATGGCGGACCGCGGTGCTGTGTTGGAAGGGGACGGATTTGTCCGGACCAATTGCACAACCAGAGTCGCTGGGCAACCATTTGTCCTTGCATCTTCGGGGGGGATCCCCGAAAGCCCGGGCCTGAAAGGTTGTGAGCTTTGGCTTTAGTCCCGTGTCCTTCGTTGACTTTCACCGGTCCACAGCGCAAAAAGCAACACTTAAGCCATGAGCGGAGACTGACCGGATTTGATGTTTCGCAAGTTGCCCCGAGCCTATCTTTCCCTCACCAGATTCGCCGCACTGATTCCGCTGTTTGTTGGTGCCATGATGCTCGCATCGACGGATGGGGCGAGAGCGGATTTCCGTGTGTGCAACGGAACCCAGTCGCTGGTCGGCGGATCGATCGGTTACCGCACGGCAGAGGGCTGGGTGACGGAAGGATGGTGGCAGATTCCTGCCAATTCCTGCGCCACCCTGATCGAAGGCCAGCTGGGCTCGCGATACTATTACCTTTATGCCGAGGATGCGGGCGGCGGTGGCCGCTGGGCTGGCGATATCAACATGTGTGTCGCCGACAACGAGTTTCGGATCGTCGGCGTTGAAGACTGTTTCGCCCGCGGCTATCAGCGCGTGGGCTTCAAGGAATACGACACCGGGCGGCAAGGCAGCTGGATGGTCCAGCTATCGGATGCCCCGGAATCGCAAGAGAGCCAAAATTGATGCAGCGCCACCGTAAAGTAAAAATCCTCGCGACGCTCGGGCCGGCCTCGTCCGATGAGGCAATGATCCGGAAGCTGCATGAGGCAGGCGCCGATCTGTTCCGGATCAACATGAGTCACGCCAGTCACGATGTGATGCGGGCACTGGTTGGCCGTATCCGCGCAGTGGAGAAGAGTTGCGGTCGCCCAATCGGCATTCTGGCCGACCTTCAGGGCCCGAAGCTGCGCGTGGGCAAGTTTGCTGACGGTGCCGTGGCGCTGGACGCCGGGCAGAAATTCGTTCTCGACAGTCGCGACGAGCCGGGCGATGCAAATCGGGTTTTCCTGCCGCACCCTGAAATTCTCGAAGCGGTGCAACCCGGACACCGGTTGTTGATCGATGACGGACGGCTGCAGTTGGTAGCTGTCGAAACGGACAAGACGTCGATCACCTGCAAGGTGGTCAGCGGCACCAAGATTTCCGATCGCAAGGGCGTCAGCCTGCCCGACACCACGCTCGGTGTCGGCGCGCTCACCGAAAAAGACCGCGCCGATCTCGATGCGGTGCTCGCCATCGGTGACGATATCGACTGGGTGGCGCTGTCGTTCATCCAGCGCCCCGAAGATCTTGCCGAAGTGCGCAAGATCGCCCGTGGCCAGGTCGGGCTGATGTCAAAGATCGAGAAGCCGCAGGCGCTCGAACGGATCGACGAGATCATCGAACTATCGGATGCGCTGATGGTGGCGCGCGGCGATCTCGGCGTGGAAATGCCGATTGAATCCGTCCCCGGTATCCAGAAGCAGCTGATTCGCGCCTGCCGCCGCGCCGGCAAGCCGGTGGTGGTTGCCACCCAGATGCTCGAATCGATGATCTCGGCACCGGTTCCGACCCGTGCGGAAGTGTCGGATGTGGCGACAGCCGTTTTTGAAGGCGCTGACGCGGTGATGCTGTCGGCGGAATCGGCAGCCGGCGACTACCCGGTGGAAGCCGTGTCGACCATGGCGTCAATCGCCCGCAAGGTCGAACTCGACCCGAATTATCCGGGCATCATCTATGCCCAGCGCCCGCAGCCCGACGCGACCGGTGCCGACGCGATTTCGCTGGCAGCCCGTCAGATCGCCGAAACGCTCAACCTGTCGGCTGTGGTCTGCTACACCTCCTCGGGCACAACCGGTCTGCGCGCGGCGCGCGAACGGCCACAGGTGCCGATCATCGCACTCAGCCCTGTGATCCAGACCGCGCGGCGGCTGTCGGTCGTCTGGGGGCTGCATTGTGTGGTTACCGAGGATGCTACCGACCTCGACGATATGGTTGACCGTGCTTGCCGCATCACCTTCCGGGAAGGGTTCGGCAAGCCCGGGGACCGGATCATCATTTCGGCGGGCGTGCCGCTGGGAACGCCGGGATCGACCAACATGTTGCGGATCGCCTATATCGGCTCTGACGGCATGTCCGGGATCTGATCCGCTACCTCTCATAGCAAAAGGCGCGGGCCGCTCAGACCTCCGACGAGACCTCGCCCGGGCAAACGGCGTGGTCGCTGGCAAGCTGCGCTTCGGCCATCGCTGCGGCGGCTTGCAGATCAACGTCCAGTCCCGCCACCTTTTCGATCGCGCGGATCGCGAGTTCGGTGACGACGTGGTCTGGCTTGTGGCCAAGATTGCGGATCCACACCAGTTCGGCCCCTTCGATGTCGCGCGCCAGCCCTTCCGAATGGATGTGCGCCAGAACCACCGAATCACTGTCGCCGGTAACGATGGCGGTTGGCGTCTTGATCTCACGGTAGCGCGGTGACACCCGGCTCAGATAGGGTTTGAGGCCGGTGACGTCGATGGCGTTGTTGCGAAACGCCTGTGGCCTTAGCACCAGCGCCGGCGCGGTGATGTCGACATAGTCAGCGGGCTTTGGATTGGGTGCAAACACGCAAGCCGAACCGCTCTCCAGCCGCGTCAGGCCCGCCGGCAACGCCAGCGTATGGGCAAACAACGGTCCGACCAGCGGCAGGCTGGCGAGTTCGTAATACCAGCTTACGCCGCCGGGCCAGGGATGGGTCGCGGGTGCGAGGAAAACCAGACCAGCAGTCATTTGTGGATGGTCGAGCGCAAAGCTCGCAGCAATCGCGCCGCCGAAGGAATGGCCGATGATGATCGCTTTTGTCATTCCCTTGGCCTGCATGGCGCGGGCAATGGCGGAGGCCTGCCCGCCTGGCGTCTGATTTTCAGCGCCGCCGCGCTCGGACCAGCCATGGCCGGGGCGGTCGATGAATAGTATTTCAGCGCGCCCTTCCAAACCTGGCCTGAACGGCGCCATCTGATCGCGCAAATTTCCACTGGCACCATGAATGAACACCAAAGGCGGCAAGTCTGCCCGCTCCGGGAGGGGCACGTGCACGGCGTGCAGCGCGTAGCCGCCGACATCGACCATCTCGCCGATTGGCGGATACTGCGCTTCGATCTCGCGGGCCTTGATCCGGGTCCAGACCGCAAGGCCGGCAACCAGCAACACAAGGGTGGCAAGGAAATAGATCATCATGGCTCGGATCGGTTTTGGGAATGACATGCGGGACAGTGCTGTAAAGTGCGGAAGCCATAGGGGGTACGGAAATACCGACCGGAAAGTTTCAGGCGCGGGTCAGATTCTGGAGCCCGCCAACTTGTCAGCCAGTTCGCCAAGCTTCTGCTGCGCCTGGGGATTTGCCGGATAAACCGCTAGCAACTGCTCCCAGGCCCGCAGCGCCAGTGCATCGTTGCCGGTTTCCTCGAGGATTGCTGCCATACCGGCCAGGGCACCAAAATGCCTGGGTTCGAGCGACAGCACCCGGTTGATGTCTGCCATGGACTTGGATTGATCACCCATCATGAAATGCAGCGTGGCGCGCCGGTTCCAGCCCTCTGCGAAGTCGGGCATCAGCACCACGATCTGGTCGAGCAGGTCGAGCGCAAAGCCGTTCTTCTTCTCGGCGATTGCCTTGTCGGCCCATTGCAGCAGCAGGTTGGCCGTGGCACTCCCCGAATCGCGCCACTGCGCCCAGATGCGATCGCTGATGCGTTCGGCCTGCCCGGCGTCTCGCTCACGCTTGAGCTCGGCAAACAAGCGATCAAGCGCCGCAGCGGGCTCGGGGGCGAATTCAGATTGGGGGAAGGCGGGTTTGTCCGCTTCTGCCTGTGCTCGTGCCGACGTCGACAAGGGGCCAGCCAGCAGCAGCAGCAGGGCGGCGGTCAGCGAGAGCAGCTTTGGAAATGAAAAAAGGCGCATGCGGAAAGTTAGTCCGTCTGCGCCAAAGATCAAATGCAAATTTCAGTGATGGCACAAGCTGCCAGCAGCTTCAGCCCTGACGAGCCTTGAAGCGCGGGTTCTGCTTGTTGATGATGTAAACCCGGCCCTTGCGACGAACCAACTGGTTGTCACGGTGACGAGCCTTGAGCGCCTTGAGCGAATTTTTGATCTTCATTGTTCTGATCCGCGAGTTAACTGGCGATCCGAGCCGCCCATTCAATCAAAAACGCGCCAGCCATGGACGCGCTCATTCGGTTGTCTGCGATGTACCTGCTCGGGATTATGCTGTCAACTCCGCGGCAGCTTTTTCCCGGCTGAAACGGGGCTTCAACGCGTTGTCAGCGGGCTGATCCGGGTTACATGGCCCATCTTGCGGCCGGGACGGGCCTCGGCCTTGCCGTAGAGATGGATCAATGCATCGGGCTCTGCGGCAATCTTGGGCAGCCTGTCGATATCGGCGCCGATCAGGTTTTCCATCACGCAATCGGAATGACGGTCGGTATGGCCGAGCGGCAGCCCGGCGATGGCGCGGATATGCTGTTCGAATTGCGAGACCGTGCAGGCAGCCTCGGTCCAGTGACCGGAGTTGTGGACCCGAGGCGCCATCTCGTTGACCAGCAGGCGGTGGCCTTCGCCATCGCGAACGGCGAAGAACTCGACAGCGAACACACCGACATAATCGAGATGCCTGGCGATCAGTCCGGCAATGCGAAGTGCTTCGGCACGGGCCTGGGGCCCCAGTTGCGACGGCACGGTGGAGGTATGCAGGATGTGGTCGCGATGGATGTTCTCAGCGACGTCATAGGCCCGAACCTCGCCGGAGAGGCCGCGGGCTGCGACCACCGATACTTCGGATTCGAAATGCACGAAGGATTCGAGCACGGCCATCTGTCTGCGCATGGCCGCAAAGGCAGCGTCGGCGTCTTCGGGACGGACGATCTTGGCCTGTCCCTTGCCGTCATAGCCCAGCCGGGTGGTCTTCAACACTGCCGGCAAACCGGTAACAGCAATTGACCGGTCAAGCTCGGAGCGGTTGGAGACGGCAGCGAACAGGGCGGTTTCGGCGCCCAGCTCTGCGGCCATGGCTTTTTCCAGAAGCCTGTCCTGGGCAACCTTGAGCGCTTTCGAGCCAGGTCTGACCGGTACCCGCTGTTCAAGCCATTCGACCGCGGCGACCGGGACATTTTCGAATTCATAGGTGACGACGTCACAGAGCGCGGCGAGTTGTTCAAGTGCTTGCGGGTCATCATAGGCGGCAACAATCTGCCGATTGGCCATCTGGGCTGCGGGCGCATGTTCTGCGGGGTCGAGGATGACCGTCTGGTAGCCAAGCCGTCCGGCAGCCATTGCCAGCATGCGACCGAGCTGGCCACCGCCGATAATGCCGATCATCGCTCCGGGCGCGAGCGGGGCATCGTTCATGGCTGATCTTCCGGCTGTTCGGCCACGGCGTCGGTGCGGGCCTGCCGCCAAGCGTCGAGCCGTCCGGCCAGCGCTTCATCGGAGAGTGCGAGGACACTGGCGGCGAGCAGTGCCGCGTTAACTGCTCCGGCCCTGCCGATGGCGAGCGTGCCAACGGGAATGCCGGCCGGCATCTGAACGATCGACAACAAACTGTCCTGGCCTGACAGCGCTTTTGATTCGATCGGCACGCCAAATACCGGCAACGGCGTGAATGCGGCCGTCATGCCAGGCAAGTGGGCAGCGCCGCCGGCGCCGGCGATGATGACCTTGAAGCCCTGCTCACGGGCACCCTTGGCAAATGAAACGAGACGGTCCGGGGTGCGGTGGGCCGAGACGATCAGAGGCTGATGGGTGATTCCCAGCTCAGCCAGCGTCTCGGCGGCGTGTTTCATGGTCGGCCAGTCAGACTGGCTGCCCATAATCACGGCGACCAGCGGCGTTGGATTCTGCATCATGCTGGGCTCCTGCGGGTCAGGCAATAATGTCCGGGATGATCTGGTCTTCGATATTGGTGATCTTGTCTTTGATGACGAGCTTTTTCTTTTTCATGCGCTGGATGCGCAATTGGTCGCAGCCGGTCTGAATCATGGCGTTGATTGCGACGTCGTAATCCTCGTGCTCATGGCGCAATCGCGCCACAAGCATGCGAAGTTCCGCCTGTTCCTGGTCGCGCATTCACTTTCCCCGTCTCACACATCTGGCCGGCGCCGACGAGGCCCGACCGTTTTTGTCATTTCGGCGCTCCTACCACAGATTCAATGGTAACGGGAAGTTATCCCCATTCAAGAAATCGCCTTCGACAAACGCGCAGAGCCGTGGCACACTCGACAGTGTCAAGAAACCAGCGCTTCGGCGTTCCGGCGCCGGCGCTTTCTAACACAGGAGTTGCCCATGTCGATTGATGCCCATCTTGCATCGCTTGAAAAGAAGCACGGGGAATTGGAAGCCGAACTCCGTGCGGTACTCGGACAACCGTCGGTCCATGATCAGACGATCGCGAACATCAAACGCCGCAAGTTGCGCCTCAGGGACGAGATCAAACGTCTCCGCTCCGACACACAACACTGATCAGATTTACATGACCTCCCCATGACAGGGCGCGGGGAAAATCCCCGCCCCTCTATTTTTTTGCAATTATCGGAAAATGCAGGGCGGAAGCCTCAGCGACGGTCAATTCAGGCCGGATCACGCCGCTCTGGGGGTGCATAACTGAAACCTCAGCTCCAGAACTGATCGACCCAGAGATTGATGTGCATGAAGCCATCCAGCCTGACCGCATAGATGCGGCTGGTGCCCTGGCTCTTCACTGTGACCAGCCCGCTATCGAGAAGAGCCTTGAGATGCTGTGATACCGCCGGGCGGCTGATTGGAAGACCTTCAGCCAATTCATTGACAGTGCGCGGACGGCGGCGCAATTCCTCGAGAATATGGCGCCTGTTGGGGTCAGCGATAGCTTGGAACACATCTACTGTCATGAGCTCAGGCTATGCCATTGGCATTGGCCCGGCAAGCACTGATCCGCGCAACTATTGGCCGGCTGCGTGGGATGGAAATCTCACGACGAGGGAGTGCTGTTTACGGCATCAGGTCAGTCCGTCGACTTGAATTCATCGCGCAGCAGGAATTTCTGGATTTTGCCGGTCGATGTCTTTGGAATTTCCCGGAATATGACGGTTCGCGGGCATTTGAACCGCGCCAGCAGCACGCGGCAGTGCTCGATGACGTCGTTTTCGCTCAAGCTGTATCCCAGCCGCAGTTCGACAAAGGCGCAAGGGGTCTCGCCCCATTTGTCGTCAGGGCGCGCCACCACGGCAGCGGCCAAGATTGCCGGATGCTTGTAAAGCGCGTCCTCGACCTCGATCGAGGAAATATTCTCACCACCGGATATGATGATGTCCTTGGAGCGGTCCTTGAGCTGCAGATAGCCATCGGGGTGCATCACCCCGAGATCGCCTGAATGAAACCAGCCGCCGCGGAAAGCTTCGGCACTGGCCTCGGGGTTTTTCAGGTAACCCTTCATGACGATGTTGCCCCGGAACATTACCTCGCCGATGGTTTGTCCGTCAGCCGGGGTTTTCTGCATGGTGCCGGGATCCATTACAGCGAGATTTTCGAGTGCCGGGTAGCGAACGCCCTGGCGGGCCTTCTTGGTGATACGCGCACCGGGCTCAAGCGCTGACCATTCGGCCTTCCATTCATTGACGACCGCCGGCCCGTAGGTTTCGGTCAGGCCGTAAAGATGCACCACCTCGAATCCGGCCTCGGCCATGCCGGCAAGCACCGCTTCGGGTGGCGGCGCGGCGGCGGTATTGAAGCTGACGGTGTGAGAGAAATCCCTTTTTTCGTGATCCGGCGCGTTCAGCAATATCGACATGACAATCGGCGCTCCGCACAAGTGGGTGACACCATGCTCGGCGATGGCCTCGTACATCGCTTTGGCGCGGACCCAGCGCAAGCAGACATGGGTGCCGCCGACCACGCCGAGCGTCCAGGGGAAGCACCATCCGTTGCAATGAAACATCGGCAGCGTCCACAGATAGACCGGATGCGGGCCCATGCCCGAGGCGATGACGTTGGAATAGCCCATCAATGCCGCGCCGCGGTGGTGATAGACCACGCCCTTGGGGTTGCCGGTGGTGCCGGAGGTATAGTTGAGCGAAATCGAATCCCATTCGTCATCTGGCGCGGTGCGGGTGAAATCAGACGAGGCTGCGAGGATGAACGCCTCATAGTCATGCTGACCGATCGGCGGCCCCTTGGGAAATGGTGCGTCTTCGGGATATTCGGCGTCATCATAATCGATGACCACCGGTGAGACCTTGGCAAGCGCCAATGCTTCGGCCATCACCGCAGAGAATTCGCGATCGACGATCAGAACCTTGCAGTCGGCGTGATCCAGTTGGAACGCGATTGCCTGCGGATCGAGCCGGGTGTTGATGCAATGCAGCACCGCGCCGGTCATCGGGATGCCATGATGGGCTTCCAGCATCGCCGGTGTGTTTGGCAGCATTACCGAAACCGTATCGCCCTTGCCGATTGCCAAGGCTGCGATCGCATTGGCCAGTCGTTTCGAGCGCTCCAGGAACACGCGATAGGTCACCCGCATCGCGCCATGGATGATCGCTATATGGTCGGGATGAACCAATGCTGCACGTTCAAGATGCGCCAGCGGCGTCAGCGGCTGGTAATTGGCTTCGTTGCGGTCAAGGTCGGTTTCGTAAGGGTTGCTGCTCAAGGGAAGATCCAGTGCCGGTCTGATCGCGATTTAACCGCATCAAATCATCTGGACGGCCATTTGTCATCCAGCCAGTAAGCGCGTGACGCCGTCCCAGATCAGTTTCAGCGATGTGAGAAACACCATCAGGTACATGAACGGGTAAAATATCTCGGGCCGCATGCGCTTGACGATGAAGACACCGGCCAAGGTAGCCACCGGGGCCAACGGCGCCAATACCAGCGAGGTCGACAGATTGGTCATGTCGAACTGACCGAGTGCGAAATA
This sequence comes from Hoeflea sp. Naph1, assembly GCF_046837775.1. GTDB lineage: Bacteria > Pseudomonadota > Alphaproteobacteria > Rhizobiales > Rhizobiaceae > Hoeflea. The sequence goes on along the minus strand of NZ_CP177286.1, from coordinate 4,267,766 downwards.
GGGTGCGAGCTTGACGGCATTGACGACGGCAAAATAGTGAACACTGGTGCCGGTGTAGGTCTTCGGATCTTGCTTCAGCGGTAAGGCGTAGATTTGATAGGGCGGGCCGCCGGCATGGGAAACAAAGCTGGTGAAGCCTGACAGGGTGCCCCAGAACAGTCCTAGCAGCGGCCTATGCCCCTCTACGGGTGGTGGGCTGTCGTTGCGCCGGGCAATCATGTTGGTGCTGACAAAGCGGGTAACGAACAGCAGCGCCACGACGCCGACGATCAGGCGGATCATCGGGTTGGTGACCCAGGCGGCCGTGGCCCAGCCGATGGTGATGCCGACGATCGCACCGGGCAACATGATGAAAAGCGTTCTGTTGTCCTTGTGGCCGCGCCAGCTCCATAGGCTGACCATGTCCATGACAATGATGATCGGCAACAAGATTGCCGCGGTCTGGACCGGCGGAATTGTTAGCGCCATCAGCAGTACGCCAAGCAGCGCCAAGGCGCCGCCAAATCCGCCTTTGGACAGCCCGATCATGATGACCGCGGGAATTGCCGTGGCATAGAAGAACGGGTCGGTCATCATCGGGGCAGTTGATCCTTGTGCCGAGCCGGTCTATCCCGTCTGCAATTGTTTGGCCATAACGGTCTTCAGCGCCGTTTGCGATAGGATATCTCATGACCGACCTCACCAATCGCTGCCGTCTGGTTCTTGTAACGCCCGATATTGCCGATGCAAACGAACTCGCCGGAATTGTCGAGGGCGCCCTGCGCGGCGGCGATGTCGCTTCGGTGATCATTCCGCAGCACGGACTTGACGAAAAGAGCTTTCAAAAACGGTGCGAAGCCCTGCTGCCGGTCATCCAGGCGGCGGGCGCTGCCGCCCTTATTGCCGGCGATACCCGGGTTGCCGGCCGGGTTCGCGCCGACGGCCTGCATATCGAGGCCGGGCCGCAAGCGATGATGGAGGCTGTCAAACAGCATGCGCCTGGCCTGATCGTCGGCGGCGGCAATGCGCGCGAACGGCATTCGGCGCTGGCGATTGGCGAAGCGCAGCCGGATTACGTCATGTTCGGGTCGATCAGCGGCGACATCAAGCCCGAGCCACATCGCAAGAACATCGCACTGGGGGAATGGTGGGCCGACATGATCGAGCTGCCATGTGTGGTGATGGGCGGAACCAGTACTGCATTCGTGGAGGAAATGGCACAAACCGGGGCTGAATTCATCGCCTTTGGGCAGGCGGTGTTTTCCGATCCGGCGAATGCGCCGCGCGTGGTTGCGGAAATCAATGCGGTGCTTGACGAAAAAGCGCCACGGTTCGGGCGATAATGCGCCGGATGATTGATCCTACGGTCGGCTCCGGCAGCGGCTTTGCCGCGCAAAAAATTACTCAGCGATCACGGTATCCGTTCGTGCTGTCAGTGCTGGTGCTGGCAAGCACACTGCCGGCAATGTCTCAGGAGATAACAGGACCGCAAGAGATAACTGCTGCTCAAGACGCTGCGGGAATTCCAAAAGCTGGCGGAACACTCAAGGCGCCGACCGATGCGGACGCGATAGCGCCGCAGCCAGATGGCGCGACCCAAACACCCGCTTCCGATGACGCCACCGTCCGGGCGTTTGGTGCTTTTCAACGCGGCTATTACCTGACGGCGATGGAACTGGCGCTGCCGCGGGCGCAACTGGGCGATCCGGCGGCGCAGACTTTGCTGGCCGAATTGTTCGCCTCCGGCCTCGGCGTTCCGCGCAGCATGGGTGATGCGGCGTTCTGGTATAGTCAGGCGGCCGAAAGTGGCGACGCTTCGGCCCAGTTCAAATACGGATTGATGCTGCTTGAAGGCAAATATGTCACGCCGGACAAGGCCAAGGCCGAGGTCTTGATGAAAAAGGCCGCCGATGCAGGCAATGCCTTTGCCCAGTTCAACTACGCGCAAATTCTGGTTTCGGCCAAGCCCGGGCCATCGGGTATCCTTGAAGCCTTGCCGTATTTCGAGAAATCCGCCGAACAGGGCGTTCCGGACGCGCAATATGCGCTCGCGCAGGTCTACATCAACACTGCCGGTGTGCCCGATGCAAAACGGGGCAGGGCACGTGAATGGATGGAAAAGGCGGCGCGGGCCGGTTTTGAAACGGCGCTGCTCGATTATGCAATCTGGTTGATCGACGGGATCGGCGGTGAGAAGGACTATGAGGAAGGGTTCCGCTGGATGCAGGTGGCTGCCAACCGCGGCAACGTGGTGGCGCAAAACCGGATGGCGGTGCTGCACATCAATGCGATTGGCACCCTGGGTGATCCGGTGGAAGCAGGCAAATGGTATATCCTGTCGCGCCGCGCAGGCTTTGACGACCGGTCGCTTGATGATTTCTACCAGGGATTGACCGAGGAAGAACAAAAGCAGGCGCTGGAGGCTGCGAACCAGTTCGGCAAGCGCTGAATCGGGTTCCTGCTGCCGGTCATCGTCGGCGCAGACTTGAAAAGCCGCGCCAATTGTGGTCTTGAAGCCGCCAAACCGCGCCGAATGTCGGCCGGGCAAGCTTGACGCGGAATGCTTTCATGAAAATCAATGGAAATGAAATTCGCCCCGGTAACGTGCTCGAGCACAATGGTGGCCTGTGGGCAGTAGTCAAAACCAACGCCGTGAAGCCCGGCAAGGGCGGCGCCTTCAATCAGGTGGAAATGAAGAACCTGATCGACGGCACCAAGCTCAACGAGCGTTTCCGGGCTTCGGAAACGGTCGAGCGCATTCGGCTTGAACAGAAGGATTTTCAGTTCCTCTACGAGCAGGGGGAAGCCTTGGTGTTCATGGATCTGGAAAGCTACGAGCAGCTTGAATTGCAGAAGGAATTTGTTGGCGATCGCCGCGCCTTCCTGCAGGACGGCATGATGGTGACGGTGGAATTGTACGACGAACGACCGATCGGCATCGCGCTTCCCGATCATGTGACACTGACGATTGCCGAGGCGGATCCTGTGGTCAAGGGGCAGACAGCTGCATCTTCCTACAAGCCTGCGATACTCGAAAATGGTGTGCGCATCCTGGTTCCGCCGTTTATCTCGTCAGGCGAGCGGGTTGTGGTCGACACCAACGAACTGACCTATTTGCGCCGCGCCGAATAAATCGTTCGATCGGATGGTAGGCGCGAGGCGCCGACCGCTCGCATAACCCCGGTCGCAAAAACCAAGGAATGATATAGATGGCGCGTTCAGCCCTTCTCAACGTGATGGTGCAGTCGGCGCTGAAAGCCGGGCGCTCGCTTGCCCGCGATTTCGGCGAGGTGCAGAATCTGCAGGTATCGCTCAAGGGACCTGGCGATTATGTCACCCAGGCTGATCGCAAGGCCGAATCGATCATCAAGACCGAATTGCTGCGTGCGCGTCCGACCTATGGATTCCTGGGTGAGGAAAGCATTGAGATGGCGGGTACCGACGGTGCCCACCGCTGGATCGTCGATCCGCTCGATGGCACAACCAATTTTCTGCACGGCATTCCGCATTTTGCGGTTTCGATTGCGCTTGAACGCAACGGCGATATCGTCGCGGGTGTTATTTACAACCCATCTACCGACGAGCTTTACACCGCTGAACGCGGTGGCGGGGCATTCCTCAACGACCGGCGCTTGCGGGTTGCCGGCCGCAAGGCGATGTCGGATGCGGTGATCGGCACCGGGGTGCCTCATCTCGGACGTGGTCATCACGGCAACTTCCTGGTCGAGCTGCGCCACATCATGGGTGAGTGCGCGGGCATTCGCCGGTTCGGGGCTGCGGCGCTGGATCTGGCTTATGTTGCTGCCGGGCGGCTTGATGGTTTCTGGGAAAAGCCGCTTGAGGCCTGGGACATGGCTGCGGGCATGATCCTGATCCGCGAAGCAGGCGGCTTTATTGCCGACACAAAGGGCGGGACCGACATGTTCGGCACACGCTCCATTGCTGCCGGCAACGAGTACATCCTCAAAGGCGTGCTGGAACTGGTGCAAAGGCCTGTTCCGAAAGCCTGAGCAGGCCTGTATGAGGTTGTTTTTCCGGCACGCTTCCAATTACGCCATATTATCGGTTAGTGTTCGCGGCAAGTGTTGAAGCAAGACAAGGCCGGGACGGACAAGCATGGCAAAACTGACATTGTCTGGATGGGGCATCTCCGAGGACGGCAGCGGCGCGGATCCGCACAAGCTCTCGAGCCCGCTGGTTTTCTTCTGGAGCATGATGATCTTTCTCATCCTCTCCGGCTTTGTTGCCGCGATTCTCTATCGGCAGATCCATGATGCTTTTCTTGCCAATCCAGGGCTCAATGGCCTGATCCTGGGTGTTCTCGCGGTCGGCGTGCTGCTGGTTTTCACCCATGTGCTGAGGCTTCGCCCGGAAGTGCGGTGGGTTAATTCGCTCAGGGCTACCGGCGATGCCGAGAAAGTCGGTCGCGATCCGGTGTTGCTGGCGCCTATGCGGGCGCTGATCGGGCGGCGTCAGGAAATGGCGCTGTCAACGACGTCGCTTCGCTCGATCCTTGATTCTATTGCCACCCGACTCGACGAATCACGCGACACCTCGCGCTACCTGATCGGGTTGCTGGTATTTTTGGGCCTGCTTGGAACATTCTGGGGTTTGCTCGGTACCATCGGTTCGATCAACCAGGTGATCCAGTCGCTCAACCCGGGCTCCGGCGGTACCGAGGATCTGCTGTCAACATTGAAAACCGGACTGTCGGCCCCGCTTGACGGCATGGGAACGGCGTTCTCCTCCTCGCTGTTTGGTCTCGCCGGTTCGCTGGTGCTGGGATTTCTTGATCTGCAGGCGGGCCGGGCGCAGAACCGGTTTTATACCGAACTCGAAAACTGGCTCTCGACCATGACGGATCTCGATTCCGGCATGACGATGCCCGCTGATGGCACGGCTGCAGCCGAAGAGATCCGGATGCTGACCGAGCGGATGCAGAAACTGTCGCAGGATTCCGGCGTGACGCCGCGAACTACGGCGGCAATGGCAAGCCTTGCCGAGGGCATTCAGGGGCTGGTGAAAAACATGCGCAACGAACAGCAGATGCTCAGGGACTGGATCGAGGCGCAGCAGGTCGAATCGCGGCGGATGCGTGAGACGCTGGACAAGCTCGCCGACAAGCTTGGAGACAAATAGGCCATGGCGCTGGCGCGAAACCGGCGACGGGAGCGGACGGTCGATTACTGGCCCGGCTTTGTCGACGCGCTGTCGACGCTGCTGCTGGCGATCATGTTTCTGCTCACCGTATTCGTGCTGGCGCAGTTTTTTCTCTCGCGCGAGATTTCCGGTCGTGACCAGGTGCTCAACCGGCTCAATAGCCAGATCAATGAACTGACCCAGCTTCTGGCGCTCGAGCGGTCCGGAAAACAGGATCTCGAAGACAACCTCGCCAATATGATGGCCTCCCTGTCGGAAGCGGAAGCCGACCGGTCGCGGCTGCAGGAACTGCTTGCCAGCGGGTCCGGCGCCAGTGCTGCCGCGGAGAGCAGGATCGGAGCTTTGAGCGAAACGCTGGATGCGGAAAAGAAGGTCTCGCAACGGGCGCTCAGCCAGGTGGAACTGCTCAACCAACAGATCTCGGCGCTCAGAACACAACTTGCCGCGCTTGAAGACGCGCTCGAGGTTTCCGAAAGCAAGGACCGCCAGACACAGGCGAGGATTGCAGATCTTGGAAGACGATTGAACGTGGCGCTGGCGCAGCGGGTGCAGGAGCTCAACCGCTACCGCTCCGATTTTTTCGGACGCTTGCGTGAAATCCTGGCGAGCCGCGAGGACGTGCGGGTGGTGGGGGACCGGTTCGTGTTCCAGTCGGAAGTGCTGTTTCCCTCGGGCGGCAACGAGCTCAATGATGCCGGCAAGGAGCAGATGACCAAACTCGCGACCGCGATCAACGAATTGTCACGGGAGATCCCCGACGAGATCAACTGGGTGCTTCGTGTCGACGGTCATACCGACGATGTGCCGTTGTCGGGCAATGGCCGCTACGCCGACAACTGGGAGCTTTCCAGCGCTCGGGCGACATCGGTGGTCAAATATCTGGTCTCCGAAGGGGTGCCGGCCAATCGGTTGGTGGCAGCCGGTTTTGGCGAATTCCAGCCGATCGCCGAAGGCGATACCGATGCTGATCGTGCCACCAACCGACGCATTGAGCTCAAGCTGACCGAACGCTGATTGCGGCGTCGAATCAGGTTGTCAGATGCTCAAAGCAGGCAGCGCTTCGCTTACGGGAATCGGCTTTGCCAGGGGCGCATAATCTGACTGTTTGACCCGTGCCAGCCCGGTGACCAGCGTCGCATCGCGGATGCTGGCGGGCAGAGAGCTGATGGCAGCCTTGATCGCGCTGGCGATGGCTTCCGCTTGATCGGCGTAGCGGATGCTGGCGATTAACGGCAGCGCCGGGGTCTCAGGGGTTTTGCCAAAGATCTGCAACTCGTCGGCTGCCGCATCGTGGCGCTTGGCCAGTTCCCAAGTCACGGCGTCGATTGCGGCCCAGTCGGCCTCGCCCTTGGCCACCGCGTGGATCGAGGCGCGGTGTGCGCCTGTCTGTAATGGCTGCGGGCGCGAGGCATGCCCTCCTGCTGCCAGCAGCCGCACCGGGGCGGCGAAGCCGGACTGGGAATGGGTCATGTTGTAGGCAAAGCGCCGATCCACCAGGTCAGCCAGTGTGGGCGCTGCGTGGGCTTTGCGTGCAACCAGCACGCTGAAATAGCGGCCAGGCGCGGCACCGGTAACGGCGTGGGCTGGTGCGCCGATCAGCGTTACCTTGCCCGCCAATCCGTTGGCGTAGGGAAAACCACAGGTCTGCGACAGGATCAGGTCCGGGTGGCGCCACAGTGGTTCCGGGTCGTCGCCGCGGTCCAGCAGGTAAGGCGCAGCAATACCGATGCTCCGCAATTGCTGGCGGATCGCCGTCCACAGCGTATCGGTCGCTGCACGGATTTCCGGCCAGTCATACATCGGCAGCGAGGCGACGCCGGTTGCAGCGTCGCCCTCCGGATGTGTCTGGCTCATCGGTCGTCCCTGTCGCCGTCGCGGCGTGTCCGGTTCGGTTCCATAGGATAGGCCACAGGCTCCTTGGGCCGGAAACCGAAACGGCGGAACACTTCCCAGTAGCTCTCATAGCGGTAGCCGCCATTCATGCGCAGGAACCGCGCCCTGTTTTTCCTGAAGAATTCGGGAATGCGGTACCAGGCAAGCGAGGGGTAGGCGTGATGCACCGAGTGATAGTTGTTGTTGAGAAACAGCAAGCTCAACGGCCCTCTGGTCTCGATGATCACCGAGCGCTGATTGGCTTTCTCGACGGCCTGGTGCTCGATGAACGAGCGCACCATCAACAGGCCCATGCCGAAATAGGCGGCGATGAAATAGGCTGCAGGGTGCAGGCTGCCATAACGGCTTACAAGCCAGAACAACAGCGCAATGGCAACGGCGTGGCGTGCCCAGATCCAGATGATGGATCGGTCGCCGGCGCTCACCCGGCCATATTCGCTGCGGATGAAGCCCACTGTTGCCAGCGCCGGGCCGAGGGTCATGCGCCCGGTCAGGGTGTTGTTGGCGACCAGCAACCGCTTGAGCCAGGCAGGAATCGACGCCCAGACCTGCCGGTCAAGATAATAACTCTCCGGATCGTCATAGGGGTCGGTGATGTTTTCATTGATGTGGTGGGTTAGGTGGCAGGATTTGAAGCGCAGGTAGGGCACCAGCACTCCGATTGGCGGGGCGATCAGAAGATCGTTGAGTTTCTGGTTCCTGAAAGGGTGACCGTGTAAAAACTCGTGTTGAAGCGAGGAATGCAGCGTGATTATAGGAATCATGAAAAGGACACGTAACGTGTCCGGGAGGGCAACCAACCCAAACGCCAGCAAAAACCACACAGCATAGCAAACGCCCGCCAATAGCAGGGTCCGCCACTCCGCGTCATTCCGCATTGTGGATACACCTTCTGAATGTTCCTGTTATAGCCCGCGGACAAGGTCCCGTCTCCCGCGTGGCTTCCAGACGAACAAAGACTGTTTACCCTGATTTGAGCGACTTCACAAGATTGTTACGCGCTGTAGCGCCGCGTGTACGTTTCGTCGTGCGAGGAAATGTTCCGCACCCCGCTTCACAGCAGTCAGACAGTGCCAGTCCGCCCAGAGCGGGCACGACATGCGACGGATCGTGTGCGACCAAGCAGTCCCGGCTTGCGCGCGGGGGAGACTCAGCTGGCCGTATTTGAAGTGGCGCTCGGGGTCAGCGCTTCGGCGCCAAGTTCAAACTGAAGACGTGCAAGGCGGGCATAGAGGCCGCCGCGCGTCACCAGTTCTTGGTGGTTGCCCTCTTCGATGATCCGGCCCTCGTCCATGACCAGTATGCGGTCGGCGCGCAACACCGTCGCCAGCCGGTGGGCAATGACGATGGTCGTGCGGTTCTGCATCAGCCCTTCCAGGGCCTTTTGCACCAGGGTTTCGCTTTCGGCATCCAGCGCGGACGTGGCTTCATCGAGCAGCAGGATCGGCGCATCGCGCAGGATGGCGCGGGCGATGGCGACCCGCTGTCGCTGGCCGCCCGACAAGGTGATGCCGCGTTCGCCAACCGGGGTGGCGTATCCCTTGTCCAGCGCCAGGATGAAATCATGGGCTTGAGCCGCGCGGGCCGCGGCCTCGATGTCTTTCTGGCTGGCGTCGGCCCGGCCGAAGGCAATGTTGTCGCCGACGCTGCCGGCGAAGATGGTCACGTCCTGCGGCACCAGCGCGATGCGGTCGCGGACATCGGCGGGGTCAGCCTCGCGGATGTCGACCTTATCGATCAGCACCTTGCCGGCGGTGGGATCGTAGAATCTCAGGATCAGCGAAAACAGGGTCGACTTGCCGGCGCCCGATGCGCCAACCACAGCCACGGTTTCGCCGGGCCGGACATGAAAACTGGTGCCGGTCAGCGCCGAGGTTCCGGGCCGTGCCGGATAGGCAAAGCGCACGTTATCGAAACGGATATCGCCAATCGGCGGATTGGGCAGACGCGTTGGGTTTTCGGGTGCGCGAATCTCCGGCACTTCGTCGAGAAGTTCGCCCAGCCGCTCGGCGGCGCCGGCAGCTTGTGAAAGTTCGCCCCAGACTTCCGACAGTGCGCCAAGGCTTCCTGCGGCAAACACCGAATACAACAGGAACTGGCCGAGGGTTCCCGGGGTCAATTCGCCAGAAAGAACAGATTGCGCCCCATACCAGAGCACCGCAACCACTGACCCGAATGCCATGGCGATGGCAAAGCCGGTCAGCACCGAGCGCGCCAGAATCGATTTGCGGGCAGCGCCAAAGGAGGCTTCCACGGCTTCACCGAAGCTTGCCTGGGCACGGGCTTCGGTGTTGAAGGCTTGCAGCGTGCGGGTGGCACCAATCGCTTCGCCGGCGTAGGTCATGGCTTCAGCAAGGGTATCCTGGGCGGCACGCGAGCGCTTGCGGACCTTGCGGCCAAAGCCAACCAGCGGAAACACGATCAGCGGAATTGCGGCGAGCACCAGGCCCGAGAGTTTGGGCGAGGTGATGAACATCATGCCGCCTGCGCCCACGCACAGAATCATGTTGCGCAGGGCAACCGAAGCGGTCGCGCCGACGGTTGATTTGATCTGGGTGGTGTCGGCGGTCAGCCGTGAAATGATTTCGCCCGACCGGTTGGCGTCGTAAAAGGAAGCCGACAGCCGGGTGACATGGTCAAACACGTCGCGGCGGATGTCGGCGACCACGCGCTCGCCCAGCGTGATGACGAAATAATAGCGGCAGGCAGAGGCAAGGGCGAGCAACAGGGCGATTGCCGCCAGCATGGAAAAGTAGCTGTTGACGAAGCCTGCGTCCTGGGCCGAAAAGCCGTGGTCGATCATCCGGCGTACGGCTGTTGGAAGGGTCAACGTCGTGACTGCAGCCAGCAACAGTGCGGCAAGCGCGCCCAGCACAAGGCGCGGATAGCGTTTGATATAGGGGAAAAGTCGGGCAAGCGGCCGCACGGAACGGCGTGCCGCTGGTTGAGTGTTGGATTGATCTGCCACGTCATCTCCTAGGCTATGCGTATGCGGCCGGTGAGCGGCCTGCAAAAACAGACGCGGCCCTTGTTATCGACGGTGCCTTCATGTATAGGCTCGCCATCGAATTGGAAAGCCGTTGCCCACACGGACACCGGCTTCATTTATGTGTTTGGCCAATATGCCGCAAGCAATGTTGCGCAGGGGCCTCCCAACGGCAGGACGAAAAAATGAAGGCGAACATCCATCCCGAATACCACATGATCAAGGTGGTCATGACCGACGGTACCGAATACATGACCCAGTCGACATGGGGCGCTGAAGGCGACACCATGAACCTGGAAATCGACCCGAAGTCGCATCCGGCATGGACCGGCGGCAATCAGCAGATGCTGGACCGCGGTGGCCGCCTGTCGAAGTTCAAGAAGCGCTTCGAAGGCCTCAGCCTGTAAGATTTCCGGCTTTGCCCGGACGATCAAAACCCGCCGGTTTCGGCGGGTTTTTTTGTGTCTGCCGTCTGGTGCGACCCGCCGTTGCCCACCCGAAATGGTCTGGTGCGAATGAGGGGTGCCTGGACGTTCGCATCCCTGGCATACACGCAAAAAAGCCCGCAACGGATGTGCGGGCCTGACTATCTTGGTTGTCCGTGCTCAAGCATGTCCGCCCGAGCACAGCACCGGTTCAGCGTCTGGAGAAGACTGTCTGCAGGAGATGCTGCTGGGCCTGAACCGAGTTTTCATTGTCCGGTTTCATGGCAGCGGCCTCCGCCGGACGGTAGATTTCCCGATCGAGAATCGCGACACGGTTCTGGATCCGCAGCGAGCGTTCAACCAGATCACGGAATTCTTCGGGCAGATCGGCCCAGCCGGGCGCTGATCGGTCGCAATTGAAGCTGTCGAGGCGCACCTTGCTCTTCTCGGCCATCACCTGGTCACGGTTCATCTCGCCATTGTTGACGGCGCGCTGGAGCAGCAGCCAGGAGGCCATTTGCATCAAGCGCGTGGTCAGGCGCATCGATTCCGCTGCGTAAAGCACAGCAGCGATGCGCGGCAGCGATTTGGATGAGGTTCGCCCCGGCCCGTCGAGATAATTTGCGGTTTCCTCGACCAGCCCCATTCCTTCGGCGTAGAGCGCCTTGAACTGGGCCGAATTGGCCATGCGGTCTGCGAGATTGACGGTGTTGAGGCGGGGTTCTGACATTGGCCGGGAATCCTGATTACGAAATACACTGCAAGTCGGCGATCAGCTTGACGTCATCCATTGCCGCCGAGCCCTTGTATCTTGGCGCTTTGAACGCGCCTCGGCAAGTTTATTGTTAAGAAAGGGTTAACGTCACAAACGCCCGCACAGGTCGGGTTTTAGTCGGGGTTCAGTATGCTTTTCAAAGAGGATTTTGGCGCACCCAGGAGCGGGTAGCAATGGCTTTTCGCCACTTGCCCCAGTCCATCAACAGCTCAATCAGGAAGAGCGTCAAACAAAAAAAGAGCCGCATGAGCGGCTCTCAAGAGTTTAACAGGGAGGCGTCAAACAGTGTGGCCTAGGCCAAACTGTCAAATCCAGGAAGCCTGGATGTTTATAGTAAACACTTGTAAAGCTTACCGGAAACTTAACAGGATTCAGAATTGCCTTAAGTCTCTGACCGGAATGACCTATTTCGATTTGAAAAAACCCTCCGCGGCGCTGCGGCTGGAGGTTTTTGAAGCCTTGTCGGCTTCCAGACGGGCAATTTCCTGCCTGAGCAGGGCGATTCGCTCGTCCAGTTCGCCGGCCGACAGGAAGGTCAGATCGGATCCGATCTCGTGTTGCTTGTTGGGCTTCGGGCGATCGTCCTCGGCAAACATTGGCATGGCCTCCATTGTTTCAACGATGATGTTCGCGCGGCGCGAACCTTGCCCGGACTTTAGCCCAAGCCTATGGTTCGGCAAAGCGGCTGAAGGAGAGTGAATTGATGCGTGCAATTGAGATCCGGGAACCCGGTGGCCCCAAAGTGCTGACCCTGACGACGCGTGATCGGCCGGTGCCTGGCGCAGGAGAATTGCTGGTCAAGGTGGCCGCAGCCGGGGTCAACCGCCCCGATTGCCTGCAGCGGCAGGGGGCCTATCCGCCTCCAAAGGGGGCTTCCGACATTCCCGGGCTGGAGATTGCCGGCGAGGTGGCAGATGTCGGAGCGGGCGTTACCCGCTTCAAGCAAGGCGACCAGGTCTGCGCGCTGGTGGCGGGCGGCGGCTATGCTGAATTCTGTACCGTCAACGAGACTAACGCCCTGCCAGCGCCCAGGGGGCTGACCATGGTGGAAGCAGCGGCTATTCCGGAAACCTTCTTTACGGTCTGGCACAATGTTTTCCAGCGCGGCGGTCTGAGAGCAGGCGAGACCTTTCTGGTGCATGGCGGCACCTCGGGTATCGGCACAACGGCAATCCAGCTTGCCAAGGCATTTGGCGCCAAGGTGCTGGCCACCGCCGGCTCCGAAGCCAAATGTGCTGCCATGCGGGATCTGGGCGCCGACCTTGCCATCAATTACCGGGAGGAAGATTTCGTGGCTGCGGTCAAGCAGGCGACCGATGGCAAGGGCGCCGATCTGATTCTTGACATGGTCGGCGGCGAATACATCAACCGCAACTACCAGGCCGCCGCCGTTGAGGGACGGATCGTACAGATCGCGTTTCTCAAGGGGCGGATGGCGGAGGCCGATTTCTCGCTGTTGATGATGAAGCGGCTGACGCATACCGGGTCGACACTGCGGGCACGCGATATTGCCTTCAAGGCCTTGATTGCCGACGAGTTGCACCGGCAGGTGTGGCCGCTGTTGAGTGACCGCAAGGTGCTGCCGGTGATGGATTCAATCTTCCCGCTCGACCAGGCCGCCGCTGCGCACCAGCGCATGGAGGATGGCGATCATATCGGCAAGATCGTGCTCGACGTCAGTTGATGATCAACCGGCTCAGTTCTCCGTGGTGGATGCGCGCGGATCGAGGTTGATCGATTCCGGTGTGGCGGCGCGCGCCGACGGGATCGAGGCGAAGTTTTCGCGCTCGTCGGCCGGGATCGCTGCACGGATACGGCTGCGGATGATTGCGTAACCGGCGACGCCCAGATGGGCCACGGCTGTCACGGCAAACAGCAGATACGGGCTGTAGGCCATCGCCACGCCGCTGATCAGCGGGCCGACAATGGTGCCGACGCCATAGAGCAGCAACAGCCCGCCTGACACGGTGACGAACTGGTCGTTGGCGGCGTAGTCGTTGGCATGGGCCACGATGATCGAATAGAGCGTGTAGGACATCGCGCCATAGAGCGAGATCAGGCCGAACAGGACGCCAATATCCGACGGCATCACAACCACGATGGCCAGTCCTGACAATCCGGCGACGGCCGCCAGACCGGCCAGCACATAGCGGCGGTCGATCCGGTCGGACATCCGCCCGGCAGGCAACTGCATGACTGCGCCGGAGAAGATGGTGATCGACATCATGGTGGCGATGGTGATGGTGGAAAGCCCGACATCGGCGCCGAAAACTGGCGCTAGCGTGCCGAAGGCGCCATTGGCAATACCGATCAGCAGCATGGCGACAAACGATACCGGTGAATTGCGGTAGATCATTTTCAGATCAAGCTTCACTTCCTTCAGCGGCGCCGGGCTTGATGCGGTGGACATCGCCGTCGGCAACAGCGCCAGGCAATACAGAATGCCGGCGATGATAAAGAAAGTGGTTTGCGAGATATCCCCCAGAACGATGCTCATCTGCCCCGCGACGATGGCGATGTAGGTGACGGTCATGTAGAGCGAGAAAATCAAGCCACGGGTTTCGTTGGTGGCGCGCTCGTTGAGCCAGCTCTCGATGATCATGAACGAGGCGGCAATGGCGAAACCGGTGACCACCCGCAACACAATCCAGATGATCGGATCGACCAGCAAGCCGGTGAGCAGTGCGATGATGGCGATCATCGCCGAAAACGCCGAAAAAGCTCGGACATGGCCGATTCGGCGTACCAGCCGTTGGGAAAAAATGCAGCCGAGCACAAAGCCGGTCGCCCAGGACGTGCCGAGCAGGCCGAGCGATGTTGGCGAGAATCCTTCGGCGCTGCCGCGCATCGGCAGCAGCAGGCCGTGCAGACCATTGCCAGCCAACAGGAAGGCGGTGCCCAACAGCAAGGACAGGACGGGAAGAATATTGCTGCGCATGATGTTCCGGGAAGCTGGAGGAGAATGGCCGTCAGATTTGGCTTCGGGCTCGAATCAGGATGACACAGGTCTTTGCCCCCAATCATGACCGGTGTATGGCTGATTGGCAAAAAAGGGACGCGTTACATGGCTGTGAAAATTCTGCTTGTTCTGGTTCTGGTGGCCATGGTCCTGCACCTGATCAAACCCTTCGGGCTTCCGGGTCTGCGAAAGCGCGGCGATGTCTGGAAAATCGCGATTATTCTGATCGCCGCGATGATGATGGCGCTGGTGCTTCGCCCAGCATGATGCGGGCCAAATGTGCCGCCCAATGCTGGTAACCTGCCGCATTGGCGTGAAATCCATCGACGGCGAAGCCCTCGGGCCCTTCGATCGGCAGCGGTTCGACAGCGGTGGCGTAGCGCTCCCCGCAGAGCTGGGCGCCCACCGTGTTGATGATCTGTACACGCAAGGACAAGATGAAGGCCAGCGCGGGCGGTAGCGCCGGAACGCCGCGCATGTCGACCACCGGTGACCAGAAGATCTTTGCTTCCGGCCAGCGCGCGTGGGAGGCGTATAAAAGTCCGCCAAACCCCTTCTTGAAGCGGGCGCGGGTAACGTAGTTCTTGGCGTCATTGGTGCCGACGGTCAGCACCACATGGGTGAAATCGCGCTCCTCGATGTTGGGGACGACATGATCGCGGATCTGTTCAGCGATGGCCGAATTGGCGCCGGCTGTGCGCCACGACACCGGCTTGCCGGTTGCCTGATGCAGCAGGGCGGATAGCTGCGGGCCCAGCGTCTGATCGATTTCAACCGCACCGACGCCGGCGGCGGATGAATCACCGATGACCAGCAGCCGGATCTCAGCCGGACCCTCGCCTATCTGGCCGCGGGGCAATCCTGGCGGGGGCGGCAGGCGGGGGGCTGTTTTACGCACGCCCAGGCCCTTGATCAGGGCCACGGGCAGTAAAAGCCAACTCAAGAGACTTGCGGTAACAGTGTTCATGAACCGGGCTTAGCGGATTTTTGTTCCGAGTTGAACTATTTCCAAGGTCGGTAATCACAAAAAAACCACCCGGAAACTGTCGCTTCCGGGTGGTTCGATGTTTCGAATGAAGCGGGTGCCGATCAGGCAGCGCGGGAGGCTTGGAAGATGCTGTCGATCGTGGCGGCCAGCATCGCGTCGAATTCGGCATCTGTCTGGTCTTGCGACAGCCCTTCGGTCAGCGCGCGGGAGAACGAGGCGATTACCCCTTCATTGGCGCTGAGCAGGCGGTTGGCCTCATCGCGGGAATAGCCGCCCGACAGGGCAACAACGCGCATGACGCGCGGATCGTCGACCAGCGGCTTGTAGAGATTGGCCTTTGTCGGCAGCGACAGTTTCAGCATCACCTGCTGCCCCGTGGGAACGGTGTCGAGGTGCAGGCGGATTGCATCCAGCAGCAGTTCTTCCGCTTCAGCCTTGTCGGCGATCTTGATGTTGACCTCCGGTTCGAGGATCGGCATCAGGCCGTGGCCGAGGATCTGCTTGCCGATTTCGAATTGCTGGGCAACGATTGCCTCGATCCCGGCCTTGTTGGCGGCATTGACGACCGAGCGCATCTTGGTGCCGAAGATATTCTTGGTGATCGCCCGTTCAAGAAGCGCATCGAGACCGCCCATCGGCTTCATCAGTTGCACGCCGTTGTCTTCGGACATCAAGCCCTTGTCGACTTTCAGAAACGGTACAATCCCGCGCTTGTCCCAAAGATAATCGGCGGTGGCAATACCGTCGATTTCACCATCCATGGTGCGTTCGAACAGGATCGCGCCGATCACCTTTTCTCCGGTGAAGGCAGGCGACTTGATGATGCGGGCGCGCATGGCGTGGATCAGCGCGAACATCTCCTCGTCGTTGGAGTAGCTGTCTTCTGCTACGCCGTAGAGTTTCAGTGCCTTGGGTGTGGATCCACCCGATTGGTCGAGCGCGGCGATAAAGCCGTCCTTCTCAGTCATCTGTTGCGCCATGGTCGGATTCATCATGCCGTATCCCTTCATCTAAATCTTCGGGGCTGCTTAGCAGATGTTGCTGTCGACAGAGAATAGGCCAGAGGCTGTTCGAATCGATTGAAACTCTTTTAATCGATTGAAAACACAAGTGTTTTCGAACCGTGCTTAACCACATTCAGTTCCTTGAGGAGAAAGGCTGCCGCTTTCAGACCTTGAGCACGTCAATGCCGGGTAGGGGCTTGCCCTCCATCCACTCCAGGAATGCGCCGCCGGCTGTGGAAACATAGGTGAAATCTTCAGCCACGCCTGCGTGATTGAGAGCAGAGACGGTGTCGCCGCCACCGGCCACTGAGACCAGCAGGCCTTCTTCCGTGCGGCGGGCTGCATGTTGGGCTGCGGATACCGTGGCTGCATCGAAGGGCGGAATCTCGAAGGCGCCGAGCGGGCCATTCCAGACCAGCGTGTCGGCCTTGGTGATCCAGGCATTGATGGCTTCAATGGATTTTGGCCCGACGTCCAGCATCATGGCATCGGCGGGGATGGCGTCGACATCAACGGTTTCGTTGTCGGCGCCGGCCTTGAATTCCCGTGCAACGACGCCGTCAACCGGCAAAACCAGCGCGCAGCCGGCAACTTTCGCTTCGGTCTCGATTTCCCGGGCAGTCGATGCAAGGTCATGCTCGCACAGCGATTTGCCGACATTGATGCCGCGCGCGGCGAGGAACGTGTTGGCCATGCCACCACCAATGACCAATGCATCGACCCTTTTCACCAGGTTCTTGAGCAGGTCGATCTTGGTGGAAACCTTGGCGCCGCCGACAATGGCAACCACGGGACGGACAGGGTTGCCGAGCCCCTGTTCCAGCGCGGTCAATTCAGCCTGCATGGTGCGTCCGGCATAGGCGGGCAGGTGATGCGCCAAGCCTTCGGTCGACGCATGGGCGCGGTGGGCGGCGGAAAAGGCATCATTGACGAAGATGTCGCCGTTCCTGGCCAGCGCCGCGGCGAAGTCCGGATCATTGGATTCTTCGCCTTCATGGAACCGGGTGTTTTCGAGCAGCAGGATATCGCCATCGACCATTGCGTCGACTGCCTTCCCGGCTATCTCACCAATGCAGTCGGCGGCAAAATGGACACGGTGATCAAGTACGTTCTCTACCACGCCGGCGATTGATTCGAGCGACATGGACGGAACCACTTTGCCCTTCGGACGACCAAAATGGGCGAGCAGGATCACCCGCGCGCCTTTGCCGGATAGTTCCATGATGGTCGGTGCGACACGTTCGACGCGAGTGGTGTCGGTCACCTTGCCGTCCTTGACCGGGACATTGAGATCGACGCGCAGAAGAACCCGCTTGCCGGCGAGGTTCGTGAGATCATCGAGGGTTTTGAAAGCCGTCATTGATTGTTCCATTCGTCAAGTAGCTGTGCCGCGGAATTTCGGGGCGGACCTTACACCGCTCGCGGTGTGGTGCAAGGCAGGGGCGATATGTTGGCGCCCTTGCCCTGCATTATTGCTTCCCGCCCCGACGCTTGCGGGCGTATTCGCGTATCGCGTGGATGATTTCCCGCAGGTTGAGAAACAGCGGGAGGCGGGTTGCGGGGGCGACCGGTTCGAGGGAGACCCCGATCATGGTGGCGTGACCATGCTCGTCGGTCTGGCGAACGATCAGCACGATGCGGCCGATTTTTACCCGGTCGGCATAATCGAGCTTGCCGCCTAGTCGCTGTTCCATCAGCTCAGCAATGGTCATCGATTTCTCGGCCTTGCTGAGCAGGCCGGGGCCATAGGCAGCATCAAGCTCCTCCCCGGTTCTGGAGGGAGCAATGGTAAAGGTTCCGAAGAATTCATTGTCGTTTTCGCTAACCGCGACCTTGGAAGCGAACAGCCGGTCGAGAAGGCGTGAATAGCCCGGTGCGATGAAGAGATAGACCTGATCGTTCTCACGCAAACGACCGGCATACTGATAGCGCATGGATTTTCCGTCGCGGATGACGAGCGAGGGCCGGGCCCAGCGGGGAATCCGCTCGCCGCGCAACACCGGGCTGTCGGCCACCACCCGGTAGACCAGCAATTCGTGGTTGGCCGTGCCTGGAAGGTCAAGTTCGAGCTTGTCTATCGCGCCGATCTGCGGCGGAACGATCTGACCGAGGCGGCGGGCAATCGGCTTGACGGTCCACCCCTGGATGGCAAGTGAAACCATCACGACGATGAAGGTGGTGTTGAAATAGAGCTGTCCATTCTCGAGGTTGCCGAGAATCGGCAGGATTGCCAGCAGGATCGAAACCGCGCCACGCAAGCCGACCCAGGCGACAAACCCGGTCTCGCGCTGGGTGTAGTCGAAGGGAAGCAGGCACAGCCACACGGCCAGTGGTCGGGCAATGAATACCAGGAAGATCGCCAGTGCGATGGCGGGAAGGGCGATCTGCGGGAATTGCGAGGGCGTCGCCAGCAGTCCGAGCACGAGGAACATGATGATCTGCGCCAGCCAGGTCATGCCTTCCTGAAAGCGGACGATCGATGTCCTGGCCTGCATCTTTTTGTTGCCGGCATAAATTCCTGCAACATAGACAGCCAGGAAACCACTGCCGCCGATGGCCGAGGTGTAGGCAAAGACCAGCAGAGCTAGCGCCAGTACGAAGATCGGGGCGAGCCCGCGCTCAACGGGAACCCGGCGGATGATCTGGACAATGAGAATGCCGCCGCCGAGGCCGAGCAGCAGGCCGCCGCCGATCTGCTTGACGAACAGGATAACCAGTTCAAGGCCGATATCCTCCAGCCCCTGGTTGTTGGCCATGATGCTGACCAGCGCAGCGGTGAGGAAGATCGCCATCGGATCGTTGGTGCCGGATTCGACTTCCAGCGTCGAGCGGACCCGGTCGCGAATGTTGATGCCGCCGGTGCGAAGCAGGAAGAACACTGCCGCTGCGTCGGTTGACGCGACGATGGAGCCCAATAGCAGCCCCTCCAACCAGGAAAAATCGAGCAGGAAGCGGGCGGCGACACCAAACATGATGGCGGTTAACAGCACGCCAAACGTCGCCAGTGTGATGGCGGGAACGGAGGCCTGCCTGAAGGACTGCATCGAGGTTCCGTAGCCTGAGTCAAACAGGATGATCGCCAAGGCGATGGAACCCAGCATGTAGGCAACAGAATTGTTGGAAAAATCGATGCCCAACCCATCGACGCCGGCCACCAGCCCGATCAGCAGGAACAGCAACAGCAAGGGGGCCCCGAAACGTTCAGCCAGAAGGCTTGAAAATGCCGCGATCAAGACAAGCGCCGTCGACGCCAACGTTACAATGTAGAATGCGTCCAACCGTCTTCCCTAATCCTGGTTGCCTTGACCGGCCCGCCGATTGCGGAGCTATCGAAGAATATGAAATGAGCCAGCCTGCGGAGCAATGCTTCGAACGCCAAAAGACGGAAATTTAACGAAAATCTGGGTGAGAGTAGGGCCGAGGCAGAGAAAACAAGCCGGTGTCCGGTTTCCGCACGCATTGTGGGCCGGAATCAGCACCGCCACCGTTCGAAACAAACGGTGGCGGTGCTGTCGTCAGATCGAAGCTGCGGCAATGGTGCCGCGAATCGTGGGCTAGATCAGCTTTGCCATGGCGACGGCGGTGTCGCCCATGCGGTTAGAAAAGCCCCATTCATTGTCATACCAAGTCAGGATCGACACCAGCGTTCCGTCCATTACCTTGGTCTGGTCAGCGTGGAAGATCGAGGACCGCGGATCGTGGTTGAAGTCGATCGACACCAGCTTTTCCTCGGTGTAGCCGAGGATGCCCTTGAGCGGGCCTTCGGCTGCTGCCGCACGAATGAAGCCGTTGACTTCCTCGATCGTGGTGGCGCGTTTGGCCACGAACTTGAGGTCGACGACAGAGACGTTCGGGGTCGGTACGCGAATCGACGAGCCATCAAGCTTGCCGTCGAGCTCGGGCAGCACCAGGCCGATGGCCTTGGCTGCACCAGTCGAGGTCGGGATCATCGACATTGCTGCAGCGCGACCGCGGTAGAGATCCTTGTGCATGGTATCAAGGGTCGGCTGGTCACCGGTGTAGGAATGGATCGTCGTCATGATGCCGTGTTCGATGCCGATGGCATCGTTGAGCACCTTGGCCACCGGTGATAGGCAGTTGGTGGTGCACGAGGCGTTGGAAACGACGATGTCGTCCTTGGTCAGAACGTCGTGGTTGACGCCATAGACAATGGTCTTGTCGGCGCCAGCGGCCGGAGCCGACACGAGAACCCGCTTGGCGCCGGCTTTCAAATGCAGCGCGGCTTTGTCGCGCGCGGTGAAGATGCCGGTGCACTCCATCACGATGTCGATGTTGAGATCGCCCCAGGGCAGATTTGCCGGATCGCGTTCGGCGAAGACCTTGAAGCTCTCCGAGCCCACCGAAATCTTGTCGCCGTCAACCGTAACCTCATGCGGGAAACGGCCGTGAACCGAATCGTAGCGCATCAGGTGGGCGTTGGTTTCAACCGGACCGAGGTCGTTGATGGCCACGATATCGATGTCCTTGCGGCCCGATTCAAAAATGGCGCGAACCACATTGCGGCCGATCCGGCCAAATCCGTTGATGGCGATCCTGGTCTTCATCCTATTCCTCCGTCCTGGGTCTGAGGAGGCCTGTCCTAGTCGGGATCAGGCCTTGTCTTCGTGTAGGCGCGCTTCGACCGCAGTCACTGCAGCCTTGGCGGTGATGCCGAAATGCTCGTAGAGCTCCTTGTAGGGTCCGGAGGCTCCGAAGCCGGTCATGCCAATGAACAGGCCGTCGGATCCGATGAAACGGTCCCAACCCTGGCGGATGCCGGCCTCGATGGCGATCTTGACCTTCGAATCTCCGATTACCGCGTTCTTATACTCCCTAGATTGCTCTTCGAACAACTCAAAGCAAGGGACCGAAACGACACGGGTGGTATGACCATTTGCCTCAAGCATCTCGCGCGCTTCGAGAGCGATCTCGATTTCGGAGCCGGAGGCGAAGATCGTCACTTCCGCATCGCCGGCCGAGACAAGGTCGTAGGCCCCGTAAGCGGAAAGATTTTCCTCGGTGAAGTCGGTTCGCACCGTCGGCAGGTTTTGCCGGGTCAGGGCGATGCCGCTGGGGCGCTTTTGCTGCTCCAGGGCAATCTGCCAGCATTCCGCGGTTTCCACCGCATCGGCAGGGCGGAACATCAGCAGGTTGGGGATGGCTCGCAACGCAGCCATGTGTTCGACCGGCTGGTGGGTCGGGCCATCTTCGCCCAGCCCAATGGAATCATGGGTCAGCACGTGGATCACACGGATGCCCATCAACGCTGCCAGACGGATCGAGGGTCGGCAGTAGTCCGAGAAGATCAGGAACCCGCCGGAGTAGGGAATCAACCCACCATGCAAGGCAATGCCGTTCATCATGGCGGCCATGCCGTGTTCGCGGATGCCGTAATGAATGTAACGCCCGGAGAAATCGTCCGGCGTAATTGCCTTGGTCTGGCTGGTGCGGGTGTTGTTGGACCCGGTGAGATCGGCTGAGCCTCCCAAGGTTTCCGGAATCACGCCATTGATGATTTCCAGCGCCATTTCCGAGGCCTTGCGGGTGGCCACCTTCGGCAGATCTTCGGTCAGCTTCTGCTTGTAGGCAGTCATTGCCGGCTCAAAACCGCCCGGCAGATCGCCGCTCATGCGCCGCTCGAAGGTCATGCGGGTATCGTTTTCAGTTGCAGCGAGACGCGCTTCCCAGGCCTTGCGGTCCTTTACCGACCGCAGGCCAGCCAGCCGCCAGGCGTCGAGAATGTCCGACGGCACGACGAAGGGTTCTTCTTCCCAGCCGAGGGCTGCGCGGGCACCTGCAATTTCCTTGTCGCCGAGCGGTGAGCCGTGGGCGCCGCTGGTGCCTGCCTTGTTGGGCGCACCGAAACCAATGACGGTCTTGGCGGCAATCAGCGTTGGTTTGTCCGAAGCCTGTGCGGCTTCAATCGCCTGGGCAATGGCGTCCGGGTCATGGCCGTCGATATCCAGTGTGTTCCAGCCAGAGGCTGCAAACCGCGCCAACTGATCGGTGGAATCGGTCAGCGAGACCGGGCCGTCAATGGAAATCGAGTTGTTGTCCCAGAACACGATCAGTTTGCTTAGCTTGAGATGGCCCGCAAGCGAGATCGCTTCCTGGCTGATACCTTCCATCAGGCAGCCGTCACCGGCGAGCACATAGGTATGGTGATCGACCAGCTCTGCGCCATACTCGGTAGCGAGCTTGCGTTCGGCTATGGCCATGCCGACGGCGTTGCCGAGGCCCTGGCCGAGCGGACCGGTGGTGGTCTCGATACCGGCAGCGTGCCCATATTCCGGGTGACCGGCTGTGGGAGAGCCAAGTTGACGGAAATTCTTGATGTCCTCAAGCGAGATGTCATCATAGCCGAGCAGATAGAGCAGGGAATAGAGCAGCATCGAGCCGTGGCCGGCAGACAGCACGAAGCGGTCGCGGTCGGGCCAGTTAGGTTTTTTAGGGTCGAATGTCAGGTAGCGCGAGAACAACACCGTGGCGATGTCGGCTGCACCCATCGGTAAGCCCGGATGGCCGGATTTTGCTTTCTCAACGGCATCCATGGATAGAAACCGGATTGCGTTTGCCATCCGGTCGTGTTTTTCGCGTGAAATCATGACTGTTCCGCCTTGTCGCGTTCAGGTCAACCCGGCCCATTAGTGGACCGGATCGAAGGCCGCGCACACATAGCAGTTGCTTCGGCGGAGTCAACAAAGGGCTGAAAACGGCTTGTCGGCAGACGACTGGGGATCGAAAGTGCGGTTTTGTTGACGGCTTGTTCGGCTGATGGGTAAACTAGTTGCCACAAGTATCCGGAATTCAAGCGATTCGGCTTGTAATCCAGATCCAAGGAAGCTGACGATGCCCACTGAAAAAACAGTGAAATCCGCACTTGAGGCATTAAACAAAGCCTTGAGCCAGCTCGACAATGATGTTGAGCGGCAGGTTGAAGCGAGTCGCTCTTCCACAGAGGCCGCTGCGGAACTCGACCGGATGATTGACGATCGGTCCCGCATAGCCCAGGAACTTGACCAGGCGCAGGACCGCGCCAACCGTCTGGAGGAAGCCAATCGCGAGGTTTCACGACGGCTGGTGACGGCGATGGAAACCATCCGGGCAGTGCTGGACCGCTGATGCAACGGTCTCTTTCGATTTACCGAATTAACAGGACAGGTTGAATGGCTCAGGTCACCGTTAGTATCGACAGCAAGACCTACCGGATGGCCTGCGAGGAAGGCCAGGAGGAGCATCTGACCGAACTCGCCGGTCGATTTGACCGGTATGTGGGGCATCTCAAGGGCCAGTTCGGTGAAATCGGAGATCTGCGCATCACCGTGATGGCGGGGATCATGGTGATGGATGAATTGCATGAACTGCAGCGGCGCATGCGCGGTCTTGAGGCCGAGGTCGAGACCCTGAAGAAAACCCGCGACAACGCGCTGACCAAGGTTGATAAAACTGATCAGGATCTGGCTGCAGCGTTGACCGAAGTGACGGGCCAGATCGAGAAGATTGCCAAGAAACTGAACGGCTGACGCCGTGGATGCGGCGGCCCGCCTTCAGGCGGCGGATTTTGCCACGGCGCCGACTTCTTCAAGGGCCGCGATCACCCGGTCGGGGCGGGCGTGCAACACATGCTGGCCGATGCCTTCGATTTCCTCATAGCGACACCCTGGTATGCGGCCGGCAGCGATGCGTGCCAGATGCGGATTGACCGCCGGATCGGAATCGCCGTGCAGAACCACCACAGACAGATTCAGCATCGGCAAGAGATTGCTCCAGTCCGAATTGCTTGAAGATGTGTCGGCGAGGAAGGCCGAGGCACCGCCGATGGTTACATGGCGGATGCCAGCGCGCAGAAGACCGTATATTTCCGGATCCCGGATTGCCTGACGGTCGCCGCTGCTGTGTTCGGTGAGTGTTGACAGATATCGATGCGAGCCGCCGTACCGCAAATAGGAAACTGCTGTCAGGGCAATGAAGCGGTGCGCTGCCCAGGAGGCTATACCGCTTGACATGGCCAGTTTCTGAAGCCCGCCGGTGGGCACCAGGTGGTCGGCGATCTGCAATGGAAAATAGGCCGAACACAGAACCAGACCACAGACGCGTTGCGGGTGGGCGAGGCAAAACTCAATCGCCGCCTTGGCGCCGAACAGATGCCCCAGGACAAGACAGCGGTCGGCGTCGTGGCGGTCGCAAAGGTGGAGCGCATCATCCAGGCATGTTTGCATGAAGGACTTGCCCCGGGGCGGCCCATCGCTGGCACCGTAGCCTGGTTTGGAGGCGCCGAACAATTCAAATCCGGATTGTCCCAGGCTGTGCCTTATGGCCGGTGAAAGCTCCGGACTTTGCAAAAGCCCATGAAACATCAGAACCGGGGGTCGCTTCTGTCTTGCCCGGCGATTGACCGGATAGTGGACATAGCTGATGTCGCGACCATCCAGCGTCATCTTGCGCCAAGCCGCCCCGTCCTGTGCAAAGGGGAGGCTGACGGGCGGAAGTCCCTCAAAATTGACCGGGGTGGCTGGCTCGCCCGACAGCGCCGCGAGGCTGACAAGATCGTTGACTACCTGGACGGCATCCACCCGCGATGCGACGCCTAGCTTGCGGAAGATTGCCTGGGTTTGACTCTTCACCGTGTCGACGGACCGGGATCGCTCCTTCGATATTTCGACATTCGATTTGCCGTTGGCCATCAGTTCGAGGACTTCGATTTCCGACGGAGACAAACCGAGACTGCCGGCGAGGATGACAGAAATGTTGCGGCTCCAACTGACACCGGGCAGAGTGATGACAATGACATCGAGCGCGTCATCGCGGGTCAGCGAGACGAACCCGCCATCAGCCTCGGTGCGAATAAAGCTGCGCCTGCTCGGCTGTGGTTTTTCGCGTTGACCAAAAAGCAGGGCAATGCCGGCCACGACCGCGCCGCTGAAATGCTGCCGCATCCGGTCGGTCTGTTCGACGGAGCAGACGTCGTCTCCATCGGAGATGATGGTTTGCCGGCCCCTGTCGAGCTTGATTTCAACCCCCTCGAGGTAGCCAAAAATCCGACGTGCTTCAGCGGATTGAGCGACAATCCGAAACGCCCGATCAACCACCAGCTTGAGCGCCGACCCTTCGACCAGCGCGCGGTATTTTGCTTCGGGCGCCGGTGCCATGACCTGCGCCAGTTCGGCGGCAATCTGGAAATGCATTTCGATTTCGCCTGAGAAAACCGGATGACCGGTTTCGCCGACAGCCAGAAAATCTTCCAGGTCCTGCATGAAGTCAGTGAATTCCTGCTCGCCCTTGAAGTAGGAATAGATAGCTTCTATCGCCTGTGTAAGCGGGGTCGGTCTTCCGACTGCATTCATGGATTGAATACCATCTCTGTGCGCTGCTGTTGTGCGGCGATCTTACACAAGACTGTGTCGCTCTCAAGCAGATTACAGCGGAGCCCGCCATGTGTCGTGTAAGAGGTATGTATTGAGTGGCGCTCAGAATGCCTTGGTGAAAGTAAGGTCCGTTCCACTGGATTGATAATCGAAGAAGGCGACGTTGCTACTTTGCGCCTTGTGGAAAATGCCGATGATCGGTGAAAAACCGGCGATCTGGAATCCGTCCTTGCGGAACGACCCTCTAACTTCCCAGAATTTGTCTTCGCGGACGAGCCCGAGCCCGGGGAACGGGTTTTCAAAATTCCGACTGCCTCCGGTAAACGACGCATCCATGCGCAGGCCGAAACCCAGAGAGGTTTCGAGCCCCACCGTCCCTGACTTGCTGTCGTAGGAGTTCCACGGACGTGCGGAGACGGATTCCTTTTCGAAGCTGCCGGAGAGGGTGAGCGCCAGGCTGGTGGAAAAGGATCGTCTTATCGACGCTGTTGCCCGCGTGGTCCGCGAGTTGGCGCCGGCGTTATCGTCATAGGCCCGGTTCATATGGATGATTTCACCTGACGCCCACCAACCTTGCGAAAAGTTCCATCTTGCCGTCAGGCGGCCACCGATTCCCAAGCTATGCTGCTGGAGATTCTGCCACCGGCGGTCGATGATCGCTTCGGCCTGCAGCGAATAGCGGAGTTCGCCATGACGGATGCCAGCCCTGAATTCGCCTTGCTGCTGATCGTAGTGATCATTGGAATAATCCGAAAATCCGGCTGAAAGCGCACCATATAGCGAGGTTGTTTCCGTAAGCGTGTGAGAGTAGCCCACAACCGCGCCGGCCTTGAAGCCCATTCCCGATTTTTGACGTGCGCTGTTGGCTATCCGGAACGGCAGTCCGCCGATCATCACGATCGATTGGGTGGTGCCGTCGTTGACGTTGGTTGATGGCGCGAGGGAAAAGTAGCCTGAAACCGAAACCCCCTCGGTGCTGCCGATACGGCGCGAAAGTTGTTCGAGTTGATCCCGGTCGCGGGAAAGATCGACAACGTCGGTTATCTGGTTGAGATGATAGCCCGCCGCCTGGCGTTTTCCCTGGATCGCCAGGATCTTGACCAGTTCGATGCGAACCGCGTCGATGTCTGGTTGCCGAGAGAGAATTTTACGCAAAATCCCTTCAGCCTGATCCGGTCGGTCGGTTCGCGCATAGACAACAGCAAGCAGGTAGGCAGCCGGGATCGCTTCGACTCCCTGGAAACGGCGTCTTGTCAGAATACGCTCCGCGGCCGGGTAATCGCCGGCCGCGACCAAGCCCTCGGCTGTCTGGAAGGCGTCTTGTGCGTGCGTGTTGGCGTGCACCGGTGAGGCGAGCAGCAAGGCAACGAGGAGCGATGACGCAATCGCTCCGCATTGCTTTCTTGCTGACCGCCGGTTGCGCGCCGGTGCTGGGAAATCCGCGTGGGTCATAATTGGCTTGGCCTACCGCGGTTATTTTTTCACCGCGCCGATCCCGCCGGACATGATGTAGTCGCGGTTCTGACCGTCAATCGGGGCTTTGCCCTCGATCTGGTAGGCAGCCGCGGTTTCGGCCGCTCCGTCTCCGAAGAATGCTCCAATTGCTTCATTGCTGCTGGTGGTGCCGATTGCCTTTTTGTTGGCGTCGACCAGGGTGGCGGTTCCGGTATATTCGGCACCGGTGATGTCGGCTTTGATGTTGAGCCCGGTGATGTTCTTGTTGAGAACGACCATGTTGTTGCCCTTGTAGGTAACGAACTGGGCGCCGCTGACGCCGCCAGTCACCTTGCCGGCACCAAAATCGGCCGTCAGTTCCACCTTGCCACCACGAAGGCCCATTTGCTGCATGGTTCCATTGTCGTCGTAGACGGATGTGCCGCTCTCCATGAAGCCCTTGTAGGTCGCCATTCCCGATGCGGGCATGTTGGTGGTGTTGTTGCCGATATAGCCGACAGCATAGGTGGCGGTAGGGTCACCTTCCTTGCCTTCTCGATAACGGATCGTGGTGCCGTGCTTCATGACGATCTGATCAACCAGCTTGCTGTTTTTGTCATAAATATTGTACACCCCGACCGACGAAAGACTGGCGGTCTCGTTACTGGCCTGGGCGTCACCGAAATTGCCGTTTTCGAAGTAGATGTTGCCCTTGGCGTCCTTCATGCCGGCAATTGCGGTGCCGTTTTTCAGAGTATCGGCGGAAAAGGCGGAAACCAGCGCGGGATTGGTGCCTTGGGTGGTGGACGGGTTCTTGTCCACGTCCGCGGAGCCCGCGATCTGAATGCCGCCGGCTTTTGATTTCTCGAGAATTCTGGCCTGCAGGATCGCATGCTGCGAGGTTGGCAGGTTGGTGTAGCTATTTATTGATGCGGTGTTCTTGGCATTGGCGCGAAATGCCAGCGCCTTGCCTGAAGCCTTGATCGGCAGCGCGCCGCCAGCAGGCGTGACGCCAGCGGCGGGTGCGGCGATGCCGCCCGTTGACGAGCTGCATCCGCTGATGGCGGGAACCAGGGCAAGAAGCAAGGCGCCGGAAACTGAAACTGTCTTTTTCATGATTTATCCCCCGCCCCGACACCAAACTCACAACAGCGTTACCCGCTCGAATGCGGCCCGCCGGAAATGGGGCTGATTTCCGGTGTGCCGCAGATACCCAAACCCCAATGAAAAGAGGCGGTTTGCAGCCGGAACGGAGAACCAAACTCACATTCCGGTGGTGCGATCTAAGGGAAATATCGAGTGCCGCTCAATCACCTGAACGGGTGAAAACCCAACTTGCGCATTTGGCAATTGGAGTTGGTCTCCGGATACCCTATATAGGGGTTGCGATCTGCGCCTCTCGACAGGATACACAATCCCCGGGGCCTTAATTGATCCTAAGGGAGCTGTCCCTGGCCGGACTCGTGGGTCCGGTCATATGGCGCCCACCTACGTTGTAGGTTCCCGGGATCGAAAAAATCCATCGGTTGCCGCGGATCGCACTTTTCCCGCAGAAAGAAGACCATCGGCAGGTTGGAAAAAAACGGACTGACCCTAGGCCGGTGCGCCTATTCGATCAGGCCTGACCTGAGAGCGCGGGCGATGGCTTCGACTATGGTGTTGGCCAGCAGTTTTTTACGGATCGAGGCAAACAATGTTTCGATCTTGCCCGGACAATCATCAAGATGACTCGCAATGGCCTCCACGCTCTTGCCCCTTGCCGCCAAGTGCAGGCAAGTGAGTTCGGAATCGGACAGCTGTGGGGAACCCTCGGTCATAAATCCCAAAATTGAATATGCTGAAATATCTGGTTGATTATGGTCTGTGGCGTCTATGCGACCGTGTCGTCTGCGGCGCAATCTGATCTCGGTAACATTATTTACGAAGTGTCATTGCTGTCTCGAATTGATACTGACTGGCGCGACTGCGCCGGGCGGATGGGGCAGAAAGGATTGACCTCGAGCGGAATTGGCGGCACGACGACCGGCAACGGGCAGAGGGTTGAGGGCAATGCACAGCAAGCAAGAGACTCGGAAAGCGATGCTGGCGCGCCGTGACGCGCTCAAGCCGGACGTGCGCATTGAAATGAGCCTGGCGATGGCAGATGCCGCCGAAGCCATCGAATTCGAGCCCGGCACGGTGATCGCCGGCTATCTGCCGATCCGTTCCGAACCTGATTTGCGACCCCTGCTGGCGCGGTTTCGTGCGCGCGGGGCGCGGCTCTGCTTGCCGGTGGTGGTCGACCGCGAAACCATCATATTTCGCGAGTTTGTGCGTGGTGGAGATCTGGTCGATACCGGGTTCAAGACCGTCGGGCCGGGGCGTGAGGCCGAAATTCTCGATCCGGACTTGCTGATGATGCCGCTGTCGGCATTCGATGCGGCGGGCAACCGTTTGGGCTATGGTGCTGGGCACTACGACCGGGCCATCGCCCGGCTGCGGGCGAAGGGCATGCGGCCGCGACTGATCGGCGCAGCGTTTTCGTGTCAGGCGACTGAATCCGTGCCAATTGAGGGGCATGATGTGCCGTTGGACATGGTGCTGACCGAGCGAGGCTTGCGCAGATTTCCTGAAAGCCTATAGAGAACCGATGCGCCTGTTGTTTCTTGGAGATTTGGTCGGACGATCCGGCCGCACCGCGGTCTGGAACCGCCTTCCTGGCTTGATCCGTGATTTCAAGCTGGATTTTGTCATCGTCAATGGCGAGAACGCCGCTGGCGGCTTCGGCATTACCGAAGAGATTTTTCTCGAAACGCTCAACGCCGGCGCCGATGTGGTGACGACGGGCAATCATGTCTGGGATCAACGCGAGGCGCTTGTCTATGCCGACCGGCAGGAACGTTTTCTGCGTCCGGCCAATTATCCCGCAGGGACGCCCGGCAGGGGATCCAATCTCTACATTGCCCGCAACGGCGCCCGCGTGCTGGTCGCAAATGTGATGGGGCGGGTGTTCATGCACCCGGATCTCGATGACCCTTTCTCGACCGGCGAATCCATTCTTTCGGCCTGTCCGCTGGGCGAGCAGGCTGATGCGGTGGTGTTTGATTTTCATGCCGAAGCGACCAGCGAGAAGCTGTGCTTTGCGCATTTTATCGACGGACGGGCCAGTTTCGTTGTCGGCACCCACACCCATGTGCCTACCGCTGATGCGCAGATTCTCAATGGCGGCACCGCCTATATGTCGGATGCCGGCATGTGCGGCGATTATGATTCGTCGATCGGCATGGAGACGGAAGAACCGATCAACCGGTTCCTGACCCGGATTCCGAAAGGCCGCTTTGAAGTGGCCTCTGGTCCGGCAACGATCTGTGGCGTGGCGGTGGAGATCTCCGACCGCACAGGCCTGGCCGAGAAGATCGCGCCGCTGCGGATCGGCCCGCGTCTGAGCGAGACAATGCCGGATTTCTGGAACTGACCGACGGGCGTTGGTTCGTCTTCGTCAGAGTTCTTGTTGCGTGCCTTTGATCAGTGGCCGTTTGGCATCCGGATCGGGCGGCAACAGTCCGCGCTCCTTGAGCCATGGATGGATTTGGACGGCGCGTGCCAGCGCCGAGTAGGCGACCCCGGTGCGGCCCATGCGCATGAGTACGTGATACATGCCCGACCAGGCGCCGAAATGATCGGGATCGAGTTCCACCGCCTTTTCGAGATCAGATAGCGATCCGTCGATATTGTCGCGCAGGAACCGGACAAAGGCGCGCTGGCTCCAGCCCTCGGCATAGGTGGGCGCATCGCGGATGGCGATGTCGAAGGCTGCCTCGGCGGCTTCAAAATCATAACTTTCACGCCGTTCCATGCCCAGATCGATGGCGTCGCGGACAGCAAGCGTTGGCGCCTGGTTCAGCCACCAGCGCCAGATGGCGTTTTCGGCCGCGCGTCCTTCGGCTTCGTTTTTCGCGTTCTTGAGTGCCGCAAACAATTGCTCGCGCTGGCTTTCGCCGGCCGCGAGCAGCGTCGATGGCGCCATCGTCACAAGGGCAAAGGTCGCTATGCAGCTCAGAAACGCGCGGCGCAGCATGATCAGATTCCCTTGAGGACAAGAATTGTTGGGCGACGCGGCAGGGTGCGGGCAGACACGGTGACGCTGTCACTGCCGACATAGTTGGTCACGAAAGCATCGCCCATCATGTCGATGAAATGTGACAGCGGCGCCCCACGGCGGTGCATCGGCAGCAGGATCGAGGATTGCAGGCGTTTGGCAATGCCGGTCATCGCCCCGTGGCTCAGCGTCAGGCCACCATCAACTGGCACCATGACGATATCGAGCCGGCCGATCTGTGCAAAATGGCTGTCTTCGAGTGGATGGTGCAGATGGCCGAGATGACCGATGCACAGGTCCGCGACTTCGAAGATGAAAATCGAATTGCCATCTTGTTCGACCGCGCCAAAATTGCGGATGTCGGTGGTGACATTGCGGATATAGACATCATCGACGACAACATCATGATCGGCCGGACTGCGGTCGAAATTCCAGCCGCGCAGCACATGCTCAATCCGCTCGTCCGGGGCCAGTGTGAAATGCGAGGAATGCGCCTTGTTCATGGTCACGACGCGTGGGACCGCGACCTTGCCCGACCATCCATTGTAATCGGTGGCAATGGTGACACCCGACGGGGTGGTGATGACATAGGTGGAATGGCCGGCGAACTGGATCTCGACCTCGTCGTCACCGAACGCAGCCGGCGTGAAGCTTGCAGCGGGATCTGCAGGTGTCAGGTTGGCATAGCTGGCGCCGGGCAAGGCCTGGGCCACAGCCATGCATTGGCTGAACGGTTGAGCTTGTTGCTGCGCTTGGGCGTGGACCGGCAAGGCGATCCAAATGCAGGCCAGCAGAAAAGATATCATCCGGGGCATGCGAGGCTCCGCGGTAGACTTTTCGGGTGACGATAAATGTAGCGCGTTGGCGGCAGAGGTAAAGGCTGCGGTTTGGCCGTCCGCGTTTTTGGGCAGGATCCGGAATGCACCCGGCGTCATGTTCACTCGGCGAGTGTCATCAGGTTCCAATGTCGCTTGAGTTCGGCGTAGCCGTCGCTTGGCTGTCCCGGATAATCGAGTTCCCCGACGCGGATGGTGATGAAAGACTGCTTCGAGCGGGTCCAGATATGGCCGGCTGGGATAAGCCATGAGGTGTCATCAAGGGTGCCTGCCTTGATGTTGATTTCCGCAGATCCTGCGGTGCCGTGCCAGATGCGAACGCCGCAGTCCGGGCAGAACCAGCCTTCGCGGATGTTTCCGGAACTGCTTTTGCGGCGCACGCAGCGAAGCGAACCGCTGATCTCCACCGCGGAGCGGATGAAACGCAGGCTCTCGCCAAAGGCCGATGATGTCTGGCGTTGGCATTCGCTGCAGTGGCAAAGGTAAAACACCAATGGGTGCGCCTGCGCACTGTAGCGGACGGCGCCACACTGGCAGCCGCCGGTCAGGGGCAGTCGAGGGATGATTGTCTTATGCATGTCCGAACCTTCTGGACGAAACAGGGCAAGGGATTTATAAGGCGGCGATCCTAAGTACAGCACAATAATCAGGGGCGTCATGGCCGGCCATTCACAATTCAAGAACATCATGCACAGAAAAGGGCGGCAAGATGCTGTCCGATCGAAGATGTTTTCCAAACTCGCACGCGAAATCACCGTTGCCGCAAAGATGGGTGCGCCGGACCCGGCGATGAACGCCCGGCTGCGGCTGGCGATCCAGAACGCCAAGTCGCAATCGATGCCCAAGGACAATATCCAGCGGGCCGTCAACAAGGCCTCGGGCAGCGACAGCGAGAATTACGAGGAAGTCCGTTACGAGGGCTACGGTCCTGCCGGTGTGGCCGTGATCGTTGAGGCGTTGACCGACAACCGCAACCGTACCGCGTCGAATGTGCGTGCGGCGTTTGCCAAATCCGGTGGCGCGCTTGGCGAAACCGGCTCGGTGGGCTTCATGTTTACGCGCGTCGGCGAAATCATCTATCCGCCGGAAGCCGGCGACGCCGATGCGATCATGGAAGCCGCGATCATGGCGGGCGCCGAGGACGTGAGCAGCGGCGAGGACGAGCACGCCATCATCTGCGCATTCGAGGATATTGGCGAGGTTTCCAGTGCGCTTGAAGAAGCGCTGGGCGAGGCACAGTCAATCAAGGCGGTGTGGAAGCCACAGACCTCCACACCGGTCGATGAAGATAAGGCGGAATCGGTGCTTCGTCTTATTGCCACGCTGGACGATGACGACGATGTCCAGAACGTCTACGCCAACTTTGAAGTTTCCGACGAGGTGATGGCCAAGCTTTCGGCCTGATCATATCTATATCCGGACTATCAAGCCGCCGGTCCCAAGGGCCGGCGGCTTCTTTGTATCAGAGCGCCTGCCGCATCGTGCCGAACAGCTCGACCGATTTCAGCCGTGCCTGGGATGAATGGATCGGCATCGAGATCATGATCTCGTCGGCATTGGTGGCCTTGATGAAGTCTCGCATCTTGCGGGTCGCGGTTTCCGGACCACCGACAACCGAGTAGCGTAGCGTGTGTTCGACGGCGGTCTTTTCCATGTCTGTCCAGAACCCGTCCATGGTGTCGATCGGTCCGGGCATCTTGCCACGGGCATTGCGGCGCATGTTGACGAAGGTCTGCTGCAAGGTGGTGAACAGATAGCGTGCCTCATCATCGGTGTCGGCCATCACCCCCATCACAGCCGCCATCACATAAGGCGTATCGAGTTGCGCAGACGGGGTGAATTTGGACCGGTAGATGTCGAGCGCTTCGCCCAGCATGTCGGGCGCGAAATGCGAGGCGAAAGCATAGGGCAGCCCCAGTGCTGCGGCCAGATGGGCGCTGTAAATGCTGGATCCGAGAATCCACAGCGGCACATGCGAGCCAGCGCCGGGGATGGCGATCAGATGGCCTTCGACGGGGTCGCCGAGATAATGCTGAAGTTCGAGAATATCGTCGGGGAAGGATTGCGCGCCGGCTTCAAGATTGCGACGCAGCGCGCGCGCCGTGTTCATGTCGGTTCCAGGCGCCCGGCCGAGACCAAGATCGACCCGACCGGGAAACAGCGCCTCCAGGGTTCCGAACTGCTCGGCGATGACCAGCGGCGAATGATTGGGCAGCATGACGCCACCGGAGCCGATGCGGATGTGGCTAGTGGCATGGCCAGCCTCGGCAATGACCAACGCGGTGGCGGCGCTGGCGATTCCCTGCATGCCGTGATGTTCGGCAAGCCAGAAACGGGTGAAGCCGGAATCTTCGGCCTGCTTGGCCATCAGCCGGGTACCGGCGAGTGCTTCGCCGGCTGTGCCGCCTTCAACAATGGGACAGAGATCGAGAATGGAAAAGGCGGTCATGGGGAATCTTTCAGAGAGGGGCTCGGGTTGCTCTCATGTAGGAAGCCACCCAGCGGAATGCAAAAACAGATCGGCCTGGCAGCGGTGTTTGTTTTTGGTTTGTTCACATTTAGATGGAATGGTCAGGCCTGTCGGGCTAGGGTTTTTTCATGGCAGAAGCGATTCGAATCATCGGAATTGATCCGGGGCTGAGGAACACCGGCTGGGGTGTGGTCGACAGCCTCGGGAACTCCTTGCGCTTTGTCGCCTCCGGCACGGTCAAATCCGACAACAAGCTTGATCTCGCCTCGCGGTTGAACCAGCTCTATGGTGGTCTGGAAGAGGTTCTGCATCAGTATCAACCGTTCGAGGCAGCGGTGGAGAACACCTTTGTCAACAAGGACGCAACAGCCACCTTGAAGCTCGGCCAGGCCCGCGGCATCGCCATGGTGGTGCCGGCGCGGGCCGGGCTGAAAGTTGCCGAATATGCGCCCAACGCGGTCAAGAAAGCGGTCATCGGCGTTGGTCATGGCGACAAGAAGCAGATCGTCATGATGGTCAAGGTGCTGATGCCGAAGGCAGCATTTGACAGTGATCACGCCGCGGATGCGCTGGCGATCGCCATTTGCCATTCACACCACCGGACCTCGATGGCCTGGCGGATGGCGGCGGAATGAGGAGCAACCGATGATCGGAAAACTCAAGGGAACAATCGAGGAGATCGCCGAAGACCATGTGCTGATCGACGTGCACGGCGTCTGCTATGTGGCATTCTGCTCGGCGCGCACCTTGTCGCGGCTCGGTTCTGTCGGCGAAGCGGTCGTCGTCTTCATCGAAACCTATGTGCGCGAGGACCAGTTCAGGCTGTTCGGTTTCGAGACCGCGCTCGAGCGGGAGTGGTTCCGGTTGCTGCAAAGCGTTCAGGGCGTGGGCGCCAAGGTGGCGCTGGCGGTGCTGTCGACGCTGACACCGTCCGAACTCGCCAATGCGATCGCATTGCAGGACAAGGCAACGGTGACGCGCGCACCCGGCATCGGGCCGAAAGTGGCGCAGCGCATTGTCAGCGAACTGAAAAACAAGGCGCCCGCATTTGGTGGCGACGCAGGCGGGACGATGGGTCTCAAGCAGGAGCTTGGCGAAGGCGTAGCGGCTGCACCGGTGGCCGATGCAGTGTCGGCACTGTCCAATCTTGGCTACTCGCGCGATCAGGCGGCCAATGCGGTGGCCGCAGCGATGAAGCTTGCGGGCGAGGACGCCGACTCGGCAAAGCTGATCCGACTGGGTCTGAAGGAACTGGCGCGGTAGACCGTTCCTTGCGGAAAGTGAAAATCCTTACTATATTCGAAGGTAAGGAAATAATTGCCAGGGAAGGATATGGGCCTCGAGTCGAAAATCACCTCAAAAGGTCAGACAACGATTCCTGCGGAGGTGCGGGAATTTCTCAAGATCGGCGCAGGCGACCGTGTCGGTTATCAATTCGTTGACGGGAAAGTCGTGCTGGTGCCGAAAAATCGGAGCGCGCTGGATTTTGCCGGTGTTCTTCATCAACCGAACCGCGCACCGGTTTCGATCGAGACCATGAACGATGCGATCAACGAGGGAATTTCCGAGAGATTTGGGCGGTCGCGTGATCGGGATTGATACCAACATCATCGTCCGGCTGCTGACGCGTGACGATCAAAAGCAGTTTGATGCGGCAGTGGTGCTGTTCAAGTCCAGCAGTGTAGATGCACCGTTGTTTGTCAATCCAATCGTCATTGCGGAAACCGTTTGGGTGCTTGAGCGGGTATACAAGACGGACCGGGCAAGCGTGCGCACGCAGGTAGCAGGCCTGCTCGATACGGTGGAAATTGCGGTTCCGGACGTCTTGCGGATGGGCAATTGGGCGGATTGGCTCAGTTCGCCGCATCCGGACTTCTCGGATATCCTCATTTCTGAAATCAACCGCGCGAATGGATGCGAGAAAACAATGACCTTCGATCGCAAGGCCGCCAATTCCGTTTCCGGCATGGAGCTGCTCGCATGAGTGACGCTGATCGTTTGATATCTCCTGACAAGCGCGGCGAGGATGTCGATACTACCTTGCGGCCACAATCGCTGGACGAGTTCACCGGCCAGGCCGAGGCGCGGGCCAATCTGAAGGTGTTTATCGAGGCGGCCAAGAACCGCGGCGAGGCGCTCGATCACGTGCTATTTGTCGGGCCGCCCGGCCTGGGCAAGACCACGCTGGCACAGATCATGGCCAAGGAACTGGGGGTGAATTTCCGCTCGACCTCCGGGCCGGTGATTGCCAAGGCCGGTGATCTGGCAGCCCTTCTGACCAATCTCGAAGACCGCGATGTGCTGTTCATCGACGAAATCCATCGACTCAGCCCGGCGGTTGAGGAAATTCTCTATCCGGCGATGGAGGATTTTCAGCTCGATCTGATCATTGGCGAGGGGCCGGCGGCACGGTCGGTCAAGATCGATCTGTCGCGGTTCACGCTGGTGGCGGCGACGACACGGCTTGGACTTCTGACCAATCCGCTGCGCGACCGTTTTGGCATTCCGGTGCGGCTGCAGTTCTACACTGTAGCCGAACTCGAATTGATCGTGCGGCGCGGCGCCCGGATCATGGGGCTTGGAATGACCGACGAGGGGGCGCTGGAGATTGCCCGCCGATCCCGCGGCACACCACGCATTGCCGGGCGGTTGTTGCGCCGGGTGCGGGACTTTGCCGAAGTGGCCAGGGCTGAGGCCGTCACCCAACTAATCGCCGATGAAGCACTGACTCGGCTGTCGGTCGACAGCATTGGGCTCGATCAGCTCGACCGGCGCTATCTCGACATGATCGTGCGCAATTTTGGCGGCGGGCCGGTAGGCATCGAGACCATTGCCGCCGGCCTCTCGGAGCCGCGCGACGCCATCGAGGACATAATCGAGCCCTATCTGATCCAGCAGGGCTTTTTGCAGCGCACGCCGCGCGGACGTGTGCTGACAGCACGCGCCTGGGGACACATGGGGCTCAATCCACCCAAGGATCTAGCTGCCAGCCAGGCTAGCCTGTTCGAAGAAGAATGACAGCAACTGATGGATGGTGGTGCTGGCCGCGTCTTTTGCCGAGCGCCTGTCGGAGGTGCCTCGGCATTCCGTGGAATTCTTGCGTTTTGCGAGCGGCGCCGCAGCATTTTTCCGACACATTCCGACACATTCCGCCACACTTTTAACACATTTAAGCATCTGATTTTATTACCAAAAATTAATCGACTCATTCATCTTCAATTCATATTGGGCAGCCTATTTTCCTCCCTGACCCAATGGAAGGAAACGTCATGAAAAAAGCACTCATTGTTTCGATCGCCGCATTGTTAATGGCAGCGCCAATGGCCCAGGCACAGACGGATCACAAGAAGCGGCAGACCCACTCTCAGTCCGAACTGGATTACAAGAAGCCGCAAGCTAAGGCGCAGCCCCTGGCAAATCACAAAAAACCGCAGACCCATTCTCAGATGAAGAAGTCCGCGTCCCAAAAAGTGATGGCCAAGAAGCACTGGTTGAAGGGCCAGCGGATGAATGACTGGAAAAAGCATTCGGCAGTCAGTGACTACAAACG
The DNA here is from genome assembly GCF_046837775.1 of Hoeflea sp. Naph1. GTDB lineage: Bacteria > Pseudomonadota > Alphaproteobacteria > Rhizobiales > Rhizobiaceae > Hoeflea. The sequence goes on along the minus strand of NZ_CP177286.1, from coordinate 4,229,864 downwards.
TCACGGCCTGCGTAAGCCGGGCAATGGCCAGCGTTGGGTCAAAGTCGACAATCAGTATGTGTTGATTGGCATCATGTCTGGCTTGATCGCCGGTATCGCCGCCGCACAATAAAGAATGAAAGACCTCCCCTGCAACAAGCCGGGGAGGTCTTGGTCACAGGCTTGTCAGGCGTGGAATGATCGAATTGTCTGTGCCAGCAGTTCTTCCCCGCCCGGTGCCCATCCCAGCCCGCGCAGCCGCCCGGTTTCCATCAGCAATGGAGGGGTGCCGGTCGCCGGAGCAGGTAGAGGATGGGTGCAGCCGGTGGCAGTCTGCAGCAGCTTGAGCAGATCATGACGGTCGACCAACAGGTCAGATACGTTGAAGACCTGACCATTGATTTCACCGGATGGCAGTTCCAGCATCATCCGCACCGCGTGGGCGACGTCGCGACCATGGACCTCGGTTGCCAGGCGCGGTTCGACCGGGCGGCCAGCGAGGTAGTCGCAAAAAAGCGTCTGCCATTTGTGCGGCTGTCCGGGCAGTGCTGCGCCATAGACACCGGTGATCCTGAGGCTGGTGGTCACAAAATCCGGCCGCGCCATGGCCGTCAGTGCCTGTTCGGCCAGCAGTTTCACCGTGCCATAGAGCGTGTCGGGATGCGGCGGAGTTGCCTCCGTCAGCAGAGTGCCGTCAGGCTGGGTGCCATAGATCGCGCGGCTGGACAGAAATACGCAGCGTTGAACGCCCGCCTTTCGCGCGGTCTTGAACAACTGCACCGTTCCATCCAGATTGCGGGCGCGAAAGCTATCCGGGTCGCGGCCCTCTCCACCGCGATATCTGCCGGGCAGATGGTCAAATGCGGCGTGGACAAAATGATCGGCCCCATCGAAGGCTACGGCTTGATCGCGGTCAGGATCAAGCGCCAGCGGCACAAAGCCGACCGGCTGTGAAAAAAGCCCGCCGACCGGCCGGGTCCTGCCGCCGACGATGACCTGATAGCCCTGGCCGAGGAGCTCCTCGACAATGAAACGCCCGACCTGCCCGGTCCCGCCGGAGACCAGCGCTTTCACGCGCCGCCGCCTGCGACAGGATTGGCAAGAGAAGCGATATCGGGAATGTTTTCGCCGGTGTGGAAGGCCTGCCAGAGATCAATCAGCGGTTTGAGTTCCGCTGATCGGGGATGGTCTTTTTCCCAAGGCTTTTCGTATTGATAATGCAGCACGCCGATCTGTTTCCATTCCCACAGATCAGGCAGGTTGAACCAGACATATTGCAGCATGTTCATATAGACCGGCAGTCCGTGCCAGTCGGGAAAGAATGTTTCCAGGAATGTCTGGTCGGTGCGCCGCCAGAACGCTTCCGGCTGATCCAGCATCTTCAGCATGGAGCCAAAGGTCTCTGCAGACGGACGAGCGACGAACACGCCGGAATTGAGCCGGTGAAAATCCTTGAGTGTCTCGTAGACATTGGGGGCCGCGGCGAATTCGGGATAGTCGAACAGCTTGTCGATATTGCGCAGCACAAGCGCATCCGCGTCGATGAAGATACAAGCTTCATACTCCGTCAGTTGCCAGAGCCGGAGCTTGCAGAAATTGTCGAGCGGCGAGTGAAACGCCGGCTTGCGTCCCTTGGTGAAAGGGGCGTTGGCGTGAAGTTTGCCGCGCGAATGCCGCTCATTGAACGTGTCCGATGTGTCCAGCAATTCGGTCTGGATCAGCCGGCAGCCGAGATCGGACAGCGGGGTCAGCACTGAGGCGTCGACGCCGCCGGTGTGCAGAACGACGATGTCGGCTTCCGCGCCGGCAAGTTTGATCGACCGGGCAAGCGCCAGCGCGCCCATGGCGTAGTCCGCGTTGGTGACAAGCGTGACATAGGCGCGATGGCTGCCTGCGGGTTTGTTCGCAGTCAGTCCCGATGCGGGGAGGGGGCTGGCGGTGCTCATGAAACGGATTTGAGCTTCTTGCCTTCTGGATCGCGATTAATTGAGCTGGCGATGTCCTTGGTCCAGGCCGATACTGCCGGAACCCGCGTTCGATCGACCCGGTAAGCGAATTTCTTGGCAACATCGACGACTTCTTCGAGAAGGCCTTCCTTCAATGTTGTCGGTTCAAGTCCGAGGCCGAGGAATTTTTCATTGCGAACCACGAGATCGTTTTCTGCGGCTTCCTTACGCGGGTTTGGCAACCAGGCGATTTCGGCACCGGTCATGCCGGCAATCATTTCAGCCAGATCGCGGACCCGATGGGTTTCGGTCATCTGGTTGAAGATTTCCACTTTCGAGCCGGCTTCCGGCGGATTGTTGAGCGCGATTTCGATGCAACGCACGGAATCCTGAATATGAATGAAGGCGCGAGTCTGACCGCCGGTGCCATGCACGGTGAGTGGATAGCCGATGGCAGCCTGAATGAGGAAGCGGTTGAGCACGGTGCCGTAATCGCCGTCATAATCAAACCGGTTGACCAGTTGCTCATGGCGCCGGGTCTGGTCGGTGTGGGTGCCCCAGACGATGCCCTGATGCAGGTCGGTGATGCGCAGGGCATCGTTCTTGGCGTAGAACTGGAAAATCAGCTGATCTAGGCATTTGGTCATGTGGTAGATCGAGCCGGGATTGGCCGGATAGAGAATGTCCTGTTTGACCGTCTCGCCATCCATGGTCTCGATGCCGACTGGCAAATAACCTTCAGGGATCGCCGCACCAACCGTTGAGTAGCCATACACGCCCATGGTGCCCAAATGTACCAGATGCGAATCGAGACCGAGTTCCACCATGGCGTTGAGCAGATTGTGGGTGGCGTTGACGTTGTTGTTGACCGTGTAATTCTTGTGACGGTCGCTTTTCATCGAGTAGGGCGCGGCGCGCTGCTCGGCGAAATGCACGATTGCATCAGGGCGCTCTTCGGCAAGCCAGTTCTTCAATACGTCATAGTCACGCGCCATATCGATGAGATGGAAATGGATCTTGCGGCCGGTCTCGGCGTGCCAGATACGAGTGCGTTCCTGGATCGAATCCATCGGCGTCAGAGATTGGACACCGAGTTCAGTATCGATCCAGCGACGCGACAGGTTGTCGACGATGTGGACCTCATGTCCGGCATTGGAGAGGTGCAGTGAAGTCGGCCAGCCAACGAAACCGTCGCCGCCCATGATTGCAATCTTCATCTAAAATTCTCCTGTGCCGCCGTGGTTTCAATCTTGATAGATCGCATTTATGACAGAACGACGATTGGATCAAAGGGATGAGGTTTTCGCAACCGCCTCATTTCGGTTTGCAACAGGCGGGATGGCTCAAAATGGACACACCCCTTTCGGGCCGGCTGCACGATGGCGGCCATGAGCTGACCCAGCGGGTGTATTACGAGGACACGGATTTTTCCGGTTTTGTCTATCATGCGCGCTATCTGCATTTTTTCGAGCGCGGGCGGACCGATTATATCCGGCTGCTGGGGGTTTCGCAGGGCGCGTTGCATGCGGGTGCCGATCCGGCCGATGCCGTTGCCTTTGTGGTGCGGAGAATGGAAATCGATTTCAGGTCGCCGGCGCGGATGGATGATGTGTTGACGATTCTCACCAAGCCGGCGGAAGTGCGCGGCGCGCGCATGTTGCTCGAACAAAGCATCAGCCGGGGAAGCGATCTGCTGGCGGCCGCTTCGGTGACCGTTGCGGTGGTCAATGGATTTGGACGGGCGCGTAGACTGCCTGATTCGCTTATGGAGCGTTTTTTGGATGGCGGCCGAACCGCAGATGCGGCGAAGGAGTAAAAGCAGTGGTGATTTCATCGGAAGACGAGCTCGAGAAGCTTCGGCATATCGGGCAAATCTGTGCCAACACGATACAAACGATGGCGGCTGCGATGGAACCGGGCATAACCACCCGCGAGCTTGATCTGATCGGGCGGCACTATCTCGAGGCCCACGGGGCCCAATCGGCGCCGGAATTCAGTTATCAGTTTCCTGGCGCGACCTGCATCTCCGTCAATGAGGAAGTTGCCCATGGCATTCCCGGAGAGCGGGTGATTGCTCCCGGCGATCTCGTCAACATCGATGTTTCGGCGCTCAAGGACGGCTATTTCGGCGATACCGGCGCTTCATTCGGTGTTGCTCCGGTGGCAACAAGGACCGTGCGTTTGCTGCGGGATGGCAAACGGGCGCTTTCGAAGGGACTTGGTCAGGTCAAAAGCGGCGCCCGCTACGCCGCGATTGGCGATGTGATCGGCAAATTCGCCAGCAAGAACGGCTATACGCTCATTCGCAACCTTGCCAGCCACGGGGTCGGTCTGTCACTGCATGACGAGCCGTCGGAAATCGCGACTTGGCCTGACCGGCACGAAAAACGCCTCATGAAAGAAGGACAGGTCTTTACAATCGAGCCGTTCCTGTCACTTGGGGCGACGATTGCGGACAGTGACGGGGAGGAAGACTGGACACTTTATGGCTATCCGCCGGCCCTGACAGTCCAGTTCGAACATACAGTTGTCGCCAGCCGCAATGGCCCGGTCATCCTGACACTGCCGCACTGATGGATCGCCCAGTATAGCGCACCGCGACAGCGCTTGAATCCTAACCAAGCCTTAACCATAACCAATTATGAATGAATTGGAGAGCTTGGTGCGGACTGCGTGCGCCATCCTTTAACCAAAATTGGCCGCGAGAAGTTCTGAGAAGTGAGTTGGCGGCAATCGCGCACTTCTGGATTCCCGGCAAAAGTGACGTCTTAGCCGCCCGGTAGCAACAACCGGGCGTTTGGATTCGAGGGTTATGTAAATGGAACAGGTTGGACTGGCTGCGACCAGCGAAGTGACACTCTGGTCGCTCTTCTTGCAGGCGGGCTTTGTGGTCAAATTGGTGATGCTCGGCCTTATCGGCGCATCGATCTGGACCTGGGCTATCGTCGCGGACAAATGGATCTCGTTTGGCAAGTTCCGGCGGCAACTCGATCAGTTCGAGCAGATTTTCTGGTCGGGACAGTCGCTGGAGGAATTGTACCGGACGCTGTCCGATCGCAAGACCGTCGGCATGAGTTCGATCTTTGTGGCTGCCATGCGCGAATGGAAGAAATCCTTCGAACGCGGCGCCAAGTCGCCGATCGGCCTGCAAATGCGGATCGACAAGGCGATGGATGTGACGCTTTCGCGCGAGGCGGATGCGCTGGAATCACGGCTCGGTTCGCTGGCCTCGATCGGCTCTTCGGCGCCGTTCATCGGCCTGTTTGGCACCGTGGTCGGCATCATGACCTCGTTCCAGGCGATTGCCGGGTCGAAATCCACCAATCTCGCCGTGGTTGCGCCCGGTATCGCCGAGGCGCTGCTGGCCACCGCCATCGGCTTGCTGGCGGCTATTCCGGCGGTGATTGCCTACAACAAGTTTTCCTCCGATGCCGGCAAGTTGTCGGCGCGGATGGAAGGTTTTGCCGACGAATTTTCCGGCATTCTGTCGCGCCAGATCGACGAGCGGTTGAGCGCGCGTCAGGCCGCGGAATAGGAGGCTGACATGGGCATGAGCGCATCAGGCGGACGGAGCGGCGGACAGCGACGCGGGCGTCGCAGTGGCCGCACCCAACTGGTCAGCGAGATCAACGTCACGCCGTTTGTCGACGTGATGTTGGTGCTTCTGATCATCTTCATGGTGGCGGCGCCACTGTTGACCGTGGGCGTGCCTATTGACCTGCCGGAAACGCAGGCCAATGCGCTCAACTCGGATACACAACCGATTACCGTATCTGTCAATTCCGAGGGGCAGATCTATCTGCAGGAAACCGAGATCCCGATCGAGGAGATTGTTCCCAAGCTCGAGGCGATTGCCACCACCGGCTATGATGAGCGCATTTATGTGCGCGGCGACACAAATGCCGATTATGGCACCGTGATGAAGGTGATGGCGCGGATTTCCGCTGCCGGGTTCAAGAACCTGGGGCTGGTTACGCTCCAGGAACAGGATAGTTGACGGCGCGCTGATGAAGGGAAGTCTGGCGACATCGACAGTTTTGCACGTGCTGGTCCTGGGATTCGCGCTGTCGTCTTTCACTGCGCCGAGAACGCTTGAAGTGGAAGATGTTGAATCGTTTCCCGTCAACATTGTGCCGATTGAAGAACTGACCCAGATCCAGCAGGGGGAAAAGACCGCGCCGATCGCCGAAAAGGCGGCGCCGATCCCGACTGCCCGGCCGGACCCGGTACCGGACGCCGAAAATGCCGGCGACAACACCGTTGACCTGAAACCCGCCAAGGCTGCCAAGCCCAGCCCCAAGGAAGTGGTTTCCGAAGCGCCGCCCAAGCCTGCCGAAAAGCCTGCACCAAAACCGGAACCGGTTCCTGAAAAACCGACGCCGGAGCCGGTCAAGGCGGTCGATCCCAAGCCCGCACCGGACCCCAAGCCCGCGCCGGAACCAGTCAAGGTTGCCGAACCCAAGCCGGCCCCGGAGCCCACACCTGCGGCTGAAAAGCCGGCTGAACCCAAGCCGGCGCCGGTGGAGGTAGCTGCATTGCCGGCTGAATCGACGCCTGATCCGGTGGCAGAGGCGATTAGCGAAGCGGCACCCGCCGAACCGCAATTTACCACATTGCCAAGCGATGGCCCGGTGCCGCAAGCCCGGCCGGAACCACCCAAGGCGCAGGCCAAACCTGCCGCTGCAGAAACCGCTTCTTCCAAGGAAAGTGATTTCAATGCCGATCAGGTGGCAGCACTGCTTAACAAGCAGGATGCGGCCGGCGGCGGCGCCAAGCGCTCGACAGAAACCGCGTCATTGGGCGGGACCCGCACCACGCGCGGAAATACGTTGAGCCAGAGCGAAATGGACGCGCTGCGCGGCCAGATCCAGAAATACTGGAACATCATTCCGGGCATGGCCGATGGTGGAGATGTGCGGGTGATCGTGAAAATGAAGCTCGACCAGACCGGCAACATCATTGGACAACCCGAAGTTTCGGCCACCGGCGGAGCCGCTGGCACCCGGGGCACGCTTGCCGCCAGCGCTAGACGCGCGGTGCTGCGGGCGCAGCCCTACCAGCTTCCCAAGGAAAAATATGATTCCTGGGCGGACGTGATCGTGAACTTTGACCCCAGTCAGATGTTCTAGAGTCAGGATCCATGACTATGATTGAAATGGCGCTGAAAGGCTGCACCATGAAAATGATGAACCGCTACCTGTTTCTGCCGATGGCGATTATTGCCGCGATGGCATTGATGGCCACCAGTCCGGCGCGTGCCGTGGTTGAAATCGACATCAACCGCGCCAATGTCGAGCCGCTGCCGATCGCGATCACCGATTTCATCTCGGGCGATGCCATCGGAGCGCAGATATCGGCTGTCGTGGCTGCCGATCTCAAGCGGTCGGGACTGTTTGCCCCGATCGACCAGGCGGCATTCATTGAAAAAATTTCCAATCCGGACGCAGCGCCGCGGTTCGAGGACTGGCGCGTGATCAACGCCCAGGCACTTGTGACCGGGCGGGTGGCGCGGGAAGCCGATGGCCGTTTGCGGGCTGAGTTCCGGCTTTGGGATACATTTGCCAATCAACAGCTTTCGGGCGAGCAGTTCTTCACCAGCCCCGAAAACTGGCGGCGGGTCGCGCACATCATTGCCGACGCGATTTACGAGCGGCTGACAGGCGAAAAAGGCTATTTCGACAGCCGGGTGGTGTTCGTGTCCGAAAGCGGATCGAAGATCGACCGCAAGAAGCAACTGGCGATCATGGATCAGGACGGCGCCAATCTGCGCATGCTGACCAATGCCAATGATATCGTGCTGACGCCGCGGTTTTCGCCGAGCCGTCAGGAAATCACCTATATGTCGTTTGAAGGCGGTCAGCCGCGGGTTTACCTGCTGCAGCTTGAAACCGGCCAGCGCGAACTCGTCGGCAATTTTCCCGGCATGACGTTCTCGCCGCGGTTTTCGCCGGACGGTCAGAAGGTGATCATGAGCCTTCAGCAGGACGGCAATGCCAATATCTACACCATGGATCTGCGCTCACGGGCGACGACTCGGCTGACCAGCACGGCTGCGATCGACACGTCGCCATCCTATTCGCCCGATGGCACCCAGATCGTGTTTGAAAGTGACCGCGGCGGTCGCCAGCAGCTTTACATGATGGGCGCGGATGGTTCGAACCAGCGTCGCGTGTCGTTTGGCGATGGCTCCTACTCGACCCCGGTCTGGTCACCGCGTGGTGATCTGATCGCTTTCACCAAGCAGTCGGGCGGCAAGTTCTCGATCGGGGTGATGCGCACCGATGGGTCGGGCGAGCGGATTTTGACAACCGGATTTCACAATGAGGGGCCGACCTGGGCACCCAATGGCCGGGTGCTGATGTTCTTCCGCCAGCCGGCTGGTTCGGGCGGTCCGCAGATCTATTCGATCGACCTGACTGGCTACAATGAGCAGCTGGTGAAAACGCCGACCTATGCGTCCGACCCGGCCTGGTCGCCGTTGCTGGAGTAGCAAGGATCTCGCCGGAGTCGGCGTTTTGCCCCGTTTGCGCCGCATTGTGCGTCCAAACGCGGGACAGGGAACCTCAATTCGTAAAATGTTAACTGTGTTCTTTCAGGGCGGATTAACCGCAATCGGTTAGAAATGGTCAACTACAACTTCCAAGGAGACCGGCCATGCGCCGCATGCAAATGATTGCCCGCAACCCGGCGATGCTCGTGCTGTTTACCGCGCTCGTGCTGACCGGCTGCGCCTCGAAAAAGAACAACTTGCCCAACAACGCGGCTGATCTCGGCCTTGCCGGGAACGCCACGCCGGGTTCGCAACAGGACTTCACGGTCAATGTTGGAGATAGGATCTTCTTCGATACCGATTCTTCTGTGGTTCGTGCCGACGCCGCGTCAACGCTTGACCGGCAGGCGCAGTGGCTCAACCAGTATCCGAACTATCAGATCACCATGGAAGGCCATGCCGACGAACGCGGCACGCGTGAATACAACTTGGCCCTTGGTGCGCGTCGCGCGGCGGCAGCCCGGCAATACCTGACGACCCGGGGCATTGCGGCAAACCGTATCCGCACGATCTCTTACGGCAAGGAACGTCCGGTTGCAGTCTGTGATGATATTTCCTGCTGGTCCCAGAACCGACGGGCAGTCACCGTGCTGGGCAACGCCGGAAGCTGATCAGGCATGTGACAGTGAAAGCTTCAGGGGCGGTCTTCGGGCCGCCCTTTTTGCTGAAGTTCATACCCTTGATCATAGTTTGGCCGGTTTGTGCGTTGATTTGAGGGGGAGCCCTGCGGTATTCGAGAAACAGGGGCAACCGTCCGCCGATGGCGCGACGTAATAAGGTTAGGCTGATGAAACCCATTTGCAATTTGCTTGTCACGGTGGCGCTGGCCGCCTTCGCGATTCCCGCGACGGCGGCGCCGCTGCTATCCGGATTTTCACCGTTTGCGCCACTGCCGCCGGCGGAGATCATCCGGGACCAGGAAACCCGCGCACCGGTGGTTCTGGTGCAGTCCGGCGACCCGGTTTACCGGATCGGGCAACTCGAGGAACAGATTCGAGGGCTTAATGGCCGTATCGAGGAACTCGGCTTCCAATTGCTGCAGATGCAGGAACAGATGCGGCAGATGCAGGAAGACAACGAATTCCGCTTCCAGGAACTCGAAAAGACCGGGGGCCAGCGCAGTGATGCCGGCTCGGCCGTTCCGCAGCCAGGTGTCGAGCAATCGGCAACCGCGTCGACGACGCGCGATACCCAGCCGTCTGGAACACCGTCGATCGATCTGGGTTCGCTCAAGGTCGATGGCAATGGCGACCTCATCGGCGGCATCATCGAGCCGCTGTCATCGGGAAACGAAACCGCGTCTCTGAACTCGGCAGAAGATATCTACCAGGCCGGCTACAATCACATGCTGACAGGCGATTATGCGCTGGCCGAGCAGGTATTTCAGGATTACGTGACATCCTATCCGGATGGTGAACGTGCGCCTGACGCGATGTTCTGGCTCGGCGAGGCACAATATTCGCAAGGGCGTTACCGGGAATCAGCCAAGACCTTTCTTGATGCCCACAAAAAATATCCGCAGGCCGACAAGGGCGCTGACACGCTGTTGAAGCTCGGCATGTCGTTGTCCCAACTGGATAACCGCGATACCGCCTGCGCAACATTGCGCGAAGTCCTGATCCGGTACCCCGGCGCTTCGGCGGCGGTACGTGCCAAGGTCAGTGAAGAGCAGCTGCGGGCAAGCTGCTGAATTGCCCGATGGGCCAGCGAAGCGCATTGGCTTCTGCCCGTCACGATCCGATGAATACCCATTTTTACAATTTACTGGCTGACTTCTGCGACGGGCTTGCTGACTGCAGACCGCTTGGCGTTGCCGTGTCGGGCGGATCGGATTCGCTTGGTACGCTCTATGGGCTGGTACAAATGATTGGCCCCGGCCGGGTGGTCGCTTTGACCGTGGACCACGGCCTGCGCGCCGCTTCGGCCGATGAAGCGCGGTACGTCAAGTCACTGTGTCGAAGGATCGGTGTACGTCATCAGACGCTCGTCTGGGAGGGCGACAAACCCCAGACGGGAGTGCAGGCGGCGGCGCGAACCGCACGTTACCATTTGCTTGGTCAGGCTGCCCAACAGCTCGGTCTGGCGGCGGTGCTGACCGGCCACACCCGCGACGATCAGCACGAGACGCTTGCAATGCGGCGCGCGCGCGGACTAACCGACGTTGCCCCGGGGCTGGCGGGAATCCCGCATGCGAGCCTTTTTGATGGGCGCATGTGGGTATTGCGGCCGCTGTTGCAGGTGCAACGGACGGAGATCCGAAGCTTTCTGACTACTGCCGGGGTTACGTGGATTGATGATCCTTCCAACTGCGACCTTCGCTACGAGCGGGTACGGGTGCGTACCGAAATCCAGGGTAATCCGGCACAGCCGCTGGACCTCGATGCGCAGCGGGCAATCACGGAGAGGTGGCGTCTTGCGCGAGCGGCCGCGGAGCAGATCGACACCCATTGCCGTATCGATGCGGATCGCACAGTCCGGATCCGGATGCATGCCGACAGCGCAGATGATGCTGTAACAGCGGCAATTACCGCTCTGATTGACGTGTTCGGCGGGGCTTCCCGACCGCTTGATCGGCGTGGCAAAACGACGCTTGAGGCTTTTGTTTGTGGGGACAGCGGTCAATCGGCGATTACCGTTGGCCGCGCTGTGCTGCGGCGGAATGGGGCCGAGTTGGCTATGCGACGCGAACGTCGCGGGCTTGAAAACTGCGTGATTCCGGCGGGTGCAAACGCTGACTGGGATGGACGTTTCCGGGTGCGTAATCTTGATCGAGTTTCTCCGCTGATGGTCAGCGCCGGGCTATCACAGGGCGTATTGCCTTTGTTCAGCCGCGATTATGGCCAAGGCTCGAAAACTTGGGGCCTTCAAGAGCAAGTGATCGGTGGTTTTTGCGCGGATGCGCTGATCGGCCGGTATTCTCGGATCCTACCGGTCTATGAAGTCCCGTTGGCGCAAGCCATCGCACGATTGCTCGGTGCGCGCCCGTTTCCCGAGTGTCCCTGGGACAATTCAGGGGACTTTAAGACGAACGTGCGATGACAAAGGCAGGCTGTAGCCTTGGCAATGGGCTGCTTGGCTCCTATGTTAGGTATTGAGATTTGAAATTCGGTTGTGAGCCGGTGGCTACAGGCCAAGATTCCCGAGGAAGAGCATGAATCCTAACTTCCGCAATTTTGCCCTGTGGGCAATCATCGCGCTACTGTTGATCGCATTGTTCAACATGTTCCAGAGTCCGACTGAACGGAACACCGGGCGCGATATCGCCTATTCTCAATTCCTCAAGGATGTCGATAACGGCCGCGTGCGTGATGTGACCATCATCGGCGAGCGGATTTCGGGTAACTACACCGATACGGCGACCGGTTTTCAGACCTATTCGCCTGGCGACCCGTCTCTCATCACGCGATTGAGCAACAAGAATGTAACCGTTGTTGCCAAGCCTGAGGTGGACAGCTCCAACACACTCGTTGGCTATCTGATTTCTTGGCTGCCGATCCTGCTGATCTTGGGTGTGTGGATTTTCTTCATGCGCCAGATGCAGGGTGGTTCACGCGGTGCGATGGGATTTGGCAAATCGAAGGCCAAATTGCTGACCGAAGCGCATGGCCGCGTCACTTTCGCTGATGTGGCGGGCGTTGACGAGGCCAAGCAGGATCTCGAGGAGATCGTTGAATTTCTCCGCGATCCGCAGAAATTCCAGCGGCTCGGCGGCAAGATCCCGCGCGGCGTTCTGCTCGTGGGCCCTCCCGGTACCGGCAAGACGCTGACTGCACGTGCAGTTGCAGGCGAAGCCAATGTTCCGTTCTTCACCATTTCCGGTTCGGATTTCGTCGAGATGTTTGTTGGCGTCGGCGCCAGCCGCGTTCGCGACATGTTCGAGCAGGCCAAGAAAAACGCGCCCTGCATCATCTTCATCGATGAAATTGATGCCGTGGGTCGTCATCGTGGCGCCGGTCTCGGTGGTGGCAATGACGAGCGCGAACAGACACTCAACCAGTTGCTGGTCGAAATGGACGGTTTTGAAGCCAATGAGGGCGTTATCCTGATTGCCGCGACCAACCGTCCGGACGTGCTTGATCCGGCGCTGATGCGGCCGGGCCGCTTTGACCGTCAGGTCGTCGTGCCGCTTCCCGACGTCAATGGCCGTGAGAAGATCCTCAAGGTGCATGTGCGCAATGTGCCGATGGCGCCTAATGTCGATCTCAAGGTTCTTGCCCGCGGCACACCCGGGTTCTCCGGCGCGGACCTGATGAACCTGATCAATGAAGGTGCGCTGCTGGCGGCGCGACGCAACAAGCGTATCGTCACCATGGCCGAGTTCGAAGACGCCAAGGACAAGGTGATGATGGGAGCCGAGCGCCGTTCGACTGCCATGACCCAGGAAGAAAAGAAGCTCACTGCCTATCACGAAGCTGGCCACGCCATCGTCGCGCTCAATGTCGCTGCTGCCGATCCGGTGCACAAGGCAACAATCATCCCGCGCGGTCGTGCGCTGGGCATGGTCATGCAGTTGCCCGAAGGTGACCGCTATTCGATGAGCTACAAGTGGATGGTATCCCGACTTGCGATCATGATGGGTGGCCGCGTCGCCGAAGAATTGACCTTCGGCAAGGAGAACATAACCTCCGGCGCTTCGTCCGACATCGTGCAGGCCACCAAGCTGGCACGTGCGATGGTCACCGAATGGGGCTTTTCCGATGAACTCGGTCTGGTCGCCTATGGTGAAAACCAGCAGGAGGTCTTTCTCGGTCATTCGGTCGCGCAACAGAAAAATGTTTCTGAATCGACCGCGCAGAAGATCGATAGCGAGATCCGCCGCCTGATCGACCAGGCCTATCACGAGGCGCGGGCGATCCTGACCAAGAAGAAAAAGGCGTTCATCGCCATCGCCGAAGGCCTGCTTGAATACGAAACGCTGACCGGCGAAGAGATCAACGCTCTGATCCGCGGTGAGAAGCCGGCACGCGATATCGGTGACGATACGCCGCCAAGCAGGGGAACTGCAGTTCCGACTGCTGGTGGCCACAAGAAGGGCAGTTCCGGGAAAAAAGGTGATGAGCCTGACCCGGGGATGGAACCGCAGCCGCAATAAGCGGCGGGGGCAACCACAAAACGTGATATTGATAACAGCCGCCGACCCGGCGGCTGTTTTTTTGTTTTCTGAAACGATTCGTAACAAAATCTGATTGTATTTATGGCGAGATGTGTTGGATCACGATCATAGCAAGTGTTCGGACGGTTTGAAGCGGGGGCTCAATGAATAGACGGTATTTTGGCACCGATGGAATTCGCGGCCAGGCCAACTCGGCGCCGATGACACCCGACTTGGCGATGCGTGTTGGCATTGCTGTCGGCAATCTGTTTCGCCGCGGTGACCATCGACATCGCGTAGTGATCGGCAAGGATACCCGCCTTTCAGGCTACATGATCGAAAATGCGCTGGTCGCCGGCTTCACTGCGGCAGGTCTTGACGTGTTTCTGCTTGGTCCGATCCCGACACCTGCGGTGGCAATGCTGACGCGCTCCTTGCGTGCTGATATCGGGGTGATGATTTCCGCATCCCACAACCCCTACCAGGACAACGGCATCAAGCTGTTTGGACCTGACGGTTTCAAGCTTTCCGATGAGCTGGAGCTTCGCATCGAAAGCTTGATGGATGAAGACATCCATCTGCAGCTGGCTCGCCCGGATGCAATCGGCCGGGCCAAGCGCGTCGACGGGGTTGATGATCGCTATATCGAGTTCGCCAAGCGGACCCTGCCCAAGGACATTACCCTGTCGGGCATGCGTGTTGTCATCGATTGCGCCAATGGCGCCGGCTACAAGGTGGCGCCGGCTGCGCTTTGGGAGCTGGGCGCGGAAGTGGTGGCGATCGGTGAGGAACCGAACGGTACCAACATCAATCTCAACTGTGGCTCGACTCATCCGCTGGCACTCTCGCGCAAGGTCAACGAAGTCCGAGCCGATGTCGGGATCGCGCTTGATGGCGACGCCGACCGGGTGCTCATTGTTGACGAAACCGGGGCAGTGATCGATGGCGATCAGTTGATGGCCCTGATTGGCGAATCCTGGGCCGCGGACCAGACCCTGCGCGGGGATGGCGTCGTGGCGACGGTGATGTCCAATCTCGGGCTGGAGCGGTTTCTTGGCGGAATCGGGCTTTCGCTTGCCCGCACCCAGGTTGGCGACCGCTATGTGGTCGAGCACATGCGCAAACATGATTTCAATGTCGGCGGTGAGCAATCGGGGCACATTGTACTTTCTGATTTCGCCACCACCGGAGATGGCCTGGTGGCAGCGTTGCAGGTCATGGCCTGCGTTCAACGCATGGGCCGTCCGGTATCGGAAGTCTGCCGCAGATTCGATCCGGTTCCGCAGGTTCTCAAGAATGTGCGCTATTCAGGTGGCAAGCCGCTCAATGACAGCCACGTCAAATCCGCGATTGCCGATGCTGAAGCTTCGCTCGGCAACGGCGGAAGACTGGTCATACGCCCGTCCGGAACCGAGCCACTGATCCGGGTCATGGCCGAAGGCGATGACCGTGGCCAGATAGAGACGATTGTCGATGACTTGATCAACGTGATTTCCGGAGCCCGCGACGCGGCCTGACGACACTGCCAGAAATCTCCCGCGCGGAACTTATTCCGTTCGGCCACATACCAAACCCGGTTGGGCTGACACAGCTTGATCGGGTTTTTCCTTTTCTGCGGTCAGACGGAAGGCAATCCGACTGTCAAGCAGCGGGTCAATTCGCAATTGGCTATTGTGTTGAAATAGGACGTTTCTTGGTAAAGAGACGTGGTTAAGTGGCTTTTAACTCTTTTGCTTCAATCTCCAAGTCGAACCACAGAGCGTGATGTCACCAAAACCGGCGGCCGCGCATGTCTCGACAATGGAGTCTACCATGAGAAATGTTTTCCTGGCTGGAGCGGCCATGATGATTGCCGGTGTAGGGTCGGCCGGAGCAGCCGATGTTCTTCCCCCGCCGATTGTTGAAGCACCCTATTACGAACCCCAAGCTGCACAGCCGGTTGCCGCGGCCAGCGGCTGGTACCTGCGCGGCGACGCCAGTTACGTCTGGAACGAGATTGACGCACCTGGATTTTTTCAGGGGTCGAACGCCAATTATGCAAACTTCTCCACTTCGGAATTGCGTTCCTCATATAGTGTCGGCGGGGGTGTCGGCTATCAAGTCAGCCGCCATCTGCGTACCGACCTGACGCTTGATTATTTCGCAGATGCTGATTTCCGTGGGTCGACAAAAGGATCCGGCGCTGCATTTGGCGCTTGCGTCGGTGCCTGCACCTCGACCGATATCAGTTCGGTGTCGGGTCTTAGCCTGCTCGCCAACGCCTATGTCGATTTCTACAAGCAAGGTCGGTTCACATTTTACGGCGGTGCTGGTATCGGCGGCACCCGTGTTTCCTGGGACGGCCTGAACAACACCTCCTGCGCTGACGGCAACCCCGCACTTTGTGACACAACCGTCAATCATGGCGGCGAAAAATCCTGGCGCTTTACCTATGCGCTCATGGCTGGCGCCTCGATTGATCTTACGTGCAATGTGAAGGCTGATGTCGGCTATCGCTATCGTCATGTCTCTGGCGGCAAGATGTTCGGCTATGCGCAGAACGGCGGTCCCGGCTATGATGAGGGTATCGCCTCGCATGAAGCCCGCGGTGGCCTTCGCTACAGCTTCGGCGGCTGTGATCAGGAAGAGGTTTACATCGAACCAGCGCCGATTATGCCTGCGGTTTACAAGTAAAACTTTCCTTCGCCAGTTCGGCTTTGCCAAATCAACCGCCCGGTCAATCGCCGGGCGGTTTTTCGTTTGGGGCCGGGCGCTTGTGTTGCCGTCTTACTCATTTGTTACTTCACAAAACCAACGTTAACTGACGTGCTTAACAAACGTGCTTAACCGAGACTTAACCTGTCACCGCCATAGTGACCTTCACATGCATTCGGCCGCTCGATCGCTGGCCCGGAGCCATTGAAGGGAAAACAGTCATGTTGACGCGAATAGCTGTAACGTCCTGCATTGCGGCCATCGGTCTGGCGGCGCCCACGCATGCCGCAGACCTTGACGACATCATCTATGCACCGGACTTGCCGGTAACGCAGCCGGTCGAGATCGGCACCGGGTGGTATCTGCGTGGTGATCTGGGCTATTCGGCGCGTACACGAGGTGAAGCCACCAGCTATTCGGTCTTCAGCGCTGCGCCGCCGACCTACACCGCCACCAATTTCGATAGTTCTTCTCTCGACAATCACTGGTCGGGCGCGATCGGTATGGGCTACAGCTTTACCGACTATTTGCGCGGCGATCTGACCTTCGATTATTCGGAAGGCGATTTTAACGGGGCCACCGGTCCGGCGGTCTTTTCGCAGAACTTTGAGCAATATGGGTTTATGGCCAATGTCTATGCCGACCTTGGCACCTATGCTGGCTTTACGCCGTACGTTGGTGCGGGCGCCGGTATTACCCGGGTGACGTGGGACACGTTGGCACTCGTCCGGCCATTTGTGCTGGATACCAACCTCCCGGGTGAGGAGAACTGGCGCTTTACCTACGCACTTATGGCCGGTGTCTCCTATGATATCACCAAGGACCTCAAGCTCGATCTGGGATATCGCTACTCCAAGGTGGATGGTGACGCGCAGTTTGGTTACGACACCGTCACGGCAGCGGCCGGGGCTGTGGGCGTCCAGTCCAATGACAATGGTATTGAAAAGCATGAAATCCGGGCTGGCCTGCGCTACGCACTTTGGTAGGCGTCAGCAGACATCGCTATTGAACAGGAAGGGCGGATATTCTCCGCCCTTTTTTGTGGGCACGGCCGCAGGATCGCGCTTGACTTCAATTTTGCAGAAGTCTAATCCGGTCAGTGGGCCACCCCTCCCCAACGAGGGGCCACTATCTGGAAGGATAGCTTTATGTCGACTGTTTCCAAGCCGGACCTGCGTCCGGCAAATCCCCGTTTTTCTTCTGGTCCTTGCGCAAAGCGTCCCGGGTGGACGCCCGAAGCGCTCATCGATGCGGCCCTTGGCCGCTCGCACCGGGCCAAAATCGGCAAATCCAAACTTAAGCAGGCCATTGATCTGACGCGCAGCGTTCTCAAGGTGCCTGACGACTATCGCATCGGCATCGTTCCGGCATCGGACACCGGCGCTATGGAGATGGCCATGTGGTCAATGCTCGGCGCGCGCGGTGTCGACATGGTCGCCTGGGAAAGTTTTGGCGAAGGTTGGATCACCGATGTGGTCAAGCAGCTCAAGCTTGATGATGCTCGCAAGATCACCGCGCCCTATGGCGAATTACCTGATCTGACGCAGATCGATTTTGATCGCGACGTGGTGTTCACCTGGAACGGCACCACATCCGGTGTCCGGGTTCCCAATGCCGATTTCATTCCCGCCGATCGCGCCGGACTGACGATTTGCGACGCCACTTCGGCGGCATTTGCCCAGGATCTTGATTTCGCCAAACTCGATGTAGTGACATTTTCCTGGCAGAAAGTGCTTGGCGGAGAGGGTGGCCACGGCATGCTGATCCTCAGCCCACGCGCCGTCGAACGGCTCGAAACCTATCAGCCGGCCTGGCCGTTGCCGAAAATCTTTCGCATGACCAAGGGCGGCAAACTGATCGAGAGCATCTTCGTCGGCGAAACCATCAACACGCCGTCGATGCTGTGCGTCGAAGATTACCTGGACGCGCTGACATGGGCAGAGAAGCTTGGCGGCCTTGACGGGCTGATGGCTCGCGCCGATGCCAATGCCAATGTCTTGCATCGGTTTGTTGCCGACAATGACTGGATTGCCAATCTCGCCAAGGTCGATGAAACCCGCTCCAACACCTCCGTCTGTCTGGTGATTGCCGATCCGGAGATTACCGCGTTGCCTGCCGAGGCGCAGGCAGCCTTCGCCAAGGCGATGGTTGGGCGGCTCGACAAGGAAGGTGTGGCGCTGGATATCGGCGCTTACCGTGACGCCCCCGCGGGCTTGCGGATCTGGTGCGGCGCGACGGTCGAAACTTCCGATCTCGAGGCGCTGACGCCGTGGCTCTCATGGGCCTTCGCACAGGAACAAGCCGCGCTCAAGCAAGCGGCCTGATTTTCAGTTGCGCCGACCGCGCTGTCGCCGAGACGGCGCGGTCCTGCTCTCAATTCATCGAAATTCTATCAAGCAATGGAGGCCATCATGGCGCCCCGCATACTCGTATCCGATAAACTCTCCCCCACCGCAGTGCAGATCTTCAAGGACCGCGGCGTCGAGGTGGATTACCTTCCCGAAATAGGCAAGGACAAGGAAAAGCTGCTCGAAATCATCGGCAAGTATGATGGCTTGGCGATCCGCTCGGCCACCAAGGCGACGGAAAAGATGATTGCCGCCGCAACCAACCTGAAAGTGATCGGCCGGGCCGGCATCGGCGTCGACAATGTGGATATTCCGGCCGCCTCGCGGCGCGGTATCATCGTCATGAACACGCCTTTTGGCAATTCCATCACCACGGCCGAACATGCCATCGCGCTGATGTTCGCCGTCGCCCGCCAGCTTCCGGCAGCCGATGCTTCGACCCAGGCCGGCAAGTGGGAGAAATCGAAATTCATGGGCGTAGAGATCACCGGCAAGACGCTTGGCGTCATCGGCGCCGGCAATATTGGTTCGATCGTCTGCTCGCGCGCCATCGGTCTGAAGATGCATGTCGTTGCCTATGATCCGTTCCTGTCGAAGGAACGCGCCGAGGAAATGGGCGTCACCAAGGTCGAGCTCGACGAATTGCTGGCGAAGGCCGATTTCATCACCCTGCATGTGCCGATGACTGACAAGACCCGCGGCATTCTCGATGCCGAGGCGTTGGCCAAGACCAAGAAGGGCGTCCGCATCATCAATTGCGCGCGCGGCGGTCTGGTTGTTGAGGCTGATCTTGCCGAAGCGCTCAAATCCGGCCAGGTCGCCGGCGCCGGGTTTGACGTGTTCGAAGTCGAGCCCGCAACGGAGAGCCCGCTGTTTGGCCTGCCGAATGTTGTCTGCACCCCGCATCTTGGCGCTTCGACCACCGAAGCGCAGGAAAACGTGGCGCTGCAGGTTGCCGAGCAGATGTCGGATTATCTGGTCCGCGGCGCTGTTTCCAATGCCATCAACATGCCGTCGATCACCGCCGAGGAAGCGCCGATCCTGAAGCCCTTCATCCGGCTGGCCGACGTGCTCGGCTCGTTTGCCGGCCAGGTCACCGAAAGCCCGATCAAGGAAATCGAGATTCTCTATGACGGTGTGACGGCAAGCATGAATACCAAGGCATTGACCAGTGCATTGCTGGCCGGCCTGATCCGCAATCAGGTCGCCGATGTGAACATGGTTTCAGCACCGATCATGATCAAGGAAAAGGGCGTCGTCCTGTCCGAGGTCAAGCGTGACAAGACCGGTGTCTATGACGGCTATATCAAACTGACTGTGACAACCGAGCGCCAGAGCCGCTCGGTAGCCGGCACCGTGTTCTCGGACGGCAAGCCGCGGTTTATCCAGATCAAGGGGATCAACATGGATGCCGAAGTCGGAGCCCACATGATCTACATCGCCAACACCGATGTGCCCGGCATGATCGGCTTCATGGGGTCGACGCTTGGCGATGCCAACGTCAACATCGCCAATTTCCAGCTGGGCCGCGAAAAGGCAAATGGAGATGCGATCGCGCTTCTCTATGTCGACAAGCTCGTTGAACAGGATGTGCTTAACAAGCTGACGGCCCACGAGGCCATCAAGCAAGCCAAACCGCTGGTCTTCAACATCGATTAAGAGCCGCTTCTTACCGGAGGTCGAGCCCCTGGCGCGTATAGCGCCGGGGGCTTTTTCATTTCTTGTAGTGTTCGGCCAGCCCGATGCCGCCGAGCACCAGCGTTAGCGCGATCACGTGATAGTGGTGCAGGACCTCGCCAAGAATCAGCACCGACAAAAGCGTGCCGAAGATCGGCACCAGGTTGATAAAGATCCCGGCCCGGTTCGAGCCGATGATCTCGTTGCCCTTGATGAACAGGACCTGGGAGATCAGCGAGGGGAAGACTGCGGTGTAGATGGCCAGCATGAAGCCGCGGGTGTCGGGCCAGATGAAATTCTCCTGGGTTGACTCCCAGGCCGCGAATGGCAGCGAGGTGAGAAAGGCCGCCGCCGCCATCACCGTTATCAGGCTTTGCCAGTGAATCACCGGCTTGTAGCGAAGTGCCACGGTGTAGCTGCCATAGAGCATTACCGCAAAAAGCATCATCGCATCGCCGCGATTGAGCTCAAGCCCGATCAGTCGCTCGAGGCTGCCGCTCGAGGCGGTAATCACGACGCCGGCAAGCGTGAGCATGAATCCGGCGAACTGGCCGAAGCTGACCTTGATGCGAAACAGGAAGAAATTGGCGAGAAAGATCAGCATCGGCATGCCAGCCTGCTCGATCGCCACGTTGATCGCCGTAGTGTGGGTGAGCGCGGAATACATCAGGACGTTGAAAAAAGCGAAACCGAAGATGCCGTAACTGGCCAGCAGTGGCAGATTCGCGCGGATCACTTTTATATCGCGCCGTACCTGCGGCAGCGCGAATGTCAGAACAATCGTCAGTGCCAGTCCCCACCGGAACGATGTCAGCAACATCGGCGAGATGTGTCCGACTGCCAGCTTGCCGGCCACGGCGTTGCCACCCCATGTGAGCGCGGTGATTGTCAGGAGCAGATAGGCGCGCAAATACACGGCAGATATCCGGGAATTGAAGGTGGATTTTCGGGCAGCCGAAAGGCCAGCCTGGCGGTTTCCGGAGGACATGCTTCACCCCGAGCCTCATGTTTGGCGAGAACCCGCGAAATTGTCACGCAAAAAACGTCATTAATGGAGACGGAGGCTCGATTTTGGCGGCCTTAGCCGGTATGCATGCGCGGGTTTTCGTTTTTCTGGCCCCCACATGCGGGCCCTATCTCAAGAGGATGTCATGGCCAACGTAGTTGTCGTCGGGTCGCAATGGGGTGACGAGGGAAAGGGCAAGATTGTCGACTGGCTTTCCGAGCGGGCCGACGTGGTCGTGCGTTTCCAGGGCGGCCATAATGCCGGCCATACGCTGGTTATCGACGGGACAAGCTACAAGCTTTCGCTGCTGCCCTCGGGTGTCGTTCGTCCGGGCAAGCTGGCGGTTATCGGCAATGGCGTGGTGATCGATCCGCATGCGCTGGTCAGCGAGATCGACCGGCTGGCCGGGCAGGGCGTGGTCGTCAATACCGACAATCTCCGAATCGCCGACAATGCCACACTGATTCTCTCGCTGCACCGCGAACTCGATGCACTGCGTGAAGATGCGGCGTCGAATTCGGGCACCAAGATCGGCACCACCCGGCGCGGCATCGGTCCGGCCTATGAGGACAAGGTTGGCCGTCGGGCGATTCGGGTGATGGATCTGGCCAACCTCGATACCCTGCCGGCCAAGGTCGACCGGCTCTTGACCCATCACAACGCTTTGCGGCGTGGGCTCGGCCAACCGGAAATTTCGGTCGAGACGATTCTCGAGGAACTCACCAGCGTTGCCGACCGGATCCTGCCGTTTCGCGAAACAGTCTGGCTGCTGCTCGACAAGGCGCGCCGTCGCGGTTCGCGCATCCTGTTCGAGGGCGCCCAGGGTTCGCTGCTCGACGTCGATCACGGCACCTATCCGTTTGTCACTTCGTCCAACACCGTGGCCGGTCAGGCTGCTGCCGGATCGGGGCTTGGGCCGGGGGCGCTGAGCTATGTGCTCGGCATCACCAAGGCCTACACCACGCGGGTGGGCGAGGGGCCTTTCCCGACCGAGCTGAATGACGAGACCGGCCAGTTTCTGGGCGAACGCGGCCATGAATTCGGTACCATCACCGGTCGCAAGCGTCGCTGCGGCTGGTTTGATGCGGCGCTGGTGCGGCAATCGGTTGCCGTCAACGGCACCACCGGCATCGCGCTGACCAAGCTCGATGTGCTCGACGGGCTCAAGCAACTCAAGATTTGCATAGGCTACGAGCTCGACGGCGTGCGTATTGATCATCTGCCGGCCAGCCAGGGCGCGCAGGCGCGGGTAACGCCGATCTACGAGACCATCGACGGCTGGGAAGAGACAACCGTTGGTGCGCGCAGCTGGGCGGATCTGCCGGCGCAGGCGATCAAATATGTGCGGCGGGTTGAAGAACTTATCGGCGCGCCGGTGGCTCTGTTGTCCACTAGTCCTGAGCGGGACGATACGATACTTGTGACTGACCCTTTTGAAGACTAGGTTAGCGCAAACGCGCGCTCACTGCGCTTTGTAGCATCGAACCAAGGTAAACCATGGCGGATTTTGTAGCAGTCATCCGGAAGGCGGTCGATAACCTGCCTGAAAACACACCGGAGAACCGAACCAAGGTCTATGGCAAGGCGCGGGCCGCAATCCGCCGTCAACTTGAAGCCATCAACCCGCAGCCCGCCGACGAGGTGATTGCCCGCCAACTCGACAAACTCGACCAGGCAATCGAGGAGGTTGAAAGCGAGCATATCGAAGCGCTTCCGGCCGATGTCGATGAAACCGACGCCTTGATGGCGGAACTGGAATCGATGGTCGAAAAGAGCCCTGTGCTCACCGAGACCGAGACCGAGACCGCGCCCGAACCGGAACCGGAGCCGGAGCCAAAACCGGCCGTTGCCGCGGGCTTGGCAACACCAGCCGCTGCGGTGCCGGAACCGGCTGTGGCCGATACCACAATCGCACCGGCTGCCCCCGAAACCGGGTCGCGACCGGCCGAGCTGGTTGGCAGTGCGCATGACGAGGCTTTTGGGCTGGCTGCAAAATCGGTCCAGTCCTCGCGGAGTGCACGCAAGCAGTCCGCATCGGGCGGCAAGGGCGGTGTGCTGGCACTGGTGGTGATCCTGGTGTTTGGCGTCGCCGCGTTTGCCGGATGGGCCTACAAGGACACGTTCGTGGCGATGTTTGGCGCTACCTCCGGCGACACGCCGGTGGCGGTCGAAGGGTCCGAACCGACAACGGCCCCGGTGGCGACTCCGGCTGAACCGGAAACCGCGCCGGCGGTGGAGACCACCGAAGAGACCCCGGTAGCCCCCGCGCCGGAAACCGATTCAGGCGCCGGCGAAAAATTCACCCAGCGCCTCAATGCCGACGGAACCGAAACCGATCCCGGCCCGGCGCCCGGACCTGCCGCTGATGATACCGTTGAGGGCCGCTCGGTTGCCGCACTGACCGATGACGCACCTGCCGATGATGCCGTGGCCGACGCGACCACCGCCGATGCGGCCGTTGCCCCCGAAGAAGCCGCAGCCACTCAAGCCCAGCCGCTTGGCGTGGCCCAGAAGATGATCCTCTATGAAGAGCGCCTCGGCGCGCAATCACTGGAGGTCAAGCAGGGCACGGTAGTCTGGACGTTGGTCAACGAGAAGGCTGATGCTGGTCCGGATGAAGCGGTCATTCGCGGCGAGATCAACAATCCCGACAAGGGTCTTTCGGCACTGCTCACCATCAAGCGCAACACCGATCCGTCCTTGCCGGCGAGCCACATCATCGAGGTGGTTTTCGCCGTGCCCGCGGATTTTGATGGCGGCTCGATCGATCAGCTGCAACGCATCACCTTCAAGCAGACCGAGGCCGACCAGGGCACGCCGCTGATTGCGGTGCCGGCCAAGATCACCCAGGATTTCTACATGGTGGCGCTGAACGATCTCGACGAAGCGCGCAAGACCAATGATAGCCTGATGCGCGACCGCAACTGGATCGATATCCCGCTGGTCTATGCCAATGGCCGGCAGGCGCTGATCACGCTCGAAAAAGGCGCCAGCGGTACCGAAGTGTTCAACGAGGCGCTCGATGCCTGGGCCCGCGCCACGCCGCAGAACTGAGGGTGACACAGCCGCGGGCTAATCTCCCCCCTTTGTGGGGGGAGATGTCGGCATAGCCGACAGAGGGGGTAATGCGGCAATCACAGAAGGCGGGTTTTGACCCCCCTTTGTCACTTCGTGACATCTCCACCGCAAGGGGAAGATTTGAGGCTCAACCTCACTCACACGTCTTGGCGGCCTCGAGTGCCGCGGCCCTATCTGCCTTGGCTAGCCGGCCTAACCGTCCCACTGCCGCGTAAAACCGTGGATAGTCGCCCGCGCACAGTTCGAACAGGCGCATAAACGCCGGCACCCGGTCATTGTAGACCGACATTGCCGAGATCTTGGCGTTGTTGATCGGCGCCTCGACCCAGGCATCATATCCGCCAAATCCACCCCAGCGGCTTTCCCGCATCTTTCGGTAACGCACCCTGAGCCGTTCGATCGCGGCTGCCTTTGCGGCGCGTTTCTGCGCAACGGTGCCAGCGCCCTGATAGACGTTGCTCAACTCGGTCCGGGTTTGCGCCACCAGCGCAAGAAATTGGGCATTGCGCTTCAGCCCCGCTTCGTAGCGGCCAAGTCCCGCCGTATCGCCATTTGCGCGCAGCCATGCCTTCACCCCGGTGGTTTCGACAGTCACGGCGAAGGCCTCGTTGAAGGCGGAATCATCATCGACATAAACGCGCTGGTGGGCGAGCTCATGAAACACCAGGCCTGCGAGGTAGGTTTCATCCTGGCGCAGCATGGTCGAAAGCAGCGGATCACTTGACCAGCCCAGCGTGGAATAGGCGGTGACGCCCGAGACATGTACGTCCAGGCCCTGCTGCTGCAGCTCAACAGCGGTTTTAACCGCCGTGCTTTTGGAGAAATAGCCCCGGTAGGGCACGCAGCCGAACACCGGAAAACACCAGACCCGCGGCACGACCGAGAATTCCGGTGCTGCAAACACCGCCCAGGTCACATAGTCCCGGCCGATATCGACGTAGGAGCGGTAGCTCGCATTGTCGGGCAGGTCGAGCTCGTCGGTGGCAAACTGTCTTATGGCGCGCGCCGAGGCCATGCGCGCGCGCAAGCCCTCGGGCGTCGACGCATCGTCGATCAGCCTGGCGACCGGCTGGCGCGCCGTCATGATCTCGACATGGCCCTTCAGCGACTGCGCGTAATAGGACACGCCAATGCACCCGCTCAGGCCGGACACCAGTCCCAACGCGAAAATCACTCGAAAGAAGATGCGCTTCACGGTCTGCCCACAGGATTGCTAAGCGGTGCCTTTTACCTATTCAATGAAGACAATTTAGTAATAGCACGACGAAGGCTAAAGCTATTTGCTGCCGCTTCTCGAGGATTCCAATCATTGCAGACAAATTGAGACAATCTGAAATTGTAACTGAGCCCGGTTGGTGCAGTGCTTTTGGGAGCGGGCGTCAAGTCACGCCGAATGTCGGCGTTTGAAGAACCCATAGCTAACCGAACGAGATATTCCTTCGAGTCAACGGTGGACGTCTCAATGTTAGCAGTCAGTCTGCCTGGGCTGACTTTCAAAAAGGTGGAGATACCCTTTGTATCGGCTAATAACCAAGATTCAATTTCTGTCTGGGCTATGCAGAACAACATGTTTTCTGGCAAAGGCTCCAGAATGTTGGCCGCCTGCAGCCAGCTATTTCTAAGCGAAGGTGCGCACACTCCCCGATCCAAGTCCGTAATAATAAGTACTGGTGATCTTTGCGCGAGACTATGAAATTTTTGCAAATTTTTCCTAATGTAACCAAACCCACCATGGGCTTTTCCAAGTTCTTGCATGTTGGTGCCAATTGGACAGCACTCGCGGATAAGCCTTTCAGCAACTACTCGACTCAGTTCGTCCTCTATGCAATAAAAGACAGTCATAATAGTAAATCTAGCTGACCAGTTTTCCTTGCGTTTGGCAGAACTGCTTCTGCAGCAGAAAGACCTGCACAAAGTGCAGATTTCTCATCTTCGGATACGCCACGAACACTAGACCCGTCATCTGAAGGTGTGATTATTACTATTCCGCGAGGATCTATACCGGAATTTGATAGAAGCGCTTCGCTATGAGTTGTGATAATGTATTGCCTGCCGCTTCGTGATTTTGATTTTACTGATGCCATTATTCTTGGGAGCTGTGCCACAATCTCTTCGTTCAGAGATAGTTCTGGTTCCTCAAGAAGCAAAGGCGAGTTTCCGCGCTCCTGCAGAAGCCAAAGGATCGACATTATTCTCAACGTTCCATCGGAAAACTGATCTTCTCGCTGTCTAGCCCCTCGGGGTCGGTGATGCTTAAACCGGATCTCTAAATGCGGATGGCCAGTAATGTCATCATTTAGGAACCTTAGGTCTTCCAGATGCGGGACAATTGTCCGTAAGGCAGTTTCTATGCGCTTCAAGCGAGCCTCTCTTATACGAGGTGTAGTACGTGCGATTCTCAACATGAATTCTTGACCAAATGGATCATCGTCGATGACCCGCCCGCCAATTTGATCACCGAATTTCAAAAGTTGAGGTACGAGATGAACATAGGTCGCACCAGAAAAGAAATCTGCCAGATCGCGAAATTTCGCATTCGCACTGATTTGCTCAATATGCGTTTCACGAAGGAGCAGTTCATCACTTTTTTCGGGCGGCCCTGGCCTCTCAAGCAAAACAGCAGACGCTCCATCCGGTTGAAATGATGTCACTCGTTCCTTTGTTACCTGCGGATCACGCTTGCCTTTTGGTGGAATGTTGAAACCGAGTTCGTACCTCCAAATTAGAGTATCACTGTCGTCAACAACATCAGCCTCAATAAGTATTTCAGTGTCGGCTCGGGCATGTAAGCATCGTATCTTTCCGACACCCCCGCGACGTTCGATTGCATCCTGAAGCCCGCCCCCACGATGTTTCGACACATCCCTCAAAAAGCGTATGGCATCCAAGAGATTTGATTTGCCTGCAGCATTAGGCCCCAAAATGTAGACGGATTCGGGAAGGTCCTGAATTTCACCAGACTTAAAGTTCCGCCAGTTCTTAAGTTTCAAACGGCTGATGTGCATTGGGCTTCCTAGAATTGATGTCTGGAGAGATTAAGCACCGTGATAATTTCTCACAAGCCTCCTCTACCACATTCGTAGCGGGTCGTCGGGCTGTAAGCGTATGTCAGGCTATCACTAGCTTTATTCCTATATTAGCTGCCGCAATAATTAGCGCTTCGCTGCCGAGCTAGCCCGCCCAAAAAATGTCCCCATTTTTTCCACACCCTTTCGCC
The DNA here is from genome assembly GCF_046837775.1 of Hoeflea sp. Naph1. GTDB lineage: Bacteria > Pseudomonadota > Alphaproteobacteria > Rhizobiales > Rhizobiaceae > Hoeflea. Next base: position 4,202,277 of record NZ_CP177286.1, on the reverse strand, counting down.
CCGTGCCACACTGGCCCGACCTTCCGTTCCAAGCGGATGGCCAGGGCTGACGGAGCCTTGGCCGGCGGGAGGCGGTGAGTTCTGGCGGGCGGGCACCGTACCTGCAGGCCAGAAACTCGGCGATTGGGAACACCCCGGCAAAAAAGCCGGAACCGGAGACCTGCTGGTCCGCGCCAGCACCGGCGGCGTCGAAAGACGCTGGTTCTGACAAGGCCTGATCAGGCTGGACGGTATTGAGGCCGGGAGCAGATCGGGAGTGGACGGGTTCGGTTGGCGGTTCAGCCGAACGAGACGAAACCGTCCGGGACTGTGTCGACCTGATCGCGGGGAGGAGCCCCATGTGCGCCCGGAAGGCGCATGTGTCCCTCACCGGTGGGGCGCGGGTGACTGCGCCAAGCCACATTCTCCATACCACCACGGGCCATTTGCCCGCGCCCCACAAGTCCGGATTGTTCTCCCGGACCAGCACATGCCCCAGACCGTCGGCGAGTTTCATTTCGCGCGCGGGGTTTTGGTGTGACCGGTGGGCTGATGGGACAGGACATACAGCCGCGATGCATTGCGGGCGCGATCTCTCCACACCGTCATGCCGGACTTGATCCGGTATCCAGCACGCCCAAGTTCTTGGGCGGAAAGAGCCCTTTGACCCGGCAGACTCCGGGTCGCTGGATGCCGGATCAAGTCCGGCATGACGGAAGGGCAGGGGACGCCAACGGCTGCGACGATGCTTCACCTGTCTGGATCAAGTCCGGCTCACGGATGTATAGGAATGCCGCCTTGGAGACCGAGGATGACGAAGGTATGTGCCGAGCATGACGGGGCAAAGCCGGTCCCCATGACCCGCGCAAACAAAACCCCGAAAGCGGGGGCGCTTCCGGGGTCGGAAATGTTTCGCAATCAGTGCGCGGTCAGTCGGCGACGGTGACCAGCGCCTTGTCGCGAGCAGCCGCGGCCTTCTGGACAGCGTCCTGGACCTTTTCAAAGGCGCGAACCTCGATCTGGCGCACCCGCTCGCGGCTGATGCTGAATTCTGTCGACAGGTCTTCCAGCGTGATCGGATCGTCACGCAAACGCCGCGCCTCGAAGATGCGCCGTTCGCGTTCGTTGAGCACGTCGAGCGCACCCTGCAGCATGGCGCGGCGGGTTTCGAGCTGATCCTGTTCGACCAGCATGTCTTCCTGGCTTTCCGAATCATCAACCAGCCAATCCTGCCACTGGCCGGATTCGCCCTCGCTGGCCCGGATCGGGGCATTGAGCGAGGCGTCGCCGGCAAGCCGCCGGTTCATCGAAATGACTTCGGCCTCGGAGACATTGAGTTTTGTAGCAATTTCAGCAACCTGGTCAGGGCGCAGATCGCCATCCTCGACAGCCTGAATCCGGCTCTTGACCTTGCGCAGGTTGAAGAACAGCCGCTTCTGGTTGGCGGTGGTGCCCATCTTGACGAGGCTCCATGAGCGCAGGATGTATTCCTGGATCGACGCCTTGATCCACCACATGGCGTAGGTGGCGAGGCGGAAACCGCGCTCCGGATCGAATTTCTTGACCGCCTGCATCAGGCCGACATTGCCCTCGGAGATCACTTCCCCGATCGGCAAGCCGTAGCCGCGATAGCCCATGGCGATCTTGGCGACCAGCCTGAGATGGCTGGTGACGAGCTTGTGCGCCGCCTTGGTGTCCTCATGTTCGAGGAAACGCTTGGCGAGCATGTATTCTTCTTGCGGCTCCAGCATCGGGAACTTGCGGATTTCCGCCATGTAGCGGTTTAAGCCGTTCTCGCCTGCGGAGATTGTTGGCATACTTGATTGGGCCATAATAGCACCCTTTCTTCCGAATTTTCAGCTTCCTGACGGCAAGCTTTCTGGCTCGAACCGAACAACGCGTTCGAACCTGTCCAAGTGCCATCTAATTGTGGCGAAAGCCGGGATCAAGGTGCAATTGGCACACACTCGCGTGATATCGGAACATGCGCGTGCTGTTGGCGCCGGTCAGAGTCTGGCAAAAGCCAGTCGTAATTCTTCCATGTCCGGCGGCAGCGGCGCTTCAAAACGCATGGTTTCGCCGCTTGCCGGGTGCTCGAATACCAACAGAAATGCGTGCAGCGCCTGGCGCGGGAACGCATTGACTGTCTCGCGAACAGTGTCGGGCAGCCGGTTGGCCTTGGTCCGGAAAGCGCCGCCATATTCGGCGTCACCCACCAGCGGGTGACCGATATGGGCCATGTGCACCCGGATCTGGTGGGTGCGGCCGGTTTCAAGCCGGCATTCCACCATCGAGCCGGCGCAGGACCCGTCGGGCTTTTCCTCATAGCGCTCGGTGACCAGATAGTGGGTCACGGCGTGGCGCACATCATCGCCGTCATCCTTGCGCACGGCGCGGCGGGTGCGGTCGCGGCCGCGGCCAAGGTTGGCGTTGATGGTGCCCTTGAGCCCTTGCGGCTTGCCCCAGACAATCGCCTGGTAGGCGCGCTCCAGCGGCCCGGTAAGGCCGTGGTCAGCGAATTGTGCAGCGAGGTGGCGGTGGGCGAGATCGTTTTTCGCCACCACCATCACGCCTGTGGTATCGCGGTCGAGCCGGTGGACAATGCCGGGCCGGCGCACGCCGCCGATGCCCGACAGGCTGTCGCCGCAATGGTGGATCAGGGCGTTGACCAGGGTGCCGGTCCAGTTGCCAGCGCCGGGATGGACGACCAGGCGGGCCTGCTTGTTGAGCACGATCAGGTCGGCATCTTCGTACAGGATATCAAGCGCAATATCCTCGCCCTGCGGCACCGGGTCCTCGGGCTCGGGCATTACCAGTTCGACCTGGTCGCCAGCCTGGATCTTGTGTTTGGCGTGGGTGGCGGTCTTGCCGTTGACGCTGACTGCGCCGGCCTCGATCAGCGCCTTGACGCGGCTGCGGGAAATGTCGGGTTCGAGCGTCGCCGCGAGCCAGACATCGAGCCGGCCTTCGGCATCTTCGCCCGCCACAAGAACTTCAGGCGCCGCATGGGGTTCCCTATCGGGCTGGGCTTCGGTAAACGGTGTCGCGTTCTTCAATTTCAGGGTCCGCCCGGCAAGGAATGGTAATGTCGCAAGTCAACGAGGACGATCTCGACGAAAAGCCGCTTGATCCGGATATGGAAAAGGTGCGGCGCAAGATGGTACGGCTGCTGGCCGTGTCGATCGCCATCATGTTCATCGGCCTTATGGCCGTGCTGGGCGCAATTGTCTATAAATTCACGCGCAGCGACGATTCAAATGTTGCGGCCAAGGTACCTTCCAGTTCGTCGATGGCGGTGCCCGCCGATGCACCGATCGAGGCCGTGGCGGCGCTGCCGCAGGGGTTTACGGTCGAAAGCGTGTCGCTAGACGGCACCCGTATCGGGTTCTTCGGCCGGGCAGAGGATGGATCGCGACGGCTGATCATTCATGATTTGTCGGTGGGCCGCAATGTCGGCGACATCGTCGTAATCAACCGCTGATCATGACCGCGCCGGCGCGCCTGACGCCTGTTGCCGACCCCGCTGATCCGCGCATTGCCGAGTTTACCGCGATGCGTGATCGGGATCTGGCGGGGCGCGGCAACCGTTTCATCGCCGAAGGCCGGGTGGTGCTGCAGGCGCTTGCCGAGGCCGAGGCAGGGCACAAGCGGTTTGTGATCGAAAAGGTCCTGATCCTGGAAAACCGTGTCGCCGGGCTCAGCGACCTGATCGCGCAGCTTGACCCGGACTGTCCTGTCTATGTCGCCGGGCGCGAGGTGATCGACGCGGTCGTCGGATTTGCCATGCATCGCGGGGTTCTGGCGCTGGGGCGGTATCTGCCGGTGGCGGGACTGCGCGAATTCATTTCCCGACTGCCTGAGCAGGCATTGCTGGTGGCGGCCTGCGGCATTGCCAATCATGACAATATCGGCGGCATCTTTCGCAATGCCGGGGTGTTTGGTGCCGATGGCGTCGTGCTCGACGATAGCTGCTGCGATCCCTTGTACCGCAAGGCGATTCGGGTTTCGGTCGGCGCGGCGCTGCGGGTTCCGTTCTGCCGCGGCGGCTCGATTGCCGAGCTGGTGGCAGAATTATCGGGCCACGGTTTCGAGGTTGTCGGATTGTCACCGCGAGGCACCGGGGCACTGAGCGATTTTCAACCCGGCCGCCGGGTGGCGCTGCTGGCCGGGACCGAAGGCGAGGGGCTGCCCGAGCAGATCATCGACCAGGTGAAGACGCTCAGAATCGAGCAGGCGCCGGGGCTCGACAGCCTCAATGTGGCGACGGCGAGCGGCATTGCATTGTGGCATGCGGCAAGCCGGATGGGGCGAACCAGTCGCTAAATGCGGTCGCGTAGAAAGCGGTGAAAAGGGGCAGCCGGCCCGGTGATTTTTGTTTCAGTTGGCGAGATACGTGACCGATCACGTTACACAGGACGACGGCCTCAACGGCTGGCGTCCAGCATCTCGCGGGCACGCGTCGCCAAGCTCGGGTCTGAACCGCTCGCCCGGTTGGGTTCTTCGCTGCCTTTGAGGATCTTGAGGATCGGCGAAGATGGTCCGTCACGGCTGGCGGTCAGTTCCACCATCATCGCGGCTACGGTGGCAATCTCGCGCCGCAAGGCGGCATCGTTGTCGTTCTTGTTGGCTTTCATCAGCCGCTCGATCAGTGCTGCCTGGCGGGCGCGAAGCCGGTCGATTTTTTCATTCTCGGACAGATCCTCGGCAAAATCGTCGACATCTTCGAATTCGGCGGGATCTTCGAAGCTGTCGTGGTCGACACCGGTGTTGTCGCGGCTGGTCGCCAGCACGGGCTGCGGTGGGGTCTCCGCCGGCCGCTCGTTGTTGCTGACGCGGTCCTGCCTGTCAGGGACGCCTGAGATGCGTGCAACCTTCTGGGCATCCCTGAGGTCACGCTTGGCGGACCTCAGTTCGTTCGCGATGTCGCGGTTTTTCTGCTTGTAGCGTTCGACTTCGGCGCTGCGCCGATCGAGCGCGTTTTCGCGGTCCGTGAGCTTGGTGATGGTGGTTGCCAGCTTCTGTTCCAATTCGGCGAAACGGGATTCCTCTCGGTTCAGGCGGAACGACAGGTCCTGGTTTGCCGCTTCGGTTTCCTTGAGCGTTTCGCGCAGGGCGCGGCGCTCGTCGCGCAGTTCGCGGATTTGCGACTTGAAGTTTTCCGCTTCGGTGTCGAGCGTCACCAGGTCGATGCGCATCTCCTCGATCTCTGCACCAAGGCGGTTGATCTGGTCGTCGCGGTGCGCGATTTCATGCTGACGGGCCTCGGCCAGTCGCGTCTTTTCGCCCAATTCGGCGGTGAGATTGATGATTCCTTCCTCGCGCTTGTGCATCTGAGCGGTGAGGTCGCGAATGCTGGTGTCCCGGGCTTCAATAGCCTGTTCGGCCTCGATCTTTTCCGCACGCAGGGCGGTCAGGTCGCCGGACAATCGCGTGGCGCGGGCCACTGCCTGGCTGAGTTCGTCGCGGTTGTGTCTGAGATCAACGGAAAGCCGCGCATTTTCCGCGGCGTAAGCAGCGCGGGCCATATCTTTCTCGGCACGAATTTCGGCGGTCGAAAGTGGTACGCTGGCACGCATGCGTCTTTCAGTGAGGGTTACCACGCGGCGCTGGATAATGGGCGCGATGATCAATGCCACCAGAGCAGCAGCAAGAAAACCCAGTGCAAACAGCAGGACAAACTCAATCACGGTGTATCCATCTCAACAAAAACCGGGCCGATATCATCGTGTGGGACCGGGAATAGAGCTTTAAGCATGCCAGAACCGCCTGGGCAAGCAATCGGATGGTTGCAAGTCTTTGCCACAGGCGCTGCAAGGTGCAGATCATCAAGTCCAAGCCTGATCCCGTGACCATGTTTGACTGTTTCACATTGGGAACAAAATCGATTGAGGGCGGTAAAGAAAAAAGCAGCCGTCGCCGGCTGCTTCATCCGATGTAATGATTCCCGACTGCTTGTCAGAACGGGTTCCAGGTCGGCGCGGTCGTCATCTTGAGGTAGCCGACATTGATGCCGAGACGTGCGCCGACGCCGGTCCGGATCGGGACCACCAGCACGCCGTCGCGTTTCAAAACGGTCATGCCAAGTCCGGCAATCACGTAGGCCGAGCCGGAAACGCCACCAAATCTGCCATACACGCCCTCGACACTGGGGAGGTTGTAGACCAGCATCATGGTCCGGTTGCCGCTGCCGCCGTAATCCCAGCCCAGTGACGGCCCCTGCCAGAAGACGTCGTGCTGACCAGCGTTCTTGGTGTACAAGCCGCCTTCTCCATAGGTCAGGCCACCAATGAAGGCGCCTGAGGCTTCCTGGCCAAGGATATAGCCGTTGGGAAGCCCGTAGGACTGAAAGGCTTTCTCGACAATCTTGGCAAGGCCGCCAGAGGTCGAGCCGAAGAAACCGTGACCTGCGTCGATAATTTCCTGTGCTGTGTATTGCGATGAATTTTCCGCCGACTGAGCGTGAGCGCTCGGGGCCAGGCCGACAATGGCAAGCAACGACAGCAAGAATAGGGTGAGGGCACTGTGGTGAAAGCGGGACGCGATCATGGGGTCCACTCCGTTGAAAAGGCGATAGTTACCGCAGGATAGATTGATCACATTGTGGCGCCCCGATCTTAATAAGCGGTTTACCAAATGTGGTGTCTTTAGGGCGATATTCCTTCCGGTGCGGTTGTCGAAGCGTAAGCTTGCGATCACTCGGCGGGAGGCTGCGCTTGCGATAAACCGCACCTGGTGCAATTTTGCTGTCACGACGATTCTGCGCGCGGAGCGCGCGAACAGGAGATTTCGATGCCGAAGAATCACAATTTGACCCTGGCTGGTCCAGATCTGGCAGCGCTTTTGTGCAGCCGCGTGTGTCATGACATCATCTCGCCTGTCGGGGCGATCAACAATGGCCTCGAACTGCTTGATGAAGGCGGCGCTGATGCCGACGCCATGGACCTTATTCGGACCAGCGCGCTCAATGCCTCGGTCAGATTGAAATTTGCCCGTCTTGCCTTTGGTGCGTCTGGCTCCGTGGGTGCATCGATCGATACCGGCGAGGCCGAAAAAGCGGTTCTCGATTACGTCTCAGCGGACAAGAAGACCGAAGTGAAATGGAGCGGCCCGCGGGCGATCATTCCCAAGAATCAGGTCAAATTGCTGCTCAACCTGTTTCTGGTTGCCTATGGGGCGATCCCGCGGGGCGGGGAAATCGATGTGACACTGGAAACACCGGAAACCGATCCGCGGTTCCGGCTGGTATGCAAGGGACGGATGGTGCGGGTGCCGCCGAAGTTCCTCGAAATCTATTCCGGCAATCTCGACGAGGCGATCGACGCCCATTCGATCCAGCCCTATTACACGGTATTGTTGGCACAGGAGGCCGGGTTGACGCTGGCCTGTTCGGCAAATGCCGATGAGGTTGTGTTTACCGCCCAGCGCGGCGAAGCCACCGAGGCCTGAAGTTGATGCCTGACGTTGGGCCCGAACCTGGTGCCTGACGTCGGGGAAGGCGTTGCCGGGAAGCCAAGTCCTCTCGGCAACGCTCCGTTAAGCTTGTCTGATTACGAAATCTTCGCTCCCTCGCGCTAGTCTCTCCTCGATACAGACGGTTCTTGTCGTGAGACCCGCCACGAGACATAGCAAGAGGAGAGCCGCCATGCGCCGCTTGATGATCGCCGACGATTCCGCCGTAATCTGCAAGGTAGCCAAGCGCATCCTGACCGGGCTGGATTTTCTGGTCATTGAAGCGTCAAACGCGGGCGAAGCGATGATCATGTGTGACGCTCAGTTGCCCGAGGTGTTGCTGGTTGATGCCGGCATGACCGACGCGCTGGAATTGATCTCTTCGGTCAGGCAGATGGATGGCGGCAAAGACGTGCGCATCCACTACCTGATGATCGAAAAGGAATTCAAGCAGATGATGGCCGGCAAGCGGGCGGGAGCGGATGATTTCCTGCTCAAGCCATTCGACCGCCGCAGTCTGACAGAAGCCTTTGCCCCCTATGCGATTGCTGCCTGAAAAGCTTGATTTGGCGTCAACTGTGGACCTTATCTACATATCCACACAGCAAAAACCCGCCAGTCCGGCGGGTTTTTTCATTTTCCGAATTGCGCCTAACAGAAATCAGGCACTTTCCCGAATTTCGGTTTCTTCCGGCTCGCGCAGCACATAGCCACGGCCCCAGACCGTCTCGATGTAATTCTTGCCGCCAGCCGATGTGGCCAGTTTCTTGCGCAGCTTGCAGATGAAGACGTCGATGATCTTCAGTTCCGGCTCGTCCATGCCGCCATAAAGATGGTTGAGGAACATTTCCTTGGTCAGGGTCGTGCCCTTGCGCAGGGAAAGCAGTTCCAGCATCTGGTATTCCTTGCCGGTCAGGTGCACCCGCTGTGAGCCGACTTCGACAGTCTTGGCATCCAGGTTGACGACCAGGTCGCCGGTGGTGATGACCGATTGGGCGTGACCCTTGGAACGCCGGACGATGGCGTGGATACGAGCGACCAGCTCATCCTTGTGGAATGGCTTGGTCATGTAGTCGTCGGCACCGAAGCCCAGGCCACGCACCTTGTCCTCGATGCCTGCCATGCCGGACAGGATCAGGATTGGTGTCTTGACCTTTGAAAGCCGCAAAGTCCGCAAAACTTCGTACCCGGACATGTCCGGTAAGTTGAGATCGAGAAGTATGATGTCGTAATCATAAAGTTTGCCGAGATCGACACCCTCTTCGCCCAGATCCGTGGTGTAGACGTTGAAGCTCTCAGACTTCAGCATCAATTCGATGCTCTGCGCTGTCGCGCTGTCATCCTCGATCAATAAAACCCGCATATTTGTCCCCTTTTCCGCCGCCGAAAGGTCATTGTGATCCATTTGTGCGATACGGATCCAGTCGTTGCCTGATTTGGAGGCTGCCACGTAATGGTTAACAAATTCTAATCAGGTTACGCAACCAATATCGAATTGTTAATTATCACCGGCAAACTCCTGATTCATATCTGGAAATCCAGATCAAATAAGTTGATGTAAAACATGAAGAAACGTCACCAACTGATTCAAAGGACTCTAAAAAGCGAGCCGAAAAAAAACTTGTTTCCCGTTTACCCCGCCTTAAACCATGACCGTTAGTATTAACGATGCCCGTAAATGAATGGTTACCGTGGCGGTAAAAAAGTTAACGCCATGGTCATTTTTTGAGACAGCGGGTCCGGCGCTTGTGCCGGAGTTGTGAGTTTTCAGTAACCGGGGTCTCGCATCACGGGAGTATTGCGTATGAAGTCGCGTGAGAGCCATGTTCGCCTGAAGCAGTTTCAGGTTAACGAAAAAACACGTCAGCTTGGGCAGATCCAACTGATGATGGCGGAAATGGAAAAGATGGCGGCCGAGCTGGAGTACCAGATCACCGCCGAGGAGAAAAAGGCCGGCATCACCGATCCCTCCCATTTTGCCTATCCAACCTTCGCCAAGGCGGCGCGTCAGCGGTCGGACAATCTGCAGAATTCAATTCGTGAATTGAAAGTGCAGCTTGATGCGGCCGAACTGGCGCTCGAAGAGGCGCAGGCCGAGTATGACAAGGCGGCAGCGCTTGAAGAGCGTGACGCCGGCCACCGGGCAAGCCGGACGGTTTGACAATTTCGGGCCTTGCGGTCCGGGAGAATGTTGATTTTCATGGGCAGGCGCGGGCTGAGGTTCGCGCCTGCGATTGGCCGTGCGTTGCAGCTATTCGCGCATTAATTCATGCGGTTAAAGCATAGAAATGACATGTGCGGCGTGTGGCCCGAGCAGGGCTGGTGCAGCCGTGTCCGAGCCTCCGCGTGGAGATTGCCGGCGCGATCAGACGACCGCGTCGTGCCATTCCGGGTGGCGCCGGGCCTGAGCTTTGAAAAACGGACAGAGCGGGATGATTTTCCAGCCGCCGGCGCGAGCGGCCTCGATGGCGTGGGCAGCAAGCGCCTGACCAACCCCCTTGCCGCGCAGGCTGTCGGGGACACCGGTGTGATCGATAATGATCAGCTCGGGTGACGTGCGCGAATAGGTCATTTCTGCCTCGACGCCGTCCAGGCGGGCAATATAGCGGCCCCCGGTTGGCCCTGCTTCCTCGGTGATCTCCATGACAGTCCCCCCATTTGCCAATTGACGCTGATCTCGGATATGGAGAGCGGGCGGCACCGGGTCAAGTTCACAGGAGAGACAATGCGTTGGATGCTTGTGGCGGCGCTTGTGCTCGCGCCGTTTTTTTTCGGCCTTGGCGTGGTTTTGCCGCTGGTGCGATTCGAAACACTCTATTTTTTCGATCAATCGCCGTCGCTGCTGGGCGTGGTCGCTGCGCTCTGGGCTGGTGATGACGCGGTGCTGGCGGTTGTGGTCGGGCTGGTGTCGCTGGTGTTTCCGGTAATCAAGATGCTGGTTATTACCGCGGAAGCACTGGGACAGCAGCCCGAATCAGCAATGGCCCAAGCCGTGCTGCCGCAGCTCAGCCGTTGGTCGCTGATGGATGTGGTGCTGGTGGCGCTGGTGATCGTCGCGGCGAAAACCGGTGGAATCGCCAGCGCGTTCTCGCAACCAGGCCTGTGGTTTTATGCCGGCTCGGCCTTGATGGCCGCACTCGCCCACGGACTGGCGGGACGAGCCTCAGCACAGTGAACCGACGGTGCTTGCCGTCACGCCGGTTGCCTAACCGAAGCGCGTATCTCAATCCCGCCCCCGGAAGGGGACGGGATTGAGATACGGGACGGAAAAGTGACGGCAGTGCGGCTCAGTGCCGGTATTGCTGGATGCGCGTGGTGCGCAGACCGGCAAGGCCATGGTCGCTGATCGACGACTGCCAGGAGAGGAACTCCTCGACAGTCAACGTGTAGCGTGCACAGGCCTCTTCGAGACTGAGCAGGCCGCCGCGGACAGCGGCTACCACTTCGGCCTTCCGGCGGATTACCCACCTTCGGGTGTTTGCGGGCGGCAAATCAGCAATCGTCAACGGACTCCCGTCGGGGCCGATCACATATTTGACACGGGGTCGTACCATATCGGTCATTGGACTCTCTTACACACTCAAGACCTACTGACCTGACCCTACAGGCGGGGGTTTAAAAATTGCCTAAGGGCCTGACAAGGTTTCGGTAATCTTTGGCACAGGTGGCAAAATGCGCGACCCGCGACCGCAAGTCGCGCCGGCGCTCTTGTTGCGCGCCGCTGCAAACCCTATAAAGGGAGTGTCCGGTACGGATATATTTGCAACCGCTTGATCAGCGCCTTGAACGCTGTTGAATGACGGGAATGACAGTGAACAATCTCGATATTGACAAGGATCCGCGCGATACGCGGGTGGTGGTCGCCATGTCTGGCGGCGTGGACAGTTCGGTCGTGGCCGGGATTCTTGCCCGGCAGGGCTATGATGTGCTCGGCGTGACGCTGCAGCTGTATGACCATGGGGCCGCCGTGCACCGGGCTGGCTCCTGTTGTGCAGGCCAGGACATCGACGATGCTCGTCGGGTCTGCGAAACGCTCGGCATTCCACATTATGTGCTTGATTATGAAAAACGTTTTCGCGATGCGGTGATCAATCCGTTTGCCGACAGCTATGTCGCGGGCGAAACGCCAATCCCTTGCGTGGCTTGCAACCAGACCGTCAAGTTTGCCGATCTGCTGGCGACAGCGCGCGATCTGGGCGCCGATGCGCTGGCGACCGGACACTATATCCGCTCGCGGGCCAACCCGATCCCCGGCCATCCCGGGCGTCGGGCGCTTTACCGGCCGGTCGATGCGGACCGCGACCAGAGCTACTTCCTGTTTGCCACCACCCAGGATCAGCTTGATTACGTGCGCTTTCCGCTTGGCGAATTGCCCAAGATCCGCACCCGTGAACTGGCCGAGGAAATGGGCCTGACGGTGGCGCAGAAAGCCGACAGCCAGGACATCTGCTTCGTGCCGCAGGGCAAATACGCCACCGTGATTGAAAAATTGCGCCCCAATTCGGCACTGGCCGGCGAGATCGTCCATATTGACGGGCGCGTGCTGGGCGAGCATCCCGGCATTGTTCATTTCACCATCGGCCAGCGCCGCGGCATTGGCGTGGCGACCGGAGACCCGTTGTATGTGGTGCATCTCGATGCGCGCTCGCGGCGGGTGATTGTCGGCCCGCGCGAGGCGCTTGATACACGCAAGCTGATCCTGCGCAATGTCAACTGGCTGGGGGATGCGGATTTGAGCGAGTTGGGTTCAGATGAGCTTGAATGCTTTGCCAAGGTGCGCTCGACACGGCCGCCGCGGCCGGCGCTGCTGCGGTGCGTCGATGGCGAGATCTCGGTCGAGCTTATCGAGGGCGAGGCCGGCGTCGCGCCGGGGCAGGCCTGTGTACTCTATTCCGCGCCCGGTGACGATGCACGGGTGTATGGCGGCGGTTTCATCAACCGTTCCGAACGCTCGCCTGCTGCCGAAGCCATGCTTGCCAATTTGCTGGTTCCGGCAGCCTGAGCAGGTTTTGCGCCGAGCTTACCGCCCCTGACTTTAAAATCGGGGGCGGGAAATTGGCGTCAATCGTGACGGACGCTGCCTTCCGAGAGGATCTCGATCACCGCCAGGCCATCGGCCACCCGCGTGCGCGACGGAGCCCCGGTGCGAATGCACTCGATGAAATGGGCGGCTTCGCGGGTCAGCGGCATGCCATCGGCGATGTCGACATATTCCGGATCGACCATTTCCGATTGCCAGCCGTTTTCATCCTCCCACAATTTGTGGTGATAGATGGCCAGTTTCTCGTTCCAGGGCGCGACATCATCAAACACTGCCATTGCCTTGGTGCCGATCACGGTAAGCCGGCGCTCGCGGTAGGGATTGAGCCGCGATGTGAAGACATGGCTGCGGATGCCGCCTGGAAACTGCAGATGCAGATGGGCGAAATCGGACAGCCGGTTGAGAATCGCCGAGCCGACGCCGCGCACATTGATCGGCTTTTCGCCGGTGATCGCCAGAATCAGTGACAGGTCATGCGGGGCAATGTCCCACAGTGCGTCGTTTTCGGCGTGAAACTTGCCCAGGCCAACCCGGTGCGAATGGATGTAGCGCACCGTGCCGAGGTCACCTCTGGCGATCATCTCCTCGAGTGCCTCGAAGGCCGGGTGAAAACGCAGCACATGACCGGTCATGGCAACCAGATGCGGATTTTGCGCCGAGGCCTCGACCACGCGGCGGGCATCGGCCACCGACAGGGCGATCGGCTTTTCGACCAGCACGTGCTTGCCCGCCTGAAGTGCTGCAACGGCCGTGTCGGCGTGATATTGCGGCGGCAGCGCCAACACCATCGCGTCAATCGCCGGATCGTCAAACACGGCCTCCAGCTTGATCTGCTTGACGTCGTGGCGGGCAGCGAGTGCCTGGCTGCGGTCATCATGGCTGTCGGCGACACCGTAGAGCACGCCGAGTTCGGACAGCGTGCGGGCGTGATTTGAGCCCCAGTAACCGCAGCCGATGACCACAATGCTGGGGGGAGAGGAACTTTGCATGGGCGGATCGGGTCCTATGATCTTGGGGCTGCGGGATGTGGTTCCGGAATTAGACCCGTTGACACCTCAAGGCAAGGCGCGCGGGCGCGACGCAAAGCCCCAAGGTGCGGATGGGGAGCGGCAAACGGGCGCGCGCGGGAGATGTGGATGAATTGGCGTCAAAAAGCCCAAAGCACGCTTGACATCGGCAGGGACCGCCCCTTATATCCCGCCCGTCCAGACCGGTTTTTGCCGGCGGCTGGCGGCGGGGTAGCTCAGCTGGTTAGAGCAGCGGAATCATAATCCGCGTGTCGGGGGTTCAAGTCCCTCTCCCGCTACCATTACCCCCCCCCCCCCCAACACACACACATCTGGGTATATGAAACCCGATTTGTCGCTTCGACGAGTAATCCGATCAATCCTTTGATTTCTATACGGGTGCCAAAACCCTTTGGCGGGATGGTGATCGCATCAACGCGCTTTCCTATTGCTTCTGCAGCCTGCCGTTTCCATCGGAAATCTGAACTGCGTACTTGATTGCCGGATCGGAGTTGCAAGAATTCCATCTGACTAGCAGATGTGGCTGCGTATCAGCTGCTGATTATCGTGATAATCGGAACGATGATATTGCAGCTCTATACATTTTTTTCTTTTGTTTTCGGGTGCTTGGAAAATTAGACTGGACAAAATTCAAGAAGAACAGCGGATACAGATCTTTTCGACTACACTTGATGACGAGGGGTGCCTGAAAAAGCATCAGATCCCGCGTGTTGGTTTCGATCTTTCAGTTGGTCGAAACAGGTTGCCTCTTTTTTGAAGCCGGCGCGGTCCAGGGGGTCAAGATGGAAGGGAACAAAAATGACTACAAAACTGATAGTTGGTCTGGATGGCCACGGGTCCGGCGAGCGCGCCGTGGCTCATGCAAAAAAACTCGCAGAACTGATCGGGGATTGCGAGCTGGTGGTGGTCTATGTGGTGGAATGGTCGCCCTATTCTTTTCAGACCGCCGAGGAGAATGCACAGCGCCACAAACGCCGTGAAGAGGAGATCTCAACGGCCATGTCACGGGTCGTTGACCCGGCGGTAAAAAGCCTGCACGAGGCCGGCATCAAGGCCACCGGTAGGGTCAGGCACGGGGATGTGGCTTCGATCCTGATGGATATTTCCGAGGAAGAGGGCGCCGCTCAAATCATCGTCAGCCGTTCGTCGGAGGGCGGGTTTGCCAAACGCCTGTTTGGCAGCGCGACTTCCAACCTTGTCATGCACGCCAAAGTGCCCGTGACTGTGGTCAGCTGAGGGGAATATCATGAATTTTATTCAGAAATTAATGCTGTCATTGATTGCGGCTACAGCAGTACCCGGCATTGCGCAAGCGCAGGAAGCGATGACGCTGGATCAGCAGGTCAACCAGGTCTTTGCCGCCGTAACCGGTCCTTTTGTCAGTCTTATTTTTGCACCGATTCCAGGCACCAGTTTTCCTTGGATCGTGATGTGGCTGGTGGTCGCCGCGACAATTTTCACGCTCTATTTCAGCTTTGTCCAGTTCAGGTTCTTCGGCCACGCCATCAGTTTGGTGAAGGGCGATTACTCGGATCCGAATGACGCTGGCGAAGTCAGCCACTTCCAGGCGCTGGCGACTGCTTTGTCCGGTACTGTCGGGCTCGGCAACATCGCAGGTGTGGCCGTTGCCGTTGGCATCGGCGGCCCCGGAGCCACGTTCTGGATGATCCTGGCTGGATTGCTCGGCATGGCGTCCAAATTCACCGAATGTACGCTCGGTGTGAAATACCGCAATGAATATGAGGACGGCACGGTTTCCGGCGGCCCGATGTATTACATTTCCAAGGGTTTCAAGGAACTGGGGCTTCCAGGCGGCAAGTTCCTCGCCGTGGTGTTTTCGATCTTTTGTATCCTTGGCGCACTGGGGGGCGGCAACATGTTCCAGGCCAACCAGGCCCATGCCCAGATTTCCGGCATTGTCGGGGACTATCCGGGCTGGATTACCGGGATCGTGTTTGCAGTCGTGGTCTTTTCGGTGATCGTCGGCGGCATCAAGTCGATTGCCAATGTCACCGAAAAAGTGGTCCCGTTCATGGGCCTCCTTTATGTCGGTGCCGCGCTGATCATTCTTCTGATCAATTATGACAAGATCGGATGGGCCTTTGGCCAGATCTTTGGCGGCGCCTTTACAGGCCTTGGGGTTGCAGGCGGGTTTGTCGGCGCCCTGATCCAGGGTTTCAAACGGGCAGCGTTTTCCAATGAGGCCGGTGTCGGCTCGGCGGCGATTGCCCACTCCGCGGTCAGAACCAAGGAACCGATCACCGAGGGTTTCGTGTCACTGCTCGAGCCGCTCATCGATACCGTTGTGATCTGCACGATGACCGCCCTGGTCATCACCATTTCGCAGCAGTTGATCGTTGATCCGGCAACCGGGCTCTATGTGCTCAATGAAGCGGGTTCCTCCATTGCCACTGTCGGTGACGTCAGCGGTGTGGCTTTGACATCCGCTGCATTCGGGTCGGCCATCAGCTGGTTCCCCTATGTGCTGGCGATCGCGGTGATCCTGTTTGCCTTCTCAACCATGATCTCGTGGTCCTACTACGGGCTCAAAAGCTGGACCTACCTGTTTGGTGAAGGCAAGAATTCGGAGCTGACCTTCAAGTCCATTTTCTGCGTCTTCATCGTCATTGGTGCCGCAGCAAACCTAGGCCCGGTCATTGATTTCTCCGATGCCGCGATCTTTGCCATGGCGGTGGTCAACATCTTCTGCCTCTACTTCCTGATGAAGTTGGTGAAGAAGGAGCTGATCTCCTACGCCTCGCGTTTGCAGTCAGGCGAGATCCGGAAGTTCAAACACTAAGGCTGCTTGTCACCATCCTTGCTGCGGGCTCGCTCTGGGCCCGCAGAACATCGGGCGCCGGCGCGAAAGCGGTTGGCGCCCTTTTTGTGCGAATATTCGTGTGGGGGGCGACGCGGCAATTGTCGATTCATCAACCGCCAGCTGCGTCAGGAGAGATGCTGCCGGTGTCAAGTGCCTGACAATTGCTTTCGGGCACTTTCGAGCATGCGGCGGTGAACATGCGAATGGCGGTTGCGAAGGTGCATCGCCAAATAGACGGCCTGCGGGATGCGCGGGGCGTCGTCGACATAGTAAAATGCGCCGGCCGCGACCATTTCGATGGCAGAGTCCTCAAGCACATAGGCGGTCCCGCCAAGCGAACTCAGCAGACCGCAGACGGTAATGTTCTGGCCACTCGAAAGCGGCGCCTCGTCAAGCCCGGCGACCACCGGACGGTGCATCCTGTCAAAAGCCGGAGAAAAGTTGGTGAAGATGTAGCTTTCGGGCACGATCTCCTTGATGCAACTGGCGTGGGAGCTGATCATCCGGTAGCCAACCTCGCCGATCAATTCATGATGCAGATCGGGCAGGTTCTTGGGCGTGAACAGGATCGATAAATCGAGTTCGCCGGCCAGCAGGTCGATGCTCATCTGGTTGGAAAAATCGTGCTCGATATAGAAAGATGCGTCCGGCAGGACCCGGCGAAACCCGGTCACCCAATCGGCAATATGGTTAGAGACAAGATCGTGCTGGATGCCGATCCGCATCGATAGGGCAAAATTGCCAGTGCTTTGCACCGAACGGCGTGCCTGGGTCCATTGGTGGCGCAGCGAGCGGGCATGGTCGAGCAGGCGGAACCCGGCCGGGGTTGGCTGTGTGCCGGCGCGACTGCGGGTGAATAATTTCCGTCCCAGTGAAGTTTCCAGCGCGTGGATCCGGGCGGATACGGTTGATTGCGTCAGGTTCAGCCGCTCGGCAGTGCGGTTGAAGCTGTTGGTTTCCATCAGGTCGAGAAAAGTTTCCAGCTGCTCGATCTGCATTGCCGGGGCGCTCCAATTGCTGCTTTGCACCCTAATCGGATTTTCCGATTAATAAAGGCCTTTCGGCGGAATAGCGGAACGGCAGGCAAGGTCGGATACTCGCTGTCATCAACCGGTTTCGGGAGGCACCAGTGGTCGAAATTTCCGGGCATGCGAGGGTCGTCATAATCGGCGGGGGCGTGGTTGGCGTCTCGGCGCTGTATCACCTGGCCAAGGCCGGCTGGACAGACTGCGTGCTTCTCGAAAAGAACGAGCTGACGGCCGGATCGACCTGGCATGCGGCCGGCAATGTACCGACGTTTTCGTCGTCTTGGTCGATCATGAACATGCAGCGCTATTCGACCGAGCTTTACCGGGGGCTGGCTGACGAAGTCGACTACCCGATGAATTACCATGTCACCGGCTCGATCCGGCTCGGTCATTCCGCCGAACGGCTGCGGGAATTCCACCGGGTGGCGGGCATGGGACGCTATCAGGGCATGGAGCTTGAGGTGCTGGCGCCCGACGAGATCAGGACGCGCTACCCGTTTACCGAAACCCACGATCTCAGCGGCGCGCTCTATGATCCCTATGACGGCGACATCGATCCGGCGCAACTGACTCAGGCGCTGGCCAAGGGCGCGCGCGACATGGGTGCAAGAATCCACCGTTTCTGCCCGGCCACCGGCGTGCGCCGCGACGGCGACGAATGGGTAATCTCGACGCCGAAGGGCGAAATCCGCTGCGAATATGTTGTCAATGCAACGGGTTATTATGCCCGCGAAGTCGGCAAGATGTTTGGCCGCGACATGCCGATGATGGTGATGAGCCATCAATACATGCTGTTTGACGAGGTTCCCGAGATAGCCGCCTGGAGCCGGGAGAATGGCGGCAAGCTGCCGCTGATGCGCGATGTCGACAGTTCCTACTATCTCCGGCAGGAAAAGAACGGGTTCAACCTCGGCCCCTATGAACGCAACTGCAAGGCCCATTGGGTCACGCCCGATGATCCGATGCCTGAGGATTTCTCGTTCCAGCTCTATCCGGACGATCTCGAACGGCTGGAATGGTACATCAATGATGCTGTCGAGCGGGTGCCGCTATTGGGCACGGCGGGTCTTACCAAGAACATTAACGGCCCCATTCCCTACACACCGGACGGCAACCCGCTGATCGGGCCGATGCCCGGCGTGCCAAACGCATTCGAGGCTTGCGTCTTCACCTTCGGCATCTGCCAGGGCGGCGGTGCCGGCAAGGTGCTGGCCGAATGGGTGATGGAAGGTGAAACCGAGTGGGACATGTGGTCGTGCGACCCGCGCCGCTTCACCGCATTTTGCGATCAGGAGTACGCGATTGCCAAGGGCATGGAAGTCTATGGCCATGAATACGCGATGCACTTTCCGCATCACGCCTGGCCGGCAGGACGCAACAAGAAACTCTCGGCGGTGCATGACCGGGTTGCGGCGCTTGGCGCGCAATTTGGCGCGTACAATGGCTGGGAACGGGCCAACTGGTATGCCCGGCCCGGTGACGACACAAGCGAGGAAGCGACCCAGACCTGGGCGCGCGAAGGCGCCTGGTTCGAGGCGGTGCGCGAAGAGTGCCTGGCGGTGCGCAACGCTGCCGGCATTCTGGATCTGCCGGGCTTTTCGCGGTTCAAGGTTCAGGGGCCGGGCGCGCGCGACTGGCTCAACACGCTGATTACCGGCATGGCGCCGAAGCCGGGGCGGATCGGGCTTGGCTATTTCTCCGACGCCAAGGGACATATCGTCACCGAGATGTCGCTGATGGCGCTGGACGAGGATTTCTTCTTCCTGACCACTGCCGCCGCCGCGCAATGGCACGATTTCGAATGGCTGACGAAACACCTTCCTGCCGGTTCTGACATTGCGATCGAGGATGTTACCGAAGCATTCTCTTGCCAGATCCTGACCGGACCCAAATCGCGGGAGATCCTGTCCGAGCTCACCGATGCTGATTTGGGTAAGGCGTGGCTAACACATCAATCGGCGCAAGTGGCAGGCATCTGGTGCCAGTTGGTGCGGGTCTCCTTCGCAGGCGAGCTGGGCTGGGAGATCCACACCAAGGTTGAAGACACAGCACTGGTCTTCGATGCGGTGATGAAAGCCGGCGCGCCGCTCGGTCTCAAGCCGTTCGGCATGTTCGCGCTCAATTCGTTGCGACTCGAGAAAGGTTACCGGGCCTGGAAGGGCGATCTGTCGACCGATTACACAATCCTGCAGGGCGGCCTCGATCGTTTCGTCAAATGGGACAAGCCCGACTTCCTGGGCAAGCAGGCCCTCGAGGTTGAAAAGCAGCGCGGCGTCAATCGGCGCTTTGTCACAATGGTGATCGAGGCCGGAGACTGCGATGCGCCCTATATGTCGACGCTTTGGCACAACGGTGCGGTGGTGGGAGAAACGACGTCCGGAGGCTGGGGCCACCGGATCGGCAAGTCAATCGCGCTGGGGATGCTGCGGGCCGATCTGACGGAGCCGGGCACCGAGCTTGAAGTTGAAATATTCGGCGAGCGGTTCCCCGCCACCGTGCAACCTGACCAGCCGCTGTGGGATCCAAAAAACGAGAGGATTCGGGCATGAGCACGGCTGTCCCCGACAAGGCCCGCGTGGTCATCGTTGGCGGCGGCGTCTCGGGCTGTTCGGTGGCCTATCATCTGGCCAAGCTCGGCTGGCGCGACATCGTGCTTCTGGAACGCAAACAGCTGACCTGCGGCACCACCTGGCATGCGGCCGGATTGATCGGGCAATTGCGGGCCTCGCTCAACATGACCCGGTTGGCCAAATATTCGGCCGATCTGTACGTCAAGCTCGAGGAAGAGACCGGTGTCGCCACCGGTATGCGGCAATGCGGGTCAATCACCGTGGCGCTGACCGAGGAACGTAAGGAAGAGATTTTTCGCCAGGCCTCGCTGGCCCGGGCCTTCGATATTGATGTTCAGGAAATTGGTCCCGAAGAGGTGCTGAAGATGTATCCGCATCTCAATATTTCCGACGTCACGGCGGCGGTGCATCTGCCGCTCGACGGGCAATGCGATCCGGCCAATATCGCCATGGCGCTGGCCAAGGGTGCGCGCCAGAACGGCGCCCGGATCATCGAGGGCGTCAAGGTGACGGCGATCACCAGTGCCGATGGGCAGGTGACCGGGGTCGACTGGCAGCAGGGCGAGGAAACCGGCTCGATTGCGGCTGACATCGTGGTCAATTGCGGCGGTATGTGGGGCCGCGATCTTGCGGCGCAATCTGGCGTGACGCTGCCGCTGCATGCCTGCGAGCATTTCTACATTGTCACCGAAGCGATCGAAGATCTGCCGCGGCTGCCGGTGCTCCGCGTGCCGGATGAATGCGCCTATTACAAGGAAGATGCCGGAAAGATGCTGCTCGGGGCGTTCGAGCCGAAGGCCAAGGCCTGGGGCATGCAGGGAATCCCGGAGGATTTCTGCTTTGACCAGTTGCCGGAGGATTTCGATCATTTCGAGCCGATCCTCGAACAGGCGATCAACCGGATGCCACTGTTGGCGACGACTGGCATCCACACCTTCTTCAATGGACCTGAAAGCTTTACGCCGGATGACCGCTATTATCTTGGCGAAGCACCGGAGCTGAAAGGCTACTGGGTCGCTGCCGGTTACAATTCGATCGGCATTGTCTCATCCGGCGGCGCAGGCTTTGCGCTGGCGCAATGGATCAATGATGGCGAGCCGCCGTTCGACCTGTGGGAAGTCGATATCCGCCGGGCGCAACCGTTCCAGAAAAACCGGCATTATCTGCGTGAGCGCGTCACCGAAACACTCGGCCTGCTCTATGCCGATCATTTCCCCTACCGACAGATGGAGACCGCCCGTGGTATCCGCCGTTCGCCGATCCATGAGCAGCTCAAAGCGCGGGGCGCGGTGTTTGGTGAAATGGCCGGCTGGGAGCGTGCCAACTGGTTCGCCGATGAAGGTCAGGAGCGCGAATACAAATATTCCTGGAAACGGCAGAACTGGTTTGACAACCAGAAGCGCGAGCACATGGCGGTGCGCGAGGCAGTCGGCCTGTTCGACATGACCTCGTTCGGCAAGATCCGGGTTGAGGGACGCGATGCGGCTTCGTTCCTGCAGCGGCTGTGCGGCAACGAGATGGATGTCGAGCCGGGTCGCATTGTCTACACGCAAATGCTCAACACGCGCGGCGGCATCGAGTGCGATCTGACCGTGACGCGGTTGTCGGACACCGCCTATCTGCTGATCGTACCGGGCGCCACCCTGCAACGCGATCTGGCCTGGCTGAGGCGGCATCTGGGTGACGAGTTTGTCGTCATTACCGATGTGACGGCAGGTGAATCAGTGTTGTGCGTAATGGGTCCGAATGCGCGCGGGCTCATGCAGGCCGTCAGTCCGAATGAATTTTCCAACGAGACGCACCCGTTTGGCGCCGCCCGCGAAATCGAGATCGGCATGGGCCTCGCCCGCGCCCATCGCGTCACCTATGTCGGCGAACTGGGCTGGGAGCTTTATGTATCCAGTGATCAGGCGGCGCATGTATTCGAAACGCTGATCGATGCAGGGGCTGATCATGGGCTCAAACTCTGCGGGCTGCATACGCTCGATTCCTGCCGGATCGAAAAAGGCTTCCGCCATTTCGGCCATGACATCACCGACGAGGATCATGTGCTGGAAGCCGGTCTCGGCTTTGCGGTGAAGACCAAAAAGGGTGAGTTCATCGGCCGAGATGCGGTGTTGCGCAAGCGCGAGCAAGGGCTTTCGCGCCGTCTGGTGCAGTTCCAGCTCAAGGACCCTGAGCCGCTAATGTTCCACAACGAGGTGATCGTCCGTGACGGAGCGATCGTCTCGATCATCACCTCGGGCAATTACGGCCATCATCTCGGCGGCGCAATCGGGCTCGGCTACGTGCCCTGCGCGGGCGAAAGCACTGAAGAGGTGCTTGCCTCTACTTACGAAATCGAAATTGCCGGGGAACGCCATACTGCGGTCGCGTCCCTGAAACCGCTTTACGACCCCGGATCGCTGCGCGTCCGGATGTGACTTGAAATCTGCTTCGGACCTCATGGAGACCAAGATGGACATCGCAACTGAAACCAACACTGCAATCGAGTCTCCTGAAGCTGTAAAGCAGAGCCGCCGTTCTGGCGGGCGCGCCAGCCGGGTAGCCGCCAGATCGGCACCGCTGGCTGTCAATCTCAGGCCAATACGGGCTGGAATGAGCGGTGGGCAATATTCACCGCTGAGCCACGCCAATGTGCTTCGCATTCACGAGGCAGCACTCGATGCGCTGGAAACCATAGGGCTTTCGCAGGCTCCGCCGTCGGGTGTTGAAATTCTCACCGGCGCAGGCGCTATCCTTGGTGATGACGGGCGCATCCGCTTTCCGCGTGCGCTGGTCGAGGACATGCTGGCGCTCGCCAACAAGGATCTGGTGCTGTTCGGACGCGATCCGGCCCACGATCTCAATCTGTCCGGAACCCGGGTTCATTACGGCACGGCTGGTGCTGCGGTCCACATTGTCGATGTCGAGAACCGGAATTATCGCGAGTCGACGGCGAAGGATCTGTATGACGCGGCGCGGATCACCCACGCGCTCGACAATGTGCACTTCTTTCAGCGCGCCATGGTCTGCCGCGACGTGGTCGACAATTACGAGATGGACATCAACACCATCTATGCCTGTTGCGCAGGCACCACCAAGCATGTCGGCACCAGTTTTTCTGATCCGTCTCATTTCGAAGGCTGCCTCGATCTCATTCACATGATTGCCGGCGGTGAGGCCAACTGGCGGGCCCGGCCGTTCGTCTCCAATTCCAATTGCTTTGTGGTGCCGCCGATGCGGTTTGCAGAAGAGAGCTGCGTCACCATGGAAAAATGCGTTCGCGCGGGCATGCCGGTGCTGCTGCTTTCAGCCGGGCAGGCGGGCGCCACTGCGCCGGCGCTGCTGGCCACCGCGATCGTGCAGGCGGTGGCTGAATGCCTGGCAGGCGTGGTTTATGTCAACGCCATGGCGCCGGGTCATCCGGCGGTGTTCGGCACATGGCCTTTCGTTTCCGATTTGCGTACAGGGGCGATGTCGGGCGGCTCCGGCGAACAGGCGCTGCTGTCGGCCGGATGTGCCCAGATGCACCGATTTTACGGCTTGCCGGGTGGCGCCGCCGCCGGTATCGCCGATGCGAAACTGCCCGACATGCAGGCCGGCTGGGAGCAGGCGATCTCGAACACCATGGCAGGGCTGAGCGGTCTCAACATGGTCTATGAAGCAGTTGGCATGCACGCCTCGCTGCTCGGATTCTGCATGGAATCGCTGGTGCTTGGCGACGACCTTCTGGGCCAGGTGTTGCGCTGCGTGCGCGGGATCGATGTGACCGAGGACAGCGTCAGCCTGGACGCGATGCGGGAGGTTTGCCTGGAGGGGCCCGGCCACTATCTCGGCCATCCGCAGACGCTGGGCGTGATGCAAACCGAATATGTCTACCCGGCGATGGCAGATCGGACCAGCCCGAAGGAATGGGCTGAAATCGGCAAGCCGGATCTGGTACAAAAGGCGATCGAGCGGAAAAACAAAATTCTGGCGCAGTCTTCGGCTCCCTTGTTTGATGCCGCGACCGACGCTGCAATCCGCGCGGCGTTCAACATTTATGTATGAGGCATGATTGATGAGTATCCCGGACAATATTGCACGGTTTTATATCAATGGGGGCTGGGTGGAGCCTTCCTCCGGGGCGACGATGATGGACGTTGTCAACCCGGCCACCGAGGCAAGCGTAGCTCGCGTGGCGCTTGGCACCCGGCAGGACGCTGAAAAGGCCATCGCAGCAGCGCGGGCGGCTTTTCCGGCATTCAGCGCCTGGTCGGTGGCGGATCGGCTGGCGTTGCTCGGTCGCATCCGCGATGGCTATGAAGCGCGGCTCGACGAGATCGCCGAAGCCATCATCATGGAAATGGGCGCACCAATGAAGATGTCGCGCTCCGAGCAGGCGGCCTCCGGGCTGAGCCATATCGAAGCCACGATAACGGCGCTGAATGACTTCGTGTTCGAGGAAATGCGCGGCACAACGCTGGTCGTGCACGAAGCCATCGGGGTTGCCGGCCTGATCACGCCGTGGAACTGGCCGATGAACCAGATTGCCTCCAAGGTGGCGCCGGCGCTCGCCGCAGGCTGCACCATGGTGCTCAAGCCGAGCGAAATCGCGCCTTTGAGCGGCATTGTGTTTGCCGAGATCCTGCATGAGGCAGGCGTGCCGGCTGGCGTGTTCAATCTGGTCAATGGTGACGGTCCTGGGGTGGGACAGGTGCTGAGCAGCCATCCCGATATCGACATCGTCTCCTTCACCGGATCGACGCGGGCGGGCATCCTTGTGGCCAAGTCAGCAGCCGATACGGTCAAGCGCGTGGCGCAGGAACTGGGCGGCAAATCACCCAACATCATTCTGGCAGATGCTGATCTCAACGCCGCGGTGAGCAGTGGTGTCGAGTGGTGCTTCGGCAACAGCGGCCAGTCCTGCGACGCACCGACACGGATGCTGGTGCCACGGGACCGCCACGAGGAAGCATTGGCGATTGCAAAACAGACAGCCGAGAGGCTTGTCACCGGCGATCCGCTTGATCCGAAAACCAATCTGGGGCCGGTGATCAGCCAGGTTCAGTATGACAAGATCCAGGGGCTTATTGCGTCAGGCATTCAGGATGGTGCGACGCTGGTGACCGGCGGGCGCGACCGGCCCGAAGGCTTGAGCCATGGCTACTATGTCCGGCCGACCGTGTTTGGCGGGGTGACGCCTGATATGCGGATCGCGCGCGAGGAAATCTTCGGTCCGGTGCTCGCCATCATGCCTTACGATACGGAAGAGCAGGCGGTCGAAATCGCCAATGACACGGTCTACGGGCTTGCCGCCTATGTGCAGTCCGGCGATCTCGAACATGGGCGGGTGATCGCGCGGCAGATGCGCGCCGGGCAAGTGCATATCAACTACCCCGATGCAGACATGTTCGCCCCATTCGGTGGCTACAAGCAATCGGGCAATGGCCGCGAATATGCCGACTGGGGCATGCGCGATTATCTCGAAACCAAGGCGTTGATCGGCCACGGCTAAAACCGCGCATTCACCATCATCTGAACTTGCATATTTGGAGCATCACCATGCGCTATGGTTTCATCGGCTTGGGCAATCTCGGCGGGCATATGGCGGCAAGCCTGTTGCGCGAAGGCTTTGACGTTTCGGTCACCGATATCGATCCGTCTTTGGCCAAGCGTCATCTGGATATGGGCAAGGGCTGCCTTTGGGCTGACACGCCAGCAGACCTGGCGCGCGACTGCGACGCGATCATCACCTGTCTGCCGTCGCCGGCAGTGTCTGAGAAAGTGCTCACCGAAATGCTGACCACGGCCAGACCCGGAACCACGTGGATCGAGATGTCGACGCTCGGCCGCGATGATATTTTGAGGCTTGCCACGGTCGCCTCAGCCAAGGGCATCGAAACAATGGAGGCGCCGGTGACCGGCGGTGTGCATTTGGCGGCGCAGGGCAAGATCACCGTGCTGGCCGGCGGCGAACAGCATCTGTTCAACAAGCACAAGCCTGCGTTTGAGGCGATGGGTGACAAGATCTTCCATATGGGACCGCTCGGCTCCGCGTCGATCATCAAGGTGATCACCAACATGCTGGCCTTCATTCATCTGGTGGCTGACGGCGAAGCGCTGATGCTGGCCAAGCGCGGCGGGCTCGACCTGAAGACAGCGTGGGAAGCCATTGCCGCCAGTTCCGGCTCGAGTTTTGTGCATGAGACGGAAGGGCAGCTGATCCTAAACGGCAGCTATGACGTTGCCTTCAATATGGATCTGGCGCTCAAGGATCTTGGTTTTGCGATGAATTTCGGCCGGGAATTCGGTGTACCGATGGATCTGGCCGGACTGACCAACCAGACCTTCGTGCGCGGCAAGGCGGCCTATGGCGGCGATGCGCAATCGACCCAGATCGTCAAGCTGCTGGAGGATGTGCTCGAGACCGATCTGCGCGCTGATGGGTTTTCTGCACGGCTTGAATAGGGGCAGGGCTAGGGTCAAAAAGTCATCGCGAGCCAGCGGCGTGATCTTTCGCGCGACATGACGTCGATCAATACGCTGCTCGCCAGTCTGGTGCATTGTAGGCCAACAGCAACAGGCAGCGAGAGACATCATGTTCAAGAATGCGGTCCAGCTTTTTGAAATTTTCGGCTTCAAGCTCCGGGTCGACCCTAGCTGGCTTTTGATCGCCGCGCTGATCGTGTGGAGCCTGTCGACCTCCTATTTTCCGGAGATGTTGCCGGCCCAGACGGCCACGTTTTACACGACCCTAGGCATAGTTGCGATGCTCGGGATGTTTGTCTCGTTGGTCCTTCATGAACTGGCGCATTCGGTGGTGGCCCGGGCCTATGGTCTTGAGATCGGCGGCATCACCCTGTTCATTTTTGGCGGGGTGGCCGAACTGGAGGAAGAACCGCACACGCCGAAATCCGAGTTCCAGATTGCCATTGCCGGGCCGTTGATGAGCCTGGCGCTAGCCGGCCTGTTCTATCTGGCGTCGGACCCGTTCATCGACGGCGACAACATCGGCGCGATTGGAGCGGTGCTTGGGTATCTTGCACTGATAAACTTGGTGCTTGCGGTGTTCAATCTGGTTCCGGCGTTCCCGCTTGATGGTGGGCGGGTTTTCCGTGCGGCGATCTGGCAACTGACCGGTGATGTGGTTCGGGCGACACGCATTTCCAGCCGCATCGGCACGTTTTTCGGTCTGTTTTTGATGGTCACGGGCGCTTTTGCCGTGTTCGGCGGTCAGGGTATCGGTGGCGTGTGGCAGATCCTGATCGGCTTTTTCGTCATCAATGCCTCCAGCGGCAGCTATCAGAACCTGCTTATCAAAAACTCTCTGCGCGGCAAGTCGGCACGGATGCTGATGAGTGATCTGCTCTGGACTGTTGATGCCGATGCAACGATTGCGCAATTGGTCGACGATGTGATGCTGCGTCGCGGCGTAAGCTTCGTGCCGGTTCTCTCCCAGGGTCGCCTGTTCGGTTATGTCGATGCCGCAGGCGTAAGGTCGATCGATCGGGCGGAATGGCCCATCAGGCGGGTCGCTGAGGTGGCAATCCCGGCCGGCTCCGACAACACGGTAACGCCCGATACGCCGCTCGACGAAGTGTTCAAGCGGCTGGGCGCTGGCACGCGGCGCAAGTTGATGGTGGCCAATGCCGACAAGCTGATCGGCGTGATTTCGCTGTCCGATGTTGTGCATTATCTGGCGCTGCAGCAGGAAATAGGCACCACAATGAAGACCGGGCATTAGCCTTGGTCAGGACGGTTCCGTCGGAAGTGGTGAAGCAACGAGCAAGCAAATCTGAGGAATGAGGACACTATGGTGATCAATGGTCTGACGGATATGTTAAACCGGGTTTCGCAGGCGCGGGATCTCGACGCAGAGCTCTATGCCGACGTGATAAGTGCGCTGCAAACCGCATTCCCGGACGAGAATTTTGGCGAATCCGGAGCTCTGGCCGCACGCCATCCAACCGATGCAGCACTGCACATGGTCAATACCCACCTGCCGGGATGGTCAATCACGCTCAAGGGTAAGGCACATGAGGTGGATGGCGACTGGAGCTGCACGCTGCGGCAATCGGATTCGCGCGACAATGATGCGATGATCGGCGTCGGTAGCGGCCCGACACTGGCCTTGGCGCTGCTGGTTGCGTTTCTCAAACTCAACGTCCGGCGCGCCGCGCAATAGTCGCTGAGCCAGACCAGCCGGGGGCTGGCCCGCCGGTCGGCCCACCGATTATTTTTTGGCAGCTTGATGTATATCAATGGAATTGCATGCACAGCCGTTAAGGTTTCAGTCTGGCGTTGTTTGATCACACTGACGGGAAAGGCGCCCGGCCTCCCTGCGGAATGCAGATCGAAGCGCGAAACTAGGGTGGAGATCATCATGAACCATGTTCGGAAAAGCTCGGGCTGTCTCGCAATCGCGGCAGCATTTTTTCTTGCGTCCGCTCCGATGGCGGCAGCGTTTACCGCCTGCCAGGTCACCGATACTGGCGGTATTGACGACAACAGCTTCAACCAGACAGCCTGGAAGGGTGTCGAGGACGCCAAGAAGGAACTTGGCATTGAGGGCCGGTTTCTCGAATCCCAGGCCGAGACCGATTACGAAGCGAATATCAATTCGCTGATCGGCGGCCAATGCGACGTGATCATTACCGTCGGCTTCCTGCTTGGCGACGCCACCAAGAATGCCGCGCTGGCCAACCCGGATCAGAAATTCTCGATCGTCGATTTTGCCTATGACCCGATGGTGCCGAACATCTTGGGCCAAGTCTATGCCACCGACGAAGCTGCCTTCCTCGCCGGTTACCTGGCCGCCGGGATGAGCGAAACCGGCGTACTCGGCGTGTTCGGCGGAATCAATATCCCTCCGGTGACGATCTTCATGGACGGCTTTGCCGCTGGTGCCAGCTATTACAATGAACAGAAGGGTACCTCTGTGACCGTGCTCGGCTGGGACCCGAAAGCCCGCGAGGGCCTGTTCACCAACAATTTCGAGTCGCTCGATGACGGGCGTGCCTTTGCCCAGAATCTTTACGACGAAGGCGCCGATATCATCGTCCCCGTGGCCGGGCCGGTTGGTCTCGGGTCGGCAACGCTGGCCGCGGAACTGGGCGCCGACAAACTCAAGATCATCGGTGTCGATGCCGATCTTTATTTCAGCGACCCCGAGCACAAGCAGGTGTATCTGACATCGATCACCAAGCGGATGGACGCCACCGTTTTCGACGTCATCAAGAGCGTGATGGGTGGCAAGTTCGAAGGTGGTGTGCTTGAGGGATCGCTCGCCAATGGCGGTGTCGACCTGGCGCCGTTCCATGATCTCGAAGATGCGGTTCCGGCCGAGTTGAAGCAGGAACTCGAGACCATTCGTGCCGGCATCATCGACGGCTCGATTTCCGTAGACAACAAGTAGCGCACCGGCAGCGCATCGAGTCAGGGGGTGGCCAATTCCACTTCCTGGCCCGGTTTCCCGTCTGGTTCCCGAGCCTGTCAGTTGCAGATGCATGATCTGAAGCGGTTGAATTTTTCGAACTGCCCAGGCTGAAACAACCGCAAGTGCCCTACGCGCTCGCCGCCCGGGCATGCTCTGCGCTTTTTGCGGATTACCGGTTGCCAGCTCACGCAGTCGCATCTGAGAACGGTCGGCTCTAAATGTCAGAGTGTATGAAATGGATGTCGAACTTCGCGGAATTACCAAGCGTTTCGGGTCGGTGGTCGCCAATTCAGGCGTCAACCTGACCATTCGCAGTGGTGAAGTGCTCGGTCTGCTGGGTGAAAACGGCGCCGGCAAGTCTACCCTGATGAATGTGTTGAGCGGCCTCTACCGTCCTGATGAAGGCGAAATATTGATCGACGGCAAGCCTGTCATCTTTGATGGGCCGGGTGCGGCGATCAAGGCGGGTATCGGCATGGTGCATCAGCATTTCATGCTGGTCCCGGTTTTCACCGTGGCCGAGAATGTCGTGCTCGGTGTCGAGCCGACCGACCGGATGGACTATCTGGACCTTGATGTCGCCAGGGCTCAGGTCAGGCAGATTCACGAGCAATACGGGTTGGAGGTCGATCCGGACGCGCTGATTGAAAACCTTCCGGTGGGTGTCCAACAGCGGGTGGAAATCATCAAGGTGCTGTTTCGCTCCGCCGAGGTGCTGATCCTCGATGAGCCGACCGCAGTGCTGACACCGCAGGAAGTCTCCGAGTTCTTCGAAATCGTCAAATCCCTGCGCGATGCCGGCAAGGCGCTGGTATTCATCACCCACAAGCTCAACGAAATTCTCGAAATCGCCGACCGGATCAGCGTCCTGCGCGGTGGTGAAATTGTTGGCGAAGGCGATCCGAAAAAACTGTCGACGACCGATCTGGCCGAGATGATGGTCGGACGGCCAGTGAGCTTCGATGTCATAAAGAAGCCCTATGAGCCGGGACCGTCGATGATCGAGGTAAGCGATCTGGTGGTGCTCAACAAGAACGATTCCGTGGCGGTCGACCATCTCGACTTTACCATCAAGAGCGGCGAAATCGTCGGGATCGCCGGTGTCCAGGGCAATGGCCAGTCGGCGCTTGTCGAGGCGCTGGCGGGCTTGCGTGAGGTGGTGGGCGGCTCGATCCGTTATGCTGGTAAGGACATCACGCGCGCTTCACCGCGGGCGCGCCACCGGATGGGCATTGCGCATATCCCGGAGGACCGGCAACGCACCGGCATCATCCCCAGTTTCACAGTCGCGGAAAACATGGTGCTCGACACCTATTATGACGAGCGCTTTTCGTCCGGGCTCGAGATCAAGTGGGACAAGGTCCGCAAGAACGCGGCGCAGAACGCCATTGAATTCGATGTCCGCACTCCATCGGTCTATGCCGAGGCCGGGCATCTGTCCGGCGGCAATCAGCAGAAGCTGGTGGTCGCGCGGGAAATGTCCCGCGACACCAAGTTCCTGATCGCGGCACAGCCGACCCGCGGCCTTGATGTTGGATCGATCGAATATATCCACCAGCGGCTGATTGATGCCCGCGACGAAGGCGACGGCGTGCTGATTGTCTCCTCGGAGCTCGACGAGATCCTGGCGCTGTCGGACCGGATCCTGGTGATGTTCAAGGGCAAGATCGTGGCCGAGTTCGACGCCAGCAAGGGCCCGGTGGACAAGAACGCGGTGGGACTGGCGATGGCGGGAGCAAAAGCATGAGCGATTCCAATATCGACAAGGCCGTTCAGGAGCTGCTCAAGCGCGCCGCGCCGGGGCGGACGGAATTCGAGGATCTGGTGATCGTGCCGGTGTTTGCCATCGCCGCGGCGCTGATTCTGGGCGCGCTGACGATGCTGGCCACCGGGGTGGAACCGGGCACGATCGCCCGGTCCTATCTGGCGCTGCTGAAAGGCTCGGTCGGTTCCGTCAACGCGATATCGGAAACGTTGACAGCAGCCACGCCGCTGGTGCTTGCCGGGTTGGGATTGGCGCTTGGCTTCCGCGCTGGATTGTTCAACATTGGCGCCGAGGGGCAGATCCTGGTTGGCGGCATGGCCTCGGTGATCGCCGGCTTCAGCCTTTCAGGACTGCCCTATATCGTGTTGTTGCCCATCAGCCTGCTGGCTGGCGCGCTGGTGGGCGGGCTCTATGCGGCAATTGCCGGGTGGTTGCGTGCAGCCACCGGCGCCCATGAGGTGATCTCGACGATCATGCTCAACCTGATTGCCTACAGACTGGTCGACTACATGTTGCGGCTGCCCTACGTGCAGCGCGCCGGGCGCAGCGACCCGATTTCCAAATCGGTTCCGGAAAATGCGCAATTGCCCAGGCTGCTGGAATGGATCGATCCAAACCTGCGGGTGCATGCGGGTATTTTTCTCGCACTCGCCGCAGTGCTGCTGGTCTACTGGATCCTGTACCGGACGAAGATCGGGTTCGAATTTCGCGCCAGCGGCGCAAGTCCCGATGCGGCGCGGTTTGCGGGTATGCGCTCCGGTCTGATCATTGTTGCTGCGATGGCGACAGCGGGCGCGCTTGCAGGGCTTGCCGGCTCGGCGCAGGTGCTGGGCGTGCTGGACCGGGCGACGCCGGGATTTTCGGCAGGGATCGGCTTCAACGCCATCGCGGTTGCGCTGCTGGGCCGGTCGCATCCGTTCGGCGTGCTTCTGGCCGGGCTGCTGTTCGGCGGGCTGGAGGCCGGAGGCAGACAGATGCAGGTTGACGCAGGGGTGAGCATCGACCTGATCGGCATCATCCAGTCCCTGATCATCGTGTTCATTGCTGCACCGCTATTGGTGCGGGCCATTTTCCCATGGGGCTTTCGCAAGCCCGGAACGGCGCGGAAGGAGTAGGTCATGACAACAATTCAAAATCCCACCGCCGATAGCCCGGCACGGCTTGATCTTGGAAAACAGAAACACGCCCGAATTTCCGGCGCAGTGCTGATCGCGTTGGCGGTGCTGGTGGCGCTGGTGTTTGGCGCCGGCAGCGAAGGCAGCGCCGTATTCAGGCTGTCACGGCCGACCGACGCGCTGGTGCTGCCCAATCTGAGAGTTCCGGCAGCCCAGTTCAATTTCATCGCTGCGGGCATTCTCGCATTCTTGGGCGCGCGACAGTTCCTGCGTGGTGGCGTGCGCTGGACATCGCTATCGCTCGGGCTCGGAATGACGCTGGCCGTGGTCGCGTTTCTGGTCTGGGCCACAGCCGGCAAGGCATTTTCGCTGACCGGCATGCTGCAGGCCACCATGGTTCGCGCCGTGCCGATTGCGCTTGGCGGTCTCGCCGGGGTGCTGTGCGAGCGCGTGGCGGTGGTCAATATCGCGATCGAGGGCATGCTGCTCGCCGGTGCCTTCACGGGCGCGCTGGTCGGTTCTTTGCTCGGTGGCATCGCCGGATTGACGGCTGCGGTAGCAATTGGCGGCTTGTTCGGTTTTTTCCTGGCGGCGCTGGTGGTGACCTACCGGATGGACCAGATCATCGCCGGGGTGGTGATCAACCTGTTCGTGCTGGGACTGACATCCTATGTCAGCAGTCAGGTGTTCCAGGAATACCGCTCGCTCAACAATGCGCCGGTGTTCCGGGCGATCAAGATTCCGTTGCTGGGCGACATTCCGGTGATCGGGCCGATGCTGTTTTATCAGAACATCTTTGTCTATGGCGCGTTGGTCATGGTGGCGGTGGCAACCTACTACCTGTTCTACACGCGCACCGGGCTCAGAGCCCGGGCGGTGGGTGAACATCCGCGGGCTGCCGATACGCTGGGGATCGATGTCTACCGCACCCGCTTCATCAATGTGACGCTGGGCGGCATGGTCGCAGGCTTTGGCGGCGCCTGGTTCACGTTGGGTTCGGTCGGCAGGTTTGACGAGAACATGACCGGCGGACGCGGCTATATCGGACTGGCTGCGATGATCTTCGGCCGGTGGCACCCGGTGGGCGCGCTGATGGCGGCGCTGGTGTTCGGTTTTGCCGATTCCATGCAGCAGAAGCTGGCCTTGCTGCAAACGCCGATCCCGTCGGAGTTTCTGGCAATGGCGCCCTATATCGCTACGATCATCGTGGTGGCCGGATTTGTCGGTCGGGCGCGTGCACCGGCAGCCGACGGGCAGCCCTATGTCAAGGAATAGGCTGCCGACATTTGTAAAACGAGGATAGCCATGGTTTGTCGGGAGCTTGGGGCGCGCCAGCTCTGCTGATACAGCTGTGAGGGCATCTCGGTGGCTGGTTGGCGGATTCGGCACGGGTATCAACGGCGAACGGGCAAACTGGAGCAATCACCCGGACAGATCGGCAGCTGCCAAATCTGCTTATAATCGCCGACGCCTGGCGGCCAATGCGGGGCAGGGTGGTGGATAATGATTCACACACGGCCACGCTCGCCTGCCTTGCGCTTTCCGGCGTTGATGCGCGCGCCCGGGCCATGTGTTTCTCCTGGCAAGCCTGCGCCGGACATTTTCTTGACGCCAATTATGAGAGCCTCGGTGTCGCGCCGTAAGCCGGGTTCAGGGCCGAATTGTTTCTCCTCGCAAGGTCGCCATTAATGGCTTCGGCAAAAATGCTAGCAATTGCAACTGGTTGTTTGGTTTCCGTTAACAAGCTGCAGCTACCGTAGCCAAGCGCATGATGCGGGAAAAAGCTGGCAAGGGCAATGAAACCGAATGTCGAATGGGTGTATCGCCCGTGCATGTTCGGACCGTCTTTCTGCCGATGAAGATGAAGACAAGTTGGATGAATGGATACCGGTCCGGTTCCGAGATCATCCAATGAATACGTGGTAGCAGGGCTCAGTAAATGCGTAGGCAGACACGAAACAGATGGCTTGATTGGAGCGCGGAGTTCAGTTTTTCCATCATCCTCCTAGGCTTGCTGATATTGGGAGTTCTTCTCATTCGATGGATCCAGGGTTCCGGCCAGCCGGAAATCGGCGGTTACGCCAGCACCGGCGTGATCCTCCTCGGCATCGTTGCCTGCATTCCACTGTTTTTGTTGATTTCGGTGCTGGATCTCAAAAGTCGGCTGAAATCCCTCGGCAAGGACCACGCCCGGGTTCTTGCGCAATCCGAACGCGACGCACTGACGGGGGTTTTCAATCGCGAGAAATTTGTCTTTGAGGCCAAGTCGGCGCTGGAAGCTCGTTCAAGTACATCGTTCTTTGCGCTGTTTCTGGCCGATATCGATCACTTCAAACAAGTCAATGACAGCCTTGGCCACCCGGC
Organism: Hoeflea sp. Naph1; assembly: GCF_046837775.1. GTDB lineage: Bacteria > Pseudomonadota > Alphaproteobacteria > Rhizobiales > Rhizobiaceae > Hoeflea. The sequence continues at coordinate 4,167,717 of NZ_CP177286.1, read as the reverse complement.
GGGGGATACGGTTCTGGTGCATTTTTCCGACAAACTGCGTTTGCATTTCCCCGACGCGCAGGTGGGCCGGCTGGGCGGCGACGAGTTCGCGGTGCTGATTGAGCACTCCGACCCGATTACCGCAAAATACGCGCATGGGCTGTGTGCCAGCCTCGAGACCGGGCTCTCAAAGGCAGCCAGTGTCGGCAACCATCGTTTGTCGGTCTCTGCGTCCATCGGCATTGCTCTGGCGCCGTATCACGGCAAGACTTGGAGTTCGCTGTTCACCAACGCTGACATGGCGCTTTATGCGTCGAAGAAAAACGGTCGCGCCTGTGCCACGGTGTTTGAGGAAGATATGCTGACCGACATCCGCAACGAGAAGGCGCTGGTTCGCGAGTTGCGCGCGGCCCTCCTGCTCAGGCATTTGCGGGTGGCCTATCAGCCGATCGTCGACGCCAAGGGCCAGTTGGTGGCTTTTGAGGCGCTTCTGCGCTGGCAGCATGCGCTCAGGGGTGTGATCCCGCCGGATGTGTTCATTCCTGTTGCTGAACGGGCATTGATGATCGGCGATATCGGCGATTATGTCTTGAGCCATGTGTGCGAAGACTTGGCCCAACTGCCGGACGTGCCGGTCAACGTGAACCTCTCGGCCAACCAGATCGCCAAACCCGAGTTGAAAGCCCAGATGCTCAAGATTCTTGCAGAAACCGGAACAGACCCGCACCGTATCGTTCTGGAAATCACTGAAAGCGCCTCGTTGGCGGCCAATCCGGTCATTGCCGCGCAGATCTCGGCGCTTCAGGAGGTTGGCTTCCGCATCGCGCTCGATGATTTCGGCATGGGCTATTCGGAGTTCAACCAGTTGCGGGCGCTGCCCTATGATGTGATCAAGATCGACAAGAGCTATATCGGGACCCTGGGCTCGGACCATGTCACCGATGTGTTTGTCAGTGCTGTGGTGGAAATCGCACGCCGCGCCGGCAATTACATTGTCGCCGAAGGGATTGAAACCGAGGCCGATCTCATGCGCGCCAGTGCTGCGGGTTGCGATCGCTTCCAAGGCTACTACTTCGGGAGACCGACTTTCATCGAGGACCTCGACGCCAGCCGTCTGAACTACGGCAACGAGGCGTCAGATACGGAGAGTAAGCGACAATTAGCCTGATCCCGAAATAAATGCCCGACGGGTTCCAAATTCCGTTGGTGCCCGTTTCCTGGCGGGAAGGGTCAGTTGTCCACCGTTTTCACATAACTGTCACGTCCTTGTCGTGATCCTGCAATCTCGCTGATGGCACATCGCCGGAAATCAAACTGGGAGATTGCCCTATGTCGAGATTGCTTTGTTTCACCTCCGCCCTTGCCATGATCGCCGCTTCGGCGTCGGCCGCGGAGATGAATTTCAACCGGGTTTCATCGCTGGCCACGCCCTCGAACATGGCCGCTGGCGAAGACATGAACCGTGAAACATCCGCAGAAATCATCGCTGCCAGCGAAGATGGCCAGCGTCTGGTCTATACCGACAGCCCGCTGGGTGTGATCGGCATCATCGATATCGCCGATCCGGCCAATCCCAAGCCGCTCGGCAACGTGTCGATGCAGCCCGCCGACGGTGGCGAAGCCGAGCCAACATCTGTCACCGTTATTGGCGGCAACGCTTTTGTCGCGGTCAACACCTCCAGTAATTATGTCGAGGTTGGCGGCAAGCTGCTGACCGTCGATATTGAAAGTCGCACTATTTCCGCAAGCTGTGATCTTGGTGGCCAGCCGGATTCGATTGCCAGCGCGAAGGACGGTTCGTTCCTGGCCATCGCCATTGAGAATGAGCGTGACGAGGACCTCGGTGACGGTGTTCTGCCGCAGATGCCTGCTGGCCAGGTTGCTTTCATCGACGTCAAGGATGGCGCAGCTGATTGTGCGAGCCTGCGGTTTTCCGATGTGACGGGTTTGGCCGAGATCGCGCCGGAAGATCCGGAGCCCGAATTTGTCGATATCAATAGCCTTGGCGAAACCGTGGTGACGCTGCAGGAAAACAACCACATCGTCGTGCTCGACCGTGCCGGCAAGGTGGTCTCGCACTTCTCTGCCGGTGCCGTGACGCTGGAAAATGTCGACCTTACCGATGAACGCGGCGCGCTGCGGTTCACCGAAACCCAGACAGACCGCAAGCGTGAACCCGATGCCGTTGGCTGGATCGATGACAATCATTTCGCCATTGCCAATGAAGGCGATTACGAGGGCGGATCGCGTGGTTGGACCATCTTCAACAAGGATGGCAACGTGGTTTATGATTCAGGCATGTCGTTCGAATATGCGATTGTTGAGGCGGGCCATTACCCGGACAAGCGCTCGGACGCCAAGGGCGCGGAGCCGGAATCGATCGAAGTCGCCACGTTTGACGGCAAGCCCTATGTGTTTGTCGGTGCCGAACGTGCGTCCATCATCGGTGTCTATGATGTCAGCAACCCGGCCGAGCCGGTGCTCACTCAGATGCTGCCGTCGGGCATAGCGCCTGAAGGCATCGTCGCCATCCCCTCGCTCAACCTGGTCGCATCGGCCAACGAAGCCGATCTGATTGAAGATGGTGGCGTGCGCAGCCATGTAATGCTGTATCAGCGCCAGGACGCGCCGGCCGCCTACCCGCAGATCACTTCGGAAGGGTCGGATGCGCTCATTGGCTGGGGCGCTCTGTCCGGTCTCGCCGCCGATGCCGACATCACCGGCAAGCTCTATGCGGTCAATGACAGCTTTTATGGCTATCAGCCGACGATCTTTACCATCGACGCCACCCAGACCCCGGCGCGCATCACCTCGGCACTGGAGATCACTCGGGCCGGTTTCCCTGCTCAAAAGCTTGACCTGGAAGGTGTGACGACGGACGGCAAGGATGGCTTCTGGCTGGCTTCGGAAGGCCGGACTGACCGGATGGTTCCTCATGCACTTTACCACGTCAACGCCAAGGGCGTGATCAAGCAGGAAATCTCCCTGCCTGAGGAACTGCTGGCGCAGGAGAAGCGCTTCGGCTTCGAAGGCATCGCGCGTCTTGGCGATACCTTGTGGATGCCGGTGCAGCGTCCTTGGACCGATGACGCCAAGAATGAGGTCAAGCTGGTGGCCTATAACACCAACAGCAAGGAATGGGGCGCTGTGCGCTACCAGCTCGATGCACCGGCCGACAAGGGTTGGGTCGGATTGTCCGACATCGAGATCCACGGCGACTATGCCTACATCATCGAGCGTGACAACCAGATCGGCACTAAGGCAGCGATCAAGAAGATCTTCCGCGTTGCCCTGAGCCAGATGGTTCCGGCAAAGCTGGGCAGTGAATTGCCGCTGGTGGAGAAGGAAGAAGTTCGCGACCTGCTTGACGAGCTGAAGGCACTCAACGGCTACGTGGTCGACAAGGTCGAAGGTCTTGCGATTGATGCCAACGGCAAGGGCTACATCGTCACCGACAATGACGGCGTCGACGACAGCTCCGGCGAAACCCTGTTCTTCACCGTCGACGGTCTGGCACCGGTTTCCAACTGACCGTAGGCATTGAAATAGTGAGCCCGGGCGTTGTCATGCGCCCGGCCTCTTGCAGTTCAGGTAGGTCTGTGACCGTTTGATGCTACGGCGAAGGCGGAGTCACCGATTTGCGCCATTGCGACAGGAACCGAGCCCGCTTGGCGCGGTCGAGCGATACCAGCAGCGCCGGTGACAACGGGATCGGCCGTAATGCCGGTTCCTTGTTGTCGGTCAGTCCGGGCAGGGCGCCGGGGCCGCTCAGCGGTGTGAGCAGGCGGGTTTCCCCGTCAAGGATCGCACGGCCTGCCGGGGATAGAACCAGCTCCAGAAACGCTCGGGCCGCGTTCGCCGCACGGGCTTCGCGCGGAATATAGCCGGCGCGGGCCAACACCAGTGTGTAATCGCTCGGCAGTACCACGCCGATGCGCGGGTCTTTTTCAGCCCGAGACAGCGCATAGGAGCCGAGCACGTTATAGCCGATCAGCGCGCGGCCGTCTGCAACCCGGTCGATGACTTCCGAGCTGCAACAGAAGGTGGCGACGTTGTTGCGGCCAAAGCCCTCGATCAGGCGTCCCCAGGTGCTGGCCTCGGTGGAATCCTGGAAGGCGAACAGATAGCCGACGCCGGATTCCTCGATATCGTAGGTGGCGATGCGACCGCTGAGCTTGTCGGATTGCCGCATCATGTCGATCAGGTCGAACCGGCTCAAGGGCGGACCTTCGGCGGCGAATTTGGCCCTGTTGTAAACGATCACCGCCGGCTCATAGGTCAGGCCGATCAGTTCGCCGCGCCATTGTGCCCAGTCAGGCAGGTCTGCGAGAACAGGGCTGCCGATCTCGCGGGCGCAGCCGCCATTGACCAGGCGTACCTGCTGGGCGATCGATGAGGAGATCACCAGATCGGCGAAAAATGTCCGGTCGGTGCAGGCTTGCGAGACGGTGGCGTCGAGACTGTTGGACGTATCCTCGATATAGCTGACCGAGATGCCAGGGTTCTGCTGTTGAAAAGCCGAAATCAGTGGCCGCATGAAATCAAGATCGGTGACGCTGGCGATCACCAGTTCGGTGTTGCCGGAAGCGGCTTCAAACCGGGTCAACGTTTCTGCGGCTTTCGGTTTGCCCGGTAGCGCGGCAATGGTGATCAGGGCCGTGCCCAAGAAAACTAACTTGGGATTGATCATGAAATATTGCCCCCCGGTATGGGAGGCGTTGATGGAGGCACCAGCGGCAATTCGACACCGACCAGAAAGCCGCCACCGGTTGTGCGTGCGGTGGTGATCGAGCCCTGGTGAAACTCGGCGACCTCGGCGACGATCGCCAGCCCCAGCCCGGCGCTTTGCGGGTTGGTGGTATCGCGGGCGAAACGCTGGCCGATGCGGCCCAACTGATCAGCGCTCATGCCGGGGCCGCTGTCATGGGCGGCAATCAATGCCCGGTTGTCGGGGGTGATGCTGACGCGCAGCCAGACCGGCGGTTGGCCATGGGACAGCGCGTTGGTGAGCAGGTTTCGGGCCGCTTCGCGCAGGCTGAAGGCATCGCCGGTCACCATCACCGGATCGTCAGGAAGATCGAGCTCGATGCCCTCTGAACCACCGGTGCGACGGGCTTCGCGCTCTGCCTCCACCGCCACCCGCCGCAGGTCGATCAGCGCCAGCGTTGCGGAATCGGCGCGGTGGGTCACCAGCGCATGCGATAGCAATTGATCGGTTAACCGGCTGACGCCGATCGCCCGGTCGCGGATGCGCCGCTGCAACGTCTTTAGCCGACCAGGATCGGTTTCCTCCATGGCGAGTTCGGTCTGGGCGCGCAGCGCAGTGATTGGGGTGCGCATCTGGTGGGCAGCGTCGGCGACAAACCCCTGCATGGCGCCGACCCGGCGGTCCAGGCGCGCCATGAAGCGGTTGATGGCGGCGACCAGCGCCTCGACTTCGCGTGGCGTGGTGGTGGTAAAGGGCGTCAGATCCTTCGGGTCGCGGGCCAGGATGGCGCGCTCAATGCGGCGCAAGGGGCTTAGCGCCAGCCGCATGGCGAGCAGCGCCAGGATCAGGGTAACGCCGCCGGCGATGACGACGCCAATCACCGCCCGGGTGACAATCTCATGGGCGAGTTCGGAGCGGGCGCGCAAGGTTTGCGCCACCACAACCGTAATCGGTCCACGCACCGCGCGCTCGGCGAGAAAGCGCTGCATGCGGATGGCGCGCACTGCTTCGCCTGAGAAGTCGGCGTCATAGAGCAAGGGTTCATCCCGGGGGGCGGTCTGTTCAGGCAATGGAAAATTCTCGTCGCCGGTCAGGGTCACGCCATCGGGACCGAGGATCCGGTAAAAGATCCGGTCTTCGGAAGCCAGCGACAGCAGGCCGAATGCCGAAAGCGGAATATCGATCACGGTTTCGCCTTCAACGACACTGATGCGTTCGGTGATCTGCAGCGCCGCGCCGGTCAGCAGCCGATCAAAAGCGCGGGTGGCCGCGGTCTGACCGTAGCTCAGTGCGGCGTAAACAGTGCCGGCCACGGCAATGGTCAAAAGCAGTGTCAGCAGAAGCGTCAATCGCCAGGCGATCGAATGGGCGGTTGCGGATGGAATGATTGCGGCTGGTGGGCTCACGGCAAGGCGGGTCCGGGTTCACAGGCGCGTGCCTGATAGCCGAGACCGCGCAGGGTCTTGATCTCCATGCCGGCTCCGGAAAGCTTGCGGCGCAGCCGGCCGACATAGAGCTCGATGGCATTGGGGCCAGCGTCGGCATCCATGCCGAACAACCGCATAATCAGCTCCTCTTTTTCAAGCACTCGCCCCTTGTTGGCTAAAAATATCTCCAGCAGCAATTGCTCGCGCGGGGTCAGCGACAGCGGTTCTCCATCCACGGTCGCCAGTCGCGTCACCATGTCGAATTCGAGATTGCCGGCCGACAGGCGGGCACCAGCCTCGCCGCTGCGGCGCCGGACGATGGCGCGGACCCGGGCTTCCAGCTCGCCCAGATCGAAGGGTTTGACCATGTAGTCATCCGCGCCGAAATCGAGCGCGCCGATCTTGTCGTCGACCGCCAGCCGCGCGGTCAGAACCAGAACCGGCACCGCGTTGCGTCGTCCTCGCAACCATTTGAGAAAATCCAGACCGGAGCCGTCGGGCAGGTTGATGTCGAGAATCACCAGATCATAGGTCGAGGCCGCGGCAAAATGCATCGCGTCGGCCAGCGAAGCGGCGCGGTCGCAGGCATGCCCGCCACGCTCCAGCCGTTCGATTATGGCTTCCGCGACATCGGCCGTGTCTTCAACGACCAGAAAATGCATGGTCTGGGGCCTCCCGCCGGCTGACAGCTTGTTGACAGCTTTGGCGGTTAGCATAGCCACCATTCCACCTTTGAGGAAAGGTGGCATCTTCATTGTGGAGGAAATCATGAAGAACATTATCACACGGCTTGCCGCAACCGCTGTTGCCGTCGTTTCGCTGACCGCAGCTTCCTACGCGTTCGAGCCGGAAGCTACCGAGTGCATTGCACCGGCCAACCCCGGCGGCGGCTGGGATTTCACCTGTCGTCAGGTCGGCAAGACGCTGCAGGATCTCAAGGCTGTGCCGGGCACCATGCAGGTCACCAATATGGCCGGCGGCGGTGGCGGCGTGGCCTTCGCTGAAGTCGTCAACAAGCGCAATGATGACAATGATCTGATCGTCGCTGCATCGTCAGCCACGTCCACCCGTCTGGCGCAGGGTGCCTATCCCGGCAACACCATGGATCAGGTGCGCTGGATCGGTGCGGTCGGCGCCGATTACGGCATCGTCGCGGTGGCCAAGGATTCGCCGGTCAACACGCTGCCCGAGCTTCTGGACATGATCAAGAAGGATCCCACCTCGGTCTCGATCGCCGGTGGGTCGGCCGTTGGCGGCTGGGATCATCTCAAGGTGCTGATCGCCGCCAAGAAGGCAGGCATCGATGATGTCCGGACCATCAAGTATGTTGCCTTCGATGGTGGCGGCGAGGCGGTCACGCAATTGCTCGCAGGCTCCGTGCAGGCGTTTACGGGCGATGCATCGGAGGCCAAGGGCTTTGTCGATTCCGGCGACATCAAGGTGCTGGCGGTGCTTGCGCCGGAGCGGCTTGAAGGCGATTTCGCCTCGTTCCCGACTGCCAAGGAGCAGGGCATCGACGTGATCGGCGCCAACTGGCGCGGGTTTTATGCGCCGGGCGGCATGTCCGACGAAGCATATGACTATTGGGTCAACGCCATCGGCGGTGTTTACGATAGCGACGAATGGAAGGGCGTGATGGCCCAGAATGGCCTCGCCCCGCTGAACCTGCGCGGCGCGGAATTCCAGGCTTTCGTTCAGGAATCGGTCGATTCGATCACGACCATTTCCAAGGAAATCGGCCTGATCCAGTAAGGATCGGGGCCAAGCCTTCGCCCGTATCAAACGGGCGGAGGCTGACTGTTCCGGCAATCGCCGGGTCACCGTGGAGGGGAGGGCGCCATGAGCGACCGGATCATAGGAGGCGTTGGTCTCCTGCTGGCAGCATTTTTCATCTGGCAAGCGACACTGATCAAGGAAAGCTTCATTTCCGATCCTGTCGGGCCAAAGATATTTCCGATCATCATCGGCCTGCTGGTCGGCATTTCCAGCCTGGCGATCCTGCTCAAGCCGGATGCCGAACCGGAGTGGCCGGATTTCAGCCGGCTGTTTGAGGTTGGTCTCACCGTGGTGGTGATGATTGCCTATGCCTATGCCCTGCCGATCGCCGGGTTCGTGGTCTCGACCGCGGTCGCAGCCGGCTATCTCTCCTGGCGGCTGGGGACACCGCCGATCAAGGCGGTGATCGCCGGGATCGTCATTTCGGTCGGTATCTTTGTCATTTTCAATCTCATTCTGGGCCTGTCGCTTGCGCGCGGCCCGTGGGGCTTTTGAGGTAGGGTCATGGATAGTCTTTACGCACTTGCACACGGGTTCTCGATCGCCCTCACATTCCAGAATCTCGGCCTGGCGCTGATCGGCTGTTTCCTCGGCACCATCATCGGTGCGCTGCCGGGGCTCGGGCCATCCAACGGGGTGGCAATCCTCATTCCGCTGGCGTTTACGCTGGGGCTGCCGGCAACTCCGGCGCTGATTCTGCTCACCAGCGTCTACTACGGCGCCATGTATGGTGGCCGCATCTCCTCGATCCTGCTCAACATCCCCGGTGACGAACCGGCTTTGATGACGACGCTCGATGGCTATCCGATGGCCAAGAAGGGCATGGCCGGTGAAGCGCTGGCGCTGTCGGGCCTTGCGTCGTTTGTCGGCGCGTTCTTCGCCACCTGGGGATTGGTTTTCCTGGCGCCGCAGCTGGTCAAGGTGGCGCTGCTGTTCGGTCCGGCGGAATACTTTGCGCTGTTCGCGCTGGCTTTCGCGACGCTGGGTGGCATCGCCAGTAAGAACCAGGCAAAGGCCGCACTGGCCGCCGGCCTCGGGCTCGGCATTGCCATGATCGGTGTCGATGGTCAGACCGGCGTGCCACGCTTTTCCTTTGGCGAAGTGCATCTGTATGACGGTATCGACTTCCTGGTGGCGATCGTCGGTCTGTTTGCGTTGTCGGAAGTATTCATCTTTCTCGAACACCGCGGCACTGCCAAGGCCACGGGCGATGCCTCCGGGGTCAAGCTCGGGCGCATAATCCCGCCCTGGTCGATGATCAAACAGACAGCGCCAACGATGGCGCGGTCGACCGTGCTCGGCTTCATTGCCGGCGTACTGCCGGGTGCCGGGGCCTCGCTCGGGTCATTCATCTCCTACTCAGTGGAAAAACGGCTGGTCGACAAGGACAAGACCTTTGGCACAGGCGATCCGCGTGGCGTGGCGGCCCCCGAGGCTGGTAACAATGCCGCGGCCGGCGGCGCGCTGGTGCCTATGCTGGCGCTCGGTGTGCCGGGGTCGGGCACGACTGCGGTGCTGCTGGCGATGCTGCTGGCGCTCAACATCACCCCCGGTCCGCTGCTCTTTACCGCCAACCCGGATGTGGTCTGGGGGCTGATCGCGGCCCTGTTCATCGGCAACTTCATGTTGTTGATCATGAACATTCCGATGGTCAGCCTTTTCGTGCGGGTGCTTTTGGTGCCGCCGCGCTATCTGATGCCGGCAGTGGCGATGATCTCGTTTGTCGGCATCTACGGCATTTCCGGCTCGACCTTCGATCTGATGGTGATGGTGTTCTTTGGCGTGCTCGGGTGGGTGCTGCGCAAGCTCGATGTGCCGCTGGTGCCTGTCATTCTGGGTGTGCTTCTGGGTAACCAGATGGAGGCCAATCTGAGACGGGCGATGACCATTTCGGACGGCGAGTGGAGCACGCTGGTAGCCTCGCCGTTGGCGATCGGGCTGTGGGCGTTCGCGTTCTTCGGCTTTATTCTGCCGATTGTCGCCGGACGGTTCTTCCGCTCCAAGCAGCCACGCACCGACAGCGACACAGATCCGGATTGATTGGGTGGTTTGCCGGTGGTGGCCCTTCTAGCATGGGGCGAACGGCGGCTGATTCCCTGCAACGGCCGCGTCGCGCCTGACCATCCCTCGGGAGATAATGACGAATGACACCGGGCTCCTGGCAGACCCCCTTCATCACGCTTGTGATCGCCGCAGCTGGCGCCGGGTTCACCTACGCGCTGTCATTCCCGGCGCCTTTCCTTACCGGTCCGGCGATGGCGGTGACGCTGGCCGGGCTCGTCGGGATCAGGACTGCGGCATTGCCGCAACGGCTGCGCGATCTGGTGTTCGTGGTCCTCGGCCTGTCAATCGGGCAGGGGGTGACGCCGGAAGTTCTTACCGCGATGAGGTCCTGGCCGTTGACCCTGGTGTCGTTGGCCGCAAGTCTGTTCGCCACCATTTTCCTGACCCGCGCGGCGCTGGTTCGGTTCTGGCAGATGGACCGGGCCACGGCCTTCCTGTCGTCATCACCGGGGCATCTGAGCTATGTACTGGGCCTCACCGAAGGGGTGAAGGCTGATCTGAAGACTGTCAGCATCGTCCAGTCGATGCGGGTGCTGGCGCTGACGCTTCTGGTTCCGGTCGTGATCAGCCTGACAGGCCAGATTCCGCAGCGGGTGACGGAACTGCCGGCTGAAACCGCGCTCCAATTGCTTGCCGGCATGATTGTCATCGCCTGGATTACAGGATTTGTTTTGCAGCGTCTCAAGCTGCCGGCGGCCTATCTGATCGGCGGCATGCTGGTTTCGATCGTGTTGCATGTGACCGGTCTGGTGCATGGCGTGATGTCGGCCTGGCTGGCGGCGATCGCCTTTGTTTCGCTTGGCGCACTGATCGGCTCGCGGTTTTCCGGCGTCACCCTGGCGCAGATGCGCAGCGCCTTCGGTGCCGGGATATTCGTGACCCTGCTGGGCGTGGCGATTGCGGGGTTTTTCGCTGTCATCGCGCACTGGGTGACCGGGATGGATCTGATCGCGGTGCTGATCGCCTTTGCGCCCGGTGGATTGGAAACCATGGCGGCGATGTCTGTCATACTCGGCATCGACCCGACTTTCGTGGCCACGCACCATATTGCGCGGCTGTTGATGCTGACCGTGATCGTCCCGGTTTTCGTGATCCGCAGCCAACGCAATTGAGCTGCGGCAAACCGCCTTTTGTTATGCTATGCCATTTTATTGTCAGTTCGCCTGCTTTATGTGGGAGAGGTCCGAAATGAAAATGCGGAGTGCATCGTGAGCGTCACCAAGGAAGACATCCTGGCCAAGCTGAAGATGGTGAAGGGACCGGATCTCGAAAGCAACATCGTTGATCTCGGGCTGGTGTCCGATATCTTCATTGCCGATGGCAAAGCCTATTTTTCGCTGACGGTTCCGGCCGCGCGCGCACAGGAACTCGAACCGTTGCGCGAGGCGGCCGAGCGTGCCGCCAAGACGGTTCCCGGGCTTTCAAGCGCGATGGTGGCGCTAACCGCTGCGCGTGAAGCTGGTGCTGCCGCGCCGGCGCAGCCGAGCCCACAACCCAAACCGCAACCGGCAGCCCCCAGTGCCACGGCTGCTGCACGCCTAAAAGGCCGCACCAAGACCGATGTACCGGGCATTGGCAAAATCATTGCTGTCGCCTCGGGCAAGGGCGGCGTCGGCAAATCAACCACCGCGGTCAATCTGGCGCTCGGACTGCAGGCGACAGGCATGCGGGTTGGTGTGCTCGACGCCGATATCTATGGCCCGTCGATGCCACGACTTCTGGGTATTTCCGGACGCCCGGAACAGCTTGAGGGGCGGTTGCTCAAGCCGATGGAGAACTACGGCCTCAAGGTGATGTCGATGGGCTTCCTGGTGGAGGAAGACACGCCGATGATCTGGCGCGGACCGATGGTAATCTCGGCGCTCAACCAGATGCTGCGTGAGGTCGCCTGGGGTGAACTCGACATGCTGGTGGTCGACATGCCGCCGGGCACCGGCGACGCGCAACTGACGATGGCGCAGAATGTGCCGCTGGCTGGTGCCGTGATCGTGTCGACACCGCAGGATCTGGCGCTGATCGATGCCCGCAAGGGGCTCAACATGTTTACCAAGGTGAATGTCCCGGTGCTGGGCATCGTCGAAAACATGAGCTATTTCGTCTGCCCCGATTGCGGAGGCCGGCACGACATTTTCGGCCATGGCGGCGCCCGCGAGGAAGCATCCCGGATCAATGTTCCATTTCTTGGCGAAGTGCCGCTGGCAATGTCGATCCGCGAAACCTCCGATGCCGGGATGCCGGTCGTGGCCACGGCGCCGGACGGACCGCACGCGAAAGCCTATCGTGACATCGCCGACAAGGTGCGGGCGCAGCTTGATGTGCTTTCGGGCGAGGGCGCCCGGACCATGCCGGAGATCGTTTTCGAATAGGCGCGGCTCAGGCGGGTTTGGCCAGATTGGCAAACAGCGCCAGCATGTCCTGATCGAGAGCGTCGTTTTGCGGCTCGTGTTGCGATGCCGTGCAGACAATCGCCGTATGGGTGTCGGGGTCGCAGTAGAGAAATTGGCCGTGAATGCCGGCTGCGAGAAAGGCGTTGGAGCCGTCGCCGCGTTGGTACCAGTTGCTGCGGTAGCGGCCGTTCTTCAGAAAATCCGCCTGGGTGCCGCGCGCCCAGGCATCCGGGTCTCCATTTGTGCGCATGTCGTCGATCCAGCGCCGGGAGATGATCTGGTTGTCTCCGGTCTTGCCGCCATCTAGCAGCATCTGACCCAGCGCCAGCAGGTCATGCGGACGCAGTGAGACGCCGCCGGCGGTGCGTGGTGCGCCCAGATTGTCGACCGTGACAAGCGCATCCGCGGATGCGCCGAGCGGCTGCCATAGAAGATCCGAGCAAAGATCTGTAAAGCGGGCTCCGGTGGCACGCTCGAGAACGATCCCCAGCATGTCGGAATTGGGTGACAGGTAGGCGTGGTCGCCACCATGAGGGCCGTCCGCCTTGCCGAGGCTGCAGAGCAGCGCCAGAATGCCATCCTCCTCGCTGCCATCCCCGGTTGGCGGGTTCCAGAGCATGGCGCGACGGTAGCGGGCATAATCCTGTTCGGAGAGGTAGGACTCATCAAAGTCCAGGCTGACGCGCATATCGAGCAGGTTGCGCACGGTGGCGTCGGCGTAGGCGCTACCCCCGGCCTCTGGCACCAGGTCTCCTACAGGGGTGCTGACATCGAGAATACCCCGGTCCTCGAGAATGCCAGCGACCAGCGCGGTAATGGATTTGGAGATCGAAAACACCAGATGCGGGTCAGATCGATCAACACCCGGCGCGTGCCATTCGCACACCATTTCACCGCCGCGTGAAAGCAATAAGCTGTCTGCCTGGGCGCGACCGAGCAAACCGGCGATGGTTTCATCAGCCCCGGGAAACGAAGGGGCGGCCAGCAGTTCGGGGTTGTCGACTGGTGCCGGCAGGCTGCGTGCATCCGCCGTTTTGATTCGAGCCGAACGGACCATTTCGGCAACGTTGCGGAACGACCAGAAACAATAAGGGCGGGTGCGCCAGTTGGCGAGCGAGATGGTATGGCGCGGAAAGCCGTTCAAGGCCTCAAAATCTGTGGTACTTGTCATGGGATGCCTCGTGCAGGAGCATTTCGATGAACGGTCGGGGAAAAACTTGATTGAAAGGGTTTTCTTTTTCTGGAAGCATTCTAAACTAGGGTGTCTTCCAATGGGAAGCGTAGCCTGATGTCTGGAGCAAGATCATGCGTTTGACACGCCAAACCAATTACGCAGTCCGCATATTGATGTATTGCGCCGCCAATGATGCTCCGTTGAGCCGCATCGGCGACATAGCCAAGGCGTATTCCGTATCTGAGCTGTTCTTGTTCAAGATCCTGCAGCCTCTGACCAAGGCCGGACTGGTGGAATCGGTGCGCGGCCGCAATGGCGGTGTCAGGCTGGGGCGGGCGGCGGACAAGATCACGCTTCTGGACGTGGTCAAGGTGACAGAAGAGAGCTTTGCCATGGCGGAGTGTTTCGAAAATGATGCAAGCGAATGCCCGTTGATTGATTCCTGCAGCCTGAATTCGGCGTTGCGCAAGGCTCTCGGTGCCTTTTTTGACGTGTTGGCGGGCTATTCGATCGAGGATCTGGTCAAATCGCGTCCATCGATCAACTTCCTGCTGGGGCTCGAAGAACAGCCGGCCGCGTAAACCGCAGTTACACCTCGATCCCGGCCTTGCGGCCTTCAAAAATGGCATAGGCCGCTTGCCGCGGCGCTGCACCATCACCGATCTCCCGATACTGCACGCAGCGTTCGCTTAATTCCAGCGCCAGTGTGTTTTCCGCATGGTTGGCGGTGGCAAACACCAGTGTTTCGGCTTCGATATCGGTCTCCTTGTCATCTATGAACGAGCGGATGGTTGCCGTTGTTCCGTTCCAGCGGATGATTGCGCTCTCAACCATGAATTTCACGCCGAGACCAGCCAGCGTCCGGCGCAGCGGGAAGTCGGCTGCGGTGCGTTGCAGTTCCTTGCCAACCAGCGGATCGGGCGTGACGATGGTGACCTGATGGCCGTCTTCGGCGAGCTTCCATGCGGTGCCGCAGCCTTTCCAGTTTCCGCCTTCGTCGAGCACGATCACGCGTTTGCCGGGCCGAACCTGGCGAGCCATGATTTCCTCGGTGGAGTGGACATTGCTATGGGCCAGACCGTCGAGTTCCGCCCTCTGCGGGATCGCCTTCTGAAAACCGGTTTCAGGCGGCAGTGACCCGGTTGCGAGGATGTTTTCGTCGGCCTGTTCGGCGATCAAATCGTCGGCTTCCATATAGGTGTTGAGCCGGACCTCGACGCCGAGCTTTCCTAATTGCCGCTCGTACCAGTCGATCAGATCGGTGACCTGGGCACGGCGCGGCTGCAACCCGGCCAGTCGGTAGGCGCCGCCGAGATGACTGGAGGCTTCCGTCAGAACCACCTTGTGCCCGCGTTCGCCGGCAACGCGGGCCGCTTCAAGCCCGGCCGGTCCGCCGCCTACCACCAGTACTGATTTCCGGATTTCTGCGGGCGTAAAACGGTCGCCGCCCCATTCGGCCTCCCGCCCGGTTGACGGGTTGACCACGCAGGATATCCAGTAGTCGCGCGAGCGCCGACCCCAGCACATCTGGTTGCACGAGAGGCAGCCGCGGATGTCGTCGGATCGACCATCGCGGGCCTTGTTGGCAAGGTGCGGATCGGCGATCTGTCCACGCACGATCGAGACCAGATCTGCCTGTCCCTCGCCAAGCACGGTTTCGGCGTTGTCGGGCGTGCGGATGTGGCTTTCGGCGGTGACCAGCGCATGTCTGACAACGCCCTTCAACGTTCCTGCCAGATCGACACCGAGCTTTTCGGGATAGAGGAAAGTAGGCATCAGCTTGTAGAAATCGAAATAACTGCCCGAGCCGCAGGTGACATAGTCGATCATCTGCTCGCGATCGTGACGTTCGATGATTTCGCTGATCGATTCGCGCTGCAGGGCGATCTCGACATCGGGTTCGTCGTTGACGGCCATGCCGATGATGAAATCGTCACCACAAATGGCGCGGATGCGGGTGACAATCTCGCGCGAAAACCGGGTGCGGTTTTCCAGACTACCGCCCCATTTGTCGTCGCGCCGGTTGGACCACGGCGTCCAGAACTGATCGACCAGACCATGATAGGCGGCCCAGACCTCGACGCCGTCAAAGCCTGCTCGATGGCAGCGCCGGGCGGCCTCGACAAACCCGGAGATGGTCTGCTCGATCTCGGCTTCGTTCATGGCATGCGAGCCGTCGCTGTCGTGGTAGCTCGGCATGCCCGAGGGTGACCAGGCTGGGTGGAAGGCATTGTCCTGATCGCCGTGACTGCCGATGTGGTAAAGTTGCTGGATGGCAACCGCGCCGTTTGATTTGATCGCCTCGGTCACCTGCCTGAAATGTGGAATCACCGCATCGTCGCTGTGGCGGAAATTGCCCCTGGTCAGTACCGCTGCGGGATGCACCGGCATCGGCTCGACCACCACCATGGCGGCGCCGCCGATGGCGCGCTCGGCATAATAGGCGGCAAGGCGTTCGGTCGGCAGGCCCTGGACGGCCATGTTGGTGGTGTGAGCGCCAAATACGATGCGGTTGCGCAAACTGTGGCCACGTAATGCCACCGGCGAAAACAACCTGCTGTAAGCCCGTCTGGTCATTGCATTCCTCCTGCGCTGCAGCCTTTTGCGCCGCGTCCCAACCTAACGCAGAATTGAGTTTGAGTTTTCCAAATTGCGTTGTCGGCTGTTCTTGCAACGGCATGTGCGACGAGCGGCCGATGCGAGAGCGTAATCTGTCTTCGTGTTTGCCGCTTCCCAACTAGCGGATCGTCATTTAAAACGATTAGAATTATGAGAACAGTGCGGCGCGCGAGTAGCCTCGCGGGTGATATCTGGAGCCTTGAATGAGCAATGATGAAAATTGGTGGCGCGATGCGGTGATCTACCAGATCTATCCGCGCTCGTTTCAGGACAGCAGCGGCGACGGTGTCGGCGATCTGCCCGGCATTACATCACGGCTCGACTATGTAGCCTCGCTCGGTGTCGATGCGATCTGGCTGTCGCCGGTGTTCACCTCGCCGATGGCCGACATGGGCTATGATGTATCCAACTACACCGACATTGATCCGCTGTTCGGTACGCTGGCGGATTTTGATGCGCTGGTTGCGCGCGCCCATGAGCTAGGGCTCAAGCTGATCATCGACCAGGTACTTAGCCACACGTCGTCTCAACATCCGTGGTTTGAAGAAAGCCGGGTCTCGCGCGACAATGCAAAATCGGACTGGTATGTCTGGGCCAATCCGAAACAGGACGGCTCGCCACCCAACAACTGGCCCTCGGTGTTCGGCGGATCGGCATGGAGCTGGGATTCACGGCGCCGGCAATATTATCTGCACAATTTTCTCGGCAGCCAGCCGGATCTGAATTTCCACAATGGCGAAGTTCAGGACGCACTGCTGGAGGTGATGCGGTTCTGGCTGGAGCGCGGTGTCGATGGATTCCGGCTCGATACCGTCAACTTCTATTTCCACGACCGGCAATTGCGCGACAACCCGCCGTGTCTCGATGAGGCGGCGCAGCATGCCGTCAATCCCTACGAGATGCAGGATCACCGCCACTCCAAGACCCAGCCGGAAAACATCGCTTTCCTGGAACGCATGCGCACGCTCACCGATGGCTACAGCGCGCGGATGATGGTCGGTGAGGTCGGCGAAAGCCTGCGGGCGATCGAGGTGATGGCGGAATACACTGCCGGAACAGAGCGGCTGCATATGGCCTATTCCTTCGACATGCTCGGCACGCCGTTCTCTGCGCAGCATTTCCGCTCGAAGATCGACGGGTTCTTTTCCGGCGCGCCAGATGGCTGGCCGTGCTGGAGCTTTTCCAACCACGACGTGATGCGTCATGTCAGCCGTTGGCGCGAGCATGGCCATTCTGACGACGCGATCGCCATCCAGGCGGCGGCGATGCTGTTGTCGTTTCCGGGCTCGATCTGTCTCTATCAGGGCGAGGAACTGGGACAGACCGAGACCGACATCGAGTTTCACGAATTGACCGACCCGCCGGGCATCACCTTCTGGCCGGACTACAAGGGCCGCGACGGCTGCCGCACGCCGATGGTCTGGTCGGCCCAGGCCGAGCATGGCGGGTTTTCCCAAGCAAAGCCGTGGCTGCCGGTCAAGGCGCCGCAGGCCGAGCGCAGCGTCGATCAGCAGGAGGGGCGGGACGATTCGGTGCTCGCCTTCTATCGGCCGATGATTGCGTTGCGGAAATCGCACAAGGCGCTGGCGGGCGGTGCTTACGGCTTTGTCGACCTGCCTGAACCGGTGCTCGGGCTATGGCGCGGTGAAGGGGCGGGTGCGTTGCTGTGCCTGTTCAACCTGTCGCCGCAGGAGCGGGTGCTGACGCTCGACGGAACGGCTGTCGTGCTTGAGCAAAGCCGCGCGGCCCATCTTGACGGCAGCGTCCTTGAACTGGGGCCCAACGGCTTCTGTCTGATTGCGGGAGACCGCGACCGGCTTACGGTTCGTGTGGTCTGAGGTCTGAAAAACGCTTCTACGGGTCGATGATCTCGAAGGCATCGACATCGATCATGCCGCGGTCGGAAATCTTCAGATGAGGGATTACCGGCAGCGGCAGGAACGCCAACTGCAGGAATGGCTCGTCGAGCGTGCCGCCGAGTGCCTTGGCTGCTTTGCGCAGTGGAATCAGCGTTTCGCGCACCCATTCATAGGGCTGGTCGCTCATCAGGCCGGCCACAGGCAGGGCGATTTCGGCGACCACCTTGCCGTTCTCGGCGACGACGAAGCCGCCGCGGATTTCGCTCAAGCGGTTGGCGGCCACAGCCATATCTGTCTCCGAGGCGCCGACCACGCAGATATTGTGGCTGTCATGGCCGACGGTGGAGGCAATGGCGCCGCGCTTGAGCCCAAACCCCTGAACAAAACCGGTGGCGATGTTGCCATTCTTGCCATGGCGTTCGATCACCGAGATTTTGAGGATATCGCGGCTCAGATCGACCTGCTTTTCGCCATTGTCGATGGCAAGGTGGAGATCGCGGCGTTCTGTAATGATCTTGCCGGGAACAATGCCGATCACCGGCGTTTCGCTGCGGTTCTTACGCACCGTGAACGATGTCGCCGTTACTTTTGGCGCGCGGACGCTGTCGGTGCCGACCAATGGGGTTTCGGCGCGGGCGGCAAACAGCGCGTCGGTGACGCGGCGGCCGGCGGAAAATACCATCTCGGCATTGCAATCTTCGAGGCTGTCGAGCACCACTAGGTCGGCGCGCCAGCCTGGCGCCACCAGCCCTCGGTCGCTCAGCCCGAAGGCGCGGGCGGCGGAAATCGAGGCGGCGCGGTAGATCGCCAGCGGCTCGACGCCATGGGCGATGGCGTGGCGGATCATGTAGTCGAGATGGCCGTGTTCGGCGATGTCGAGCGGATTGCGGTCGTCGGTGCAGAGCGCCAGGAAGGGTGAGTTGCGCTCGGTGATGATCGGGATCAGCGCATTGAGATCGCGAGAGACAGAGCCTTCGCGCACCAGAATATGCATGCCCTTGGACATTTTCTCGAGCGCTTCTTCAGCGGTGGTGGATTCGTGCTCGGTGCGGATGCCGGCGGCGAGGTAGCCGTTCAGGCCCAGTCCGCGCAACAAGGGCGCGTGGCCGTCAATATGGCCGCCCTGAAAAGCCTCGAGCTTGGCCATGCAGGCCGGATCCTTGGCGAGCACGCCGGGAAAATTCATGAACTCGGCGAGGCCGATCACCTGTGGGTGGTCGCGGAACGGCAGCAGGTCCTCGATATCAAGCCGGGCGCCGGCGGTCTCGAGATGGGTGGCTGGCACACAGCTTGAGAGCTGGACACGGATGTCCATGATGGTCTGGACCGCGCAATCGAGGAAATAGCGGATGCCTTTTGCGCCGATCACGTTGGCGATTTCATGCGGATCGCAGATCGCCGTGGTGATGCCGCGCGGCAGCACGCAGCGGTCAAATTCATGCGGGGTAACGAGCGAGCTCTCGATGTGCAGATGGGTGTCGATGAAACCGGGCACGACGATCTTGCCGGAAATGTCGATTTCCTCGACACCGGAATAGGTTTCCAGCGTGCCGACGATGCGGTCGCCGCAGATGGCGATGTCGCCCTCGCGCAGGGTGCCTGTGGTCAGGTCGAACAGTCTTCCACCCTTCAGGACGATGTCGGCGGGCACCTTGCCTGCGCCCTGATCGATCTTCATGCCGAGTGTGCTCATGTCCGTGGACCTTTCAAGCTATTCCAAAATGCAAACCGGCCGGCTGTGAAGCCGGCCGGGTCAGTATCACGCCAGTGGCATGATTACATCTTCATCTTGTCGGTGACCACCGAAGTCCAGGCGCCTTCCGGCTCCTTGGTGATGATCTTCTGATCGAGCAGCGCCTTGGCGGTACGCTCATAGGCTTCCGGAATGAGCTTGGCATCCGGCTCACCGATCAGCTTGGCGACTTCGCCCATCATGCGCTTCTGGTGGTTTTCGTCCTGGCCGCCATTGTCGATGATAATGGCTGCGGCTTCATCGGGATGGGCAGTGGCATAGGCCCAGCCCTTCATCGATGCTTCCACGAAACGGACCATCTTGTCGACATAGGCCGGATCCTCGAGGTTTTCCTCAA
The DNA here is from genome assembly GCF_046837775.1 of Hoeflea sp. Naph1. Classification (GTDB taxonomy): domain Bacteria; phylum Pseudomonadota; class Alphaproteobacteria; order Rhizobiales; family Rhizobiaceae; genus Hoeflea. The sequence continues at coordinate 4,147,634 of NZ_CP177286.1, read as the reverse complement.
GCGTGTACAGGCCGTCTTCCAACAGGTCGTTGCCCATTTCCGTGTAGTTGAAAACGATCAGGTCTTCCGGCTTGTAGCCGGCGTCCATCAGCTGCCAGTACTCGTTGTAGGTCATGACCGAGATGCAGTCTGCCTGCTTCTGGATCAACGGCTGCACGTCAAAGCTCTGCTTGAGAACGGTGACGCCATCCTCGCCGCCTTCGGTGGACAGGCCGAGCTTGTTCATCCAGGCGTAGAACGGATATTCATTGCCGTAGAACCAGACACCCAGGGTGTGGCCCTTGAAATCGTCCACGGTCTGGATCGGACCGTCAGCCGGGCAGACCAGTTCCATGCCAGCCTTCTTGTAGGGCTGGGCAATATTGACCAGGCCGACGCCCTTTTCGCGGGCAGCAAGCGCGCCGCCCATCCAGTCGACGATCACGTCGGCACCACCGCCGGCAATCACCTGTTCGGGGGCAATGTCTGGGCCGCCGGGCTTGATTTCGACGTCGAGGCCGGCTTCTTCATAAAAACCCTTGTCCTGGGCAACGTAGTAGCCTGCAAACTGTGCCTGGGCGACCCACTTGAGCTGCAGCGTCACCTGATCAGCGGCACTCGCCGCTCCTGCCATCAGTGTCACGGCGAGAGCCATTGTAATTCCGATAGTCTTTTTCATTTATGTTCTCCTCTGGTTAAGGCCCCGGTCCATCACCTGCGATAGCTCGGATGCCAAAATGTGACGGCGCGCTCGAGAAGTGCGAGCGCCCCATAGAACAGTGACCCGACAACGGCCGCAAGCGCGATTTCGGCCCAGACCATGTCGAGATTCATTCGACCGACTTCGGTCGAAATACGAAAGCCCATACCGACCACCGGCGTGCCGAAAAACTCGGCGACGATGGCGCCAATCAACGCCAGCGTGGAGTTGATCTTGAGGGCGTTGAAGATGAACGGCATGGCCGCCGGCAGCCGCAGCTTGAACAGCGATTGCCAGCGGGTTGAGGCATAGGTTCGCATCAGGTCGCGTTCCATTTCCCCGGCACTGGCAAGGCCGGCGATGGTGTTGACCAGCATCGGGAAGAAAGTCATGACCACGACCACGGCGGCCTTGGACTGCCAGTCGAAACCGAACCAGATGACCATGACCGGAGCGACACCGATCATAGGCAGTGCCGAGGCCATGTTGCCGACCGGCAGCAGGCCGTTAGCGAGGAACCGGTAGCGGTCGGCGAGAATGGCGACGATGAACCCGGTCAGCGACCCGACAATGTAGCCGAACAGCACCGCCTTGAGGACGGTCTGGTTGAAGTCCGCCATCAGGATCGACGTCGAGGTGGTGACCCTGACTGCGATGGCTGACGGCGGTGGCAGCAGCACGAAGGGTATGCCGGTGCCGCGGACGATGGCTTCCCAGAGGATCAGCACCCAGATGCCGAACAGGGTGGGCACCAGCAGCGAACTCAGCGTGCCGAGATTGCGGCCATCGCCGGACAGCACCGTCACCAGCCGCCAGCCCAGCAGCCACGCCGCGGTGAGTCCCGCGAAATAGCCGGCATTGGCAGTACCTGTTGCGTCCGTCAGGCCACCGATCAGCCAGGCTGCAGCACCGAGGCTTGAGACCACCAGAATGGCGATTTCGAGCATGGCGCCAAGCCGCAGCATCGAACCGATCGCGCCAAGCAACAACAGGGCGATGATGAGATAGGACGACGATCCAGTCATTGTCGCCGTGAATGGCACGGCCGTCAGGCTGTAGAGCGTTGCGAGCAGGGACAGAAGCGCCTGCCAGTTGGGTCGGAACAGGGTCATGGGGTTTTTGCTCCCATCCGAATGCTGACAATCCGGCCGATAACATCAACGGCGGTGACCAGCAATATGGCGACAACCGAACCGGCGATAAGGGCGGCGAACACATCGATCGTCTGGCTGTAATAGGAGCCGGCCAGCAGTTTGGAGCCGATGCCGGCAACCGCGCCGGTCGGCAATTCACCGACAATGGCGCCGATCAGGCTGGCGGCAACGGCGACTTTCATCGACGCGAAGAAGAACGGCATCGAGGCCGGTAGCCGCAGTTTCCAAAGGGTCTGCATCGGTGTGGCCGAGTAGGTCCGCATCATGTCGAGATGCAGCACGTCGGGTGAGCGCAGGCCTTTGACCATCCCGACGGCCACCGGGAAAAACGACAGATAGGTCGAGATCAGCGCCTTGGGCAAAAGCCCGGTGATGCCGATCGATGACATCAGCACGATGATCATCGGCGCAACCGCAATGATGGGGATTGTCTGCGAGGTGATGATCCAGGGCAGGAACGAGCGGTCGAGCGCCGGGATATGGACGATGCCGATGGCGATCGCCACGCCAAGTGCGGTGCCCATGGCGAAGCCGAGCAACGTCGCCGACAGCGTGATCCATGAATGGTAGATCAGAGAGCGCTTTGACCAGGGTTTGACCATCAGCGTGTTCTTCCAGAGATTTGTCGCCACCTGATGCGGCGCCGGAAGGGTTGGTTTCGGCTGGGTCATGGTCTTGACCAGGAATTCAGCAGTGGTCGAGGTCACGCCGGCACGGCGGTCGAGATCGCGCTGGAACGGCGCGTTCATGGGCACAACGAAGGCATACCAGATCGCAACGATGGCGAGCAGGATCGTTCCCACCGGGATCAGTTTTTGCTTGATGAATCCGTCGTCGCTCATGTTGCGCCTCCGGGCCAGCGCATCAGTAGCGTCGGAATGCCTTCGTCGGTGGCGTCGTCGCGTCCGGACGGGTCTTCGGAAAAGCCCTCGCGCCGGTAAAATTTCAAAGCCTCAAGATTGGTTTCGAACACGGTCAGGCTCAGACCCTGCGGATGCTCGGACTTGGCCGTATCGAGCAGCGCCTTGCCAAGCCCCAGACCGCGCGCGTCAGCGCGGAGATAGAGCGCGGGAACAAAGCCGTCGTCAGGAAACATGGAGAGGAAACCCAGGATCTCGTCGTCCTGTTCAGCGACGAATACACGGCGTGCCTTGAGCAGGTCCGGCGTGAACAGGGCTTCGACAGCCTGATGATCAAGCGCCCGCGGCAGCCATTCGGTGGCATCGATATAATCGTTGAGGATCGCCGCGCATTCGGGCAGATCGCAGGTTTCCGCCATTCGGATAAAAGGCACTGATGGCGATTGGCGAAGCGCACTACTCATCATAGCTGTGCCCCGCGCGCAGACCTTCGCGGACCCGGTGAGCGATTTCCAAGAATTCCGGCGTTTCGCGGATATCGAGCGGCCGGTCATCGCCGAGATTGCAATCGATGATTTCGTGAATCCGGCCCGGGCGCGGGCTCATCACCACGATCTTGGTCGACAGGAACACGGCCTCGGGAATCGAGTGGGTGACAAACACAACGGTTTTCTTGGTCTTGGCCCAGAGCTTGAGAAGCTGTTCGTTGAGGTGGTCGCGGACAATCTCGTCGAGCGCACCGAACGGCTCATCCATCAAAAGCATATGCGGTTCGACGGCGAGCGCCCGGGCGATCGAGGCCCGCTGCTGCATGCCGCCCGAGAGCTGCCAGGGGAATTTCTGTTCAAACCCGGTCAGGTTGACCAGTTCCATATTGGCGGCAATGCGGGCGTCGCGGGTGGCTCTGTCGAGCCCCATCACTTCCAGCGGCAGCGCGATATTGTTCTTGATGGTGCGCCAGGGAAACAGCGCCGCCTGTTGGAACACATAGCCATAGGCCCGCGCCAGCCGCGCCTCTTCGGGCGTCATGCCATTGACCGTCACCGTCCCGCCGGTCGGCTGCTCGAGATCGGCAATGACCCTGAGCAGTGTGGTCTTGCCGCAGCCCGACGGGCCGATCAACGAGACGAATTCGCCCTCGGCGATGTCGAAGGTGATGTCCTTGAGCGCGTGCACAGGCCCGTCATTGGTCTGGAAGGTTAGGTCCAGATTTTGGGCAGTAATGACAGTTTCATTCATCAGTTGCTGCTTTTTGTTTCATTGTGTTCCCCAGTCTTTTTGTTTTGTCAGCCTGAGCTTGCCCGGTCCTGAAAACCGAGCAAGTTCCGTGCCATTACACCCCGGTTGCAGGGATGCCTTTGCGTTCGACCTTGCGCGGCGAGGAGACTTCCTTCCAGGTCGACAGCGCCTTGTTGGTGGCGGTAACCGGCTTACGGGCGACGAATTCGCCGTGGCCTTCCTGCGGCTTGACCTCGCCATCGTCAATGGCGACCCGACCACGGGTCAGGGTGTAGCGCGGCAGGCCCTTGACCTGCTTGCCTTCAAAGACGTTGTAATCGATCGCCGACTGCTGTGTCTTGGCCGAAATGGTCTTGGACTTTTCCGGATCCCAGACCACCAGGTCGGCATCGGCGCCAACCAGCACCGCACCCTTCTTCGGATAGGTATTGAGGATCTTGGCAATGTTGGTCGAGGTAACGGCAACAAATTCGTTCATGGTCAGCCGGCCGGTGGCAACCCCATAGGTCCAGAGCATCGGCATGCGGTCTTCAAGCCCACCCGTGCCGTTGGGGATCTTTGTGAAGTCGCCGACGCCGTAGCGCTTCTGTTCGGTCGAGAAGGCGCAATGGTCGGTGGCAACCACCTGCAGCGATCCGGCAGAGAGCCCGGCCCAGAGTGAATCCTGATGCATCTTGTTGCGGAATGGCGGGCTCATCACCCGGCGTGCGGCATGGTCCCAATCGGGGTTGGCGTATTCGCTCTCGTCAAGTGTCAGGTGCTGGATCAGCGGCTCGCCCCAGACTCGCATGCCCTTCTGGCGGGCGCGGCGGATGGCTTCGTGGCTTTGCTCGCAGGATGTGTGCACCACGTAGAGCGGCGTGCCGGCCATGTCGGCGATCATGATGGCGCGGTTGGTGGCTTCGCCCTCGACTTCCGCTGGCCGCGAATAAGCGTGCGCTTCAGGGCCGTTGTTGCCTTCGGCCAGCAGCTTTGCCTGCAGCTGCGCGACAACGTCGCCGTTTTCGGCATGAACCATGGCGATGCCGCCCAGTTCGCCAACGCGGCTGAACGAGGAGTACATCTCGTCATCATCGACCATCAGCGCGCCCTTGTAGGCCATGAAATGCTTGAAGGTGGTGATGCCCTTTTCCTTGACGACCGTTTCCATCTCGTTGAACACCTGCTCGCCCCACCAGGTGATCGCCATGTGGAAGGAATAGTCGCAATGAGCGCGGGTCGATTTGTTGTCCCACATGGTCAGTGCTTCCAAGAGCGACTGACCCGGCGCGGGCAGGGCGAAATCGATCACCATGGTGGTTCCGCCGGCGAGTGCTGCGCGGGTGCCGCTTTCGAAATCATCGGTCGAATAGGTGCCCATGAACGGCATTTCGAGATGGGTATGCGGGTCGATACCGCCGGGCATGACGTAGCAACCGGTGGCGTCAAGCGACTTGTCGCCGACCAAATTGGGGCCGATGGCGGTGATGACGCCGCCCTCGATCATCACGTCTGCCTTGTAGGTCAGATCGGCGGTGACAATGGTGCCGTTCTTGATGACGGTGGTGCTCATGGTGCACGTCCTTTTGCTGTTCCAAATTTTGTGTTGTTAAACCGTCTTGGCGCGGTCTTTTCAAACGATAATGCGTGTCAGTCGGCATAGCCGGGGTTCTCGCGGTCGAGAACCTGTTTCATTTCCTCGAAATGCGAGAACTCGGCGTCCTTGTAGACGTCCCATTCCTGCGCGACGGTTTCAGCCATCTCGTCACTCATCACATTGAGCGGCTGGCCAGTCGAGTAGGCCAGCACCATGGTCCGCGCGGCGCGCTCGAGATGGTACATGGCGTCAAAGGCTTCGGCCACCGTGGGGGCAACCGTGGTGACGCCATGATTGGCCATCATGACGCTGGAATGGTTGCCGATCGAGGCGGCGATGCGCTCGCCCTCGGCTTCCTCGGTGGCGATGCCGCCAAATTCCATGTCGATGGCGAGCCGGTTGAAGAACCGTGCAGTGACCTGATCGAGCGGCTTGATCGAGGGATCTTTCAGTGTCGCCAGCGTGGTTGCGTAAGGCGGGTGCAGATGCAGCGCCACGCGGGCATGTGGCACACGGCGGTGAATGGCTGAATGGATTGACCAGGCTGATGGATCGGGCGCATCGGGCCGGTTCATCGTCTCGGGATCATCGGCATCGATGAGAAGCAGTTCACTGGCCTTGGCGCGGGAGAAGTGTTTCCAGCGCGGATTCATCAGGAACTGTTTGCCGTCAGGCGAGACGGCGGCAGAGAAGTGATTGGCAACGCCTTCGTGCCAGTCGTAATAGGCCGCCAATCGAAGCGCGGCTGCAAGGTCTATGCGAAGTTGGCTATCGTCAGTGCTCTCAAGAGGCACGACTTTGGCTGATGTGTTCATTGGTTAATCCACGACCCCGGCTGTTTCGACAACTGCATGCATCAGCACTTCGGCACCGGCGGCGGCCCATTCTTTGGAAATGTCCTCGGCCTCGTTGTGCGACAGCCCGTCGACGCAGGGGCACATGACCATGGCGGTCGGCGCCACGCGGTTGACCCAGCAGGCGTCGTGGCCGGCGCCGGAAATGATGTCCATGTGCGAGTAGCCCAGCCGCTCGGCGGCGTCGCGCACAGCCTTGACGCAGGTCGGGTCGAATTCCGGCGGGTCGAACTGGCCGACGATCTCGGCTTCGAAGCCGACACCAATCGCATCGCAGAGTTTCGGCGCCTCAGCCATCAGCCGATCGACCATGCCGTTCATGCGGTCGAGTTCATGGCTGCGGAAATCGACGGTGAAGACCACCTTGCCGGGGATGATGTTGCGCGAATTGGGGTAGACATCAATGTGGCCGATGGCGCCCACCGCGTTGGGGGCATTGTCCATGGCGATCTGGTGCACCAGTTCGGTGATCTGGGCGAGCCCGCGCCCGGCATTCTTGCGCATCGGCATCGGGGTCGAGCCGGTATGGCTTTCCTTGCCGGTGACCGTGCACTGGATCCAGCGCAGCCCCTGGCCGTGGGTAACCACGCCGATGTCCTTTTTCTGGGCCTCGAGAATCGGCCCCTGCTCGATGTGCAGCTCGAAAAACGCATGCATCTTGCGGGCACCGACTTCCTCGTCGCCCTTCCAGCCGATGCGTTCGAGCTCGTCGCCGAAGCGTTTGCCCTTGGCGTCGGTCCGGTCGTAGGCCCAGTCCTGTTCGATCACGCCGGCGAAAACACCGGACGCCAGCATTGCCGGGGCAAAGCGGGTGCCTTCCTCGTTGGTCCAGTTGACCACCACGATCGGGTGCCTGGTCTTGATGTCGAGATCATTGAGCGTGCGGACCAGTTCCAGGCCGCCGAGCACGCCGAGTACGCCGTCATACTTGCCGCCGGTGGGCTGGGTGTCGAGGTGGGAACCGACATAGACCGGCAGCGCATCCGGGTCGGTTCCGGGACGGGTCATGAACATGTTGCCCATGGTGTCGACGGCCATCGTGAGCCCGGCCTCTTCGCACCAGCGCTGAAACAGCTTGCGGCCCTCGCCATCCTCGTCGGTCAGGGTCTGGCGGTTGTTGCCGCCGGCGATACCGGGCCCGATCTTGGCCATGTCCATGAGTGAATCCCACAGCCGGTCGGCGTTGATCCTCAAATTTGCTGCGGGTACGGACATGCTCGTCTCCTTGAATCAGTTTTGTCTGTCGTGCGGCCCCGGTTCCCGTCGAGGCCGCCATGGGCGCATTGCTAGCTCGGGAAATTGAACACGGCGCTGGTCTTGATGGCTTTGGGCCAACGCGAGGTAAAGGTTTTGAGGCGTGTAAAGAGCCGCACGCCTTTCAGCTCGTCGCCACTGGCGTTCTCGGTGATCTGCATGATCAGTCGATCCCTTCGAGCACTTTGCGCACTTTGTCGAACAGCTCGTCAATCTGGTCCTTGGAGATGATCAACGGCGGTGACAGCGCGATGATGTCGCCGGTGGTGCGGATCAACAATCCGTCTTCATAGGCCTTGAGGAAGGCGCTGAAGGCGCGTTTTGTCGGCTCGCCGGCAATTGGTTCGAGCTCAATGGCGCCGATCAGGCCGGTGTTGCGGATGTCGATGACATGCGGGCAATCCTTGAGCGAATGCAGTTGCTCTTCCCAGTAGGGCGCGATCTCGGAGGCGCGGGTGAGCAGGCTTTCTTCCTTGTAGGTGTCGAGCGTTGCTAGTGCCGCGGCCGAGGCGATCGGGTTGCCCGAATAGGTATAGCCGTGCATGAACTCGATCATGTGCTCCGGGCCCTGCATGAAGGCATCGTGGATCTCGGAAGTGACGAACACCGCGCCCATCGGAATGACGCCATTTGTCAATCCCTTGGCGGTGGTGATGATGTCGGGCATGACATCGTAATGCTGGGCTGCAAACGGTGAGCCGAGGCGGCCGAAACCGGTGATGACTTCATCGAAAATCAGCAGGATGCCGTGCTTGGTGCAGATCTCGCGCAGCTTCTTGAGGTAGCCCTTCGGCGGGATCAGCACGCCGGTGGAGCCTGCTACCGGTTCGACAATGACGGCAGCAATGGTGGAAGCGTCATGCAGCGTGACGATGCGTTCCAATTCGGACGCGATGTCGCCGCCATGTTCGGGCTGACCCTTGGTAAAGGCGTTCTGGCCCGGCAGGTGGGTGTGCGGCATATGATCGACGCCGGTCAGCAGCGTGCCGAACATCTTGCGGTTGGAAACGATGCCGCCAACCGAGATGCCTCCGAAATTGACGCCGTGGTAGCCGCGTTCACGGCCGATCAAGCGACTGCGGGCGCCTTCGCCTTTGGTGCGGTGATAGGCCAGCGCCACCTTCAGCGCCGTTTCCACCGATTCCGATCCGGAATTGGTAAACAGCACGTGGTTCATGCCTTCGGGTGCGATGTCGACCAGCCGGTTGGCCAGTTCGAATGCCTTCGGATGGCCCATCTGGAACGCCGGCGCATAATCAAGTTCGCCTGCCTGCTGGCGAATCGCCTCGGTAATCTTCGGGCGGCAGTGGCCGGCGTTGACGCACCACAGGCCGGCGGTGCCGTCGAGAATCTGGCGTCCGTCGGAGGAGGTGAAATGCATGTCCTTGGCGGCAACCATCATGCGCGGGTTCTGCTTGAACTGGCGGTTGGCGGTAAACGGCATCCAGAACGCGCGAAGATCGTTTGGGGTGGTGTTGAGCCGGTTTGACATGGCTGAGGCGCCTCCTGACGCATGGTGTTCCCGATCGATCAATCAATAGGCAATTCGAAGGCTTGGTCTTGGAAGCCAAGCTGTGATACGAATTTCTTGACTGTTTGATAAAACTCTAACAGCGCCAACCATTCGGTCAAGGCCAATTCGGCGTTGTTCGCCCCAGTTTGGAAGTCATGGATGGGTATCGGCGAGAGAGAACAGGGAACGCAGGACTTGAAAGCACGGGCGACGGAGACCCAGCGCAAGACGCGCATTCAGATGGAAAACGAGGAACGGATCCTCGACGCTGCCCTTGAAGTGTTTTCTGCCCATGGTTTTCGCGGCGCCACCATCGACCAGATTGCCGAGCATGCCGGCATGTCCAAACCCAATCTTCTGTATTATTTCCGACGCAAGCAGGACATGTACGAGGCGCTGATTGCGCGCTTGCTGGACACTTGGCTCGAGCCCTTGCGATCGCTGGACGCGGTTGGAGATCCGTTGCCGGAGCTTCGCTGCTACATTCGCCGCAAGCTGGAGATGGCGCGTGATTTCCCGCGTGAAAGCCGGCTGTTCGCAAACGAGATCCTGCAGGGCGCACCGCGCATCAAGCAGCTTCTGGTGAGCGAGCTCAAGCCGCTGGTCGATGAAAAGGCCGAGGTGCTTTCGGGCTGGATGGCGGAGGGCAAGATCAACCCGGTTGATCCGCGCCACCTGATCTTCTCGATCTGGTCGACCACCCAGCATTACGCCGATTTCGACGTCCAGGTGCAGGTGGTGTTAGGCCCCGATCTTGGCGCCGAAGGCCGTTTCGAGGATGCGGCGCGCTATCTCGAGACACTGTTTCTCGATGGCCTCAGCCCCAAGCCTTCTGAGACGGCAAAGCCGCGTATCCGCAAATTGTAACTGCCTGATTCTTGCGCGCCGTCGGCGAATTAAGTGATCAGCCCTACAGCCCGGCGGGCTTCGTCCTTATTGAGCAAAAAGTTCTCGCCATCATAGCTCCGCGCTGCATCGGTTGTCAGCCAGGCGATTGCCTCTCCAACCCAGTCAGGCGAGATGTGCGTCGACCAGTCAAGCTCGCTGACCGGGTTGATGCCTGAGGTCTTGATTGCCCGTTGCATATCGGTTGCCACGGTTCCCGGCGACAGGGCAATAACCCGGATATTGTCAGGCGCGCACTCCATGTGGGCGCAGCGTGTCAGCGCCAAAACTGCTGCCTTGGTTGCACAATAATGGCTCCAGCCTTCCAGCGCGCTAGCGGCCGCGCCAGAAGCGAGGTTGATGATGGTGCCGCCGCCGCGTCGTTTCATCGCCGGGATTGCTGCGCACATTCCGTGATAGACGCCCTTTAGATTGATATCGACCGCCTGATCCCAGGCTTCCGGATCCGAATGCTCGATGCGGGCAATGGGATCGATCACGCCGGCATTGTTGACGATGATGTCGAGGCTGCCAAAACCATTTTCCGCCACAGCGACCGCATTTTCGACGTCTCCATAGCAGGCCACATCGCACGTCACTGCAAGGGCCTTATCACCAATTTCCGAGGCGATCCGCGCTGTGTCTTGCGTCGAGCGCGCCACCAAAACAACATTGGCGCCATATCCTGCCATGACACGGGCCGCTGCTTCGCCAATGCCGCGGCTGGCGCCAGTAATCAATGCTGTCTTGCCGGTCAGATCGATGTTCATTCGTGTTTCCCTAGCATTGCCATCCTCTTGTGCAACTGATGGCGCGTGCGATCAAGGTGGTGAAACACCGTTGTTGTATAGGGCTGGTCAGGTTGGATTGTTTGGACGATCCTTACGCAGACTCATTAATCAAAAAACCTTGATATGTATCTGATCTGGTGCGAATGATTGCGTTAATTGGGTTCAAGCCAAACGCCAGCGAGATAGGAACCAATCATGAGCATTGTCATCCACCACAATCCCGGCTGCGGCACGTCGCGCAATGTGCTCGAGATCATTCGCGCCGTCGCCGGAGAGCCGATCATCATCGAGTACCAGAAGACCGGTTGGACACGTGCGCAATTGCAGGGGCTTTTTGCCGCTGCCGGACTGACCCCGCGCAGCGCCTTGCGGATATCGAAATCGCCGGCTGAAGAACTGGGACTTACCGATCCGGCCGTTTCTGACGACGCCATTCTTGATGCGATGATCGAACATCCGGTGCTGGTCAACCGGCCGATCGTCTGCACTGCCAAGGGTGTGGCCTTGTGCCGGCCGTCGGAAACGGTGTTCGCGCTGCTCGATGTTGCACCGGGCGCTACCTACACCAAGGAAGACGGGGAAGTGATCAAAGCACCATGAAAGATGGCATGCCCAATATCAATCCCGACCAGTTGAACCTGCCTGAAACTGAACGGCTGGCGTTACCTGATGAGCCCCGGCACCCGCCACGCGTGCTGATGCTCTACGGGTCGTTGCGCGCACGCTCCTATTCGCGGTTTCTCACCCACGAGGCGCGGCGGGTGCTGGAAGCGCTGGGTGCCGAGGTCCGGGTGTTTGATCCGAGCGGCCTGCCATTGGTATCGGAAGACAGTGAGAAGCATCCCAAGGTCGAGGAATTGCGGCAGTTGTCGTTGTGGTCGGAAGCCCAGGTCTGGTGTTCACCGGAGCGCCATGGCGCCATGACCGGGGTGATGAAGACCCAGATCGATTGGCTACCACTGGCGCCGATCGGCGGAATCCGTCCGACCCAGGGGCGAACACTGGCATTGATGCAGGTCTGCGGTGGATCACAGAGTTACAACAGTTTGAACCAGATGCGGGTGCTGGGCCGCTGGATGCGGATGATCACCATCCCCAATCAGTCCTCGGTGCCCAAGGCGTATGCCGAATTTGACGAGCAGGGACGGATGCTGCCGTCGGCCTATTACAATCGCGTTGTCGATGTAATGGAAGAACTGATGAAGTTCACGCTGCTGACCCGCGGCCGCTCGGCCTATCTGGTCGATCGCTATTCCGAACGGGTGGAAAGCGCCGAAGCCCTCTCCACCCGTGTCAACATTCGGTCAATCTAGATCAACCCACTGATTACACCGCGCCGGCATATTCGCCGCGCGCCGGGTAGTCGTTCTTGATGGCAAAATCGAGCGCACCGACCAGCTCGGAGAAATGCGGACGCACGAACGGCATGGTCTGAACCGAGCCATAATAGAGCGTCTGCTCCGGGGTCACCATGAACAGGCCCGGCTCAGAAAACAGCGCCGGTTCCTCGATGCCGATCGAGGTCTTGCCGCGCGAATTCGAGATGTAGAGCCCCCATTCGCGGGCCTTTTCCAGCGGAAGATCATAGCCGAAACGCAAGGTGTCGGCGCCGATCTTGTCGGCCATCTGCCGCGTGCGCTCTTCGCCATCAGAGCTGATCGCAATGGTGGCGACGCCACGTTCGGCAAAATCGGCGACGCGTTTTTGCATTTCGGTCAGATAGTTGGCGCAGATCGGGCAGTGCAGGCCGCGGTAAAAACAGATGACGGTTCCGCGCTCCGATGCATCGGTGGAAAGATCAAACGTGCCGTGGTCAAGGGTGGGCAGCGTCAGGTCAGGAGTTTTCTGGCGGGGCATGAGCATGGAGAAAAGCCTTTCAATGGGTGTTGTGTCAGGATAGTAGCGTAATTTCAGTTTGAAAAATCCGAATTAACTGACTGGAACACCGATTTGTCCGAGTTTGATCGTCTGACAACCCTGATGGAACGCTTCAGCCTGCAGGTGCGAGTGGCGCCCGTGGAAGCGGCGACGCTTGTGGTTACGGCAGATGAAGCCGGCATTGCCCGGCATGTCTGGTTTGATGCCGATGGGTTGGACGCGGCGTGGGCGGGGCAAACCGTGCTGTTTTCGGCCGCGGTTGATTGGGGCGGTGATGCCAATCCGCTGATTGCCGTCTTGCCCGAGGCAATAGATTTCGATCTGTCAGGTGATCCGCAGACGGCAAGCCTGGTGGCGCTGATACAATCGGAACTGGAAGCATCGCGCTGCGGTTCGGCTTCCGTGGTCAACCGGTTGGGCGAAGTGCTGATCGTGCGGCTGCTGCGGGCGCAGATCGAAACCGGATCGACAAAACCGGGGCTGCTGGCAGGATTGTCCGATCCGCGGCTGAGCCGCGCGCTGGTGACGATTCACGCACAGCCGGGCCGGCAATGGCGCAATGAAGACCTGGCGGCAATTGCCGGGCTGTCGCTCAGCCGCTTCGCCGAGATGTTCGTGGCAACCGTGGGGGAGACACCTTCGGCCTATTTGCGTCGGTGGCGACTTACATTGGCGCGGCAGGACCTGCAAAGGGGCGACCGCGTCGATGCCATCGCGCGGCGCTATGGCTACCGGTCGCCGGAGGGGTTTGGCCGGGCGTTCCGGCAGCATTTCGGCAAGAACCCGCTGGCCATGCGCGGCAGGGCCGCAAGAAGTTCAGCCGAGGGCGTCCGGACACGCTGACATCGGGTCAGGATAGCCGATTTGAGCCGCGTCTCCTTATTGGTCGTTGGCGGCATGTTTTTGCGCCAACAACACCGTTTGCAAGGCACAATCGGGATCTTCCTTGACGAAATCGATGATGCGAAGCTGCAATTTCTCGAGGATGTCCTGGTATTGCCGGGGCGAAAGACTGGAGTGGTAGACATCGTCGTCGCCGACATGACCAGCGACTTCGCCACTGTCGGGCCCAACCGTCAGCATCAGTGCGCCATCCGGCTTGAGGTGAGCAGCCATCCGGGCAAGGGTCGTGCGCTGTTCGTCCTGTGTCAGATGAAAGAAGCTGTTCCAGCCGATGATGCCGTCGAACCGGCGATCGAGTTCAATATCGCGCATATCGGCAACAAGCCATTCGCCATCGGGGTATCTGGCCCGCGCCAGCGCGATCATCGCTCTGGCCTGATCGATGCCGGTGACCTTGAAACCTTTTCCGGTGAAATGGGCGGCGATCGGGTCGCCGGCGCCGCAGCCTGCATCAAGAATGGTTGCCCCCGCGGGCAGCAATGCGGCAAAACGGTCGAGCCAGGGTTTTTCATGCAGCCGCTTTGATCGTTCCGCGTCGAAGCGGACAGCGTTTCGCTCATAAACGTCCCGGGTCCGGGTTGCCAGGAGCTTGAGATCGGGTGCTTCGTCAGTCATGCTTGGACTTTCGTTGCCGCTGCCACAGCCTATCCGCCCCCGCCTTGTCGTGATCCTGTCTAGGTTCGCGGGGTATGATCGTAGCGAAAATCTTCCATGTCGTCCTCGATCCGACGCAGATCCGATTGCAGATGTCGGATGTCACGTTCGAGGCCGCGAATGGTCCGGCGGCTGGATTTGATCTTGCGCTCGGTCGCACGCTTGTCGGCCTTGCCCTGATTGATCAGTTCCTCGTCTTCACGGATTTCCCGTTCAAGGGTGCTGATGCGTGATTCCACGCTGCGGATTTCGCCGTTCTTGCGGTTGTAAGTGCGGCCGAGTTCATAGCCGTCGCGAAATCCGGGATCGAGATTGGCGGGGCAGACATTGGCGTAGGATTTACCCTGGCTGCCGACACTCAGGCCGTTGAGCGGTGTGCAATAGCGCGGCAAGCCCAACTGATAGCCTTCGTACCAAACCGTCTGGTCGGCGGCGACGCCGGCTTTTTCACAAGCCTTGACGTGGCGGGCAAACCGGTCTTGCGGATTGTAGCCGGCGGCTCCGTCCTGCTCGCCGACAACGCGCCAGTCTGCGACCGCACATTCTTCCTTCGACATGGTTTGACACGACATCAGGAAAAGGCAGCCTATCAGCGCCAATATTGCTTGAATTCTCATCTTTGAAACGTCCCCCACCCGGTAATTTGGAAGTGATACCAACCCGGTCTGCGCAAGGCAACTGACAGGGGGGGCGTTCCGGCGCAGGCTTGGTTTTACCGGAGGCCGGATTCGGTTGCGGGCGAGGGGGCTATGGGTATCTCAAGACAATGCAGGTCCCCCAAACGCAACAAGCCCCGGTGCAATGGCAGCCGGGGCTTGTTATCTGGTCGAGGATGGCAGGCTTACTCGGCTGCCTGCTTTGCCATCGGGTTGTTCGGGTGGGTGGTCCAGTTGGCGTAATCCGGATCAATCGGACGACCGGTGCGGGGATCGGTGCCCTCGGTCATTTCCACCATGGTGATGCAATCATCCACCGGGCAGACATTGACGCAGAGATTGCAGCCGACGCACTCGTCGTCCATCACCTCGAAATGCCGCACGCCATCGACCATCGAGGTGATGGCCTGGTGCGAGGTGTCCTCGCAGGCGATGTGGCAACGGCCACACTTGATGCAGAGATCCTGATCAATCTTGGCCTTGGTGATGTAGTTGAGATTGAGGTGCTGCCAGTCGGTGACGTTGGGGACCGCGCGGCCCTGGAAATCGGCGAGAGTGGCGTAGCCCTTCTCGTCCATCCAGTCCGACAGGCCTTGCGTCATTTCCTGGACGATCTTGAAACCGTAGGTCATCGCCGCAGTGCAGACCTGCACAGTGCCGCAGCCAAGCGCTATATATTCTGCAGCGTCACGCCAGGTCTGGATGCCGCCGATCCCGGAGATCGGAAGCCCGCGGGTTTCACCATCGCGCGCAATTTCGGCGACCATGTTGAGCGCAATCGGCTTGACCGCCGGGCCGCAATAGCCGCCATGCGAGCCCTTGCCGTCAATCGTCGGCATCGGCGCGAAATTGTCGAGATCGATCGAGATGATCGACGAGATGGTGTTGATCAGCGACACCGCATCGGCGCCACCGGCCTTGGCGGCGCGGGCCGGGTAGCGGATGTCGGTGATGTTGGGGGTCAGCTTGACGATCACCGGCAGGCGGCAATATTGCTTGCACCATTCCGCCACCATCTGGATGTACTCGGGCACCTGGCCGACAGATGCGCCCATCCCGCGCTCGCTCATGCCGTGTGGGCAGCCAAAATTGAGCTCGATGCCATCGGCGCCGGTGTCTTCGACGCGCGGCAGGATCGCTTTCCAGCTTTGCTCGTCGCAGGGCACCATGATCGAGACGATCATCGCCCGGTCGGGCCAGCGTTTCTTGACCTCGGCGATCTCGCGCAGATTGATCTCGAGGTCGCGGTCGGTAATCAGCTCGATGTTGTTGAGCCCGAGAAGTCGCCGGTCCGGTCCCCAGATGGCGCCGTAGCGCGGGCCATTGACATTGACGACCGGCGGGCCGGCTTCGCCAAGGGTTTTCCAGACAACGCCGCCCCAGCCGGCTTCGAAGGCACGCTCGACATTGTAGGCCTTGTCGGTCGGCGGCGCGGAGGCCAGCCAGAACGGGTTGGGGGATTTGATGCCGAGGAAATTGGTCGAAAGGTCTGCCATGATGTTTCCTCCTCTAGCCGATCAGGGCCTGGTGAATGCTTTCAGCGGCGATCTTGCCGTCTTCGACGGAGACCACGGTGAGGTCTTCGCCACCGGCAATGCAGTCGCCGCCGGCCCAGATCTTGGGGTGTGATGTACGGCGGGCCTCGTCAGTGCGGATGCGGCCCTTCTCAAGCGCGATGTCTGCGCCTGCCAACGGACCGGCATCCGGTGTCTGGCCGATTGCCTTGAACACCTGGTCGACTTCGAGCGTCACAGTCTCACCGGTGCCCGTAAGCTTGCCGCTGGCATCGAGTTCAGTCCGCTCGAGGGTGATGCCGGTGACCGCGCCATTGCTGACATGCAGGCTGTTGGGCATCATCCAGTGGCGAATGACGACGCCATGGGTCTGGGCCAGTTCCTGCTCGTAGAGCGAGGCGTTCATGTGTTCCTGACCGCGGCGATAGGCGATGGTGACTTCCTCGGCGCCGAGCAGCTTGGACTGCATGGCCGCGTCGATGGCGGTCATGCCGCCGCCGATGACGACGATGCGGCGTCCCACTTCCAGGGCCGAAAGATCTTCTGCCTGGCGCAGCACGCCAATGAAGTCGACGGCGTCGATCACGCCGTTTGCGTCCTCGCCTTCCATTCCGAGCGCGTTGACGCCCGGCAGGCCTAGCCCGAGGAAGACCGCGTCGTAATCGCTGGCCAATTGATCAAGGGTGACGTCACGGCCAAGCGCCTTGCCGTTCTCAATGCTGATGCCGCCGATTTCGGTGACGAATTCAACCTCGTCCTGGGCAAAATCATTGGTCGTCTTATAGGCGGCGATACCATATTCGTTGAGGCCGCCGGCTTTCTCGCGGGCTTCGAAAATGGTGACGTCGTGGCCGTGGGTGGCCAGCCGGTGAGCGCAGGAAAGGCCGGCCGGGCCAGCGCCGATAACGGCGATCTTCTTGCCCGTTGGCGCGGCGCGCTGGAACGGATGAGGCTGCTCGCGTTCCATGAACGTGTCGGTGGCGTGACGCTGCAGCAGCCCGATCTTGACCGGCTTGCCTTCCGCAGCTTCGCGCACGCAGGCTTCTTCGCACAGCGTTTCGGTGGGGCAGACGCGGGCGCACATGCCGCCGAGAATGTTCTCGTCGAAGATGGTTTTGGCCGATCCTACCGGATTGCCGGCCTGGATCTTGCGGATGAACATCGGAATGTCGATCGATGTCGGACACGCGGTCATGCACGGCGCATCGTAGCAGAAATAGCATCGATCAGCTTCCACCAGCGCCTCATGCGGCGTCAGCGGCGGATGGATGTCGGAAAAATTGTCGACATAATCGGCGCTCGACAAACGCCTCGCCTTTACGTCGCTCGTCTCGGACACAGTCATAGGACCCCCTCTTTGCGAGAACCTCTTTGCGGTCTTGATCGGAGCTACTCCTCAGCGTCTCCGGTGCCGCGATTGGGAAAGAATGAATTGGTTTTATCAAAAGGTCAAATTTTTTATCAGATGATCAAAAAATTACGATGCGGCGATGGATTGCACTTCATGCCCCGTCCGGCAATTATGCTGTAAATGGAGATATGTAGCTGTGACTGACTACCCGATTGCGGACTATGACGATGCCTATGCCAACGGTGCCCATATCGAGGATGCCGGGACGTATCCGCCGAAATGGAGCGAACTGGCGCAAGCTTTTCGGGACAGGGTTGCGGAATCGGGGAGGGTTCGGCTCGATCTTGCTTACGGCCCGGGCGATCGCAACCGGTTAGATCTGTTCCTGCCCGAGGGTGCGCCTACTGGTCTGGCTGTATTCGTGCATGGTGGTTACTGGAAAGCCTTTGATAGATCGGTGTGGTCGCATCTGGCGGCGGGGCCACTGGCGCATGGCCATGCCGTGGCGATGCCGAGCTACACCCTGTGTCCCGATATCGGGATCGGCGGCATTGGCGAGGAAATTGCGTCTGCGATCAGTTTTGCGGCCGTGCAGGTCGACGGCCCGATCCGGCTGACCGGTCATTCGGCCGGCGGGCAACTGGTCGCAAGGATGATCAGCGGCACGCCGCTGTTGCCCCAGGCTGTGCTTGCGCGGGTGGCGGGGGTGACTCCGATCTCCGGCGTTCACGATCTACGCCCGCTGGTCCGCACGGAAATGAACGAGATCCTGAAAATCGACGCCGGGACGGCGCAATCGGAAAGCCCGGTGTTGCTGGAACCGCTCGGCGTCATTCCGGTCACCGCATGGGTCGGCGCGGCGGAGCGACCGGAATTCGTCCGGCAGAACCGGGCGTTGTATGAGATGTGGCGCGGGTTTACGACGCCGGTGAGCCTCATCGAGGAGGCCGGCAAGCACCATTTCAATGTGATCGACGGGCTGGCGGATCCGCAGCACCCGCTGTGCAGGTCATTTCTCGGACTTGCCGGCTGAACATCGGCTCATCCCCCTCAGCGCGGTACTTAAGCGTTTGTTCACGGCAAGCGTCTAGCCTGATTGGCAGTTGTGCACTGCGGCCATCCGACCATCAAATGTCCGGAGCCGTCTTCCTTGCCGATAACTGTATCCGGAACCAGACATGACGCATTTCAAGGCCATGATCGGCTTTAACACCTTGCTGACAACGGTTGTCATTGCTTCCGCGGCACCCGCCGCTGAGCAGCTTCCGGACCCGACTTTTGGGCAGCCGGCGCTGGTGGGTGAATGGTGGGCTACGCCCAATATCAAACTCGATTATCAGGCTGGTGCTCTGTGTGGCTCGATCGAAGGCGGTACGGCGCAACCGTGGGACGCCATTCTCGGAATCAATAACATCAAGCTTGAAAAGGGCGAGCACTACCGGCTGTCGCTGGTGGTTTCAGGCGATCCCGAGGGGCCGATGCGAGCGATTGCCCAGAAAGCCGCCGAACCGTGGACGGCTGAAGGCGAGATCACCCGTCGTCTGTCAGCGGAGAAAGTCAGCGCCAGCACGGATTTTCAGGTCGGTGAGAGCCACAAGGCGGGGCAATTGCTGTTCCAGCTTGGCGGCGCTGACCGGCCCTGGCGTTTCTGCCTGCATGCGGCGTCGCTGCTTAGCGGCACCAGGACGGCCGCGGCGGCTGCGAGCGGCACGAACGCCACAATCATGGTCAACCAGACCGCTTATCTGCCCGGCGGGCCAAAGCGCGCCAATCTGGTGCGCAAAGGCAATGCGCGTGTCGATTGGACGCTGGTTTCGGCCTCCGGCGCCAAGGTTGCGACCGGTCGCACCCGCGCCAACGGCAGGGACAGCTCTTCCGGGCTTGATGTGCATACCATCGATTTCAGTGATTTCGACGAGCCCGGCGACGGCTACCGGCTGAAGGTCGACGGAGAAACCAGCCCGCCGTTTTCGATTTCGCGCGAGGCCTATGCCAGTCTGCGGGCGGATGCGCTGTCCTATTTCTACAAGGTGCGCAGCGGCATCGAGATCGAGGCCAAGTTTGCAGGACGGGACTATGCCCGTCCGGCCGGACATCTGGGCAAGGCGCCCAATCGCGGGGACACCTCGGTCGGCTGTGTCGACAGCTCCACCGCGCTCAAGGTCTATGGCGAGGCCTGGGGCTGTGGCTACAAGCTCAATGTTGCGGGCGGCTGGTATGATGCCGGCGATTTCGGCAAGTATGTCGTCAATGGCGGGATTGCCACGGCGCAATTGCTGGCGACCTACGAGCGGGCGCTGAACTATGGACCGAAGGACTCGCGCGCGCTGGCCGATGGGCTGGTGTCGATTCCCGAGACTGGCAATGGCGTCTCCGACATTCTCGACGAGGCACGCTGGGAGCTCGACTTCCTGATCTCGATGACGGTTCCCGAAGGCCAGCCCCATGCCGGGATGGCGCACCACAAGGTGCATGGCAATCGCTGGACGGTGGGGCCGATCCTGCCGCATCGCGACCGCGAGGTGCGGGTGCTGCATCGGCCGTCGACGGCGGCGACGCTCAATCTGGCGGCTGCGGCAGCGCAGGGTGCACGTCTGTTCGTCCGCGCCGACAAGGAATATGCGAACCGGCTTCTGGCCGCCGCGATCCGCGCCTATCAGGCGGCGGAGGTCAATCCCAAACTTTATGCACCATCCACCGACGGCAGTTTCGGCGGCGGTGATTACGAAGATGATGATGTCTCCGACGAGTTCTACTGGGCTGCGGTCGAGTTGTATCTGAGCACCGGTGACGAAGTCTGGCTGGAGCGGGCAAAGGCGTCGCCGCACTGGTCTGGCCCGGTGTTTGATCCTGGCGGCTTCAGCTGGCGGTCGGTGGCGGGGCTTGCCCGCATCGAACTGGCGTCGGTGCCGTCAAACCTGCCCGCGCCGGATCTCAAGGCGGTCCGTGCCTCGGTCATAGACGCGGCTGAGGCCTATCTGCAGGTGCAGAAGAAGGAAGCCTTCGGGCTGATGTATGGTCCCGAATCAGGCTTCGGCTGGGGATCAAACCAGTCACTGATCCAGAACATGATCGTCGTCGCCACGGCTTATGACATCACTGGGGATCGCCGCTACCTGCACGCGGTGCAGGAGAGCATGGATTATGTGTTGGGCCGCAATGCGCTCGGCATTTCCTATGTTACCGGCTACGGTACCACCTATGCCCAGCGACAGCATTCCAACATGTTCGCCCACGCCATTGATCCGTCCTATCCCAAACTGCCCAAGGGTGCGCTGGCGGGCGGCCCGAACAGCAAACCGGCCGATGACTACGCCCAGAAAGTTCTCAAGGGCTGTGCCCCGCAAGCCTGCTATGTCGATGATCCGCGGTCGTTTTCGACCAACGAGATCGCCATCAACTGGAATGCGCCGTTAACCTGGATCGCCTCTTTTCTGGCTGACGCCAAGTAAGCCTTCGAGCGGCACATCGGCGGCTTTTACGGCGAGCGCAACTGCATCTTAACGTCAGTTGGCTAGGCTGGAAGCCTTCACTCTGCGGGATCATTTTCCATGACCAGTATCGCCTTCGTCGGCACAGGCTTTGTCGCTGATTACTACATGACGACGCTTGCCAATCATCCCGACTTGAAGATCGCCGGCGTCTGGGATCTCGATCCCGAGCGGCTGAGACAATTTTCCGAGTTTCATGGGGTACGCAGCTACGGTTCGCTGACGAATTGCCTGGGCGATCCCGCAGTTTCCATCATCGTCAACCTGACGCCACCAGAAAGCCATTTCGAGCTCAATTGCGCGGCCCTTGAGGCCGGCAAACATGTCTATTGCGAAAAGCCGCTGGGGATGAGTTTTGATGAGGCGCGCAAGGTGATCGAGCTTGCGGCCGGCAAGGGCCTGACGGTCTGCGGTGCGCCGGCCAATGGCCTGTCGGATGCCCATAAACTTGCAGCAGAGCTGATCTCTTCGGGCCGGATCGGCGCGCCGCGTCTGGCCTATGCGGAAATGGAAGACGGGCCGGTGTTCAAGGATAACTGGCGCCAATGGCGCTCGCGGTCGGGGGCAAAATGGCCCGGCCTGCACGAATTCGAGGTCGGCTGTACGCTCGAACATGCCGGCTATGGCCTGTCCTGGCTGGTGGCGCTGTTTGGTGCAGTAGAAAGTGGCCAGGCGTTTTCAGCGCTGACCTTTCCAGACAAGGGGCCGGGGACCGAGGGGCTTGCCATGGCGGCTGATTTTTCGGTCGGCTGCCTGCGGTTCCGGTCCGGCGTGACCGCACGGCTGACTTGCGGCCTTGCTGCGCCACGCGATCGGTCGCTCACGGTGGTTGGCGAGGAGGGCACGCTGGTGGTGCGCGATTTGTGGGACGATCGTTCGCCGGTGCATCTAAGCCGGTTTGATGAAAAGCGTCCGGTCCTGCAACGGCTTGTGGGTCGGTTCGAACGCCAGCGTGGCCGGGTGCTGCCGCTGCGGCTGACCCACGGCAAGCCGGTCGCCTATCCGTTTCCGCCACGTTCCGGTCAGCTTGCGTCGTTTCCTTCGCAGATCGATTTTGGACGCGGCATCGCGGTGATGGCACAAGCTCTTGCAGCGGGCGAAACGCCGTTCTTTTCAGGCCAGCGCGCGTTGCATCTGAGCGAACTGGCGTTGGCGCTCAATGGTGGTGTCGGGGCGTTTACGCCACAATCGGATTTCTGAAACGTACGATGGCCCGTCATTGGGACCATTCAGGCGACCAAGGGCGGTGTTGCCAGTACCTCTTCGATGATGCGCAGGGTGGCGATGGAATCGCCGAGAAGGTTGTCGGGGTGCTCATTCCAGTTCTGCCGGATGGCGTCGGAAGCCGCCTCGATCTCGAACTGCAGGCCTGAACCCGGAAAGGTGAAATCCCGCCGCTGCGTGCCCGGCAACGGGATATGTCGGAACAGCTTGCGGCGGATGCGGGCTGCGAGCGCTTCGCCACCGGGTTCGGCAAAATCTGCCCTGCGGCGTGAGGCAAACACCGTGTAGGCCTCGGCCTTGATGAATGGCACGCCAAGCGACATAACTCCCCGATCGCCCTCGATGATCATCCGGTTTTCGCCAGTCCGGTCAAAACCGCAGCGGATAAGTGCTTCGGTCTCGCCAAAATGCATCGAAATTTCGGCGGCGATGTCGACGCCGCTCGGGGCCGGCCGCCACGTTCCTGTAATCAGTGTCGGCTCGCCGAGCAGAAAACGAGCCAGTGAAATCGGGTAGACGCCGAGGTCATAGAGCGCACCGCCGCCATTGGTCTTGTCGAAAAAGCGGCTGTGCGGATCGTAGTCTATTTTCCAGGCAAGCTCCGCCTCGAGCCGGGTGACCGTTCCGATGGCGCCATCGCGGATCGCGGCGCGGGCGGTCTGTACCGCGGGCAAGTATCTGCTCCACATCGCTTCCATGACAAAACTGCCGGCAGCGCGGGCAGCGGTTTCGATCTGGCGGGCTTGGGCAAGTGAAGCGGTCAATGGCTTTTCGACCAGTACCGGCATACGCGCGGCGATGCATGCGAGCGTCTGGGCGCAATGCACGTTGTTGGGCGTGGCGATGTAAACCGCATCGACCAGGCCCGAGCTGATCATTGCTGGCAGTGAGCCGAATTCGGCAGCCATCCCATGCTGCCGGGCGAAGGCTAGGGCCTTGGCCGGATCGCGCGCGGTCACAGCAGCTAGCGTGGCGCCCGCAGCGTATTGGATATCGCGGGCAAATTGGGTGGCAATGGCGCCGGCCCCGGCGATGCCCCAGCGGATGGTCTTGGAATCTGTCATGGGGCGATCATACAGCGACGCCGGTGAAGGCCCGGTAAAGGTCGCCGGGCGATGCGCTGGCGATTCTCACCAGGGCAGGGCGGTGCCGTGATAGTCGAAAAAGCCGCCCGATTGTTCTGCCGTGAGCTGGTCGAGTACGGCGAGCAGCAGATCTGCTGCCTGTGCCGGCGGTCGTACCGTCAGTCCGGACTTGGCATAGCCGCTCGACAATCCGGTATCGACGGTGCCCGGATGCAGCGCCACGCAGATCGCCTCGGGGGATTTGCGTCTCAGTTCGATTGCCGCGCAATGGACGAACTGATTGAGCGCCGCCTTGGATGCGCGATAGCTGTACCAACCGCCCAGCGTATTGTCACCGATTGAACCGACCTTGGCCGACAGTGTGGCGAAGACTGATTTGCCTGTCTTGGGCAGCAATGGCAGGAAATGCTTCATCAACAGCGCCGGACCGGCGGCGTTGACCGCGAAGGCGTGAGCCATGTGTGCCGGGTCGAGGGCCGACCACGATTTTTCCGGCTTGAAGCTGGAGCCGTGCAGGAACCCGGTGGCGTCAAACACCCACTGCAAGTCCAGACCGGTCGCCGCAGCGTGCGCGGCCGCACGGATAATGGTGGTTTCGTCGAGCAGATCGATATCGGGTTCGGAAGCCCGGGAATAGTCGATCACCCTTGCAAAGGTACCTGAGGCCCGCACTGCTTCGCTGACGGCCTGACCGATGCCGCCGCTTGCGCCGATGATGACGGCGAGGCCGCCGCTGTTGATACTTTGCATGGATATTTGATCCCTGTCTGGTGGGGCGGAGACACGGCCGGTGCAGTCAAGGGGCAGGCGCGGTGGTATCGGTCTCGGTGGTTGCGAAGCTTCAGCAGGCGTAACGGGTCATTACCATCATGTAGTCGGCCATGAACAGGCTGGGGTCGGTATCGACCATCACCAGGTGATCGGGACGGCCCTCAAACGCGGAGGTGCGGCTGCGGGTGCCGCCCGGCTGGAAAATCGTCTGGCCAATGGCAGGTCCGTCGGTCAACACGCCGAGCGCGCCTTTCTGCAGCCGGAAAGCGCCCGGCACGGTGAGCCAGGAGATCGCCATCACGTCATGCGGAACGCAGCCGCCAAGGCCCAGATGCGAACGATAGAAACGGGCGTAGAATTCGGCCATGTCAGCCAGCGGCCGGCCCATCGCCGGGGATTCCTTGGCCAGCGCCTGCATGAAATCGGGGGTAAACAGAACCGGCATGGTGCAATCAAGCGGCGCCAGCACCAAAGGCCATGCGGCGGCGAGAACCATGTCTGCGGCATGCGGATCGTTCCAGAAGTTTGCTTCCGCCATCGGCGTGACATTGCCCTTGCAATGAACTGCGCCGCCCATGATGACAACGCCCTTGAGGCGCGAGACGATCTCGGGGTCGCGTTCGAGCAGTCGGGCGATGTTGGTCGCCGGGCCAACGGCGCACAGCACGATCTCGCCGGGGTGACGCTTGCTGGCGTCGATGATGTAATCAACTGCCCCGAGGGAGTGTTTTTCACGTTTGGAAAGAGGAATCTCGACGCCGCCAAAGCCGTTGAGACCGTGCACCAGATAGCTCGGTTCGTTGGCAGGCATGGCAATCGGTTGAGCCTCGCCCTCGGCCACGTCGGCGTCGCTGCCCCAGTGGTCGAGCAGAGCCAGCGCGTTGCGGGTTGCCTCATGGGTGCGCACATTGCCGAAAATTGTCGTCAGGGCCAGCAATTCGATGTCGGGATGGGCGATTGCGTAGGCGATGGCCATGGCGTCATCGATGCCCGGATCGGTGTCGATTATGATTTTCTGCGCCATCCGGTCCCCCTGTAAGAGCGCGGCGCCGGACATAACTGTTTGCCGGGGCGAAGCCGCTTGACGTGATGGGACCAATGCCACGGTGCGACAATTGCCGCAAGCAGTCGGTTCCAACCCATGTTGCGGTCAAATTGATCCATTTGCAGCATGATCTACAGGTACTCATTGCCAGCCTTTCGACTCCAGATGGATGTGCGGCGCTGTTACACGCAAGGCCGGAGCAAGTTTATGGGAGCAATGTCTTCACGACCGGCGGCATGGCGGGGATTTCCCCGTTGTCGCTTGACGGGCGTCATCTGCCAGGTGGCGCCCGTCTGCCTCATTTCCAAAATCGAAAAACCGCTGCACACCTCTGCGCGACAAGCATTAGGTGTCAGGCGTTTGCAGCCATCTTGCTGATGGATGGTTCGCCGTTGGCGACGGATTCCGCGCAATAGATGCTGGTCAAGGTCTGCAGCATTTTGTGAACCGAGTCCGATTTGATCGAGTAGAAAATGGTCTGTGATTCGCGACGGGTCTGGACCAGATGCTGGTTCCGCAATTTGGCCAGATGCTGTGAAAGTGCCGACTGGCTCAATCCCACCTTCTCTGCCAGGCTGCCGACCTGTAATTCGCCGCGCGTCAGATTGCACAGGATCATCATGCGCTTTTGATTACCCATTACGGCCAACAGCTCGGCGGCTTCCTTGGAATGATGTTCCAAACAATGTGTTTTGATCATGCCGGATACCTCGTAGTGTGCATTCTCTGGGGCCGCTGCTATCCTTGATAAGATAACGTCTAGGTCACGTTAGTGTTAATTTTGACCCTCTAATTATTGCGGTTGGAGTGCATCAATTCCGCGAGTTTGTGGCGCAATTCTCCCGCGGTTTGGATCGGCGCATCGAACTCGATGCGCAGCAGCGCGTCGCCATGGACCAGGTCCAGTCCGGCGCAGTCGATGCCGCGGATGGCCCAGCCGGATTTGCTGGATTTGCCAAGGGTGCGGGCATAGAAGTCGGCCGCCTCGGCATGGTCGGTGTTCATATGTGCAATGGCGCTCTGCTCGATCTCTGCCAGTTCGGAGATTGCCGGCGAGGCGATCAGAAGATCGGCGGCTTCGAGTGCGTAGGCCTTGCCGAACCCGCCGTTGAGGCTGGCGGAAACCGGAACCATCCGGAAAAACGCGAAGTCGCCAAAATCGACATAGAGCGTTGCCTTGGGATGACGGGCAATGAAGCGCGACCGCAGCCGTTGATGGGAGGGGTCGTCGCGAGATACCTGCTCAGCGTTGGTCCGCACAGTTATGCGCGGGTGCGCCAGGGGATCGCCCTTGCCGGGCTCGCCAAACAACAGTGACGCACGCGGATCGGCCCGCAGGGCTGCGGTATGGGTCGACAATGCCGATATCAGGATGACAGGTGTGCCATCGGTATCGATGCCGGTAAGTACCCGGCTGACAAAGGGAAAGCCGGTGTCGGGTTCGCACACTGCGATGGCGGCAAAACGCGCGCCCCGTACCAGACGGCGGGCAAGCCCACGCGCCTGGTCGTCGGTGTCGCGAATGATGTTGACGGGTTCCTTCATTGCCTGCCGGATTACTTTGGAGCCATCCGGATTGCGCCATCAAGCCGGATCGTCTCGCCATTGAGCATGACGTTGTCGATGATGTGCATGGCCAACCGAGCATATTCTTCCGCCTTGCCCAGACGCGAAGGAAATGGCACCGAGGCGCCAAGGCTGTCCTGGACTTCCTGCGGCATGCCAAGCAGCATCGGGGTTGCGAAAATGCCCGGTGCGATGGTCATCACGCGGATGCCGAAGCGCGCCAGTTCACGGGCGATCGGCAGCGCCATCGCATGGACGCCGCCCTTCGAGGCCGAATAAGCGGCCTGGCCGATCTGGCCCTCGAAGGCAGCAACGGAGGCGGTCGAGATCACGATCCCGCGTTCGCCGTCAGCAAGCGGCTCGAGCTTGGCGGCGCGATCGGAAAACAACCGCAGCATGTTGAAGCTGCCGATAAGATTGACCTCGATGACCTTGCGAAAGACCTCGAGATCATGCGGGCCTTCGCGGCCGACAACGCGGACCGCGGGTGCAATGCCGGCGCAGTTGATCAGGATCCGGGCTTCGCCATTGGCTTCGGCGGCTTCGGCCAGCGCGGCCTCGGCTGCTGCAGCATTGGAGACGTCGCAGGCGAAAGCCTTGCCGCCGATTTCCCGGGCAACAATTTCGGCCTGGGCCAGATTGATATCGAAGAGCGAGACCTTGGCCCCGGCTTCGGCCAAAGCGCGCGCGGTCGCCGCGCCCAAACCCGAACCTCCACCCGTTACGATGGCGGTTTTGCCCTTAACATCCATAGTTCATGCTCCTTGACTGCTTTTCAGACTGCATTCGGCGGGGTGCATCAGCGGCGGTGCTGTGTCAATCCGCGGACAATATCACTTGACGTGATGGAGCCTGTCACAACGCCTTTGTCAATAACGCCGATTGTTCCGTCCCGCTTTGAAAGCGCATCCATGACATCGGAAAGGGGCGTATCCGGGGTCACTGAAGCCGACAGTGGCAATTGACCCCGCGTATTGTCGGGCTTGCCCTTGGTCATGACATCGCGCGCAGTCAACATGGCGATCGGATTCATGTTGGCAACGAAATCGGCGACATACTCATTGGTGGGCGAATTGACGATCTCGCGCGGAGTACCGCACTGGATAATGCGCCCGCCTTCCATGATGGCGATTCGGTTGCCGAGCTTCATCGCTTCATCGAGATCATGGCTGACGAAAACAATGGTCTTGCCGAGCCGTGACTGAAGTTCGAGTAGTTCATCCTGCAGCCTTGAACGGATCAGCGGGTCGAGAGCCGAAAATGGCTCGTCCATGAGAAGAATAGGCGCGCCTGTGGCGAAGGCGCGGGCGAGGCCGACGCGCTGCTGCATGCCACCGGAGAGTTCGGCGACCATGCGGTCGGACCAGTCGGACAAGCCGACGAGTTCGAGTTGTTCAGTGACCCGCTGATCGCGCTCCTTTTTGGGGACGCCGGAAATTTCCAGGCCGAAGCCGACATTGTCAGCGACCGAACGCCAGGGCAGCAGGCCGAATTGCTGAAACACCATCGACACGGTGTCCATGCGCAGCTGTTTGAGCAGTTTGTCGTCGCAAGCGCCGACATCGAATATCTCGTCGCCGCATTCGACGATGAGCGTGCCGCGGCTGATCGGATTGAGCCGGTTGATGGCGCGCAGAAGCGTGGACTTACCCGATCCCGACAGCCCCATCAGAACCAGGATCTCGCCCTCGTTGATGTCGACTGTGCAATTGTGCACGCCGAGCACGTCACCGGTTATCTCCTGGATCTCGGTGCGGGATTTGCCTTCGTCGGCAAGCGCCAGGCTCTCGGCAGTGTTGTCGCCAAAGATGATCGAGACATTGTCAATGCGGACCGAGCCGCGGTCGGCCTGAAGGCTCATGACGTGGCTCCGATGCGAACCCTGCAGATGCGGTCAAGGATGATGGCGAGGATGACGATGGCAATGCCGGCTTCAAGCCCGAGCGGAATGTTGACGGTGTTGAGCGCGCGGACCACCGGCTTGCCGAGACCGTTTGCGCCAATCAGCGCTGCGATGACGACCATCGACAATGACAGCATGATGCATTGGGTAAGCCCGGCCATGATGGTTGGCAGGGCCGCCGGCAACTCGACTTTTCGCAGCAATTGCTGCGGTGAGGCGCCAAAGGCCATTCCGGCTTCGACCATCGGCTTGGGCACCGATGTGATGCCGAGATAGGTGAGCCGGATTGGGGCAGGGGATGCAAATATGATCGTAACCAGAAGGCCGGGGGCCAGGCCGAGGCCAAACAGAATGAGCACCGGGATCAGATAGACGAAGGTCGGCATCGTCTGCATCAGATCAAGGACCGGTTGCATATAGGTGTAGATTTTTGGCCGGTGCGCCAGCCAGATGCCGATCGGCACGCCGATGGCCATCGACATGAAGGCCGCAGAAATCACCAGCACCAGGGTCTCGACGGTTTCCTTCCAGAGCCCCTGATTGATGATGAAAGCAAGCCCCAGCAAGATGCCGAGCGCCAGTTTCCACGTTTTCTGAATGCGCCAGCCGATCAGCGCGATGACAACAACAAGGACCAGGGGCGGTAACCACAACAGCCCATCAATCATGCTGTCGAGCATGAATTTGAGCGAGTCTGCAATGGCGTCAAAGGCGAATTCGAAATTGTCGGTGAGGAAATTGAAGAAATCTTTCCCCCACTTCCCGACCGGAATTTTCCAGACCGTGATGAAGTCTGCCATACCATCCATGTCGTGTCCCCCCGGCAGATGTTACAGTCCGGGGCCGCGTTGGCAGCCCCGGACCGTCGTCTCATTATTACATGCCGAGCTTGGCGGCGACAGCTTCGGCAGCGTCGCCGCCGTCAAACGTGGTCACGCCTTCAAGCCATGGCTTGACTGCATCCGGATTGGCCTTCAGCCAGGCCAGACCGGCTTCATTGGCGTCTTCACCCTTGAGGATGTCATCCATGATCTTGTTTTCCATCGACAGAGTGAAGGAAAGATTCTTGATCAGCGTGCCTGCATTGGGGCATTCGGTGGTGTAGCCGGCGCGCACATTGGTGTGCACGGTCGCCGCGCCAAAGCCGGAATCACCCATGCCATCAAGATAGGCGATCGACATTTCGCCCATGATCGGGTGCGGGGTCCAGCCGAGGAATGCGATCCATTCTTCATTGCGGATTGCCTTTTCGGCCTGCGACAGCATGCCGGCTTCCGAGCTTTCCACCAGTTCGAAGCCTTCAAGGCCATTGGCAGGGTCGGCGATCATATCGAGGACGATGCGGTTGCCGTCATTGCCCGGTTCGATGCCATAAATCTTGCCGTCGAACTTGTCCTTGAACTTGCCGATATCGGTCAGGCTCTTGACGCCGGCTTCAGCTGCATAGGTCGGCACCACGAGGCCATAGCCTGCGCCATCAAGGTTCTGGGTAATGGTCTCGACCGAGCCATCATCGAGATACGGCTGTACATCAGCGGCCATCGACGGCATCCAGTTGCCGAGGAACACATCCATGTCCTTGTTCTTGAGCGACTGATAGGTCACCGGTACGCTGAGTACCTGGACGTCCGGCGTGTAACCCAGTGCTTCAAGCACGACGCTTGTGACTGCGGTGGTGGCCTGGATGTCGGTCCAGCCGACGTCAGCGAAACGTACGGTCTTGCAGGCTTCAGAATCCGCGGCCTGTGCCGTGGCGACGCCTGCGAGCAGAAGGGCTGCGAGGGTAAGAGTCAGTTTTTTTGTCATGGTCGGTATCTCCCGTGTTCCGAGCGCAGAAACAACCACCTCTTAGGCTTCAACTCAAGCTGAAAGAGCGTGAATTTATTGTTCACAAGCCAAAATGGCGGTTGAAAGCGGCTGCCGGGGGTGGGATTCAGCAGCTCGGCGGGTAATGGATTTCGGGTTTGCGGTGGGCGGGCGCGGTATCGCCCCGCCGATACACAGCACGGCAAATTCGGAGGCCAGCCATGGCCAAACTCTATTTCAGCTATTCAACGATGAATGCGGGCAAGACCACGCTGCTGTTGCAGGCGTCGTACAACTACCGAGAACGGGGCATGCGCACCGTACTGTTCATTGCCGCGCTTGATGACCGTGCCGGGCTCGGCAAGGTGGCCTCGCGTATCGGTCTCGAATCCGAGGCGATCCCGTTTCGCCCGGAGGATGACCTGTTTGCCTCGCTAAAAGCGCTGAAGGCTGAGGGCGATATCGCTTGTGCCTTTGTCGATGAGGCGCAATTCCTGACCGAGGACCAGGTCTGGCAGCTGGCGCGTGTCGCTGACCGGTTGAGTATTCCGGTCATGGCCTACGGCCTGCGCACCGATTTCCGCGGGCAGTTGTTTCCAGGCTCGCAGACCCTGCTGGCGATTGCCGACGAACTCAGGGAGGTCCGCACCATCTGTCATTGCGGGCGCAAGGCGACGATGGTGGTGCGCACCGATGCCGATGGCAAGGTGCTGCACGAGGGCGCCCAGATCGAGGTAGGTGGAAACGACAAATATGTGTCTTATTGTCGCCGTCACTGGGATGACGTAATAAATACCGGCGTGGCAAAATAGTGATATTTCAAATGCTTGGAATGGAACCGAAGCCAAAGTCGGGCGTTTGAGGCAGAGGCGTGGTTTGTGCGTGCATTGCCCTTGCGGTCCGGTGCGTTATAACCAGCCTATCAAATTCAGCTAATGGAGCCAGTTTATGCGCATATCCTTTTCCATGTTGTTCGGCCTCGCGGTGGTCGCTGGTCTTTCGGTCCCGACCGCGGCCTTCGCCGATGGGGACGCTGCCAAGGGCGCGAAGATCTTCAAAAAGTGTGCCGCCTGTCACACGGCCACGGAAGCCAAGAACAAGATTGGCCCGCATCTGGACAATGTCATTGATCGCCCTATCGCCTCCATTGAAGATTTCAAGTATTCCAAGGCCATGACCGAGCATGCCGAGGAAACACCGACATGGACCGTCGAGGCACTGACCGAGTTCCTGCACAAGCCGACCAAGGTGGTGAAGGGCACGAAGATGAGCTTCGCCGGCCTCAAGAAGGACAAGGACATCGAAGACATCCTTGCCTATCTCAAGGACCCGTCGGCGGCCGAGTAATCATCGCACTTATACAGACGTCAAAAGGTCGTTCCTTCGGGAGCGGCCTTTTTTTTTGACAAGGTCATGCTTACGTTGCTCACTAATTGTTTTGCCATCAGGGTTCCGGTGCTACAAACGCGACGGTGCCCGGTATGGGGTGTGAAATGGTGAAGCGCCTGCCTGATGGCGCCTATAAACGGGGAAACGGCATGGCCAGCATCAAGAGCCTAGACGCAGAGATTGAGAAAACCCGCGCGGTCGTCGATGACATGCGTTCTAAGATCGAGGCATCCGGTGTGGTGCTCGAAAAAATGTCGGAAGCCGATGCGCAATTGGGCGATCCGCAGTTCGACATTGAAAACGCCCGTATCCATGATGTTCTGCGCCAGCAACGCATGATGGAAACCAACATCGCCGACCTGATCATCGGGCTGGAGGATGCCACCAACGTATTTGGCGCCGAGTTTGAAAGCATGAAGGGGTTTTCCGGCATGGAAAGCTTCGTGGCGATGTTTTCCAAGGCGCGGGCGCAGCGGATGCGCTCGGATCGAGTCAGGAACATGTCACTGGCGGGCAACCTTCAGGAACTGCTCAAGAAATCCGATACGATTACCGGCATCCTGAAGGATCAGAAGGATATTCTGGACAGCCGCTACAAGACATCGGAAGCCAGCCTGATCAAGGTGATCGAGCGCCGCAAGGCGACCATGGCCAATCTGGAATCGGTGCAGCAGCGGATCGAGGAGCTCAATCCGCAACTGATGGACATCGAGAACCAGATCGCTGCCTCGACCGACCAGAAAATCCGCACCGATCTTGAAAGCGAACGCTCGAAGCTCGCCACCGAATACAATGAGCGGCAGGCCAAGGAACAGGAACTGCTGGCCGAGAGCCAGACGCTGGAACGCTACACCTCGATGTTCCAGACTTTTGTGGATTCGCTCAACAACCAGATTGCGGCGCAGAATACGCTGATCAACAAGCTGACGATCGACACCGAGCAGCGCATCGTCCTGTACAAGGCACTTGAGGATTCGCTGAAGACCGCGGCACAGCAGGATGTGGCCCACAAGATCAACACGCTCGGCAGCCGTGTCGACACCGCGGCGGAAGAAACCATGGCCGGCATCGGTGCAGCAGCGCAGCGCCACATTGGGGATCTGCTTGAAATGCACGAGAAGAACATGCTGTCGACCCAGGATATCCAGCGCCGCAAGCAACTCGCCGACGACGCCTTTGCGCGGCGCTTCTCGGAAGTTCTGGAGAAGCACAATTCCGCAAATTACGTGCAATCCTGAGCAAGGTGGCGTGACGATGGACAGTGGCCATGCGCGCTGACACTGGTGCCGCCGGCGCCTATTTCAGATCGATGCAGGCGGCGCTAAAGGGGCTGCGGATCTATCTCGCGGATGCCAAATCGCCGCTCTATGCCCATGGTCTGGTTGGTCAGGTGCTGATTCCCTATGTCGATCGGCTGGAAGCCACGTTTACCGCCTGGGAACACCGGGTCGGTTTCATGGAGCGGTTTCGCATCAGCCGTGCCGACAGCGGTTTCCCGGTGTTTCAGAATGTACTGACGCTTGAAAATGATCGCGCCACCGCCAAGGAGCGGCTGGCGGCGATGCCTGAGGTAGAGGCATTGAAAGTGGAAATGGCCGACTTCATCCTACGCCACAAGCAGTTTCCCACCGCCCTGCAGGAGCAGATTGCCGAACGACTTTATCTTGAAGATATCGGCAAGGACGCGGTGTTCGCGCCGTTTATCCTGCCTGAAACCATCCGGGTGTCGGTTAATCCGAAAAATCGCCGACCCTATTACGTGGTCCACTGGGGCGTATTCGATGGCAGCCAGACGTTGCCGATGGTGTACATGGCGACGATCGAGGATTCGAGCGAAGCCATCGCCAAGTCATTGATCGGTGCGGACGGCAAGCTCAATCCCGAGATCGAGATCCCGCTGCCCGTTGGTGGCCTGCTCAATCCCGAATTTGCCCGCGGTTTTGACGCCTCGGCGGAAAAGAACGGCGCTTATTCGCTGTCGCCCGTTACCATCGCCCAGAATCTCGATTCCGATTTCGAGCACCTGCATCCCAAGCAATTGCGACGTTTCGTGCTCGGGCCGTTCTATTCGGCCGGTGTGACCGACAACAGCGACAAAATCTCGTCGATCCTGTCGAAGGTGCGCAAGGACGAGAACGCCTGGCTGCTGACCTGGACCATGCAGGAAGTGTTTTCCGTGACCGAGCGTCCGGCCAAACGCGGATTGTGGAGTTCGACACCGGCGCGCGACGAGTATCACATCAACACCGACGATCTGGAAGCCACCCGGCAGGGCGTCAGCGACTACCAGAAACACGCGCTGGTGCCGCACGAGGCCTATCAGGCGCTTTATGCGTCGGGCGAGGCGGAGAGCATATTCTCGGGCTTTACCGTGCATGTGGTGTCGGGCAACCAGGTCATCAGCGAGGTATGAGCGCATGAGCCAGACAACCGGCCTGACGACGATTTCAGAAGAAGACATCGCCCGCCATCGTTCGGTGGCGCAGGCGATGGTGACACGCGTCGTCGTTCTGACACCGCAGGATGACGGATCGAAAACGGCGCTGGCGGGCACTCACCGGCGGTTTGTTTCCACCGTGTCGACCGGCGGCTTGCGCCGTACCCGCGAGATCGAGCTTGCCAAGACCATTCAAGCGGTGCGCGGCGAAGACCCGATGCTGTCGATCCCGCAGCATACGCTGTTGTTTCGGACCCGGCGCGGCATTGCGGTGGCGCTGGCGGTGGCAGAACTGTTTGCGCGGCAGACCGATCTCGAAAGCCTGCAATCGCGCAATGCCGGGGCACCGCTGCAGGGCGCGGATGCCGAGTGGTTCAAGCGGCTGCTGTCGGCATCTGCCTATATCGCCGCGTTTACGCTTGCCGCTTATATCCTGCAGACAGTCGACGGTGAAACCGAACCGGTCAATGATACCGAAGAGCCGGACTTTGAATTCGACACCCCGCAGGATGCGTTGAAATCGTTGCTTGCTGGGCTTGATGAAGCGATTGCCGGGGCGCCCGACGAGGTGTCCATGACAGCGCGCGCGCGGGCATTGGCGCGGGTAGCCATCGAGGGGCTGCTCAGCCGCCGCGCCCGGTTCGAGGCGATGAGCGCGTTTGCCCAATCACATCTGCGGCTGGAGTCTGACAATTTCACGCTCGACGGTTTCGACGTGGCGCCGGGTCAGCGCCGCAAGCCGCTGGTGATGAGCTTCAAGAAGCCCAACGAGATCATCGGCAATCACCTTGCCAAGCATCAGGCGATGCGGCTGGCGCGGATGGTGATGGCCTATGATTTCGAGCGGCAACTCAATCCGTTTGTCGATTTGGGCGGGTTCCTTTTCACCTTCATCGGCGATGGCGCACCCGGAACAGGCAAGACCATCCTCATCCAAATGCTGGCCGGCATGATCAATGATTACTGCGAGGTTGCCGGCTATCCGTTCCACTACGAGAATTTTGGTGTCGACCAGATCTCGTCCTATCAGGGCAAGTCGGGGCAGAACTGCAAGGCGTTCGTTGACAATGTGCTCAACCCGCGAGCCATCGGGTTCGGGACGATCGACGACATCGACCAGGTTGCCGCCAAGCGTTCCGACGACCGCGCCTCGGCTGGCCAGCAGGAAGTCACTGCCGTGCTGATGGAAAGTTTCGCCGGCGCCTCGACCGTCGTGCGCGGCAATTGCAGTTTTGGCATGTTCTCCAATTATCCGGAAAATGTCGATGATGCGTTGCGGCAGCGGGCAGGCGCGCGCTGGCTGGTCGACGGGCCGCAATCGCTTGATGATTACATTGATATTTTCGCGCTGCTGGCCGGCAAGAACCATTCGATCCCGCTGGGGCGGCACGAACTCTATGCCAGCCAGGAGATCAAGCAGGCGGTGGCGCGCTCCTATGACGGCCATGACCGGCCGCAGGAGGAGGGGCTGCTCTCTGTCTGGGAACGGTTCGAGAAACAACACGGCAAAGTCAAAACCATTGCCGACATCGGCGCCTATCTGCACCAGATCAAGCTGGCCGAGCCACGCTTTACCGGCAGGGCGATCAAGAACATCACCGATGCGATCAAGATGCGGGCGATGGACATTGATCTGCCCGACGAATGGTTCGAGACCGCCGGCGCCTTCATGCACAAGGCTTATGATGAAAAACTGGCGATGATTGCCGAGCTGCGCAAACCCTTCACCATCGAAATGGTGTTGCAGGAGATCAACCGCTACGCCGATTCCGAATTCCGCTACACCGACCGGTCCGACGCCACCGCGGTCGAGGAAATCATCCGCCGGGAACGCCAGCGGGAGCGGGCAATCCGCGATATCGAGATGATGAAACGCGACGGGCGCTGGAAGTCATGAAACATCTTGTCGACAACGAGCTGATCTATGGCCGGTTGCTGAAAATCGACGAGCCGCATCTGATCGGGCGCTACAACAAGGCGCTTGAGGCCTTTGGGCTCGCGCCGACCGCCCTTGCAAGCATTCGCATCGACATGACCGGGTTTTCGCCGGAGATCGCCGGAGAACTCGGCGACAGCCAGTATCTCGATCCCAATGGCGTCAACCGGCGCTTCATCATCCTGACGCCGGAGCAGGAAAACCTGCCGGTGGTGCATACCCAGTTTTCCAATACTGCCGGGCTGATGCATGAATTTTTTGATGGCAATCGCCGCGCCGTCTACGCGGTCACCATCAAGGATGTGCTCTATGGCGAGATCGAGGATCCGGTCGAAGTCGTCACCGGGGTCGAAGACCTGCTGTCGATCGAAGAGGTCCGCTTCCGGGTGATGTCGGCCGAAGACATGCTTGGCAAGGCGACCGAATTGCGGGCTCTGGTCGACCGTTTGCAGATATCGAAGGACGGATGGCGTGACGACGCCATGCTTGGTCGGATGGTCGAGCTTGCCAAGCAAACCGGCGATATACGCCAGAATGCGCTGGTGCCCGACAAGCTGGTGTTTCCGCACCAATCCTATTGGGCCAGCCATTTTGGCGGCGTGTTCATCTTTCGCGATGATCGCACCACCACGGTGATCTGCGACAGCCATGCGCCGGGGTTCCGACGTTCGCGGCCCTGGGAAGTCAGCTATATCGACATTTCCGACCATGCCCGGATGTTTGATTACCTGTCCAAGACCGGACGGTTGCAATTGCCGCGCGCGTCCTGGGTCGAACCATCGGGCTTCTTCACGCACCGTGCCGATATGGCAATCGCCGATCTTGTCCGGGTTGCCGACCCGGCGGCGGATCTGGCCAAGGCTGATCCCGTGTGGCTGCAGACCTGGATGCATCACAATGCCGGCCTGGTGGCGGAACAGGGTATTTATCCGTTCCTGCAGGAAGCCATGCGGGAGGTCGCCACCACGGGACAAGTCAAGATGCGCGAATTGCGCGCTGACCGGCGATTGATGCTATGTCGCGCCGTGCCCGACCACCCGGACCAGTGGCTGGTCAACCGTCTGCTGGCGCGTCTGGCGCCGTTTGATTTCGTTTCTCGCTTTGTTTTTGACAAGCAAGGCTTCTATGAAGCCTATGAGGGATATTCCGAAAGCTACCGCGCTCATGTTGTGAATGTGCTTTCGGCGACCTATCTAAACACCAAGGCGGCGCTGAGATCGCGGCTGTACGGACTGGAAGGACCCCAAGACGATGCTTGACCCCGTGATCGCCTTTTTCGAGCGCATCTTTCACGCTATCGGCCGCGGAATCGGAGTGGTGGTGTCGTTTATCCTCTGGCCGTTTGTCACCGTTGCCGGCTGGTTTGCCGAGCGCGGTTTCGTTATCAAGGTCATCGTTGGCGGAATCCTTGCCGTTTTCCTCGGGCTCTATGGCTATTTCTTCTGGCAATCCCAGGTCTGGTCCGGGTTCGATCCGGAATACCCGTCCAAGCGAGAAGTCATCGCGGCGACGCCGGGGGCCGATCTGGGCGGCGGAAAATGCGCGCCGTCGGCAATGGTGGCGGCGACGGCTGATCTGATTGATTTCAACGTCAATCAGAACGCCTGGATTTCCTCGATGATCCTCTACAAAGCCGGGTTCTTCGGCATCGACTGGGACCATACGCCGTTCTTTGACAACAAGGCCGCCTTCCAGCGTGGCGTAAACCAGGCGATCCGCCGCACCACGGTCGAGTTTGTCGATACGCTGGGCCGGGTACGCGGCACCAGCCAGGTGGATGGTAATCTGCAGGACGCGCGCGGGGCGCTGCAGTTTGACGAATACACCTGGTATTTCGGGGTGAACCCGTTTGGCCCGAAAACGCCGACGCCGTCGTTCTACCGTTCAGCCATTGCCGATCTCGAAACCTTCAACACCAGGCTGGCTAACTGCGAAGCGATCTACGACGCGCGGACCGACAACCTCATTCAGTTCATCGACCGCATCGCCGCCGATGTCGGGTCGACATCGGCGATCCTTCGTGACCGTTCGGAAAACTACAATGGTGGCTGGTTCGACACCCGCGCCGATGATCGTTTCTGGTTTTCCTACGGCCAGCTTTATGGCTATTACGGCATCCTCAAAGCCACCCGTGACGATTTCCGCGACGTGGTGGTGCAGCGCAACCTGGAACAATTGTGGGATGAGATGGATGGGCATTTGTCAGCGGCGATGAAGATCCAGCCATTTATCATATCCAATGGCAATGAGAGTGGATGGATCATGCCGACCCATCTGGCGACCATGGGGTTTTACGTTCTGCGATTCCGCTCGAACCTGGTTGAAATGCGCGCCATTCTGGATCGCTGACTTAAACGCGGCGCAGCTCCTGTTGATCAGGGGTGTGCGCCGCGAGGCGTCAGGCGGTTCAGTCTTTTACGGTGTCAATCGCTGATGGCGGATTGCCGACGACGCCGATCAGGCGGGTCTGATCGGCCACTTCCTCGAACATGCCGTAGAGTTCTTCACGGCCATCATCGGTGATGCGAAACCGGCCAACCGACCGGACATATTTGACGCCATTGCGGCCGTTTATGAGCCTTAGCACATAATGAAACCCGGTCTTTTCCACCGCGGTGCGCTCAAGCAATTCCAGCATGTAAGGCAGGTCTTCGGGGTGAACGGCGTCGTTGGCCAGGGTCAGGTTCACCGGTCCCTTGGTGTAGGTCATGCCGTAGATGTCGAAAATTTCCTTCGACCAGAATACATGGCCGGTGGCCATATCCGAACGCCAGTAGCCGATCTGGTGCTGATATGACATCAAGCCGGCGATTTCGGTGTCCGTCAGGCCGATATGTTCGAGGTCCTGCTCGGGGCTGGGTGTCTCTGAAAACTCGAATCTGACCACCAGTTTCATTCCTTCGGCTGGCATTCTCTGCCGCTTTGGCGCCATCAGCTGATTAGATGCAACCGGAGCGCTTTGGCCACAAGTTGGGTTCTATTGACGCAATCGAGTTTGCGCATCGCGCTGTTCATATAGGTGTTGACCGTATGGTCAGACAAGGAAAGAATTGCAGCGATTTCGGTAGATGTTTTGCCATTGGCTGCCCAGTGCAATACTTCGAGTTCGCGCGCGGTCAACGGATTTTTTGAGTTCTTATTTTTATTTTTCAAGCA
This sequence comes from Hoeflea sp. Naph1, assembly GCF_046837775.1. Classification (GTDB taxonomy): domain Bacteria; phylum Pseudomonadota; class Alphaproteobacteria; order Rhizobiales; family Rhizobiaceae; genus Hoeflea. Next base: position 4,108,064 of record NZ_CP177286.1, on the reverse strand, counting down.
AGAGTACGTGTCGTAGGCATGCAGGACGAAAATTCCCAGCTCACCCATTTCGGTGTGGGTCAATTCTGCGCGGTTGCCGAGAAACGCCACCGCTGCACGGTCGCCGATAGACCCGTGCACCGGGAAATACACGCCGCTGGTCATATCGTGACGGGCGAAAAGCTGCTGGGCGCCGTCGGCTTCGGTTTCTTGTCGTCCTTCACCAATGGTGGTTGTGTTCCAGCATATTGGCGCAGTCGAGCGCCGCAGAGTCGCAAAAATAGGCGAATTCTTCAGCAGCCCCATCTCGTCATAGGCTTCAATCAGTCCCTTGGGTAAGTCCGACAACACAATCAGGTTCGCCAGGCGGTCGTCCACGGTTGCGGGGATGTTGACCAGCATACAGCCCTTGAAATCGAACCGGTCCGCCAATTCGCGCAGGAAAGCCGCCAAATCGATCTCGGTCTTGATTGCGTTCAATCGATTGAAAAGGGCTTCTTGGCCTTTCATCAAAAGCGATCCGTCATAAAAATGAGTTCAGTTCGTCGGTGACGACAGGTTACAGACAATCACAACCCGGCGCTACAGCTGAAACCGGAATTGCCCAAAACAATCTGCATCCGAATAATACGTTGAGCCCGTCTGACCGAGTCAAACCGGGAGTTTCTGAGTGTTCTTGACCTCCTCCATCACGGGATATGTGTGGGTTTCGCGAACGCCGGGCAGGGTCAGGATGACGTCTGACAGAAATGCGCGATAGGCTTCCATTCCCTTGACCCGCGCCTTTATCAGGTAGTCGAAGCCGCCTGCCACCATATGGCATTCCATGACATCGTCGGATTTGCGCACGGCATCAGAAAACGCATCGAATACATCCGGAGTGGTCCGGTCAAGTTTGACCTCGACAAATACCAGCATGCCCCGGTCGAGCTTGGCTGCGGAAAGCCTCGCGGTATAGCCGGTAATAAAGCCGTCGCGGCTCAAACGCTTGAGCCGTTCTGCGGTGGCGGTGGCGGAGAGACTGACTTTTTCGGCCAGTTCGATGTTGGTCAGGCGTCCGTTGTCCTGCAGGGCGCGCAAAATCTTTCGGTCGATGCGGTCGATTTCCTTCATGAAACCTCTGTAAATTCCCAGAATAATAGATATAGGCACGGATTTTGAGCCAAAATATAGTGAGAAATCCAGTCAATCAAGCGATAGCTTGTGTCATTCACGGGAGATTATCATGAACGCCACCACCGCTCAGGCCTTGACCGCATTCCATGCCCCGCACGCCCCGGATGATGACCGGCTAATTCGCAGTTTCGCGCAGGACCTTGTGTTCAGCAGTGCGCAGGATCAGGCGATTGACGCCAGGGCCAGCAAGCTGATCCAGGCGATCCGATCCGATTCCGGCCAGATGGGTGGCGTCGAGGATTTCCTGCGGGAGTATGGGCTGTCGACGCGGGAAGGGCTGGCACTGATGGTTCTGGCCGAGGCGTTGCTCCGGGTGCCTGATGCGCTGACCCAGGATCGGCTGATCGAGGACAAGCTCAAGGAGGGCGGCTGGAGCGACCATGAGGGCCATGGCGACACCTGGTTTGTCTCGGCCTCGGCTTGGGCACTGGGCATGTCGGCGCGGGTGATCAAGCCGGGCGAAACGCCTGAAGGCGTCATGCGCGGTCTGGTCAAGCGCATGGGCATGCCGACGGTACGCACCGCTACCCGTCAGGCAATGCGGTTTCTGGGGCATCATTTCGTGCTCGGCGAAACCATCCAGGATGCACTCGGCCGTGCCGCCAAGAACGAAGCGCGCGGATACCGCCATTCCTACGACATGCTCGGCGAGGGGGCGCGGACACGTGCCGATGCCAAGCGCTATTTCAAGTCCTATGCGGACGCGATCGCAGCAATCGGCAAGTCGGCCGACAAGGTCGCTGCCGGGCGCAAGCTGCCGGAGCGGCCGGGAATCTCGGTCAAGCTGTCGGCGCTGCATCCGCGTTATCTGCCGACCCATCGCGAGCAGGTGCTGGTTGAGCTGGTTCCAGACCTGATCGAGCTTGCGAAGATGGCCAAGGCGCATGATCTCAATTTCACCGTCGATGCCGAGGAAGTAGACCGGCTGGAACTGTCATTGGATGTAATCGACCGGGCCTTCGCCGATCCGTCGCTTGCCGGCTGGGACGGGTTCGGCCTTGCCATTCAGGCCTATCAGAAGCGGGCGCCGCAGGTGATCGAGCATATTGCCGGCCTGTGCCGCAAGCACGACCGCCGGATGATGGTTCGGCTGGTCAAGGGCGCCTATTGGGACACCGAGATCAAGCGCGCGCAGGAGCGTGGGCTCGGGGGCTATGGGGTGTTCACGCGGAAGGCCGCGACCGATCTGTCCTATCTCGCCTGCGCACGACAAATGCTTGATCTGCGCTCGGTGATCTATCCGCAGTTTGCCACCCATAATGCGCTGACGGTCGCGACCATCATCGAAATGGCGCAGGACCGCAGCGGCTTCGAATTCCAGCGTCTGCATGGCATGGGCGAAGTAGTTTACGACAGTCTCGCCAAGGGCAATGACCGGGTGCCATGCCGGATCTATGCACCAGTTGGCGGCTACCGCGACCTGCTGGCCTATCTGGTGCGCCGGTTGTTGGAAAACGGCGCCAATTCCTCCTTCGTCGCGGTTGCAGGCGACAAGAATATCCCGATCGCGCGACTGTTGGAGCGTCCCGAGGTCAAGCTGGGTCTGGCCCGTGGACAGTCGGCGCGCAACAGCCAGATCCCGTTGCCGCTGGCGATCTACCCCGATCGCGCCAATTCACGTGGCGTCGAATTTGGCGACCGGCTGCAACTGGCTTCGCTGGTTGCAGGCATGGAACGCTCGACGGGCACCGTCGAGGCGGGGCCGCTGGCGCCGGGAATAAAGTCGGGTGGCGCAGCCCAAGAGGTGCGCTCGCCCTCGGATCCGTCGAAGGTCGTGGGGACCGTGCGGTTTACCGATCCGAAGGATGTCGACAAGGCGGTGACCACCGCGCTGCAGGGGTTCAAGACCTGGTCGCGCACCGATCCCGACGCTCGCGCCGCAGCACTTGTCCGTGCTGCCGATCTGATCGAGGACCGGCGCGACCGGTTCATGGCGCTGTTGTCATCGGAGGCCGGCAAGACGCTCGATGACGGCATCGCCGAAATTCGCGAAGCCGTCGATTTCCTGCGCTACTACGCAGGACGCTCGCGCGCGATGTTCGGGGCGATGCAGCCGATGCCCGGACCGACCGGCGAGGACAACCGGCTGGGCTGGCGTGGACGCGGCGTGTTTGTCTGCATCTCGCCGTGGAACTTTCCGATGGCGATCTTTCTGGGGCAGGTGTCGGCGGCGCTGGCGGCCGGCAATTCGGTGATCGCCAAGCCTGCCGAACAGACCCCGCTGATCGCCCATGAGGTCATCAGCCTGCTGCACGAGGCGGGTGTGCCAAAGGACGTGCTTTTGTGTCTGCCGGGCGAGGGTGATGTCGGCGCGGCGCTGACTTCACACCCGAAGATTGGCGGGGTGGCGTTTACCGGTTCGACCGAGACCGCGCGCGCCATCAACCGGACGCTGGCTGCCAAGGACGGGCCGATCGTGCCGTTCATCGCCGAAACCGGTGGCCTCAACGCGATGATCGTCGACGCCACCGCGCTGGCCGAACAGGTGGCCGATGATGTGGTGATGTCGGCTTTCCGTTCTGCCGGGCAGCGCTGCTCGGCACTCAGGCTGCTGTTCGTTCAGGAAGATGTTGCCGACCAGATGATCGAGATGATCGAGGGGGCGGCGCGCGAACTCAAGCTTGGCGATCCGTCGCAGCCTTCGACCGATATCGGTCCGGTGATTGACCAGGACCAGCGTGACATGCTGGCAGCCCACGTGGCGTCAATCTCCAAAACCCAGAAGCTGGTCTATGCCGGCAGCGCCCCGAATGACGGACTGTTCTTCGCGCCGCATATTGTCGAGCTCAAGGACGCGGCCGCGCTCGATCGCGAGATCTTCGGTCCGATACTGCATGTGGTGCGCTACAAGGCCAAGAAATTCGATGCCGTTCTCGACGCCATCGACGCCACTGGCTACGGGCTGACGCTTGGGGTGCATTCACGAATCGAGGCGACGGTGCGCAAGGTGATCGACCGCCTCGATACCGGCAATGTGTATGTCAACCGCAACATCATCGGAGCCGTGGTCGGCACCCAGCCATTTGGCGGTTCGGGGCTGTCGGGCACCGGTTTCAAGGCCGGTGGGCCGCATTATTTGATGCGGTTTGCGGTCGAGCAGGCGGTCTCCGTCAACACCGCTGCCGCCGGTGGCAATGCCGGACTGATCGCCATGGGTGACGATTGAGCAAACGGGCTAAAGTCCCCGTTTCTCGCTCTCGGCACGCAGGTCGGCCAACGCTGCGGCAAAACCCTTGCCGCTCCAGTCGCGTTGCCAGTCACGGCCCATGCTGTCGGTAAATGCGAGGCGGATGACTGCGTCTTCACCAAGGGCTGAGGCGAAGCGTTCGGCCTCTTGGCCGGAGATCAGGCAGCGGGTTCCGCCCTCGCATCGCCCAGGTGCATAATCGAATGTGCTCTCGCCATCCTCGATGATGGCAAAGCCGCCCGCCTCGAACTGGGTTCCGCGTTCGAACGAGAATTCGAAACGCAGACCATCCTGTGCGCTGCGGGTGACGAAAACAAAAGCCGCGCCGAAATCAGGGCGTGGTGCATAGACATCGACAATCCGGACATAGCAGCGCTGCTCGATGCCCTCGCCAATGTCACGGTGATCGCAGGCGCTGTCCCATATTCCCAGCGTCTTGTAGTGATCGACGACCCATTTCCAGTCGTTGACGGTGTTTTGCGCCATGGCCGGGGATGCCAGCGGCAACACTAATAGTGGTAATGAGAATAACAGTTTCGAAAAGTGTGTTTTCATGGCCGCAAGTCTTGCGAAGGGCCACGCTGTGCGCAAATCAACGATTCTCACGGCTTCGCGAGAAACCTGACTTTCGGTTCATGCGTATAGTGTCGCAATTGGCGCATTGTACGTCCTGTTTTACACAGTTGTCGCCTCGGCTTTTAGTTTCTATTCGTGCGAACCGGTCACGCGGCACAAGCGGGCCAGGTTGGGGAGAGGACACGACATAATGGCTGAGTACAAATCCGATATCGAGATTGCCCGTGCGGCGCAGAAGAAACCGATCATGGAGATCGGCGAGAAGCTTGGGATTCCGCATCTGGACCTGGTGCCTTATGGACACGACAAGGCCAAGGTTTCTGCCAAATTCATTGCCCGACAGAAGGACAAGCCCGATGGCAAGCTGATCCTGGTTACAGCCATTAATCCGACCCCCGCCGGTGAAGGCAAGACCACCACCACGGTCGGCCTGGGGGACGGCCTCAACCGCATTGGCAAGAAGGCGATGGTCTGCATCCGTGAAGCTTCGCTGGGGCCGAATTTCGGTATGAAGGGCGGGGCCGCGGGCGGCGGTATGGCGCAAGTGGTGCCGATGGAGGAAATGAACCTGCATTTCACCGGCGACTTCCACGCCATCACCAGCGCCCACAATCTGCTCTCGGCGATGATCGACAACCATATCTACTGGGGCAACGAGCTGGAGATCGACGCACGCCGGATCGTCTGGCGCCGGGTGATGGACATGAACGACCGGGCGCTGCGCGACATCGTGGTCAATCTCGGCGGTGTGGCCAACGGCTTTCCGCGCCAGACCGGGTTTGACATCACGGTTGCGTCCGAAGTCATGGCGATCCTGTGCCTGTCCAAGGATCTCGAGGATCTGCAACAGCGTTTGGGCGCCATCGTCGTTGCCTATCGCCGCGATAAGTCGCCGATCTACTGCCGCGACATCAAGGCCGATGGGGCGATGACGGTGCTCCTCAAAGAGGCGATGCAGCCCAATCTGGTGCAGACGCTGGAAAACAACCCGGCCTTCGTGCATGGCGGGCCGTTCGCCAATATCGCCCATGGCTGTAACTCGGTAGTGGCCACCACGACGGCGTTGAAACTTGCCGATTACGTGGTCACCGAAGCCGGGTTTGGGGCGGATCTGGGGGCGGAAAAATTCTTCGACATCAAATGCCGCAAGGCAGGTCTCAAGCCAGATGCAGCCGTGATCGTCGCCACCGTGCGGGCGATGAAAATGAATGGCGGTGTCAAGAAGGACGATCTTGGAAGCGAGAACGTCGCTGCTGTCGAGAAGGGCTGCGCCAATCTCGGCCGGCACGTGCAGAACGTGAAGAAATTCGGCGTGCCGGTGGTGGTGGCAATCAACCATTTCGTCTCTGACACCGATGCCGAGGTCCAGGCAGTGAAGGATTATGTCGCGACACTCGGTGCGGAAGCGATCCTGTGCAAGCACTGGGCGCTGGGCTCTGCCGGGATCGAGGACCTGGCCCACAAGGTGGTGGAGATGGCCGAATCCGGCCAGGCGCAGTTCGCCCCGCTCTACCCCGACGACATGCCGTTGTTCGACAAGATCGAGACCATCGCCAAATCGATCTATCATGCCGGTGAGGTGATCGCCGAAAAGTCGGTGCGTGAGCAGCTCAAGCAATGGGAAGCGCAGGGCTACGGCAAGTTGCCGATCTGCATGGCCAAGACCCAATATTCGTTCTCGACCGATCCGAACCTGCGCGGCGCGCCGACCGGTCACACCGTGCCGGTGCGTGAGGTGCGGTTATCGGCCGGCGCTGGCTTCATTGTCGTCATCACCGGCGAGATCATGACCATGCCGGGCCTGCCGAGAACGCCGTCGTCGGAAAAGATCTACCTCAATGACGCGGGGCAGATCGAAGGTCTGTTTTGATGCATGATGTTGCAGCGTCCCTCGCGCGTCCAATTGGGTGCGGGGGGCTGTAGCTTCAAAGCCGGGCGGCAAGTCCGCCCGGTTCGCAATTGATCACTGGCACAGCCGGTATCCGCGATTGCGTTTGGCGATATCGAGATGGAGATGGTCGGCGTGGCTGGTATTGGTGCCGGGGCCGAGCACCGTGGTGAAATGCAGGCAGGCGCCGGCGCGCACGGCGCGCTGGAATGCTTCTTCGATGTTGCCGTCGCCGGCGCGTGGTGAAACGCCGATTGGTTTTCGTTCGGTAAACTCGAAATTTGCGACGTCGATTGCATTGCCGATCGCATGCTCTGACATCTTGCCAGTGGCCAGATTATTGCGCCGCCGGCAGACATAGGTGGAGCCGTGATTGATGGCCTGGAGGGAAACCTCGCCCGGCAGCGCCGAGGTTGCGGGAATGACCACGGTGCCCACCCATTGCGCCAGCGCGAGCGCCGTTTCGCACCGCAATTGCGTTGCCGGTTTCAGGATCACGCCGCTGGCGATCTCGGTGATTGCGTAGGGCGCTGTGATGCCGCAACCATTCTCGCCATTGAGTGGGGCAAGTTTTTCAAACGTAACATCAAGCTTACGTAATTCTGCTTCGCAACTCGCCAGATCGGCTTCGGTGTCTGTCGCGGCGACAATGTCCGGCAAAGGTTCGGGATGTTGTTCCGGTTCAGCCTGCTCCCGGATCACGGGGGAGCGTGTGCTGTCAGGAATTTCTATCGATTGCTCGGGTTTTGGCGTGGGAACCGGCGGGTTTTCGGGAAGCTCCATGCCTGTCAGCACTAGGAGAACGGGGGGGATCATAAGAGCCATGCGTGCCAAGATGATCCTCGCTCTGGTTTTGCGTTAGGGGCTGCGGAAATCACCGCCGAGCTTACCCCAGCCGCAGTGCCGGAAATAGGGGGTAGTGTCGGCGGAACCAGGACGGATTATCACGCGGTTGAGTGCAAAACCGGTGGAGCAGTGCAATCGCGTCGTGCGCCCGATGCAAGCTGGCTGTATGCACCTATCCGCGGGGTGACGGATTGAGTACAGTTTGGGTATGTTCTCGCCCGAAAGGGACCTTATCTGGCGTCCGGCTGCGGTGCCGCTGAGCGAACGTCATTGGGCCGCATTTTCCGGCTCTGGGAACGAACTGGCCCTCGGCGGGTTCATCATCAATCAGAAGGACAAAGGGGCGACACGCAGAATGGCTGCCGAAAAGATTACATCATCGCTGGCCGAGTGGCTGGTTCGCGGCGTCAGGAACGGCAGCGTCCATCGCCTGCCCGTATTGCTGATGGGGGTGGTGACCTTGGGTCTCTTCGCCTTTATCTCGATTGCCGATGAAATGGCCGAGGGTGAAATCCGCAACATCGATGAGACGCTTTTCCTGCTGCTGAGAGTTCCGGGCGATCCGTCGACGCCGCTGGGGCCGGAATGGTTGCAGGAAATAGCGCTCGAAGTCACGGCTGTCGGCGGCTTTCCGCTGATCATTCTCACGCTTGCCGCCGTCACCGGGTTTTTCATTGTCACCAAACGCTATGGCGCGGCACTTTATGCGGTGCTGTCGGTCGGCTCCGGCGCGCTATTAAGCCAGACTCTCAAGCAATACTATGCCCGGCCGCGTCCGGATCTGGTCGATCACCTCGACAATGTTCACACATTAAGTTTTCCCAGCGGGCATGCGCTGGTGACGACTGTTGCCTATCTGACGCTTGCCGCGCTGGTGATCGGCTATCTGGATGACCGGCGGGCGCGGGCCTATGTGCTTCTGGTGGCAATATTCGTGGCGGTGCTGGTTGGCGTGAGCCGGGTCTATCTCGGTGTGCATTGGCCCAGCGACGTCGCTGCCGGCTGGGCGCTGGGTGCGGCCTGGGCAAGTTTCTCCTGGCTGATCGTGCATTTCCTCAAGCGGAACAGAAACCTGAAGATGGGTTCCTGATACGGAATTACGGCTGAGTTTCCCCCGCCGGTTTAACCGGCAGGGGACGTTCCAAGTTATCACGCAGCACTCGGGCCGGGATCATTGTCGCCAGAATCCGAATATGCCTGAGGGTCGCGCTCCGACCCTGCGTCGTAAGCCAGGTGAAGCCCGCGGCGTGTGTGCTGTTGCTTGAACCGCTGCCGGCGCGCGGCTTCGGGCTGGAACAGCACTTCCTCGAGCAGGATGCGCTCGGGAATGCCGTTCTCCTGTTTCGGCAGGGTAAGGCAGTCGCTTTCCACCAGTCCCAGCAACGCCAGCCCGCGCGCGGTGGTCAATGGCAGGCTTTGGCCGATAATGCCGGCCATTGGGTCCTGGGTAATGATGGCGGTCTGTGCGGACAGTTCTCCGACGCGATAACGCACGCGACTGTTTAACGTCACGATGTTGTCGGCAACATCCTCGCCGAACACCACGCGTGCGTTGTCGAGCTTGTGCCTGAGCAACTGGCAAACGCAATCCGGCAGGGCGAGGCGACGGTCATACATGGTTTCAAGGATCGCAAAATCCTTGCTGGTCAGGGTACATTCCTGGTTTTTCCACATGGCGATCTCCAATCACGCCAGCCCTATGGCGGCGCGCATGACAGGGAAGGGAAAACTGGCCCCTGCACCCCGATTATTCGGGTGCAGGGGATGTGGCCCTGTCAGGAGACAATCTCCTATGTGAGGTGAAAAACCGGTGCCCATGGCGATTACTGACTCAGCGCGGGGTGCTTGTCCTGGCTGACCTCAAGTACCTTCAATTCGTGACGCTGGCCATTGGGCGCAGTCCAGTCGATCGTTTGTCCGGCCTTCAAGCCGATCAATGCCGAGCCAACCGGGGTTGTAACGGATATGCGCCCTTCTTCTATGTTTGCGTCTCCGGGATAGACCAGCTGGACTGTCTTTGCGTCCTTGTTGTCGGCAACATAGGTGACGGTCGATCCCATGCGGATAATCGACGGGCTTATGGCGGCGTCACTGACGATTCGCGCGCGGTCGATTTCCTCGGCGAGGCTGATGGCGAGTTCGGGGCTGCGTTGCGTCCGCACCGCGGCAAGATTGCTCAGCCGGTCGTAATCGGTTTCGGTGATCGTAATTGCCGGCTTGCGCCTGTTTCTTGGCTGCATTGAAGTGTCCACGCAGAGATGTTGCCCCGATCCAGATGGATGCTGGGTGTGTTCAATAGAATTGGTGGTTTTTACGCCGTCATATGCGGGCTGGTCGACGTACTGCCGTCAGCCTGGGGGCCCGCTTCGCAATCCCGCAGTCCGGGGGCGTAAGGCGCCGAACTGAGGGTCAGGCTTCCGCGATGGGAAAAGCCCTGAACAAGCGAACAATATGTATCCGGTACGTTTTCATGATCCAAATGTGGGGTACACTCATGGGGATGTCAAGCTGCGGCATGCGGTCCGCTGTTCTGCCGCGTCCGCAGGTGTCAGCCCTGCTTGCGGACCTGCGTGCTAAAACTGAGCCGTACTGCGGCGGGTTAATAAACCATCGCTGCGGTGCCTGACCTGAGAGCATGGTGATGTCGGGGGAACCATATCGCGCGTGCCTAGTTGAGGATCATGCTCCTAACCTTGGCGGAACGTGGGAGCGGGGGCTTGCGGTCGCGCAATGTGCGTTTCAACCGGGCTGAGTATAGCGCTGACGCCGCCAAGCGAGGGTACCATGATGACCGGACCGGCACTGACACCAACAAGCTGGCATGACTGGTTCAAACCGTTTGCACGGCTTGGTTATGGTGCTCGCGGTCTGGTTTATCTGCTGCTGGCCTTTTTCATCGGCAGTGCGGCGCTGACTACCGGCAGCGGCGGGGACGCCAAGGACGCGGTTCAGTTCATCACCCAATCGACAGCGAGCGTGATTCTGACACCGCTGCTGATTGTCAGTCTCGCCGGCTATTGTCTCTGGCGTGTCATACAATCGCTGTTCGATACCGATGATCACGGTTTCAAACCGGCCGGGCTGGCGGTTCGCGCCGGCCTGCTTGGTGCGGCCGCTTCCTACGGGTTTCTGACTGTCTACGCCTTCTCGCTCTGGTGGGGCAGCGCAATATCTTCCGGTAGCGGAAGTGGTGATGGCTTTGCCCGCACGGCTGCGGCGTTCATCGGCGCCGGACCGGTGTCGATCATTCTGGCCTCGGTGTTTGCGATCGTCGGCAGCGCCCACATCTGGAAGGCGGCAGGCCGAAAGTACCGCGATCATATCGACGCGCCCGAATCGATCATGCGCTGGATTGATGTCGCCGGGATCGGCGGTCTGACCGCACGCGGGCTGATATTCGTGGTCATTGCGTTTCTTCTGTACCGTCGTGGCCTGGCTGGCAACGGTGAGCAGGCGAGCCTGCAGGCGGCGCTTGATTTCATCGCAGGGCTACCGTTCGGGGCATGGCTGCTCGGTGCGACAGCGGGCGGGTTCTTGCTGTTTTCGATCTATTCGCTTGCCGAGGCGATATGGCGGCGGATCAATCTTGACGACATGTGAGGCGCCGCGCCACTTGATGCGCGGCGTTTGCTGGGCTATGACGCAAACCATGACGATGCATGTGGCACAGAACAATTGGTGGTGGGTTCGCTTCTAGGCGGCCTTGACCACGCATGCGCGTTTAAGATCAACAAGCCGCCCGGGACCGAAAAGGTCCGGCGGCTTTTTTGTTTGTGCCGCCGGGCCAGGATCACCGGATCGGGTCAGACGGAGAAAAGATATGGGCACGATGGCAACAGGCGACGGCGCGGAACGTTATGTAACCCGTGGTGGAGTGGCGATCACGCGGCGACGGCGGGAAACACCTTACGCCGATGCGATATCCGATTACATCGATGCGCTCGACAGTCGCCGCGGTGCCGTGTTCTCGTCGAATTATGAATATCCCGGCCGCTACACCCGCTGGGATACGGCGGTTGTTGATCCGCCGCTGGGTATTTCTGCCAGAAACCGGAAGCTGACCATCGAGGCTTATAATGGCCGCGGCGAAGCCTTGATCGAGATCCTCGCTGCAAAGCTTGGCGGACAGGCCGACTTTACCATTTCCGCGCGTGCCACCCGGACGCTTGAGATTGTCATCCATGAACCCGACCGGGTGTTCTCCGAGGAAGAGCGCTCGCGGGCGCCGACTGTGTTTTCGGTGCTCAGGGTCATTGTCGATCTGTTTCATTCGGAAGAAGACGGAAATATCGGCTTTTATGGCGCGTTTGGCTATGATCTCGCGTTCCAGTTCGATTCCGTGCCCGCCAAGCTCGTCCGCCCCGACGATCAGCGTGACCTGATGCTTTATCTGCCCGACGAAATTCTGGTGGTCGACAACCATGCCGCCAAGGCCTGGATCGACCGTTATGATTTCGCACTCGATGATGTGACAACTGAGGGCCGGGAGGCGGACATCAGTCCCGAGCCGTTCAAGCCGGCCGATGTCATCCCGCCCAAGGGCGATCATACGCCGGGCGAATATGCGGAACTGGTAAGGCGTGCCAAGGAGAGCTTCAAACGCGGTGATCTGTTTGAGGTGGTGCCGGGCCAGACATTCTTCGAGCGCTGCGAAGCCCGGCCCTCGGAGATCAGCCGCCGGCTGAAAGCCATCAACCCGTCGCCCTATTCGTTCTTCATCAATCTCGGCAACCAGGAATATCTGATCGGCGCGTCGCCGGAGATGTTTGTGCGGGTCAATGGCCGGCGGATCGAAACCTGCCCGATTTCAGGCACGATCAAGCGCGGCGAGGACGCCATTTCGGATTCGGAGCAGATCCTCAAGCTGCTTAATTCCAAAAAGGACGAATCCGAACTGACCATGTGTTCGGATGTCGACCGCAACGACAAGAGCCGGGTGTGCGAGCCCGGTTCGGTCAAGGTGATCGGCAGGCGCCAGATCGAGATGTATTCGCGGCTGATCCATACCGTCGACCACATCGAAGGCCGATTGCGCGACAACATGGACGCGTTTGACGGATTTCTGAGCCACGCCTGGGCTGTGACCGTGACCGGCGCGCCGAAACTCTGGGCTATGCGGTTTCTGGAAAACAATGAGAAAAGCCCGCGCGCCTGGTATGGCGGGGCCATCGGCATGGTCGGCTTCAATGGCGACATGAACACCGGGCTGACGCTGCGCACGATCAGGGTCAAGGACGGGATCGCCGAAGTCCGCGCTGGCGCGACGCTGCTGTTTGATTCCAACCCCGAAGAAGAAGAGGCCGAAACCGAACTCAAGGCTTCGGCGATGCTCTCCGCGATCCGTGATGCACGGCGTGGCAACTCAGACGTTGCCGGCAGGCAGACAGCGCGGGTTGGCGACGGGGTGTCGATCCTGCTGGTCGATCACGAGGATTCCTTCGTCCATACGCTGGCCAATTATTTCCGCCAGACCGGCGCGAAGGTGACCACCGTGCGCTCACCGGTGGCTGATGCGACATTCGACCAGGTGTCGCCTGATCTGGTGGTACTGTCGCCGGGGCCGGGGAGGCCCAAGGATTTCGATTGTGCCGCCACCATCAAGCAGGCGCGTGCCCGAGCGGTGCCGGTGTTTGGCGTCTGTCTCGGGCTGCAGGCAATTGCCGAAAGCTTTGGCGGAAGCCTGCGCGAACTGGCCGTGCCGATGCATGGCAAACCATCTCGAATCAGGGTGGCGTCCAAAGGCATCATCTTTTCCGGCCTGCCCAACGAGGTGACGGTCGGGCGGTATCATTCGATTTTTGCCGATAGCGCCACATTGCCGAAGGAATTCCGGATTACAGCGGAAACCGATGACGGAGTGATCATGGCGATTGAACACGAAAGTGAACCGGTGGTCGCGGTGCAATTCCATCCTGAATCGATCATGACGCTCGGTCAGGATGCCGGAATGCGGATAATCGAGAATGTGGTGGCGCACATGACGCGCGGAAAAAAGGTGAAGGCGGCATGAGACATATCCACAGAACGGGCCGGGGTCTTATGGCCGGTGCATTTGCTGCCCTTGTTGTTTGCCTGTCTGTCGGGGTAGCCCCTTCATGGGCTCAGTCGGACGAAGAGGCAGAAGCCGGGCGGGAGTTGGTCGAGATCAATTGCAGCCGCTGCCATGCGGTGGGGACGGCGGATGCCAGCCCGCACAAGGCAGCGCCGCCGTTCCGCAAACTGTCTGACAGTTTCCCGATTGACGCGCTTGAGGAAGCCTTCGCCGACGGACGGATCTATTCGAACCATCCCGACATGCCCGAATTCATCGCCACGCCGGAGCAGATCGAGGCGATCATCACCTATATCGCCTCGCTGCAGAGCTGACCGGAGATGCCACAATCTGCTCTCACCGTGCGGCGGCTGGCGTTCTGGTCGATCCCGCTGGCGCTCGGTGTGATGGCGCTCAAGTTGGTCGCCTGGCATGTCACCGGGTCGGTCGCGCTTTATTCCGACGCGCTTGAATCCACCGTCAACGTGATTGCCGCGCTGGCGGCGTTCATTGCCGTCGGCTACGCCCAGAAGCCGGCCGATACCGGCCATCCCTTTGGTCACCACAAGGCTGAGTATTTTTCCGCCGTGCTGGAAGGTGTGCTGATCGCTGTCGCAGCTCTGCTCATCGTCAACGAGGCGATTGCCGGGTTGATGGCGCCGCAACGGATTGAAGCACCGGGGCTGGGGCTGGCGATCAACGGCAGTGCTGCGCTGATCAACGGTGTCTGGGCCTATGTGCTGATCCGCGCCGGACGACGTTATCGCTCGCCGGCGCTGAGCGCTGATGGCCATCACATTTTCTCCGACGTCATCACCTCGGCCGGCGTCATCATAGGGCTGGGTCTGGCGATTGCCTTTGATCAGCCGCGGCTTGACCCGTTGCTGGCACTGATTGTCGCCATCAACGTGTTGTGGCAGGGCTGGAAGGTAATTGCCTCATCGGTTGACGGGCTGATGGACCGGGCGATAGATCCGGTCGACGAGCAGCGCATCCAGGACATCATCAAGGCCGAAGCGGACGGTGCCATCGAAGCCCATGATATCCGCACCCGGATGGCGGGCAGGGTGTCTTTTGTCGAGTTTCATCTGGTGGTGGACGGCGACATGAGCGTGGAAGCATCGCACGCGATTTGCGACCGGCTGGAGACCAGGCTGCGTCAGCAGGTCGAGGGCATTCGGGTGACCATCCATGTCGAGCCCGCGCACAAGGCCAAGGACGAGGGTGTCAGGCTGACCTGAGCGTTTTGCCAGATTTGATCAGGTTTTTGATCGCGAAGCCCGCTATCCGCCAAACTTGTCGAGCGCCATGCGAAACACATCGGCATCGACATTGCCACCGGAAATGGTGACGATGACGTCTTCGCCTTCGATCTCGTCCGCATGAAACAGAGCGGCGGCCAAAGCCACAGCACCGCCAGGCTCGGCGACGAGCTTGAGCCGGGAAAAGGCATGAGCCATGGCGTGAAGCGCTTCGTCCTCGGTCACGACCAGTCCTGGACCGGCAAGCCGGGAGACAATCGGGAAGGTCAGGTTGCCTGGTTGCGGGGTGATGATCGCATCGCAAAGCGAGCCGGACAGGCGGCTGTTGCGCTCGATGACGCCTGACGCCAGGCTGCGAGCCATGTCGTCAAAATCTTCCGGTTCCACCGGGCGCGCCCGCAGACCCGGGGCATCTGCCTCGAGTGCCAGTGCAACCCCCGCGGTAAAGCCGCCGCCGCCGCAGCAAACAAGGACATCGGCCTTGATGATGCCTTCGGCGCTCGCCTGTTCAGCGATTTCCAGGCCGCAGGTACCCTGACCTGCAATCACCAGGGGGTTGTCATAGGGCACGATCAGCGTCAGGCCGTGTTCTTCCGACAGCCGCGCGCAAATTGCGTTCCTGTCATCTTTCGCGCGGTCAAACAGAACCACCTCTGCTCCGAGAGCCCGTGTGTTGTCGATCTTCGATTGCGGTGCATCCGACGGCATGACAATGATCGAACGCACGCCATGCCGGCTAGCTGCCAGCGCCACGCCCTGCGCATGATTACCGCTGGAAAAGGCGATGACGCCACGTGTCCGGGCTTCGGGATCCAGCCCCGACACCGCCGACCATCCGCCGCGAAACTTGAAGCTGCCGGTGTGCTGCAGGCACTCTGGCTTGACCCAGACCCGCCGGCCGGCGATCTCGTCGAGGAATGGAGAATTCAGCAAGGGCGTGCGCCGGGCATGGCCTTCAAGCCGGGCCTGGGCGGCGCGGATCATCTCGATGTTCATCCGGGGGTCCTCATGTGAATCGTTTGTCAGGATGCTATCGGCGCAGTGGCTCGTCTCCAAATCCTTTTGCGGCTTTGGCATGCTCGGATCACCCGGTAAACGAAAAACGCCGCGCGATACTGATCACGCGGCGTTTGCCAATCTCAAATAGAAGGACGTTTATGCCGCCTGATTGTGCAGACGGTTATGAAACATCGGATTGTCCTGGGTGCCGCTGAAGGTCTTGGCGAGCGCCAGGACGCCAAGATCGGCGATCGGCTCTATGATGATAACCAGCATGTAGGCGCCACCAAAAGCTGCAATCTGCGAGAGGTTTTCAGCACCAAAGCCGTGGCCATACAACGCCCAGAATCCAACCCACATGACGATGCCGCCCTGATAGCTGGTCGAGAGCGCGAGTGCCTGCTTGTAGGACACATCCTTGTAGGCGGTGCCCGCCGGGATGATGCGCTTGGCAATCAGCGACATGGCGTAGAGCGGCACCAGCAGGGTGGTGACGTTCATACCGTATTGCGGCAGATCGAAAGGCGCGAAGAAAATGCCTTGCATCAGCAGCCCCAAAGCCAGGCCAATTGCCGCGGGACCGGCCCCGAACATCAGATACAGCGTCGAGCCGAGAATGAGATGGACTTCCGAGACGCCGATTGCGTGGTGCGGGAAGACTTCGAAGAACACAAATACCATCAGTGTGGTGATGACCGAGCGCATGCCAAGGGCTGCGACGCCACCATCGTTGCGGATCGTGTCCCAAGACATCTTCATCAGAAGGCCGCCAGAAGCAGCGGCCGTTGCGTAGCTCAGGACGATCTTTGCGCCGTCAACGACGCCAGGTTCAATATGCATATCATAATCCTTTCCGCACCCTTCGTGCGACAGGTTGAATTCGGAAGCGTATGATGGCTTCCCCGAAATCCGGGCAGGTCTCCTGGCTCGCGCTTCACTGCCGTCATCCGCCTTCCCGGATTTCTCCAGTGGCATTGTGGATGCGACTCACGCTTACAGTTGCGAGGGCAGCCACGGATCGGGCCCCTTTACGGGTCGTCCCTACCGTGTTCCCCTTTAATCCCGAAGGCTTGGCCTTCATGGAACCCGAACAGGCCAAAGATATTTCACACTACCTGAGATGGCAATCTGAAAAGACGACGTTACGCGGCGTATTCAGTCGTCCTCCTTGTCAGAACGGATTGCCGGTGTCAGCGCTGACTGTTACTCCCCCGAAATGAGTGTCGAAAATATTGATCATCCGCATTTGCTCGGCCCCGGGCTTGCAACGTTCGCCGTCATCGCCGCTTCCGTGGGGTTTGGTCTCGTTCCCTATTTCGCCCGCACGTTGACTGCTGAAGGCATGGCGCCGCATGCGATTGCCTTTTTCCGCTATGCATTTGCGGCGACCGTGCTCTTGCCCTTTGTCTGGCGGGCCCGGGCGCAATGGGCGGCGCTCGTATGGGGGCTCGTTGCCGGGATCGGCATGGGGGTCGGCTGGGTCGGTTACGTCCGCGCCGTCGAGATCGTTCCTGTTTCGACGGCGGGCATTCTCTACATGACCTACCCGGTGTTCACGTTGCTGATTGCCTGGCTGGTGTTCGGCGATCCGCCGGGTCGCCGCGCCATCTTGGCGGCGCTGATGATTGTCGCGGCCGCCGCACTCGCGACGTCGCCGGATGCGATTACGCCGGATCAGGTCCCTGCGCTGATTCTGTCCCTGGCGGCCCCACTGGGTTTCGGCTTTGGCATCAACGTGCTGGTGCACAAACTTGCCGTGCTCAAACCGGTGGTGCGGATTGCCTGTATCAGTCTCGGCTCGGTTCTGGGGCTGTTGCCGCTGATGACGACGACCCCGGTGGCGGCGTTGCTTCCCGTTACCGTGTCAGGCTGGTGGCTGGTGGCGGGCATCGCCTTTGGTTCGGCGCTGGTTCCGCAATTGCTCTATACCGTGGCAGCGCCTGTCATCGGCACCGCCCGGACCGCAATTGCCGGCAGTTTCGAGTTGCCGACGATGTTTCTGGTTGGCTGGTTTGCCTTTGCCGAACCGATCGAAACTGCCCAATGGGCTGCCTGCGCAATTGTCATTCTGGCGATTGCACTGACGCCACGAAAGTCGATTCGCAGTGTGGCCGCCAACATCGCGGTTGAAGCCGAAGGCCGTTCATGACGTCGAATTTCCTTGCTGCGCCGCAACAAAAATATGCCGGCGCGCCTTGACATGGCCACATTTTTCGGGCCTAAGGGGGCAACTGGATAGGGGCCCTTTCGGCCGCTGCACGCCTCCTTTAGCGATGAGCGTGTTCTGACTTCCCCTAAAATCCACCTTGAAATTTCGCGTCGGCCAGCGGCGATGCGCCCAACCCGAACACCCCCGATCGCGGAGATACCGCTGCCGGAGGGACTTGTTTTATCGGGCATGGTCCGCGAATTGGCGGCGCTCAGCGCACGCCCCGACGCCTGCCCAGAATCCTGGAAGTTATTATATGTTGTTTTCCCAACTCGGCCTCTCCAAGGCCCTTCTCGACACGCTTGACGGTCTGCATCTGACGACGCCGACGCCAATTCAGGTGCAGGCGATTCCGCCGGTGCTGGAAGGCCGCGACGTCATCGGTCTGGCACAGACCGGCACCGGCAAGACCGCGGCCTTCGCGCTGCCGATCCTGCACCGGCTGGCGCCAGGCAAGCCCGCTGCACCGAAAAAGGTGCGGGCGCTGATCCTGTCGCCAACCCGCGAACTTTCTGCCCAGATCGCCAAGAGCGTCAAGGATTACGGTCGCAAGCTCAATCTGAGCTCGGCAGTTGTCGTTGGTGGCGTTTCCAGCCGTCCGCAGATCAAGGCGCTGGCAGGCGGCGTTGATATTCTGATTGCCACGCCGGGCCGGTTGATGGACCTGATCGAACAACGCACGGTCTCGCTCAACGAAGTCGAAGTGGTGGTGCTCGACGAGGCCGACCAGATGCTCGATATCGGCTTCATGCCGGCAATCAAGCGCCTCCTGGCCATGACACCGCAGGGTCGCCAGACACTATTGTTCTCGGCGACCATGCCGAAGGAAATCCGTCAGCTCTCCGACCGTCATCTCAAGGATCCGATCGAAGTGTCGGTGATCCCGGCCAAGAAGACCGCCGACCGCGTTGAACACTCGGTTATGCACATGCAGACTCCCGCCAAGATGGGTGCGCTGGCAAGCCTGATCCGTGATCGCAAGGGCGAACGGGTGATCGTGTTTACCCGCACCAAGCGCGGTGCCGACAAGGCCGTCAAACGGCTTGAAACCGATGGCATCAACGCAGCTGCCATTCACGGCAACAAGTCACAGGGCCAGCGCGAACGCGCGCTTGCTGGCTTCCGCGCCGGTACTGTGCCGGTGCTGATTGCTACCGACATCGCCGCCCGCGGCATCGATGTGCCGGGTGTCAGCCTGGTGGTCAATTATGAATTGCCGAACGTGCCGGAAGTCTATGTTCACCGCATCGGCCGCACCGCGCGCGCCGGTGCTGAAGGCACTGCGGTGACCTTCTGTGCACCGGACGAGCGTTCGCTGCTCAAGGATATCGAAAAGATGTTGAAGGTGGCGATCCCGGTCGAGAATGCACCGGAAGGCACCTATGTCGATGCGCTGGCCGATCCGGATGGTGACTTCAAGCCGCTCAGCCGCACCCAGCGGCCGCGTCAGGGTGCCAAGCCGCAGGGTCAAGGTCGCAAGCCGGGCCAGGGTCAGGGCCGCAAGCCGGCTGCCGCGGGACAGCAGAGCGGCAAGCCAGCCAACGGACAACATCCGGGTAACCGGCATCAGCCTGCCGCCGCCGCCAACCAGAACGGCGATCAGCCGGCATCGAAGGCGCGCCGTCGGCGTCGGAGCGGCGACCGTCGTCCGCGCCCCGAGCAGACCGGCGACCGCGCCACTGCCTAGGACTGACAATTTTTCGCCGGAGTGCCGGCGGAACCAAATCGATGAATTTCTCACGGCGCAGCGGTTTTCCGCTGCGCCGTTTGCCTGTTGCAGCGCCATTCGCCCCCGCCACCATTGTTTCGGGGGCCGGATCGTACTATCTGCGGGGCAGACAAACTTATGGAGAACGGCTGATGAGCGACGAAGACGAAAAGACGACGGAACTGCCGTTGGGCAAGGAAGCGGAAGCCAACCTGTTCAAGTCGCGCTCGATTTTCATCTATGGCGGCATTACCCAGGAATTGGCGCACAAGGTTAGCGCGCAACTGGCGGCGCTGGCAGCGGCGAGCGACGACGACATCCGCATTTTCGTCAATTCACCGGGTGGCCATGTCGAATCGGGCGATTCGATCCACGACATGATCGGCTTCATCAAGCCCAAGGTGATCATGATCGGCACCGGCTGGGTGGCTTCCGCCGGCGCGCTGATCTATGTCTCGGTGCCGAAGGAACAGCGCTTTTGCCTGCCCAATACCCGCTTCCTGCTGCATCAACCGTCTGGCGGCACCCGCGGCATGGTCTCCGATATCGAGATCCAGGCGCGCGAGATCATCAAGATGAACGAGCGGCTCAACAAGATCTTTGCCAAGGCCACCGGCCAGAAGGTTGAAAAGATCGCCAAAGACACCGACCGCGATTACTGGCTATCGGCCGAAGAAGCCAAGGATTATGGCCTGGTTGGCAAGATCATCACCAACCAGTCTGAACTCTGAGCCTGATTGATAGAATGATGAAATAGGCCCCCGCTGGCGTGTGCTGGCGGGGTTTTGTTTAATATGTTCCGGGTCCTGTCTGCCGGTGTGATTTTCTGTCAGGATCGATAATCGTGACATCAAGCCTAAGACGGGGTGCGAACACTTCCCCGCCAAGTGCTGTCAGGTGCCACGTACCGGTCAATTGAACAGCGTTTTATGGCCTTGATGCGGAGAACGATCCTGTTTTGCGTTCGATGCTGAACAACCAGTGAGGTCAGCCGCTTGATTCCGACACTTGAAACAGAACGCCTGCTGCTCAGGCCTCAGACCATGGCTGACTGGCCGGCTTACGCGCGCCTGATGATGTCCGATCAGGCCGTCTATCTGGATGGTCCGCATTCGCTGGGCGACGCCTGGGGCCTGTTTTGCCACAATCTGGCGCAATGGCGGCTGATGGGGCAGGGCACGCTGATGATCGAGAGCCGCGAGACAGGTGAGTGTCTTGGCCAGGTCGGCATCCATTACGGACCGCTGTTTCCCGAACACGAGCTCGGCTGGCAGCTCTATCCGGGAGCCGAGGGCAACGGCTATGCCCTCGAGGCGGCGCAGGCCTTGCGCGACTGGGCCTTTGCTGTGCGCGGTCTGGAAAGCCTGGTCAGCCATATCGACCCGGAAAATCACGGCTCACGCAAACTGGCCGAGCGGCTGGATGCCGAGCTGATCCTGGATCCGGACCGTCCGGGACCGGAGGTTCTGCTTTACCGGCATAAAATGTGAGTGGCGTCGGGTTTCAGGCAGCCAGTCGCTGGAAGATGACCTGATTACGTCCGCCGGCCTTTGCCGAGTAGAGACACTTGTCGGCCACACGGAACAGGTCGTCGTAAGCGGTATGCCCGCCGAAGGCCGCGCCGCCGACGCTGACGGAAAGCGCATGGGTTCTGGCTGATGGTGGGAACTCGATTTCATTGATATCTCGCCGAATGCGCTCGGCGACAATGCCGGCCTGATCGAGATTTGCTTTCGGCAGGAAGACGCCGAACTCCTCGCCGCCGATCCGCCCAACGATATCGCCTTGCCTGAGCGAGGTCTGGATGGTTTGTGCGATGAGTTTCAGCGCGACATCACCCTCCTGGTGACCAAAACGGTCATTGATCGATTTGAAATGGTCGGCATCGATGACCAGAAATGCTCCGGCGTTGTGTGCCGGCTGCCGCATCGCCTGTTGGAGATAGGCGTCGACCAACATCTTGAATGCGCCGCGATTGAGAACCGCTGTCAGGTTGTCTGTCGAGGCGATAATGCTGATCTCGTGGTGGGCGATTGCCAATTGCCGCATCTTGTAGAGCAGCAGGAACAACAGCGGGACCGCCAGTCCGGTTGGCAGTAGTATGTCAACAATGATCGCACTGCTGAGTTCGGTATCAGTCATGCCGGAAAACCTGACGGAATCGACAATCAGGGTAGCACCAATGCAAAAAACCGTGCCGCCCAGGGTTCCGGCGATGACCCTGGCCCAGCCAGTAGCTGAAAAATCAAGCTTCACTCTTGCACCTGCTCCATTGCACACTGATCATCACTGACCCAGATTGCAATAAAAGCCCGGAAACATATGCATTAGCTTTAATGTCTCAGCGTCAGTTGTGGGGGGTGTGTTCTTTGATCCCCGGTACTCGCCGCAGGCGTTGCGTGCGCACAAAAAAGCCCCCGCCGGGCTGTGCCTGCGGGGGCTCACAATAGCTCACGTCACAAGCTTACGGCCCTCGACCGCAGCCTATCCCTGCTCAGGAAAAGTCCAGCGCGCGGTCGCCGTCGGCGTCCTTGATGCGGGTGGGCAGGCCGTTGTGGTTGAGGATGTTGAGGAACGGTTTCGGGTCGAGTTCCTCGACATTGGCCATTTTCTTGACATCCCACTCGCCAGTGGCGACCAGCATGGCGGCGGCGACCGGGGGCACGCCGGCGGTGTAGGAGATCCCTTGCGAGCCCACTTCGTTGTAGGCGTCCTTGTGGTCGGCGACGTTGTAGATGAAGACTTCGCGTTCCTGGCTGTCCTTGGTGCCTTTGACGAAATCACCGATGCAGGTCTTGCCGGTGTAGTCGGGCGCCAGCGATGCCGGGTCGGGCAGGCAGGCCTTGACCACTTTGAGCGGTATCACTTCGGAGCCATCAGCCAGCTTGACCGGCTGTTCGGACAACAGGCCGATGTTTTTGAGCACGGTGAAGACGTTGATGTAGTGATCGCCAAAGCCCATCCAGAAGCGCACGTCGGCGCCGTCCATGTTCTTGGCCAGCGAATGGACCTCGTCATGGCCGCAGAGATAGGCCTTTGACGGGCCGACAACCGGAAGGTCGTAGGTCTTGCCGATCTCGAACATCTGGTTGGTCTTCCACTCGCCACCCTGCCAGGAATAGACCACACCGGTGAATTCGCGGAAGTTGATTTCCGGATCGAAATTGGTGGCAAAATACTTGCCGTGGCTGCCGGCGTTGATGTCGACGATGTCTACATCGGTGACGGTGTCGAAATACTCATCCTTTGCGAGCTTGGCATAGGCGTTGACGACGCCCGGATCGAAGCCGGCGCCGAGGATGACGGTGACGCCCTTTTCAGCGGCTTCGTCAGCGCGCTTCCATTCGTAGTTGCCATACCAGGGTGGGGTTTCGCAGATCTTGCCCGGTTCTTCATGGATCGCGGTGTCGATATAGGCGGTGCCGGTGTCGATGCAGGCGCGCATCACCGACATGTTCAAAAATGCGGTGCCGACATTGATGACAATTTCGGACCCGGTCGATTTGATCAGCGCCTTGGTGGCCTCAATGTCCATGGCATCAAGCGCGTGGCCCGCAAGAACGCCGGGCTGCTTCATGGCGTTCTTCTCACGAACCGAGGCGATGATGGCATCACATTTGGCCTTGGTGCGCGAGGCGATGTTGATGTCGCCGAGCACGTCATTGTTCTGGGCGCATTTGTGGGCGACGACCTGGGCGACGCCGCCAGCGCCGATGATGAGTACGTTCTTCTTCATGATGGGGGACTAACTCCTATGTCCAATCGTCAGATGCCTTACGAGAGGCTGTGTTCAAAATCCGCGTAATCAAATTCGCGGACCGTTCTGATGCTGCCATCCAGCTCGCGGATGGCGATTGACGGCATACGCACGCCGTTAAACCAGTTTTTCTTGACCATTGTGTAACCGGCTGCGTCCTGGACTGAAATCCGGTCGCCAATGGCCAACTGTTCAGGGAAATTGAACTCGCCAAAGATATCGCCGGCGAGGCACGACTTGCCGCAGATCATGTAGCGGTGATCGCCAGTATCGGGTGCGATCTTGGCCTTTTCACGGTAGATCAACAGATCCAGCATATGGGCTTCGATGGATGAATCGACAATGGCCAGATTCTTGCCATTGAACAGCGTGTCGAGCACGGTGACTTCCAGCGTCGTCGATTTGGTGATCGAGGCTTCACCGGGTTCGAGATAGACCTGCACGCCATACTCGCCGGCAAAGCGCTTCAGCCGCTCGGCGAATTTTTCCAGCGGATAATCATCGCCGGTAAAATGAATGCCGCCGCCGAGGCTGACCCATTCGGCCTTTTTCAGCAACGGGCCGAATTTGTGCTCGATCTCGCCCAGCATCTGGTCAAACAGCGAAAAATCGCCGTTTTCGCAATTGTTGTGGATCATGAAGCCGGAGATCATTTCCATAACCGGCTCGACCTGTTTGAGATCCCATTCCCCAAGCCGCGAATAGGGCCGGGCCGGATCGGCCAGATCGAAGGTGGAGGAGGACACGCCGGGATTGAGCCGCAACCCGCGAGTGATGCCATCGGCCTTGCCAGCAAAACGGGTGAGCTGACCGATCGAATTGAAGATGATCTTGTCGGCGTGGGTCACCACCTCGTCGATCTCGTGATCGGCATAGGCTACTGAATAGGCGTGGGTTTCCTTGCCGAATTTCTCGCGGCCGAGCCGCACCTCGTAAAGCGACGAGGAGGTGGTGCCATCCATGTAGTCGGCCATGAAATCGAATACGCCCCAGGTGGCAAAGCATTTCAGCGCCAGCAGCGCCTTGGCGCCGGAGAGTTCGCGCAGCCGGGCGATCTTTTCCATGTTGATCAGCAGTTTCGACTTGTCGATCAGATAATAGGGGGTCTGGATCAAGGCCTGCTCCATTCAGGTGGCGGGGCGAGGAAGGGCTAGGGCGCACGTGCCGCTTAGGCAGCGGGTGTTCGGGGGGAGGTAGGGAATACCGGCGCCTGAGGCAAGTGGGTAGCAGGTTTTTGCAGCAAAAACGCTGATCTGACGCCCGTATGCGGGCAATTGTCATCGCTACACAGTCCGGAACCGGGTGAACTCGCGCCAAACCTGGCAGCAGTGGAGATCCGGTGGGGCCGACCACCCGTGCCGGGGCGGTCTATTTGACCTTGTTCTTCTTGACCTGGCGGATCATCTTGCCAAACGCCTTGTCCTTGGACAGCCGCTCGGCCAGACTTGCGGAATTGTGCCGGTCTTCGGCCAGCAGCTTGCGCCAGCGCGCCAGCCGCTCGATATCGACCGCACCGGTTGCGACTGCCGCCAGTACCGCGCAGCCGGGCTCTGTCTCGTGCCGGCAATCGCTGAATCGGCAGGCGCCGGCCAGATCATCGAGTTCGGAAAACACTTCGGCCACGCCGGCGCCGACATCGGTGAGCTGGATTTCGCGCATGCCCGGCGTGTCGAGCACAGCGCAGCTGCCGGGCAGAATGTGCAACTGCCGGTGAGAAGTGGTGTGGCGGCCCTTGGCATCATCCTCGCGGATTTCCTGGGTGGCGGCACTCTCGGTGCCTGACAGTGCATTGGTGAGCGTCGATTTGCCGACGCCCGACGAGCCGAGAAAGGCCACCGTCTGGCCCGGCTTGCACCAGGGCGCGAGCTTGAGTTTTGGCTCGTCGCCCCGGGCATCAAGCACCAGCACGGTGAGCGCGTTGGAAATTGCCTGCGCCTGTTCGACATAATCGGCCGGATCGTCGCACAGATCGGCTTTGGTCAGCAGGATCACCGGCGTCACCTCGGCCTCGAATGCCAGCGCGACATAGCGCTCCAGCCGCGCGACGTTGAAATCGGCGTTGCAGGAGGTGACGACAAAGGCGGTATCGATATTGGCGGCGATCAACTGCACCTGGCGATCATGGCCGGCGGCGCGGCGCTGGATCACGCTCTTGCGATCGAGCAACCGGCTGGCGCTGGGCAGAACGTGGTTGAACAGCAGCCAGTCGCCGACGGTGGCATCGGCGCGTGGCGGCAGCATCTCGTCAATGCCGTCGCCCAGCACCCGAAGCCCGCTGCGGTGCACCTCGGTGACCCGCACCGGCGGGGTTTTGGCCAGTTCGTCGATGTCGGTCTGCTGCGCATAAAACGGCTGCCAGCCGAGCTCTTGCAGCACCGACAGCGCCGGTTTCGGCGTGCCGGACTTGGCGACGTCGCCGGGCTTGGCGTCGGCCTTGCCCGTGGAAAGCGTGAATTTCGAATAGTCTCGTGACATGACGACTGGCTTTCCTGCGCCGGGGCGGCCGGGGCTGAGATAACAGAGCTTTGATGACGAAGCATCACCGCGCCGTCAGCGGTCGACTATAGCGGTGCCGTGTCCGTGTTCCCACTGATGATTTGATTGGTAAGCCCGATGCCGCGCCACGATCTGCTTTAGCGTTGCCGAAAAGCCGCCATGACAAATCCCCCGCGGGCGAAAATCCGCCGACGGGTCTGGTTCGATGTGGTGTCCGGCGCCTGTCTGCGGCAGGCCGGAATGCGGAGCGCGCAACTGGTGTGCCCCAATGAAATGTTTGGGGGGTGGCACGGATCATGGTCCCATCCCGCCCGAATGATGGGAGTGCCGTTGAAAATCGACCGGAAGCTTTGCCCAATCAGGAAAGATTTGGAAAATGGACACTGCCCGTGCAACGCTCAAGTGATGAAATCCCATATTCCCGACGCCAAATCCGAAGAAAGCTTCTGCGATAGAAGGCCTCCTAGCCACAATAGATGCTTACGGATTTAAGGCCGGGGATGAAAAATCTAATCTGAAGAAAATTCTCAATGAAATTCGCGAGGAAACGACGAAATCTATAAACGAATTTCTGGCTGGTAGTGAGTCTAGCTTGGCTATATTTGAGCTTGCGGAAATATCAAATTCAAAAGCAGGACTGCGACTAACGGAAATATATCTTTCTGCAATAATGAACTGGGCTCGTGAAAATAGGCGAGCGCAGCAGGTGCTAATCTGTCTTGAAGAAGCGCATACAATTGTACCGGAAGCGAATGGTAGTGGTTTCGATGGCGAAACGAAATGGGTTGTCGAAAGGATCGGACAGATTGCGCTTCAGGGTAGAAAATATGGGGTTGGCTTGCTCGTTATTACCCAGAGGACTGCGTTGGTAAGCAAAACGATCTTGTCGCAGTGCAATACCTTTTTGACACACAGCTTGATTGATCAAACCAGCCTGAATTTTTTGGAGAGCGTATACAGCAGTCAGCATACGCGGCTGATTCCAAATCTGGGTAAGTTTGAATTTCTGGCATTTGGGAAGGCTATTAAAGCCGAGCGCCCGATTGTTTTAAGGAAGGAATTTGACCAATCCAAATTGGACGCGAGCATGGCGATGAACCGGCCCCTACCTGAACTTAATACACGAGCCGTCCCTGAAGCAGAGGAATCGGTTAGTGAGGCCGATGGTCCAAGAATCAGTAATCCTATTACTTAGAAAATTTTGGATATCCCCCACCCCTTGCCATCCCACCCCGCCACGGCTATCTTTTCCCCATGACCTCGACCACGCGCCCCTCCGAGACTTCTTTCGCCCGCTTTTCAGCGGCGGCGGTTTCGCATGCGCGTCTTGGTGGCCTACTTCTCGCACTTAGTGGCGACCGTCGGGCTCGTTGAGGAGCGTCCGGCGGTCGATATGCCGCTGACGCGACCCTCGCTCCTCTCGCGACTTTACATTTTTTCCTGAATGCAACATGACGGCCTATAGCGCCTGTTGACGCCGCAATTGACGCGACGCCGGGCGACAGGGCCAGGAGACGAGAGAAGACCATGACCGCACATTCTTCATCCGGACAGAAGGGCATGCCGACGGCATCGCAGAAATACCACGCCTATCCGTTGATCGATCTCCATGACCGGACCTGGCCGTCCAAGCGCATCGACACCGCGCCGATCTGGTGCTCGGTGGATTTGCGCGACGGCAACCAGTCGCTGATCAACCCGATGGGGCATGACCGCAAGGCGCGGATGTTCCAGTTGCTGCTCGACATGGGCTTCAAGGAAATCGAGATCGGGTTTCCCTCGGCCTCGCAGACCGATTTTGATTTTGCCCGCTGGTGCGTGGAAGAGGGCGGCGTGCCTGATGATGTGTCGCTGCAGGTGCTGGTGCAGTGCCGGCCGGAGCTGATCACCCGCACCTTCGAGGCGCTTGAGGGCGCCAACCGGCCGATCATCCATTTCTACAATTCGACATCGGAGCTGCAGCGCCGGGTGGTGTTTGACAAGGATGTGGCCGGGATCAAGCAGATTGCCGTCGATGCGGCGAAGATGATCAAGGAGATGGCAGAGAAGGCCGGCGGCGATTTCCGTTTCGAGTATTCGCCGGAAAGCTTTACCGGCACCGAGCTGGAAGTGGCGCTGGAAATCTCCAATGCGGTGATCGAGATCATTGCGCCCACGCCCGACAACAAGCTGATCCTCAACCTGCCGTCGACGGTGGAGATGGCGACGCCCAACATCTATGCCGACCAGATCGAGTGGATGTGCCGCAATATCGACAACCGCGAAAACGTGTTGATCTCGCTGCACCCGCACAATGACCGCGGCACCGGTATTGCCGCCACCGAACTGGCGCTGATGGCCGGCGCCGACCGGGTCGAGGGTACGCTGTTTGGCAATGGCGAGCGCACCGGCAATGTCGATGTGGTGGCGCTGGCGCTCAACATGTTCACCCAAGGCGTCGATCCGAAGCTCGATTGCTCGGATATCGAGCGGATGAAGGCGGTGTTCGAATATTCCAACGAGATGAAGATTCCCGAGCGGCATCCTTACGTTGGTGAACTGGTCTACACCGCGTTCTCCGGCTCGCATCAGGATGCGATCAACAAGGGCATGAAGGCGCTGCGCCAGGCCAACAAGCCGGAGTGGGAAGTGCCCTATCTGCCGATCGATCCCAACGATGTCGGCCGCACCTACGAGGCGATCATCCGCATCAACTCGCAATCGGGCAAGGGCGGTATCGCCTATATCCTGAAGGAGGATTACGGGCTCGATCTGCCGCGCAACCTGCAGGTCGAATTCCGCGAGGAAATCCAGAAGATCACCGATGACGAGGGCGTGGAACTGCCGCCGCAGCGGATCTACGAGAGCTTCATGGAGGTCTATGTCAACCAGACCGGAGCGCGGCTCGGCTATGTCGACCACCACACCCATACCGACCCGGCAAGCCCCGGCGTGCGGGTTGTCTCGGCGGAGATCACCGACAATGGCGAAACCAGGCGTATCGAGGGCCGCGGCACCGGGCCGATCGACGGCTTCATCAATGCGCTGTCAAATTATCTCGGCTTCGCGCTGACAGTGGCCAATTATTCCGAGCACTCGATGCAGCACGGCTCCAATGCGGCTGCCATCTGCTACATGGAAATGGAAACGCCCGCGGGCAAACTGTTTGGCGCCGGCGTCAATACCAACATCTCTGCCGCCTCGCTGGCCGCGGTGGTGTCGGCGGCCAACCGGGCGCTGGCCAAGGGCTGACATAAAGCTTGAGAGGCTGCCGCGGCGACAGGGCTGCGGCGGCCTCCGCTGATCGGGAAGAGGACGCGCCGTGACGGGAGTTTTGATCAAGACAGCGGGTGCCGCAACCGGCGATCCGATGGTGCTGCTGCATGGCTTTGGCGGCGACGGTTCAGCCTGGGACGCGGTGCTTGCCGGGTTGGGGGAGGATATCCGTACACTGGTGGTCGATCTGCCCGGCCATGGCGGCTCGCTTACGTCCGAGGGGCGTGGTGGTGCCGGCCGGATGGCCAAGGCGATACTCGCCGGGCTTGATGACGCCGGTGTCGAGCGGTTTCACCTGGCCGGTCATTCGATGGGCGGGGCGGTGGCGGCGCTGATCGCCATGCGCGCGCCTGACCGGGTCAAGTCGCTGACGCTGGTGGCGCCGGGTGGGATTGACAGCAAGATCAATGCCGAATTGCTGGGGCGCTATGCCAAGGCTGCCACAGCGGAAGAGCTGTGCGCCTGCCTTGCGGAGATGTCGGCGCCGGAGTTCGAGATGCCGCAAGCTGTTGTTGATCGCTTTGTTGCGGCGCGCGCGCGGCCCGGCGCGCTGGAAGCCCTTGATGAAACCTACCAAGCGATGTTTCCCGAAGGCTCCGACAAGGGGCAGGGGGTATTGCCCGGCGATGCGTTGTCAGCGCTTGGTATGCCGGTTGCGGTGATCTGGGGCAGCGCCGATGCGGTGTTGCCATGCCCGTCGCCACGCGCCCTGCCGGCCTATTTCGCGCTCAGTATCCTGCCGGAACTTGGCCACATGCTGCCCGAGGAAGCGCCCGATGCCGTGGTGCGGGTGCTGCGCCAGGCGATTGCCGGTGATGCCTGAGGCCGGTATTGGGTGATGCCGCCGGATCTTTACCAAGAACACAATCGCTGATGCCCTATTGTCGCCATCAAGGTCGGTCTGTGCTAACCAATTGTTAACCAATTGTGCCGGAACCGTGCCATGACAGATCATACCGTGCCCACATCGCCCGATCGCCGGCTTGCCGACATCGTCAGGGAAGTCAAGATTGCCGTTGCCGACCGGACCGATGTGGTGGTCGACATGCGCGACGCCGTTCGTGCCCGGCTGGAATTGCTGGCGCTCGAAATCAAGCCGGTTCTCGACGAGATCGACCCCGCCGATGACCGCTTCGATTTCGGCATATCGCCGGGGCTGCAGCCGCGGCTGTGGATCGATGCGGTGGCGCATGTGCACATGGGCAATGACCGCAGGGTGTTCCGCTTCGTGCGTGATACCCGTCTTGGCCGGGTGGTGATGTCGGAGACGCCGGATATGTCGGCAACTGCCGACGCGGTGACGCGCTATATCGCCGAGCGGGTGATCGAGCGCGAGCGGATCCTGTCAGGCGATTTCGAAAGCATGAAGGCGCTGGCTGGTGCAACTGAAGCGACGGCGCGCCAATCCGACGCCGGCAGAGATGAGACAGCGCGCAGCGCGCAGGACGGTTCGGTCAGTCCACCAGCCGCTGACGCGCAGCCACAGGCCTGGGACGCGGATGGTGCTGGGGAATCGATGCCACAGCAGACCGCGGTCGCGGCTTCCACTCTGCAGGCGGAAATTCCTCCCAAGAAGGCCTCGCGCGGCAGCGGTTTCGTGCTCGGCGCGTCCTGGTTCATTCTCGGCTGTGTTGCCGGCGCCGCGGTGCTGGTTGTGGCGTTGTGGGACCGGCTTACAGCGTTTATCGGCTGAGGCTTGTTATCAGCTGAGGCCACTATTCATACCGGGTTGGCGCCGATTACCCCGATCGTGTGGGCTTCAAAGCCTGCGCCCTTGTCTGACAGCCGCATTCGGGTGTGCTCGAGCTGCCAGTTGCCAGGCTCTCCCTCAATATCAAACTGATTGAAGCCGGCGGTCGGACGGCTGCTGCCCGGCCCCTGGCTGGCCGAGGCGATACCCACCACCGGCACCAGACCGTCGCGTCCCTTGAGATGATAGAGCGTGTCGAGATGGGTGTGGCCATGCAGCACCAGATCGGCGCCATGGAGCTTGAGCATCTTGGCAAACCGCGCCGTGCCGCGCATCCGCTTGTGCCAGCTTGCGGCACCGGGCAACGGCGGGTGGTGGATCAGGATGACGCGGAACAGGCCTTCTTCCTTCGCCTTGTCCAGCAGAGCGCCGGCAGCGCGGGCCTGCTTGTGGCCGAAATCCCCCGTCGCCATGAAAGGCAGGGTGGCGTTGGCCGTCGACAGGCCGATCAGCGCCACCGGACCGCGACGGCGGAAACTCGGAAACAGCGGCGCTTCGGGCACGGCGTCGTCGGAAATCATCCACGGGCGCCAGGCTGTGGTGGTGCGCGCAAAGGCGCCGGGCACATAGGCGTCATGGTTGCCCGGCACCAGAGTTGTCAGCGCCGGGTCGAACAGGTTTTCCAGCCACAGTCGCGCGGCTTCGATTTCGGCGCCGGTGGCCAGATTGACGAGATCGCCGGTGATGGCGACATGATCGGGTGCGGCCGCGCGAATTTCTGCGACCACCTGTTCGAGCGTATTGCCGAAAAGATGCTTGCGGCGATTGCGGTGCCAGTTCACAAAGCCGGTGATCCGCTTGGAAGCGAGTTCGGCCAGTGTCACCCGGGGCAGCGGCCCGAGATGGATGTCGGAAATATGAGCAAGTCGAAACATGGTGTGAGCATTAGCGATCCCGGCAACGCCCCGCAAGCGCGACAGGGGAACTCACCGCCGCCTGAAATGCGCAACTGGAAGGCCAGACTTGTCACCCGGGTGCTGCATGTCTGGTTTGCGCTCTCGCGCGGCATGACGCTTGGCGTTCGCGCCGCCGCGTTTGACGATCAGGGCCGGGTGTTTCTGGTGCGTCATTCCTATGTGCCCGGCTGGCACATGCCGGGTGGCGGGGTCGAGCGCGGCGAAACGCTGGCTCAGGCGCTGGAAAAGGAACTGCGCGAAGAGGGCAATCTGCAGGTTGTTGGAGAGCCCGAGCTGTTTGCGGTCTATTTCAACCGCCGCACCAGTGTCCGCGACCATGTCGCATTTTACCGTTGCCGGGTGCGCCAGACTGCGCCGAAGCTGGCCGACCGGGAAATTCTCGAGGCCGGATTTTTCCCGCTGGACGGTCTGCCTGCGGGCGTGACGGCTGCGACCCGGCGGCGACTGGCAGAATTGTCTGGCGACCAGGCCGTGAGTGATGAATGGTAAATTCGGCCTCAGGTTAAAGGCCGAGCTGCGTCTGAAATGACGCCCATCGAAGTTCCGCCGCGCTGCGCTTTGGCGCCACTACCCTTGAATGCAGCAGGAACAGGCTTACCTTTGCCGGGCCTGCGATTGTTGTTTTTTAGTGAATTCCCACCGCTACGGGCGCATTGCACTTCCGGCCCAATCTGTTTTTGAGAAGAAGACCATGGCAAGCATCCTGTCGATTCAAAATCTTTCCAAGCACTATGATGGCGGCTTTCAGGCGCTGAAAAACGTCAGCCTCGACATCGAGGAAGGCGAAATTCTGGCCCTGCTCGGCCCCAATGGTGCGGGCAAGACGACGCTGATCTCGATCATCTGCGGGCTGGTCAACGCCAGTTCCGGCACGGCCACGGTCGGCGGCTTCGATGTGGTCAAGGATTTTCGGCAGGCGCGCTCGCTGATCGGGCTGGTGCCGCAGGAAATCGCGCTTGAACCGTTCCAGAGCGTGATTGACGGGCTGCGCTTTACCCGCGGTTTGTTCGGAAAACCCAAGGATCCGGCGCTGCTCAGAAGCATCCTCGAAAAACTGTCGCTATGGGACAAGCGCGACGCCAAGACCATGGAACTGTCGGGCGGCATGAAGCGGCGCGTGCTGATCGCCAAGGCGCTGTGTCACGAGCCGCGGGTGCTGTTTCTCGACGAGCCGACGGCCGGCGTCGATGTCGAATTGCGCAAGGAGATGTGGGAGGTGGTGCGCCAGCTCAAGGATGACGGTGTCACCATCATCCTGACCACCCATTACATCGACGAGGCCGAGGCGATTGCGGACCGGGTCGGGGTTATCCGCAGCGGCGAATTGCTCTTGGTGGAGGAAAAGGATCTGTTGATGCAGCGCATGGGCAAACGGCAGATGCGGGTGGAACTGATGCAGTCGCTCGATGTCATCCCGGAAGCGCTGAGCCGCTACAACCTCGAATACTCGGCCGAAGAGCAGACATTGATCTATTCCTACGAAGCCAATGGCGAGCGTACCGGAATTGCATCGCTGTTTGCCGATTTCGGCAAGGCCGGCATCATCCTGCGTGATGTGCAGACACGCGAGAGCTCGCTTGAAGACATCTTTGTCGGGCTGGTGGAGGACAAATCATGAATTTCAGAGCCGTCAGTTCCATCTATTCTTTCGAGATGAAGCGGTTCTTCCGCACCCTGTCACAGAGCCTGATTTCGCCAGTGCTGTCGACGTCGCTGTATTTCATTGTCTTCGGTGCGGCCATCGGCTCGCGTATCGAGGAAGTCGACGGCGTCAGCTACGGCGCATTCATCGTGCCTGGCCTGATCATGCTGTCGGTGCTGACCCAGAGCATTTCCAACGCCTCGTTCGGGATCTATTTCCCGAAATTCATCGGTTCGATCTACGAGGTCCATACCGCACCTATTTCCTATCTGGAGATCGTGATGGGCTATGTGGGGGCCGCAGCTTCCAAGGCGCTGCTGATCGGTCTGGTGACGTTGCTGACGGCTGCGTTCTTCGTTCCATTCGAGATCATGCATCCCGGCGCGATGATTGCGTTTCTGGCGCTGACCTCGATCTCGTTCAGCCTGTTCGGCTTCATCATCGGGCTTTGGTCAAAGAATTTCGAGCAGTTGCAGATGGTGCCGCTGCTGGTGATCACGCCGCTGGTGTTTCTCGGCGGCAGTTTCTATTCGATCTCGATGCTGCCGCCATTGTGGCAGACGGTGACGCTGTTCAATCCGGTGGTCTACCTGATTTCCGGTTTCCGCTGGAGTTTCTACGGCACTGCCGATGTCAATATCGGCATCAGCCTGGCGATGATCGCGCTGTTCATGTTCACCTGTCTCGGCATTATCTGGTGGACCTTCAAGACCGGCTTCAAGATCAGAAGCTGATCCGGGCAGGTCACCGCGCAAGCCGGGTCACTGGCAAATTGCGGAGAGCGCAGGCCACCGGACCAACGCTCCCGCCAAGGTGTCCTACACGTTGCGTATAACCGTTTGGAGCATGGCGCGGACTTCGCCCGCGACCTCGGTCAGACGCTGGTTGCCGACAGCCTGCATGGAGGCTACCGGATCGACTGCGCTGACGGTGATTTCGCCCGCGCCTGTGTCGCGGATGATGACGTTGCAGGGCAACATGGCGCCGATCCGCGGCTCGATGCCGATCGCCTCATAAGCCATTTTCGGATTACAGGCGCCGAGAATGAGATAGGGCGGCATGTCGGTGTCGAGCTTCTTCTTCATGGTTGCGGCAACATCGATTTCGGTCAGCACGCCGAAACCATTTTTTGCTAGTGCAGCCCGGGTTCGCTCGGTGATGGCGTCGAATCCTGAATCCTTGAATGTTCGGTCAATTGTATAGGACATGCGCTGTCTCCTTGGCTTCCCGGTGATGGGGCATAATCCTATATATGTGTGTTTATTTATATATCAATGCATGGCCGTGCCTACAGCGTCGCGGAGCTAGTTGAGTGCGCGACGCTGCAGCCCATTGCTCAGGCTGCCTTTTTCAGCGTGTCACGGCCATGCGGGGCGTTCAGATCGAGCTTTGGGCCGACGGGGACGATGCCGGTCGGGTTGATGGTGTTGTGGCTACCGTAATAATGGTTCTTGATGTGATCCATGTTCACGGTCTCGGCGATGCCGGGCATCTGATAGAGCTCGCGCAGATAGCCCGAAAGCGCCGGATAATCGGCAATACGGCGGATGTTGCATTTGAAATGGCCGACATAGACCGGATCGAAACGCACCAGCGTCGTAAACAGCCGCCAATCGGCTTCCGTCAACGTGTCGCCGACCAGATAGCGGTGCGCCTGAAGCCGCTCGTCGAGAATGTCGAGCGTCTCGAACAACTCGTTGACGTGCACCTCATAGGCTTGCTGGGTGGTGGCGAAGCCCGCCTTGTAAACGCCGTTGTTGACCTTGTGGTAGACGGTCTCGTTGATCTCGTCGATTTCAGTCCTGAGCGCCTGCGGATAGAAATCCGGCGCTGGCTTGGCGATGGCGTCGAAGGCCGAATTCAGCATGCGGATGATTTCGGAGGATTCGTTGGAAACGATGGTTTTGGTCTTCTTGTCCCACAGCGTTGGCACCGTCACGCGACCGGTATAACCAGGATCTGCGGCGACATAGACCTGCCAGAGAAAATCGACGTTGCCGAGATGATCGCTGGTGCCGCCGTCGCGGTCGTGGAATTCCCAGCCGTTCTCGGCCATGTGCGGATCAACAACCGATACCGATATCGCATCTTCCAACCCCTTGAGCTTGCGGAAAATCAACGTCCGGTGCGCCCACGGGCAGGCGAGTGAAACATAGAGGTGATAACGGCCGGCCTCGGCGGCGAAACCACCGGTACCCGACGGGCCCGGTGCGCCGTCGGCTGTTACCCAGTTGCGGAACGAGGCCTGCTTGCGCTTAAAATGGCCGCCTGTTGATTTCGTGTCGTACCAGACGTCCTTCCAGACGCCATCTACCAGCATACCCATGAGCATTCTCCTTTGCCCAAGACATAAGACGGCAACAGCCAAAAGCGAAGGAAATGAAGGTGAACGGTGCGTTTTGCATTGGACGACGATGAATTGCTTTGCTATGGGCGAACCACCAGAAGGAAAACCGGATGCCCGCCACGGCTTTGCGACGACGCTGAAAAGACCTCACCCGCGCTTATTGCGGGCGCTGCCTTATGTCTTGTCGTCTGTTTCCGGATAATGCCCATGCCCTGCCATGATCTCGTCTTTCTTGCCGAAGACCCGTCTTACGACGCGGCTATCGACCTCATCAATCAAGAGGCTTTCGGGCCCGGCCGCTTCGTGCGCGCCGCCGAACGGGTTCGCGAACAGGGGCCACATGACCGTGGCATCTCCTTCGTCGCCGCCGACAAGGGCGAGATCATTGCCTCGGTGCGGATGACGCCGGTGTTTGCCGGGCATGTTGCCGGTCATCTGCTTGGGCCGCTGGCGGTGCGTCCATCCTACAAGAACCTCGGTATTGGCCGCGAACTGGTGCGGATCGCGCTGGCGGCGGCGCAAAACAGCGCAAGCCAGGTGACGCTGCTGATTGGCGATCCGCCTTACTATGGACCGCTCGGGTTTGCACCCACGACCCCGGGTGCGCTTGAGATGCCGGGTCCGTTCGACCCGCGGCGTCTGCTCGCTGCCTGTTTCGGTGATGTCGAGGCTGCGGTGCTGAAGGGTGAAATCCGGCATCGCGACCGCGGGTAGGGCGGCCAGGTCGCGCGAACGGCTTAGCGGCCTTCCCGGAACCAGGTGGCGCCAAGCGCCAGAATCATCAGTGCAAGCCCGAGGAACCCCGCAAATAGCGGCAGAGACCGTACGCCCTTGAGCACGCTTTCATTGCTGGCGCGCAGGCCCATGCGGTCGCCGGCATTGATGCTGGAGGAACGGACCGGCAATATTTGCGGCAGATCGCTGGCAGATGCATCGACGCGCACGGTCAGGCCGCCGCTGAGCGCGGAAAGCGGCGCGAGTGCCTCGGTGGTGGAGACTGTGGCGCGGAATTCGGGCGCATCGACGGCGCCGACATGGGCGAGTGCCGACAAATCGCCGGCGGAGACTTCAACCAGTCCTGGTTCCTCCAGTGTCAGTTCGGCACTGAACAGCCCGTCGCC
This sequence comes from Hoeflea sp. Naph1, assembly GCF_046837775.1. Taxonomy (GTDB): domain Bacteria; phylum Pseudomonadota; class Alphaproteobacteria; order Rhizobiales; family Rhizobiaceae; genus Hoeflea. The sequence continues at coordinate 4,070,918 of NZ_CP177286.1, read as the reverse complement.
CGATGGCGCGAGAACCACGTCGCGCACCGCGCCGGATGGAAGCTTCACGGTAACGGGGCCGGTGGTGTCGGCCATGGTCTGGCGCTCGATTGTCAGCTTGCGGCCAAGCGCTGTGGCGCGCAGCGCTTCTTCCTCGAGCGAGGGCTCCTTCATCAGCCAGTGAGCGATGCGGCGGTAAAGCGCGACATGCGGTCCGCCACCCTCGAAGCCGCGGGCCCAGAGCCAGCCCTGATCGGACAACAGCATCGCCACACGGCCATCGCCATGGCGGTTGAGGATCAGCAGCGGCTCACCATCGGCGCCGCGCATCACCTCGTCACCGACCGTATCGTGCACGGCAATTGTGCGGAACCAGCGGCCCCAGCCGGGGGGCTCGGAGGCGCCGCCGGGCAGATCGCGGGTCACCGGGTGACGCTTGCCGGCATCCGACAGTCGCGGGTAAAATCCGGCTTTGGTGACTTCGCCGGTCGGCAGTGCCGGCAGAGCGGGCGCCAGCGGAGTTTCGGCTATCGAGCCGAGGCCAGCATATTCGGGCCCGGCGGCGATCAGCAGCGCGCCGCCGTCTTCGACATAGCGGGCGATGTAATCGTAATAGAGCACTGGCAGCACGCCGCGGTTCTGGTATCGGTCGAAAATGATCAGGTCGAATTCGTCGATCTTCTCGACAAACAGTTCGCGGGTCGGAAATGCAATCAGCGACAGTTCAGCGATCGGCGTGCCGTCCTGCTTTTCGGGGGGACGCAAAATGGTGAAATGCACCAGATCGACAGAGGCGTCGGATTTGAGCAGGTTGCGCCAGGCGCGCTCGCCTGCATGGGGTTCACCGGAGACCAGCAGCACACGGAGGTTTTCGCGAATGCCTTCGATCAGCGCCACGGCACGGTTGTTTGCCGGCGTGACTTCATCATCGATGACATCGACGGAAAACTCGATGATGTTCTCGCCGCCGCGTGGCAGATTGAGATAGAATGATGCTTCCTGGCCCGGAGTGGCGGCCTCGGTGGCGATCTGCTTGCCATTGATCCGCACGCTGACGGCCACCGGTGCGGAGCCGCCCGAGGCGCCGTCCTCGCTGACACGATAGATGATTTCCTGGTCTTCGCCGACGATGCCGAAGCGCGGGCTGCGCACCACCTCGACGCGGCGGTCGATTTCGTTTTCATCGCCGACGATCAGTGCGTGCAACGGTGCGTCGAGCCCGAGGGCTGAAATCGAACCGGGGATGTCATGGACCTGGCCGTCGGTGATCATCACCGCGCCGGCAAGCCGGGAGCTGGGCACATCTCGGATGCCGGACGCTAACGCCTCGAACAGGCGGGTGGAGGGCGATTGCGCGTCGGGATCGGTGACAGCTGCGATGATCCGGGTTTCAAACGCGGGGTAGCGGGCAAGCCGGTCGGTCAGCGCCTTCAGTGCCGCATCGGTGCGCGCGGTGCGGTCAAGGCTGATCTGGCTCGGGCTGCGGTCGACAACGATGGCGACGACGCTCGAGACCGGTTCGCGGTCCTCGAAATTGGCCACCGGATTGGCCAGCGCCAGCACCAGGGCTGCGAGCGCCAATGCGCGGAGCAAGGCCCCGCGCATGCGCCTGAACAGCGCCCAGCCGATTAGCAGCACGGCGACGATCGCCATGGCAAGGATCAAGGGCAGCGGCAGCAGCGGGGAGAAAGCCAGGCTCATGTCATTGCCCCAACCGTTCGAGCAGCGCCGGGATGTGCACCTGATCGGCCTTGTAGTTGCCGGTCAGCATGTACATGACGATGTTGACGCCGGCGCGAAACGCAAATTCGCGCTGCCAGGGATCCTGCGGCACGGTGGCATAGAGCGGATAGCCGCGCTCGTCCTCGGCCCAGGCGGCGGCCATGTCATTGCCGGTGATCAGGATCGACGACACGCCATCGCCGGCGCGAGCCGGGCGGGTTGTCGGGTCGTTGGACTGCGGGATCGCTTCCACCCACAATGGCCCGTCGGCGTAGCGGCCGGGAAATGTAACGAGCAGGAAGAAAGACTTGGTCAGCACATGGTCGGCCGGCACCGGCTCAAGTGGCGGAATATCGAGATCGGACAAGATCTGCTGCATCCGCACGGTCAGCGCGCTGGAGCCGCCACCGAGATCGGTGATCTGGTCGCGGGTATCGAACAGCACGGTGCCGCCGTTTTTCATGTAGGCGTCGATGCGGCTGATGGCGGCGGGCGAGGGGAAATCGGCATCCTCGCTCATCGGCCAGTAGATCAACGGATAGAGTGCCAGCTGGTCGGTTTCGATATTGACGCCGACGGCGGTGCCCGGCTCAAGCGCGGTGCGTTGCGCCAGATAGCGCGACAGGCTGTCGAGTCCCGAACGGCTGGTCCGGTCGGCTTCAGCGTCGCCCGTCAGCACAAAGGCAAGCCGGGTGCTTTCCAGACTGTCGATCAGTTCGGCGTCGCCGGGCTGGGAATCTTGGGCTCGGGCGCCGCCCGACCCCAGCGCCATCGCGGCGGCGAGGCCGAAGACGAGCAGCAGGGCGGACGCCGCTGCAGAGGCTCTGAGGCCGCGACGGCGGAAACCACCACTGAGCACCAGTACGATCAATGTATCGGCCATGAGCGCGATCAGTGCCGCGCCGAACAGCCACGGCCGGAAATCGACCGAGCTGTCGCCGGCAATAGGCACCCGGTCGACGGGAATCGACAGGTCAGGAATCTGCACCGGTTGAAGGGTTTCGCCTGGGGTGAACAGGTTGAGCGCATAAAACCCGTCCTCGCTGCCATAAAGCCCCGGCGGGTTGTCATGGCCGGCCTGAATCGTTGTGACGGTGCCAAGGTCGAGCGGTTTAGCGTCGCCGCTTGCGGGAACCAGGGCGGCGTCGGCGTTGAGCAACCGCCAAGGCGGCAGGATGCCTGAGGCGGCTTCGCCGCCGCCGGAGACGGCGCGCGATAGTTGCACCACGCGGCGCAGCATGTCGACGAAATGGCCGGAAATCGGCAAAGTCGACCAGCCGGCTTCGGCGGTGACATGGAACAGCACGATGCGGCCGGCGCCACGGTCGGCGGCGGTGACCAGCGGCGTGCCATCGGCAAGGCTGGCCCAGGTCCGGTCGGCAAGGTCGGCCGAAGGTTCGGCCAGCACCTGACGGCTGACGGTGACATCGCGCGGCGTCGGCAGCCCGGCGAAGGGGCTTGTTGCGGGATAATCGGCCAGCGGTTGCGGTTCGATCCACGATAGCGCGCCGCCGAGCTGGCGTTCGCCGGTGCGCAATTTGACTGGCGCAAGCGCATCGTCGGCGGGGGCTGCAGCCAGACGCGGACCGGCAAAACGGATCAGCGTGCCGCCGCGCTCAATCCATTCCGTCAGTGGTCCGGTGACGTCATCGGGCAGAACACCGATATCGGCCATGACAATGACCGCCGGGGCTTGGTCGATGAGTTTGGGAACGGCGGTGGCCATATCGGCGCTGTCGGCCTCGATCAGGTCGGCATAGGGCGAGAGCGCGCGTTCGATGTAATAGAGCGGCGAGAGCAGCGGCTGGGCGATATCGGCGGCCTCGCCTGAGATCAGTGCCACCCGGCGGCGGCGAAAACTGTCGTCGAGCAAACGCGCCGAGCCGGCGGTGTCGTAGCCAGCAATGTCAATCCGGGCGATGTCATTGCGGATTTCAAATGGTGCGGCGATGGCGCCGCTGGCGCTGCCCTGTCCGGGTTCGAATGCGAGCGGCCCGGTGGCGATTTCCCGTCCCTTGCTGTCGCGCGCCACCAGCCGGTAGCTGGCGGCCACACCGGTGTCGAGCCGGCTTGCCTCGATTATCAGCGTGTCGGCGCCATTGTCAGCACTGGTCAGGATAAGAGCGGTCGCACCGTCGGCGCCGATCACGCGCAGGGCTGTGGGTTGAAGATCTGCCAGCCGGGTCAACGCTTCGGCGGTGCCGGCGCTGTCGATGCCATCGGTGAGGAACGCGACGGTGCCGGGGCGGGTGTCGCCCAGGGCTGTTGCGAGCGCGATTGTGGCGCTGTCGCGGTCGGACCTAAGCGGCCGCGGTTCGGCGGCGCGCAATTGCTCTCGTGCGCGGGCAACACTGGTCGGCGTGGCGTCGTGACGCCGCTCGGCGGTAAAGACGATCGACACCGGCAGCTCGCGGGCTTCGGCCTCGTTGATCAGGTCTTCGGCGACGTTTGTGCGGGCTTCCCAGTCCGGCGCGCTGGCCCAGTCATTGTCGATGAGCAGCGCCAGCGGCCCGTCGGCGCTCAGTGCCCGGTCACGCGGATTGAGCACCGGTTCGGCCAACGCCAGGATTACCAGGGCGGCAATCAGCAGGCGCAGCGCAGTCAGCCACCAGGGGCTGCGCGACGGTGTCTGCTCGGGCTTGAGCACGCGCGCCAGTATCGCCAGCGGCGCGAAGGGTTCGGCTGCCGGGCGCGGCGGGGTCAGCCGCAGCAGCCACCAGATCACCGGCAGCGCAAGCAGCCCGAACAGGATCGCCGGAGCACCAAAGGCAATGGGCAGGCCGGCGATCATGGCGTGGGCGCCTTTTTCGGAGTGGGGTTGCCCGACAGTTGCCCGTGGGCGGCGGCGAGCGCTTCCGAAGCCGGGCGGTCGGTGCGGTGCGACAGATAGCTCCAGCCGAGCCGGCGGACGCCCTGGGCCAGCGCATCGCGACGGGCAAGCCAGGCGCGACGATAGTCGGCAGCAATATTTTCTGCGCGGCCGGCAACCAGTTTCTGGCCGGTTTCGGGGTCGCGGAACTCGGTGCGGCCGGCATAGGGAAAGATCTCTTCGGCCGGGTCGGAAATTTCGATGGCGTGGCCACGGATGCCGCGGCGCGCGGCCGGACCGATGGCCTTTTCAAGCGTTCCGGTCTCATCGAGAAAATCGCTGATCAGCACGACATCGCTCATCCGCCCGACCTGGGTTAGATCGGGCAACGTGGTCTGTTGCGCGGCGTGCGCCAGCGCCAGCGCCAGCCGTTCTGCGGCATTGCGCGAGGCCACCGGCTCCATTACCCCGGGACAGCCGATGCGTTCGCCCGAGCGCGACAGGATCTCGGCCAGCGCCAGCATCAGCACCAGCGCACGGCTTTCCTTGGCGACCAGCGCGGTCTCGGATTTGAACAGCATCGAGGGCGAGCGGTCGGCCCAGAGCCAAATGGTATGGGCGGCTTCCCATTCGCGGTCACGGACATAAAGATGATCGTCGCGGGCCGAACGTCGCCAGTCGATGCGGGAGAGCGATTCGCCGTCGACATAAGGCCGGAACTGCCAGAAGGTCTCGCCAATGCCGCGTTTGCGCCGGCCGTGCCAGCCGGCAATCACGGTGTTGGCGACACGCCGCGCCTCGGCCAGGCAATCGGGCAGCAAGGCCGCACGCTGTCGGGCGCGGGCGAGCGCGTCGATCCGCGCCGTGGGTTGGGTCATCTGGCCGATCGGGGCCATAGGCTCACCCGGCTTTCGAGGCGACGAGGCCGGCGATGACGTCGCGAATGCCGATGCCCTCGGCGCGCGCCGCGAAACTGAGCGCCATGCGGTGCTGCAGGATCGGCTCGGCCAGCGCCCTGACATCATCGATGGAGGGGGCCAGCCGGCCATCATAGAGCGCGCGGGCGCGGGCACACAGCATCATCGCCTGGCCTGCGCGCGGGCCGGGGCCCCAGGATACGGTCTCATCGATGCGGGCATTGCCATGGCCGGGGCGGGCAGCGCGGACCAGTTCGAGAATGGCGTCGACCACCGATTCAGGCACCGGCATCTGGCGGATCAGTGCCTGGATTTCGGCGAGCCGCTGCATGGTGATCGCCGCACGCGGCTGTGCTTCGCGGGCGCCGGTGGTCTCCAAGAGGATCTGTCGTTCAGCTGCCATTTCCGGGTAGGGGACATCGACCTGCATCAGGAACCGGTCAAGCTGGGCTTCGGGCAGCGGGTAGGTGCCTTCCTGCTCGAGCGGGTTCTGGGTTGCCAGTACATGGAACGGCCGCGGCAGATCATGGGCGGCGCCGGCGACGGTGATGTGGTATTCCTGCATTGCCTGCAGCAGCGCAGACTGGGTGCGCGGCGAGGCGCGGTTGATTTCATCGGCCATCAGCAATTGCGTGAAGATCGGGCCGGGAACGAAGCGGAACGATCGGCGTCCGGCCTCGTCCTGGTCCATGACTTCGGAACCGAGAATGTCGGATGGCATCAGGTCGGGGGTGAATTGGACGCGGTTCGAGGACAGCCCGAGGACGGTGCCGAGCGTTGTTACCAGCTTGGTCTTGGCCAGTCCCGGCACCCCGACCAGCAACGCGTGGCCGCCCGAGAGCACGGCCAGCAGGGTTTGCTCGACAACGGCTTGCTGGCCGAAAATAACCTCCGAGACGGCCTCGCGTACCGCCGAGATATCGGCCAGCGCCTGCTCGGCGGCAGCGACCACAGCCTTCTCGTCGATCGGCTGCGTGCTGGTGTCGATACGTCCCATGGGAATCTCCGCGTGTTCGTCTTCCGGGCTTAGAGACAGCTTATTCTACGCTGAAAGGCTGACAAGGGCCGTCAGGTTGACTATCTGGTTAGCTCTAACCATAGCTGGACAGGACAATGGCAAAAACAAGGACTACCGCGAAAACAGATGCTGCAGGTTTGGCGGCGCTGATTTCGCGCGCCCAGGCCGACCGCAATGCGGGAAAGGACAGTTTGCCGCCGATTGAACGCTGGAATCCGGACTATTGCGGCGATATCGACATGGAAATCAGGGCCGATGGCTCCTGGTTCTACATGGGTACGCCGATCGGCCGCCCGGCGCTGGTGCGGCTTTTCTCAACAGTTCTGCGTCAGGACGAGGACGGCAAGACCTATCTGATCACGCCTGTGGAAAAGATCGGAATTCGTGTCGTCGACGCGCCATTCGTGGCTGTCGAGATGACCGTCGAGCAGAATGACGATGGCCCGGTGCTTACATTCCGCACCAATGTCGGCGATGTGGTGCGCGCCGGGCCAGATAATCCGCTGCGATTCGTGACGCTCGGGGAGACCGAACAGCTCAAGCCCTATCTGTTGGTGCGCGGACGGCTCGAAGCGCTGGTTAACCGGGCGGTGACCTATGATCTGCTGGCACTTGGAGAGCCGGTCGAGATCGACGGCGTCGAGATGTTTGCGATCCGCTCTGGCGGCGCGACGTTCCCGGTGATGCCGATGGCCGAACTGGAGGCCGGGATTTGAACCATGTCGCCCCCGCCATGCCGCTGCGGTTTGATGCGCAGGAATTTCGCGAGCGCGCCCGCACCCACGACCCCGATCATGCGTTCGGGCTGGAGCCCGCGCATCTGGGGCATGGCGATCATGTGCTCAATCCCGATCTGGTCTCGAAACTGGTCGGCACCAAGCCACGCGAGGCTGCGGTGCTGGTGCCGGTAACCGAAGGCGGCCCCGAGGCACGGGTGATCCTGACCCGCCGTTCCGCGAGCATGCGCCAGCATTCGGGCCAGGTGGCGTTTCCGGGGGGCTCGTTTGATCCGGAAGACGGCAGCGCCGAGATCGCCGCAATGCGCGAGGCCGAGGAGGAAATCGGTCTTGATCGCCGCTTTGTCGAGCCGGTCGGGCGGTTGCCGGTCTACCTGACCACCACCGGTTTTCGCATCACGCCGGTGCTGGCGGTGGTGCAGCCGGGCTATTCGCTGACGCTCAATCCGGCCGAAGTCGCCGCGGTGTTTGAAACGCCGCTGTCGTTTCTGATGGACCCGGCCAACCACCGGCGCGAAAGTCGTGTCTGGGAGGGCCTGGAGCGGCATTATTTCGTCATGCCCTACGGCGAGCACAACATCTGGGGCGTTACCGCCGGGATTATCCGCACCATGTATGAAAGGCTTTACGCATGAGCAATGCTGCAAGCGTCGCCACCGAGAGCTGGTTCCAGGATCCGGCGCTGATCCGGATATTCGCGCTTCTCAACCAGGACGGCGAAGAGGTGCGGGTGGTTGGCGGGGCGGTGCGCAACGCGCTGATGGGCCAGTCGGTCACCGATATCGATCTTGCCACTAGTTGGCCGCCCGAGCAGGTGGTGGCGCGAGCGAAGGAGGCAGGCATCCGTTCAGTGCCGACGGGTATTGATCATGGCACGGTAACGCTGGTGATCGACGGGCAGGGGTTCGAGATCACCACGCTGCGCCATGATGCGGAGACCGACGGGCGCCGCGCCAAGGTGACATTCGGGCGTGACTGGCAGGTCGATGCGGAGCGGCGCGATTTTACCATCAACGCGCTTTACGCTGACCAGTCCGGCACAATCATCGATCTGGTTGGCGGGCTTGCGGATATCGAAAGCCGCACGGTGCGTTTCATTGGCGATGCCGACGCGCGGATTGCAGAAGATTATCTGCGGGTGCTGCGCTATTTCCGCTTTTTCGCCCATTACGGCGCCGGTCGTCCCGATGCGGCGGCGCTGAAGGCCTGCGCCCGCGCCAAGGGCCATCTCGACAAGCTCTCCGCCGAGCGGGTGTGGAAGGAATTGAAGGCGCTGCTCAAGGCCGCTGATCCGGGCCGGGCACTGTTGTGGATGCGCCAGACCGGCGTGTTGACGGCAGTGCTGCCGGAAACTGAAAAATGGGGCATCGATTCGATTGCCGGGCTGACCGCTACCGAGACTGCGCTGGGCTGGGAGCCCGATCCGATGCTGCGACTGATGGCTATCATCCCGCCGGATGTTAAGCGGGTACAGGCGCTTGCCGCGCGGCTGAAAATGTCACGTGCGGAGACCGAGCGGCTGGTCCGATGGGCCGAAGCACCGGCGCTGCAGCCGACGCTGGCAATCACCGCGCTCGACCGGCTGCTCTACCGTCATGGTGGCAAACCGCTGGGCGACCGCATCCGATTGTCGCTGATCTCTGCCAGGGCCCGCGCGGATAGCGATCCGGCAGCGCTGACGGAGGCCGCCGGCCATAGCCGTCATCTGGCCCGCGCGTTGGCGTGGGAGCGGCCGGTGTTTCCTGTGTCGGGCGCAGACCTGATTGATCGGGGCGTTGTACCGGGCCCGGAGATGGGCGCGCGATTGTCAGAGCTCGAAGATAAATGGGTGGCCAGCAATTTTATGCTGAGCAAGGACGCGCTGCTTTCAGAGGTTGCCCCCGACAATTGAAATCGGGGGCCATTCACCTTGCATAAGGGGAGGGAGGGCAAAGTGAAGACCCCCCGGATTTAAGCGGCGTTCTGCTCGTCGCTCATCCGTTGCTTGATCTGTTCGACCATGGATGGCCGGATCGTGGTTTCGCCGTGGGACTGGCGCAGATGATCGACGACGCGGGAGACAATCTCGGCTTCGCTGTCGGCGCGGGTGTGCCAGTTGCAGCCGGGAACGAGGGATCCGCAGTGGAATGTCTTCATGGTTACATCCTCCTTTTGTAAAGTCGAACACCAATGCTTCGCCGGCCGCGTGTTGGCACGGCGGGCGAGAGCCGATGATAGCATGAATAGCCCGAATTTGCACCTCCCGCGGCGCCGCTTGCAGTCTCCCGACGGGCTGGCCAGTCCGGCATGGTTGGCATAGAATCGTGTTTCGGCTTTCAATTCTGATCGGATTTCCCCTTGCAGTACCAAGACAGACTGGACTTCGCCACCGAGCTTGCCCGGAAGGCGGGCGCTTTCGCCAGAACCCATTTTCAGGCGATCGACGCGCTGGTGATCGAGAGCAAGGGCCACCAGGATCTCGTGTCGAATGCCGACAAGGACACCGAAACCCTGATCCGCGACGCCATCAACGAGCGCTGGCCCGATGACGGGATTGTCGGCGAAGAGCACGGTCGCAAGACCGGGACCAGCGGCTATGACTGGGTTATCGACCCGATCGACGGCACCGCCAATTTCGTCCGTGGAATCCCGCAATGGTGCGTGGCGATCGCCTGCGCCAGGGACGGCGCCGCAGTGGTCGGGGTGATTTTTGAACCTTCCTCGGGAGAGATGTTTACGGCATCCAAGGGCGGTGGCGCCTGCGTCAACGGCAAGCCGATGCGCGTCGTCCAGACTGGCGATATCGACCAGGGCTCGATAGGGATCGGTTTTTCAGGCAGGGCTCCGGCGATGGCGGCTGCGACCATGGTGGCGATGGTGATCAAACGCGGCGGGGTGTTCTTCCGCAACGCCTCGGGCGCGCTGATGCTCGCCTATGTCGCCGCCGGACGGTTGCTCGGCTATGTCGAGGAACACATGAATTCCTGGGACTGCGTTGCCGGCCTGCTGATGATCGAAGAGGCGGGCGGCACCATCGTCAAACCCGACCCGGCCACCAGTCTCGATGGCGGAACGGTGGTGATCGCCGGCGGCCCGAACACGTTCGACGAGATCCAGGAAATCGCAAAGGCCAGTTTTTAGTTCGACTGAGCTGGGATCAGCACCGGCGCACGGTCGAAAAAGCCATTGATATAGTTGAGATTGTACGTGGGCCTCGGCAAATCCGCATTTGCCGAGGCAGCAATTCTTGCAGTTTTGTCTGAATTTGCCGGCCAGCAGACCTACGGATACATCACCACAGGTGGCAGTGAAGACAGGATCGAGCTGACATTGCCGCCGGTCTTCAGGCCGAAAATGGTGCCGCGATCATAGAGCAGATTGAATTCGACATAGCGGCCGCGGCGGATGAGTTGCTCGGTGCGTTCCGCGTCGGACCAGGGCTTGTTGAAATTGGCGCGGACGATTTTCGGATAGACCACATTGAAGGCGCGTCCCACATCCTGGGTAAAGGCCAGATCAGCGTCCCAGCCGCCGGCCTCCGCGTTGCTGTGCAGCCAGTCGTAGAAAATGCCGCCAATGCCGCGGGCCTCGTTGCGATGGGGCAGGAAGAAATACTCGTCGCACCAGTCCTTGTAGCGCGGGTAATCGGCCACGGCGTGGCGGGAACAGGCAATTTCCATGGCGCGGTGAAACAGCTGTGTGTCCGGATCGGTCTGGGTGCGGCGGTTGTCGAGCACCGGGGTCAGGTCGGCGCCGCCGCCAAACCAGTGGCTCGAGGTCACCACCATGCGGGTGTTCATGTGCACCGTCGGCACGTGCGGATTGGTCGGGTGGGCAATCAGTGAAATGCCCGACGCCCAGAACCGGGGGTCTTCCTCTGCGCCGGGGATCTGCTTGCGGAATTCAGGCGAGAACTCGCCATGCACGGTCGAGGTATGCACGCCGGCTTTTTCAAACAGCCGCCCCTTGAGGATCGACATCGTGCCGCCGCCGCCGGCGCCCTCGTCGCGCAGCCACGGGGTGCGTTCAAAGCGACCGGCCTCGCCCAGACACTGTGGATGGTCAGTCTCGTCCTCGAGGGTCTCGAAACCGGCGCAGATCTGGTCGCGCAGGCGTTCAAACCAGCTGCGGGCCTTGTTCTTCTTGTCTTCGATGTCGTCGGGGAGTCCGACCGGTAAATTGGGGCGTTGCATACAAAGTCCTCGCTAGCAGTCACAACCTCATAGCAGCAGCGTCGAGACGTTGTAACCTAGCCAGACTGACGCAACCGTCAAAATTGTGCCGGTCCATCGAGGACAAGGTGCCAGGCTCGGCGGTTGACGGTTCCGGCTGATCCCGGCGTGGTGTGGCAAGGGACTCGCCGTCACGCTGGTTTTGCGCTAAATTTGGCTCAGCAAGGAGAGAACGTGAGCCGGTTTCAACAACGCCCGCCGCTTGAAGGCCTGCGCCGCGAGATTGCCAGGGCGCGCAAGGAGAAATCCGCCGGCACATCCGGCGGGTTCGTGCGCGAGACCTATCGGCTGAGCCGGGGCGAGGCGCGGGAGAAGGCGCGGGAATGGTTTTCGACATGGCCCAAGGCTGCCTACTGGACCGAAGTCGAGAGCTGGCGTCCGCTTCCCGACGACCAGATTGAATTCACCATGCGGCGGCTGCCAACGGCGGATTGAAACGCTGTCGGCTCGGGCGCCCGGCCATAATTGTGCTGTCGCCATCCTGCGGTCTACAATAAATCCGGCATCAAGCGGTAACTGGGTGGTATCGTCTGACAGCCATGTAGCCGGCAGCCAGAAAACCGATCAGCACGACTGCCTGGGTGACCGCAAATGGAGGTTCGGATCCATTCGGCGCCAGCGAATGCAAGGCTGGTATCTTCACGAATGCCTGCACCACCAGCACAAAGCAGTTGAAATAGAGCGCTGCCATGGCACTGATGATGAAGATCGTCCGCCAGTGGCCCGCGAGATGGTAGTGATACAAAGCAACCAGTGCGACGATGAGGATGACGGTTGAGATGATGCCGACGTCAATGGCCGGCGTGAATCCCTTGAACGGGAACAGAAAGCCGGTGAGCGTGGTGGCGATGGTGGTAAACAGGAAGATGGCGGTCCAGCCGGGCATCCGCTGCGACTGCAGCCAGCCATAAAGCACTACAAGACCGGAGGCGATTCCTATCAGGCTGAGAAGGACATGGAACAGGGTGAAAGGCGTCATACCGAAAACCATAACAAGCTCCCAAATTGTCTGCCTAACGCGGAACTATCCTCCTGATTTCGACGGCTGTAAACTCAAATTTAACAACTGAAATCGGGCGATGTTGTCGCCCGCATACCGATGCAATTTTTGGCTCGATGCCCCGCACCCAGCCGCGAGCGCATAGTCCTATTGGGGATCGTTACTGCGGACACTTTCCTGCAGCACCAGCCGCGGGCCGGTGCCGGTCTCGCGCATTCGGTCGCCGGGATTGTAGAGTTTGCAGGCTTCGAGCGAGAGGCAGCCGCATCCGATGCAGCCGTCGAGCCGGTCGCGCAACCGCTCGAGCATGGCGATGCGCGCGTCGAGATGGCTGCGAAAGCCGCGGCTGATCTTCTCCCAGTCGCGTTTTGTCGGGGTGCGCTCCAGCGGCAATTGCTTCAATTGGATGCGGATCTCCTCAAGCGAAAAACCCATTTGCTGGGCGACCAGGATGAACGACAAGCGACGGATGTCGGAGCGGATGAACATGCGCTTCCCACCCGGTGTGCGGCGCGCCGCGACCAGACCCTGATCGTCATAATAGCGGATGGCGGAGACGGCGAGACCGGTGCGGCTGGCAACCTCGCCGATTGTCAACAATCCCTGTCTGGATGGATTCGGCATGATCTGAAAAAAACCTCTTGACCTCAAGTTCACTTGAGAAAGTAGCATGGGCTTCATCACAGGCAATCCTTACGGGAAAAGGAGAAACCCCATGGCCCAGTCATTCCTCGAACATGTCAATTTCAATGTCGCGGACGCGCCGGCCACCGCCAAATGGATGTGCGATCTGTTTGGCTGGAAAATTCGCTGGCAGGGGCCGGCAAGCAATGGCGGGCTGTCGATCCATGTCGGCACCGATGATAACTATCTGGCGATCTACACGCCGGAAGCACCACGGCCCCGTCACGACAATCCGCGTGGCGAGGTGGCCAATCTCAACCATGTCGGCATCGTCGTTGATGATCTCGATGCGGTGGAGGCAAGGGTCAAGGCGATTGGCTACACGCCATTCAACCACGCCGATTACGAGCCGGGCAGGCGTTTCTATTTCAACGACGAGAACGACATCGAGTTTGAGATCGTCAACTATGACTGAGGCGCTGGTGGGTTACAAACCAAACCGGCGGGTGATCTCGCCGGCCATCATCGCCACGCTCATGGCGAGGTTGAGGCTGCGACGACCCTCGATCATTGGAATGGTCAGGCGCACATCAGCGGCGTCGTGGACTTTTTCCGGCACGCCGGCGCTTTCGCGGCCAAACAGCACGATATCGCGCTCGCCCAGGGTCGGGCCGGTCTCATCGATATAGGGCGTGGCGGACTTGGTAGTCATCAGCACCAGCCGCCGAGCCTCGGCCTTGCGCCAGATCTCGAATTCCTCCCAGCCATCGTGGCGGGTCAGCGTCGCCATTTCGATGTAATCCATGCCGGCGCGCTTGAGCGACCGGTCGGAAAGATCGAAGCCCGGCGGCCCGATGATATGGATGTCGATGCCCATGCAGGCGCCCAGTCGCAGGATGGCGCCGGTGTTGCCGGGAATGTCGGGTTGATACAGGGCGATAAGCGGTTTGGTCATGTCGCTTTCATGTCACAGCTTTGCGCGCGCTTGAAGGGGTGTCTTTCGTGCGGTCGCGCAAGCGTGTAAATAGACGCTTTGCGATTCCTGCGTGGAATCATGCTGCGCCCGTCCCCGTCACGCTGACATCAGCGACCGGACGGCCCAATCCTGACCGAATGCTTGGTTGTGTATGGCGTGCCATGCGCCGGGTGTTCGGTCTTCACTTGAATTTGCGCGGCGTGGCCGCCTGCAGGATACGCTTATGTTTGCATGGTTTGAACGGCAACTGAATCCGTACCCCGCCGCCCCGCCGACGGCGCCGCCTGAAGGGCTGGTGGCTTTTTGCTGGCATTATTCCCGTGATGCCGCGCCGTGGTTGATTGCGATGGGCATATTGACCGCGCTGATCTCGATCGGCGAGGTCATGCTGTTCGGGTTTCTCGGGTCAATCGTCGACTGGCTCGCCAATTCCGATCCGCAGGGCTTTATCGAGCGTGAATCCGGTCGGCTGATGCTGATGGGCGGGATCGTGCTGATCGCCCTTCCGGTAACGGTGCTGTTGCACTCGCTGATCATCCACCAGACGCTGCTGGGCAATTTCCCGATGATCGCGCGCTGGCAGATGCACCGATACCTGCTGCGCCAGAGCCTGAATTTCTTCTCCAACGAGTTTGCCGGCCGGGTCGCCACCAAGGTGATGCAGACGTCGCTGTCGATCCGCGAAGCGGTGATGAAGCTGTTGGATGTGTTCGTCTATGTCTCGGTCTATTTCATCGCCATGATAGGCATGGTGGCCAGCGCCGAGTGGCGGCTGGTGCTGCCGTTGCTGTTCTGGCTGGCGGTCTATATCGGCCTGATTGTGCATTTTGTGCCGAAACTGAAGCGGATTTCGACCGATCAGGCCGATGCCCGCTCGGCGATGACCGGCCGGGTGGTCGACAGCTACACCAATATCTCGACGGTCAAGCTGTTCTCCCATGCCGGGCGCGAGGAGGCCTATGCCCAGGAAAGCATGGATATGTTCCTGCAGACCGTGCACCGGCAGATGCGCCAGGTGACGCTGTTCCAGTCGCTGATCTATTTCAACAATTCGGTTCTGGTGTTCGTGGTCTCGGCGATGTCGATCGGCTTCTGGCTCACAGGCATTGTCTCGGTCGGCTCGATTGCCATCGTCATCGGGCTCTCGCTCAGGGTCAACGGCATGTCGCAGTGGATCATGTGGGAAGTGTCAGGCTTCTTTGAGAATATCGGCGTTGTCCAGGACGGCATGGGCATGATGATCAAGCCGCATGAGGTAGTCGACAGCCCGGGCGCCGGCGCCATCGTCGCCAAGAAGGGAGCGATCTCGTTCGAGAATGTCCGGTTTCACTATGGCAAGCAGAGCGGCGTGATCGAAAACCTGTCGCTCTCGATCAAGCCCGGTGAGAAGATCGGGCTGGTCGGCCGCTCCGGCGCCGGCAAGACGACGCTCGTCAATCTGCTGCTCAGATTTTACAATCTGGAATCCGGTCGGGTGCTGATCGATGGCCAGGACATTTCCGAGGTCAGCCAGGACAGCCTGCGTGCCCAGGTCGGCATGGTGAGCCAGGATACGTCACTGCTGCACCGGTCTGTGCGCGAGAACATCGCCTATGGCCGCCCCGAAGCCAGCGAAGCGGAGATCCTCGAGGCGGCACGCAAGGCCAATGCGCTTGAATTCATCGCCGGACTGGAGGACCTCGCCGGCCGCACCGGGCTCGACGCCCATGTCGGTGAACGCGGGGTCAAGCTGTCCGGTGGTCAGCGTCAGCGTATCGCCATTGCCCGGGTGTTTCTCAAGGATGCCCCGATCCTGGTGCTCGACGAGGCGACCTCGGCGCTCGATTCGGAAGTCGAATCGGCAATCCAAGACAACCTGTTCGCGCTGATGGAAAACAAGACGGTGATCGCCATTGCGCACCGGCTGTCAACGATTGCCCAGATGGATCGGCTGGTGGTGCTTGATGCGGGCGAGATTGTCGAAACCGGGGTGCATGAGGATTTGATCGTCTCGGGCGGGATCTATGCCGATCTGTGGGCGCGGCAATCGGGCGGCTTCATCGACGCGGCCGAAGAAGCGGCGGCAGAGTGACGCTTCGGGCGCCGGGGAGATTGCCAAAACGCAAGCGCGCACTATTGTTGCCGGCATGATTTTCCGACCCATCCTCAACCTGTTCGAGCACTGGATCGACCCCTTTGCCCGGCGCCAGAGCTACCGGCCACCGGCGTCGACGGTGAAGTTCCTGAGCTATTATGTCAGCCAGGCCAAGGGGGCGTTTGCCGCCATGCTGGCGCTTGGTGGTCTGGTGGCGCTGCTTGAGGCGGCACTGTTCTATTTTGTCGGCCGGCTGGTCGACGTGCTCGATGCCGCCGATCCTTCGACCGGCTGGGAGGGATTGATAGGCGCGCATGGGCCGACGCTCGCCTTCATGCTGTTCGTGGTCGTACTGGCGCGGTTTGTCGTCGTCACTGTCGCGGCTCTGGTCGAGGAGCAGACGGTGGTGCCGGGTTTTTACAATCTGGTGCGCTGGCAGGCGCATGCGCATGTGTCGCGGCAGGATCTGAGCTTCTTCCAAAACGATTTTGCCGGCCGCATCGTCACCAAGGTCTGGTCGGCGGGGCAGGCGACCGGCGATTTCATGGTGTCGCTTTTGCAGGTGGTGTGGTTCATCTTCATCTACACCGCCACTACCATGGCGCTGGTGGCGCAGCTTGACTGGCGGCTGTCGGCGCTGGTGCTGGTGTGGATTGCAGCATTTGCGGTGCTGGCGCGTTATTTCGTGCCGCGCATTCGTCGCCATGCCCGTGCCAGCGCCGAAGCTTCGGCAATGCTGACCGGGCGGTTGACTGACAGTTATTCCAACATCCAGACGCTCAAGCTCTATGCCCGTGAAGCCGACAATGACCGTTATATCCGGGCCGGGTTCGATCAGTTCATCGCCGCCATCCTGCCCTTTACCCGGCATTTGACCGGGGTGCGCGCCGCACTGGCGTTGCTGTCGGGGCTGATGATCGCGGCGATTGCCGCGTTTTCGATCGATCTGTGGCTGTCCAGTGCCATCTCGGTCGGGGCGGTGGCCTTCACGCTGTCTCTGGTGCTCAGGCTCAATATGCTGCTGGGGCGGATGATGACCCAGCTCAACAGCCTGATGCGCAATCTCGGCACGGTGCAGAATTCGGCCGAACTGGTGGCGCGTCCGATTGCCCTGACCGACCGCGAAGATGCTGCCGAGCTTGAGATCGATCGCGCCGGGATCCGCTTCGATCATGCCAGCTTCAGTTATGACCCGAAGCTGCCAGTGATCAATGATTTGTCGCTGAGCATCAGGCCGGGCGAAAAACTGGGGCTGGTCGGGCGCTCCGGCGCGGGCAAATCGACCTTCGTCAATCTGCTGCTGAGGTTTTACGAATTGCGGTCCGGGCGGATTGAAATCGACGGACAGGATATTGCCGTCGTCACTCAGGAATCACTGCGCCAGGCGATCGGCATGGTGACCCAGGATACCTCGCTGCTGCACAGATCGATTCGCGAAAACATCGTGTTTGGACGTCCCGACGCCGATGACGAGGAGATCAAGGAAGCAGCGCGCCGGGCCGAGGCGCTGGATTTCATCGAAAAGCTGTCGGACCAGCGCGGCCGCACAGGGCTTGATGCGCATGTCGGTGACCGCGGCGTCAAACTCTCCGGCGGCCAGCGCCAGCGCATCGCCATTGCCCGGGTGATGCTCAAGGACGCGCCGATTCTGGTGCTGGATGAAGCAACCTCTGCACTTGATTCGGAGGTTGAAGCAGCGATTCAGGAGAATCTCGATGAGCTGATGGAAGGAAAAACCGTCATCGCCATCGCCCACAGGCTGTCGACCATCGCCCGGATGGACCGGTTGGTGGTGATGGATGAAGGCCGGATCATCGAAGTGGGCACGCATGGCGAACTGATTGCGCAGGGCGGGCTTTACGCCGATTTGTGGGCAAGGCAGTCGGGTGGATTCATCGGAGTTGACGAAGCGGCGGAATAGGCGAACGAATTTCTAGCGACATTGTGTCCTTCTCGCTCCGTCCGGTCTGGACTTCTCGGTTCAACCCGCTTAGAAACCGCGCGATTGACAGAATTCCGCCGCATTGTCGAAACTGGCCGAATCCGGCTATGGCTATGGGATGGGATGCTGGTCCGGACGCAGCTTCAAAGAGGACGGTGAGCCGTGAGTGAGCCAATGACACAGAGCGAAGGCGTGGGCGAACCCAACCGCCGCGATTTTCTTTACATCGCCACAGGGATGGCAGGCGTGGTCGGGGTGGGCAGCTTTGCCTGGCCGTTTATCGACCAGATGCGCCCGGATGCCTCGACGCTTGCAGTGTCGTCCATCGAAGTGGACGTCGAAAGCCTTGAACCGGGCATGTCGCTGACAGTTAAATGGCGCGGCAAGCCGGTGTTCATCCGCAACCGTACCGAAGCCGAGGTCGAAGAGGCCAAGGCGGTCGCGATCGACGACCTCAAGGATCCGGTGGCGCGCAACGCAAATATTTCCGCCAGCTCGGTGGCGACCGATCTCGATCGCTCCGCTGGCGAAGGCAAGGAAAACTGGCTGGTGATGGTCGGCGTCTGCACCCATCTGGGTTGCATTCCACTGGGTCAAGCTGGTGATTTTGGTGGCTGGTTCTGCCCCTGCCACGGTTCGCACTACGATACCGCCGGTCGAATTCGTAAAGGTCCGGCGCCGGAAAATCTGGCCGTTCCGGAATTCGCCTTCATTTCAGACACTGTCATTAAAATCGGCTAAGGGGATATAGACGATGAGTGGGGATCATTCGACCTACCAGCCCACTTCCGGTTTCGGAAAGTGGATCGATTCACGCCTACCGCTGCCGCGGCTGGTTCATGACAGTTTCGTCTCCTATCCGGTGCCGCGAAACCTCAATTACGCCTACACCTTCGGCGGCATTCTTTCGATAATGCTGGTGGTGCAGTTGGTGACCGGCATCGTGCTGGCCATGCATTACGCTGCGGACACCTCGCTGGCTTTCCAGTCGGTCGAGAAGATCATGCGTGACGTCAACTCCGGTTGGTTGCTGCGCTACATGCACGCCAACGGCGCCTCGTTCTTCTTCCTGGCGGTTTATCTGCATATCGCTCGCGGCATGTATTACGGCTCCTACAAGGCGCCGCGCGAAGTGCTGTGGATCCTCGGCGTTGTCATCCTGCTTCTGATGATGGCCACGGCCTTCATGGGTTATGTGCTGCCCTGGGGTCAGATGTCGTTCTGGGGGGCCACGGTGATCACCGGGTTCTTTACCGCCTTTCCGGGTATCGGGGAGCCGATCCAGCAATTGCTGCTCGGCGGGTTTGCAGTCGACAACCCGACGCTCAACCGCTTCTTCTCGTTGCACTACCTGCTGCCGTTCATGATCGCCGGTGTGGTTATCCTGCACGTCTGGGCACTGCATGTGACGGGCCAGACCAACCCGACCGGTGTTGAAGTGAAATCGAAGACCGACACGGTGCCGTTCACACCTTACGCCACCATCAAGGACGGGCTGGCGATGAGCATCTTCCTGCTCGTGTTCGCCTATTTCATCTTCTACATGCCGAACTTCCTCGGACATGCCGACAACTACATTCCGGCCAATTCGCTGAAGACGCCGGCGCATATTGTGCCTGAATGGTACTTCCTACCGTTCTACGCGATCCTGCGCGCCATCACCTTCAACATTGGCCCCATCGATTCCAAGCTCGGCGGCGTGCTTGCCATGTTTGGTTCGATCGCCGTGCTGTTCGTGCTGCCTTGGCTTGATACCTCGAAGGTCCGTTCGGCGGTCTACCGGCCCTGGTACAAGCTGTTCTTCTGGATCTTTGTCGCCAATGCGATCTTCTTGGGATGGCTCGGCGCCAAGCCCGCAGAGGGCACCTACACGACCATGGCGCAGATCGCGACGCTCTACTACTTCGCGTTCTTCCTGGTCGTTCTGCCGGTGCTGGGGTTGATTGAAACGCCCAAGCGTCTGCCGAACTCGATTACCGAAGCCGTGCTTGCCAAGAATGGCGGCAAGGGCGGGGCCGCTTCACCAGAAACCCGCGGCTGAGCGGCGCGACGGAAAGGATCTGAGATATGAAAACGCTTCTTGCAAGCATCGTTCCGCTCGCCATGGCTGCCGTTATCGGCACCGGCCCTGCAATCGCAGCCGAGCATGAAAATGCGACGCCGCATTACCCGATCAACCATCTGCGCGAAGTGGACTGGTCTTTCGCGGGTCCGTTCGGAACCTTCGACCGGGGTCAGTTGCAGCGCGGGCTGAAGGTCTATGTCGAGACCTGCTCGGCTTGCCATTCGATGAACCTGGTGCCGTTCCGTTCACTCGTGGCGCTCGGCTACTCCGAAGACCAAGTCAAGACGCTGGCCGCCGAATACGAGGTCGAGGATGGCCCCAATGATGAGGGCGACATGTTCACGCGTGCCGCCATCCCGGCCGACTACTTCCCGTCGCCGTTCCCCAATGATGCGGCGGCGGCAGCGTCCAACAATGGTGCGGTTCCGCCCGACTTCTCGCTGCTGGCCAAGGCCCGCTACGCGGAGCGCGGTTTCCCGCAGTTCGTTTTCGACATCTTCACTGGCTATAACGAGAGCGGCCCGAACTACATCTATTCGCTGTTGACGGGCTACCAGGAAGCGCCGGCAGGCGTTGAGGTTCCGGAAAACGCGCATTACAACCCCTACTTCCTTGCGGGATCTGCGCTGGCAATGGCGCCGCCGCTGTCGGATGGTCAGATCACCTATGATGACGGTTCGCCGGAAACGCTTGATCAGTACTCCAAGGATGTGGCTGCGTTCATGATGTGGGCGGCCGAACCGCACATGGAAGAACGCAAGCGGACCGGGTTCATGGTGATGGTGTTCCTGCTGATCTTCTCGTCGCTGATGTACCTGACCAAGAAGGCAATCTACGCCAACAAGGATCATTGATCGGCCCGGCTTGGCCTGATCGCGCCTTCACAAGACGCCGCCTCCGGGCGGCGTTTTCGTTTCCGCGAAAACCGGCTTGCGCCAGGCCCTACCGCGTCGCACATTGAACTGCAATCTGGAAAACAATCCATGTCCGAACTGAGTGACGAACTCCGTGCCTCCATCCGAACGATTCCGGATTATCCCAAGCCGGGTATCCTGTTTCGCGATATTACCACGCTGCTGGGTCAACCGCGGGCGTTTCGCCGGGCGGTGGACGGGCTGGTGCACCCCTATGCCGGGCTGCAGGTTTCAAAGGTAGCGGGGATCGAAGCGCGTGGCTTCATTCTCGGCGGCGCCATGGCGCACCAGCTATCGGCAGGGTTTGTGCCGATCCGCAAGAAGGGCAAGCTGCCGCATGAAACCGTGCGCGTGGCCTACAGCCTCGAATACGGGCTCGATGAGATGGAGATGCACAAGGACGCGGTCGCCGAGGGCGAAAGCGTCATCCTGGTTGATGACCTGATTGCCACCGGAGGCACTGCCGAGGGTGCCGTGAAATTGCTCAGGCAGATGGGCGCCAACATCGTTGCCGCCTGCTTTGTCATCGATCTGCCGGATCTCGGTGGACGCAAGAAGCTCGAAGACCTTGGCGTTCAGGTGCGTACACTGATTTCCTACGAGGGGCACTGAGCACGCCGGAACTGGTTTCCGACGCTGCCGATGCTCGGCGACACCTCAATCGCCAGCTTCGGGCAATTTGATCAGCACCGCAGAATCAAAACTCATCACGATGTTGCCTGCCTTGTCATGGGCTTCGGCGCTGGTTTCGAGCACTGACCAGCCCGGACGCGAGTTGAGCGGGCGGGCACCGCGGTTGATGCGCGAGTAGCGGATCTCGTCGCCGGCGAAAACCGGCTTGAACCAGCGAATGTTACGGACCCCGGGCGAGGGGCCGAACTCGGGTGGCGTCCGGCCTTCGCTTTGGGCCTTTGCGACGTCATTTTTGATCGAGCGGATGTTGAGCTTCATCCAGGTTGCAGAGGTGTGCCAGCCGGAGGCGCAAAGACCACCAAACACGGTGTCCTTTGCCGCCTCGGGGTCGACATGGAAGCGCTGCGGGTCAAACTGCCGGGCAAAGTTGATGATGGCCTCGGCGGTAAAGACATGACTGCCGAGATCACGGCGGACGCCCAATTCATAATCGGTTTCGATGCTCATGCCTGACCGCCTTCCTGCGGCCGCAGCCGCACCATCACCGGGTTGTCGGAATCCAGAACGGTATCGCCGTTCTGGTTGCGCAACTGGTGGCGCAGGCTGACGATGCCGATACCCGGTCGCGAGCGCGATGCGCGAGCCTCGATCACCCGGGTCTCGCCGTTCAGGACATCGCCGGCAAGCACGGGCTTTCTCCATTTGACGTGGTCGACCCCAGGGGCGCCTTCGGCGGCGGTGCGCAGAAGATAGCTATCTGCCATCATCCGCATCATCATCGCGCAGGTGTGCCAGCCTGAGGCCGCCAGGCCACCGAGAATCGAGGCGGCGCCGGCTTCGGCATCGATGTGCATCGGCTGCGGGTCGAATTCCATGGCAAAGGCGATGATCTCGTCGGCGGTCACGTTCTTGGGGCCGAGCGGAAAGATGGTTCCGGGGCTCATGTCCTCGAAATAGAGAAGGTTTTGCTCGGGCATCAGGCGTGTCGCTTTCTCAAAACTGGTTCGCGGTGCAACATAGTTGATTTGGTTTAGGCATGAAAGGATCTAGCTGGTCCGCTTGATCCCGGTCAAATCGCGAGCTCTTATATAATGTATGATCAATACATACCGGCGTATCCGCCGGAATGAGATTCAAGGAGTTCCCCATGTTCAAGTCCAATGTCGGCCGTTTCGACCGTATCCTGCGTATCATTGCCGGTGTCGTGCTGCTTTCGCTGTATTTCATCTATCCGGAAGCGTCATGGCGCTATGTCGCGTTGATCGGCGTCATTCCGCTGTTTACCGGCTTGTTCGGCACCTGTCCGCTCTATTCGCTGTTCGGCATGTCGACCTGCCCGAGCAGCAAACGTTGAGGGTTGGCAATCCGGTCTGACGACTGAATTGAAAGGCGCCGCCCGGCCTCCACATGAGGCTGGGCGGCTATCTCAGGCGTGTGCAGTGGTGAGACTACCAGTTGCACCGGGAAGCGTGTGGATCAGCGTTGCAGCGGCGTTGTGGTCGGCATGGCCGCCGAGCAGGACAAACCAGACATAGGGAACGGCATAGGCCAGCGTTGTCAGCGCCAGTATGGCCCGCACCGGCCGGGTGTCAAAGCGCCGCCACAAAATCACGATCAGTCCCAGCGCAAGCGCCAGTTCGAGCTTGGAGAAGATGTCGCCATAGTGCCGAGGGTCCCAATAGGATACCGGCGAAACAAAGCGCCACTGGCTGAAGGGCACGAAATGGGCGTGGCCATCGTTTACATGTAGCGGCAGGTCACCAAATATATGGGTGAGGGCCGCGAGCGCGAACAACATTGTCATCATTGCCACTGATGCATAGCTCTGGCTGTGACGCACCAGCAGCCAGCCCAGCAGCGCGATTGCCGTAAACAATGGTATCGAGTTCATCCAGTCGATGGCGGTGAGCCATGGCGGGGTAAAATACCAGACCCGCCAAACCTCGTTTTCAGGAACGCTGGTCAGTTTTGACCAGACGAACATGACGAAGATCAGAGCATCGGGTGCGAAAGCGCCAACAAGCACTGCGGCATTGTTGCGGCGGTTTTCGCGCCCGGGTCGCGTCAGCAATCCGGCTGCAAGCAAGATGTGAGTCTGGGTGTTCATTGCGGCCGACCTTGCGCGGAACAGGGCGCTCGCGCAAGCAGGCTCACGAAGATATGACCGGCCATCCCGGCAGCCGGTTGCTGTCGGATCGCGGACGTTTTCAGGTATTGAAACGGAAATGGATGACGTCGCCGTCCTGAACCACGTATTCCTTGCCTTCGTCACGGGCCTTGCCGGCTTCCTTGGCCGGCACTTCGCCGCCAAGGGTGACATAATCGTCATAGGCAATGGTGAAGGCGCGAATGAAGCCGCGCTCGAAATCGGTGTGAATGACACCGGCGGCGGCGGGCGCCTTGGTTCCGCGTTCAATCGTCCAGGCCCGGGTTTCCTTGGGTCCGACAGTAAAATAGGTGATCAGGTCGAGCAGGTGATAACCGGCGCGGATCAGCCGGTCGAGGCCGGCTTCTTCGAGCCCGAGCGCTGCAAGATATTCCTGTGATTCCTCGTCCGGCAGCTGCGCCACTTCAGATTCGATTGCAGCGGAAACGACAATGCTTTCCGCACCCTGTTCGGCTGCCATCTTGGCGACGGCCTGGGTGTGTGCATTGCCGTCCACGGCATCGGCTTCGGAGACATTGCAGACATAGAGCACCGGATGAGCGGTCAGAAGGTTGAGGCCCCTGAGGATCTCAAGGTCTTCGTCCGCCAGGTCCTTCAGCATGGTGCGGACCGGTTTGCCGTCCTGCAGCAGTTTCAACGACGCTTCCATCATCGGCAACAGCGTCATCGACTCCTTGTCCTTCGAGGCGGCGCGCTTGCGGGCCTGATCGGTACGCCGCTCGAGGCTTTCGAGGTCGGAGATCATCAGCTCGGTTTCGATGGTGTCGGCATCGCTGACAGGGTCAATGCGGCCTTCGACATGGGTGATGTCGTCGTCTTCGAAGCAGCGCAGCACATGGACGATGGCGTCGACTTCGCGAATGTTGGCCAAAAACTTGTTGCCCAGGCCTTCCCCCTTGGAGGCGCCGCGCACCAGGCCGGCGATGTCGACAAAGGCCATGCGTGTGGGGATGATCTCTTTCGACCCGGCCACTTCAGCCAGTTTGCGCATACGCGGATCGGGCACGGCGACCTCGCCGGTGTTGGGCTCGATCGTGCAGAACGGGTAATTCGCAGCCTGCGCGGCAGCGGTGCGCGTCAGTGCGTTGAACAGGGTGGACTTGCCGACATTGGGCAGTCCGACGATACCGCATTTGAAACCCATGGAATTGCTGTCCTTCACGTAGATACTTGCGGCTTTGTATGGATGTGACGTGCCGCGTCAAGGGGCGAGCAGCGCTAACCGTCGGCGAGGCCCGACAAAAGGTCCGGATTGAGCCTGTGGTTGGTCCTGCGGGAGGCCACGTTGCCCCGATATTTGTTCCATCAAGCCAAGAAGCTCTCTATAGCGCGATGCCGGGGCGAAAGACATCGTTGCGGGGAGGGTTGCCGTATTTTCTTGCGTATTCCCGGCTGAATTGGGTGGCGCTCTCATAGCCCACCTCATAGGCGGCGGAAGACACCGAATGCCCGTCCATGGCGATCAGCCGGCGCGCCTCCATCAAGCGCAGATCTTTCTGGTACTGCAACGGAGTGGTGCCGGTGATCTGCTTGAAGTGCTGGTGGAACGATGACGGACTCATGC
Organism: Hoeflea sp. Naph1; assembly: GCF_046837775.1. Lineage (GTDB taxonomy): Bacteria > Pseudomonadota > Alphaproteobacteria > Rhizobiales > Rhizobiaceae > Hoeflea. Next base: position 4,045,566 of record NZ_CP177286.1, on the reverse strand, counting down.
CAGCTTCATCGGCAAGTCCGGCCACGGCCAGGGGGACGTGGTAATCGGTCTGGATCCTGCCAATGGCGCGCGATATCCGGCTGGCATGGCTGTCGCGCTGCATCAGTTGCCGGAGCATGCCGCCGTGGTTGGCCATCAGCAACCGGAAATGGATTTCCTTGAGTATCAGAGGGGCCATTACCTTGGCTTCGGCAGGATTATTTGCGAGGGCGAAGTAGCGTCCAACTGCCTCGACAAGAGCTGGCTCGGCGGCGCTTGCGGCAAGCGGTTTGGGTTGGCGCTGCTCGGCGAGCGTGGTTCCGACGTCCTCGACGAGGCTGCGCAGGATCGCGATATCCAGCCCGATGATGATTGCCAGATATGGGTGCTGCGGGCTGGCTTCGATAACCCGCGCCATGACTGGCAGGTCATGGCTGACAATCAGGGACGCGCCGGTGCCCGATATCACCGATCGGCCGCCGATCGTCACTTCCTTGCAGCCTTGCAGGTTCAGGCAGATCACCGGATTGTAAACCACGGCTTCAAACCGGCTCGGCTGGGTCTGGCGATGAACATAGAGGCCGGCGATGTCGGTCGCGCGCCCCATAAGGGTATCAATGCTGCCGCCGATGAATTTATCCACGCGTCGGGCCAGGTCGGGTATCGTCATGGGGCTGTCCTTTCGGCTTTTAGAGATAAAACATAAGGTGCATGGGGTCACGCTGAGATGTGAAGCTTTGGAGGATTGGGCAAAACTTGCGGAGAATCCGGCAGGCATGTCGGCAGCCTTGCGGCTAGCTTGCACTCATCTCGAACCGCAGGAGCCTGACATGACCCACCCAATCGCACTTATCACCGGCGGCAGCCGTGGCCTGGGCCGCAACGCCGCACTTCATCTTGCCCGACAGGGCGCTGGTGTCATCATTACTTATCTGTCGCGTGCGGAAGAGGCTGCCGCCGTTGTAAAGGATATCGAAGCCTTTGGCGGGACGGCCGCCACGCTACCGCTTGATACCGGAGACCTGGCCCAGTTTGCAGGTTTCGCCGAGCAGCTTGCGCAAACGCTGCAAAACCTGTGGGGGCGGGATCGGTTCGATTTCCTTGTCAACAATGCCGGCATGGGCATCCATGCCGCTTTTACCGATACCACCGAAGAGCAATTCGACACGCTGATGAATGTCCATCTCAAGGGTGTGTTCTTTCTCACCCAGCGGTTGCTGCCACTGCTCGAAGATGGCGGCCGCATTCTCAATGTTTCCACCGGTCTTGCGCGATTTAGCACGCCGGGTTTTGCAGCCTATGCCGCCATGAAGGGCGCAATCGAGGTTCTGACCCGCTATCAGGCCAGGGAACTGGGCCCACGCGGCATTGCCGTCAACGTTATTGCGCCGGGCGCCATTGAAACCGATTTCGGCGGCGGCGCGGTTCGCGACAATCCCGATGCCAATGCCCTTGCCGCCGGCAACACGGCAATGGGGCGGGTCGGTCTGCCCGACGATATTGGCGAGGCGATCGCCAGCATGCTGCTTGGCGGCAGCCAATGGATGACGGCGCAGCGGATCGAGGTGTCGGGCGGAATGTATCTCTAGATTGCCACCGTTTGGTAGTGTGCCGATGGTCGTCCGGGAACTTGCGCAGTCGCTGGTTTCCGTGCCGCCATCTGGCGGATCAACCCGGCTGAAAGGTTTTTGTGGGATGCTTGCATCTGTCAGCCTTGGGAGAGAGCGCATGGAAACCGAGCTAGCCACCTGGCATTTTGTCGTCGCAGGCCTTGTGTTTGCCCTCATTGGCGTGTTCGCGCATGTAATCCGGGCGGTGTTCAACCTATATCCGGACAAGCTGTCGGATACGCCGGCGGTCAATATTCTGGTCTCCGGCGGCTACAGCTGGGGGGACTATCTGTGGGGCACCGAGTTTGACGATGCGGGCTATTACAAGCTCGACAGCCTGCGAAACCTCAGGCTGTGCGTCACATTCTCGATGCTTGGCGGTCTTGGCGCGATGCTGCTGGTCGATGGCGCCGGGCTCGGCATGGCCAATCTGATCGAAGCCGGCATCGGCGGTTTTGTCGACTTGTTCTGGCAGCGGATCGCAGAATTGAAAAGCTGAACCGCACTCCTGTCTGCGCCTTCGGGCGCGGATTGGCTACTTGTTGCCGCCCAGCAATTTTCTCAGCATCTCTGCCATTGGTCCCGATGCGGGCAAGGAGGGCTTGCCCTGTCGCGCCTGATGGATGTGCGATTTGGCCGCTGGCTTGGGCTTTGTTTCGGCAGCGACGTCGGGCTTGACCGGTTGGTTGGCCGGCTTGGCGGGTTTTGGCGCTGCCGAACCGGTGGCCAGCGCCAGCTTGTTGAGAAAACCTGCATCATCGCCGCGCGCCAGCAATTCGGCGTTGTCGGCAATTGCGTCCAGCAACGGTTCCAGCCATTCCATGTCCGACTTGGCGAAATCGCCCAGCACATAAGGGCTGACACGGTCCTTGTGTCCGGGATGGCCGATGCCGATCCGGAGCCGCTTGTAGTCCTTGCCGCAATGGGCATCGATTGATTTGAGCCCGTTATGGCCACCATTGCCGCCGCCTGTCTTGAGCTTGAGCTTGCCGGGCGCCAGATCGAGTTCGTCATGGATAACGATGATGTCGGAAGGGGCGAGCTTGTAGAACCGAATGGCTTCGCCAACGCTGTCGCCCGACAGGTTCATGAAGGTCATCGGCTTGAGCAGCAGGACTTTCTCGCCGGCAAGTGTGCCTTCGGCGATTTCACCCCGGAATTTTTTCGAAAACCCGGAAAACGAATGGCGGCGGGCAATTGCGTCCGCCGCCATGAAGCCGACATTGTGCCGGTTTCTAGCGTATTGAGAGCCCGGATTTCCAAGTCCCGCGATGAGCAGCATGGATCCTGATCCTCAAAAAAGCGCCGAAACGGCTTATTCTTCGGTTTCGCCTTCAACTTCGCCTTCGGCTTCATCGGTAGCGGCGTTGTCGTCGCTCTTGAGGCCTGCAGGCGATGCGATGGTGGCGATGGTAAAGTCGCGATCGGTGATCGTCGGCTCAACGCCTTCGTCCAGCTTCACATGTGAGATGTGAATGCCGTCGCCGATTTCCAGACCGGTGAGATCCACGATGATCGAATCGGGGATCGCATTGGCCGGGCAATGGCACTCGACCGTGTGACGCACGACGTTGAGAACGCCACCGCGCTTGAGGCCGGGAGACGCTTCTTCGTTCTGGAAGTGAACCGGAATTTCGACGGTCACGCGGGTGTTCTTCGAGATGCGCAGGAAATCCACGTGCATCAGGAAGTCACGTACCGGGTCAAGCTGGTAGTCCTTGGGCAGGACGCTGTACTTCTTGCCGTCGACCACGATGGTGGCCAGCGTGGTCATGAAGCCACCAGCATGGATCTTCAGGGTAACATCCTTGCGCGAGAGCGCGATCGAAACCGGCTCTTGCTTGTCACCATAGATGACAGCGGGAATCAAACCGTTGCGGCGAAGTTCACGGGCGGACCCCTTACCAACCCGTTCGCGCGCCTCGGCCTTAAGCTCATATGCAACATTGCTCATGGCAAGTCCTTTCGAGGTTCTATTTGGGGCTGCTTCCGGGTGGCCGGCTTGCGCTGGTTCCAAAAAGCATCAAGCGCCGTTGCCGGCGCCTCATCCGCGTTGCCTCCAAGGGTGTCTGCACGGACGTGGCCGCTATAACCGAGCAACCGCGCAAATGCAAGGGATCGGGGCCGTCGGGCGTGGCGCCGTGGCATGCCGGCAAGACCTGCAGCTTGGCGCTTTCGTTCCGCTGCGCCAGATGCCGATCAGGCGAATTGACGCAGCATCTGGTCGCGGCTAGATATCTGGCACGGGGAAAACCGGAACTCCCGCCGAGAGCCTTGGCTCCAAGCTCCGCGAAATGCTCAATTCCTGCGGAGCCGCAGCATGTCACAAATCCACAGTCAAATCCTTCTATTGCCGGCCGAACTGGTCGCAAGTCCGAAAGAGCTGATGCTCATCGATGTCACACAGCCGCCGGCGCGAGTGGCCTCCGGGCAGATGATCGTCGGTTCTGTCCGGCGGCATCCATTTGGTGCAGAGCAATGGGCAAGCGGATACGGGGGCAGGGCAGTGGCAGTCTACTGCGTTCACGGACAGGAGGTAAACCAGGTGGTGTGTGAAGTCCTGAGAGATCAGGGCGTCGACGCGGTCGGCCTTGCCTGCGATTTTGAAGCCTCGAAGGATGCCGGTCTGGCGGTCGAGTCGGTGGCATCTGCCGATGCGTGAGGATAAGAGCTTTCGGCCCTCCTACGGCGAAATGTTTCGCGTCTTCGGGCGCATCGGCTTGTTGTCGTTCGGCGGTCCTGCCGGCCAGATAGCGTTGATGCACCGGGAGCTGGTCGAAATCAGGCAATGGCTGGATGAGCCGCGGTTCTTGCACGCGCTCAATTTCTGCATGTTGCTGCCGGGCCCGGAGGCGATGCAGCTTGCTACCTATTCGGGCTGGCTGATGCGCGGAGTCAAAGGCGGCTTGCTGGCCGGGCTGCTGTTCGTGATACCGGGCTTTGCCGTCATCATGGTGCTGTCAGCGCTCTATTTGCGCCATGGCGACCTGCCGGTGGTGGCGGGCATCCTGTTCGGTCTCAAGGCGGCGGTGCTGGCGATTGTCGTCGAGGCACTTGCCAAAGTATCGAGCCGGGCGCTGAAATCGCGTTTCGCTTGGGCGCTGGCGATCCTGGCCTTCGTCGCCATTGCGTTCCTGAAGCTGCCGTTTCCGCTGATCGTGCTTGGTGCGGGGGTGATCGGCATTGGCCGCTCGGCGTTGCGACGCGATGCGCCTTCGGCTGCGGCGCTCGATCAGGGTGACAGCAGTCCGCTGACCGGGCAGACCCTCCGCACCTTGCTGGCATGGGGGGTGATCTGGTTCGTGCCGCTGGCGCTGCTTTCCTATCTGCCCGGCGTGCCCGAGGCCTTTGCCGTCATGGGCTTGTTCTTCTCCAAGGCGGCGATTGTCACCTTTGGCGGGGCCTATGCCGTGTTGGCCTATGTCGGACAGCAGGCGGTCGAGGTGCATGGTTGGCTGATGCCGGGCGATATGCTGGCGGGGCTGGGTCTGGCGGAAACCACACCCGGTCCGCTGATCCTGGTGCTGGTATTTGTCGGTTTTCTTGGCGGCGCGCGGGAAGCTGGACTCGAGCCGCTTGTTGGCGGGTTTCTGGGCGGGTCGGTGGCGTTGTTTTTCACCTTTGTGCCATGCTTTTTATGGATATTCATCGGTGCGCCGCATATCGAGCGGTTGCGCTCGGTGCAGTGGCTCTCAGCCGGCCTGTCGGCGATTACCGCGGCGGTAGTCGGGGTGATCGCCAATCTGGCGGTCTGGTTTGCGCTGCATGTGCTGTTTGGATCGGTGGCGGAAACTGATCTGGGGCCGCTGGTCCTGCCGATTGTCGATCTGGCAAGCCTTGATCTGGCCGCACTGGCAATCGCGCTCGGTGCGGGCGTGGCGCTGCTGCGCTTTCACGCCAATCTGTTTGTCGTGCTGGGCGGCGCCACGCTTGCCGGCGTGGCGGTGATGCTGCTCGTCTGAGTGATGACCAATATGCATCAACTCAAAGTGTCCAGGTGAAGGTGTGCTGGCTTAGTCGAACAGGCTGGAGACCGACTGTTCGGCGGCGGTGCGGTTGATTGCCTCACCCATCAGCGACGCCGTCGAGATGACCCGGATATTGTGGGCCGACTGGATGTCCTGAGTCGGCTGGATCGAGTCGGTGATCACCAGTTCCTTGAGCTTGGAGGAGGTGACACGGGCCACTGCGCCGCCCGACAATACGCCATGGGTGATGTAGGCGGTGACCGAAATCGCGCCATTGCCCAGAAGTGCTTCGGCGGCGTTGCACAGCGTGCCGCCGGAATCGACGATATCGTCGATCAGTAGACAATTCTTGCCGGAGACATCGCCGATGATGTTCATCACTTCCGACTCACCTGGCCGGTCGCGGCGCTTGTCGACGATCGCCAGCAGCGCATCCAGCCGCTTTGCGAGCGCGCGAGCGCGAACCACGCCGCCAACATCGGGGGAGACCACCATCAGGCTCGAGTCGGGGTAGTTTTCCTTGACGTCGCGCGACAGCAGCGGGATGGCGAACAGATTGTCAGTGGGGATGTCGAAAAACCCCTGGATCTGTCCTGCGTGCAGATCAAGCGTCAGCACGCGGTCGGCGCCGGCCTCGGTGATCAGATTGGCAACCAGCTTGGCAGAGATCGGTGCGCGGGGGCCGGGTTTACGGTCCTGACGAGCATACCCAAAATAGGGCAGGACCGCCGTGATCCGCCGTGCTGAAGCGCGCCGGAAGGCGTCGATCATGATCAGCAGTTCCATCAGGTGGTCATTGGCGGGGTAGGATGTCGACTGAACGACGAAGACGTCCTCGCCGCGCACATTTTCCTGAATTTCGACAAATATCTCCTGATCGGCGAAGCGTCTGACGCTTGCCTTGCCGAGCGGCACATTGAGATAATTGCAAATGGATTCCGCCAAACGTCGGTTCGAGTTTCCTGCGAAAACCTTCATTTGGGACCGCCTGTCTTTTTTCGGCCGCGTCGCTTCATGCGCGCCAGTACGCATGGCGACGGGGCGCTAACCCGTTGGCCGCGTTTTAGCGGCGCTCGCGATGAATGCAAGCGCACATCGGCCTTGCGCGCAGTTTTTTTGTCATATTGCTTAAAAATAGAGCCAGATGGCGCGGCTGCGGCCCATCCGAGAGGGCGTCAGAGGCCGCGCCAGGCGGCATATTCGGCCATCGTGCGGGTGGCGATCCGTGCCATCACATCCGCCGGCACAGATGCCCAGGGATCGCCGGCGCTGCCGGTGAAGGATTCTTGTCCCTGGATCCGGTTCTGCCGTGCGCCAGCCGAATCGAGCACGTCCCAGACATAGAATACCGTGGTTTGCCCATCGAAATTGTCGGCGGAGAAATAGCCTTTCAAGGCATGGTCGCCGCTGCTGTCGGCGGCGCTCAATATCACCAGACCGAGATTGCGGGCTTCAGCAGCGAGTTGCCGTGAGAGTGGCGTGACCGCATTCACCGGTGCCCCGATCACCGGCATGAAGCGGATCCGGCCGCGTACTTGGCCGGCAGGCAGTGAGGCAACTGCGGGTGCTGCCGAGCCGGGAGCCGCGGGGGATGACGGGCTGGCTGGAGATGCGGGCGCCAATGTCTGATCGGGTGTGGTCGGGAATGCAGCCGTGTCTCCGGGGGCGCCATTCGTCGGCGTGACACTGGGAATTGGCGCCAGAGACAGTTCGGAGCTGTTACAGCCAGCGATCGCGATAGCCGCGATGCACAGGATGCCGATGGTTGTGATGCGTTTCAGCATGGTGCCCGCCCGTTGTTCTCGCCTGTTATGAAAGCCCCGGTGCGAGGCTGTCAATGCGCGCCTGTTCGGCCGTGGTTACTGCGGTGCAATGATCAGGCCCAGCGGTTTTGCCGAGAGCGATTCCGGTTCGTCCTCCGTGGTCAGGTAGGTCTGGCCCAATGTCATGGCGGCGCCGGCTTCCGAATCCATGATGATCATGTGCACGAACAGCGTCATGTTGGGTGCGATCTCGAGCGGATTGCCCGCATGGAACATCTGATGCTCCATCCAGCTCGGGGTAAACCGCGCGCCGAGCGAATAGCCGCAGGCATTGAGCCGGTGCCGGGTCAGGCCGCGATTGTCCATCACCTCGGCATGGGCGTCGAAGACATCGCCAAAGGTGGTTCCCGGCTTGAGGATTTCGGTGATGCTGTCTAGCGCTTCGCGGCAGGCCTCGTAGAGTTCGACATGGCGCGGCGTCGGCTCACCGAGGATGACGGTGCGCATCATGGCTGCGTGGTAGTGGGCGTAGACGCCGGCCCATTCGAGCGTCAGTTGATCGCTGGCATCAAGCTTGCGCCGTCCGGCCTTGTAGCGGCACAGAAGCGCGTCTTCACCCGAACCGATGATGAACTCGTTGGCGGGATAATCGCCGCCACCGGAAAACACCGCCGCCTGCATGGCCGCCAGAATATCGGCTTCGTCGGCACCCGGCTTGATCAGCGGCAGTGCTGCATCAAGGGCTGCGTCGGCAAGTTCTGCGGCGCGACGGACATAGGCAATTTCTGCCGGGCTTTTGATCAGCCGCAAGCGGCTGACCAGATAGGACGCATCAACCAGTTCGGCGAAGTTCTGCAACTGGTTGTCGAGCTTGCGGCAATTGGCGCCGGTCAAGCCGTGGGTGTCGTATTCGACGCCGACGCGTTCGCCCAGCAGATCGAGGTCTGAGAGCAGGTTCTTCAGGTCCAGCGCCGGGTCGGCGTTGGTCCGGTCGGTCCAGACCACGATTCGTTCGATGTTGGATGTGTGTCGCGCCTGGCGCAGGTCGGCAGAGCGGGTCAACAGCGTCATGGTGCCGTCGGCCTTGACCACCAGACACTGGAAAAAGCAGAAGCCGAAAGTGTCGTAGCCGGTCAGCCAGTACATGCTTTCCTGTGAGAACAGCAGCATGGCATCAAGCTTTTCAGCTTTCATGCTGGCGGTCAGCTTGTCCAGACGGCCGGCGTACTCGTCCTGTTCAAAATGCAGGGCCATGGGCGTCCTCCTTGATGGTGATGGCGGAAATTTGTCGTCCGTAATCGGTTTCGTTGCAATGGGTAGCGCGGCGATAGGAATACCATGCCTGTTCATCGGCATAGGTGCACTGGGGCAGCATGGTGGCATTCAGGCCTGCCGATCGCATCCGGTCGAGTGTCATTTGTCTGAGATCGAACATGGCGTGACCGGAAGTGTCGGACGGGGTGAAATAACGATCGAATGACGGGTCCCGATCGAGGAAACGGTCTATGAATTCGGGGCCGACCTCGTAATTGGCCTGGCTGATCGAGGGGCCGAGCGCTGCCGAGATACGGCTGCGAACCGCGCCGAGCTGTTCCATGGCCTGAACGGTGTTTTCGACCACGCCTTCGAAAGCGCCGCGCCAGCCGGCATGGGCGGCACCGATCACGCCGGTTTCGGCATCGCACAACAGCACCGGTCCGCAATCGGCAGTCAGCACACCAAGCACCAGGCCGGGCGTGTCGGTGACGATGGCGTCGGCTTTCGGCCGTTCATGGCGGTTTTTTGCAGTGGCGACATGAACCGTGGGCGAATGAATCTGGTGGACACTCACCAGCCTGTCGGCACCAAGGCCGAACCAGCCACAAACCCGGGCGCGGTTCTCGGCCACGTGATCCTGATTGTCGTTCGAACCGAGTCCGACATTCAGGCCACGATAGAGGCCTTCCGACACGCCGCCGGCACGGTTGAAAAAACCGTGTGCAATGCGGCCGTCAGCGGAGGTCTCGTCCAGAAGTGCACTCCGGACCGGTTCGGGTCCGTGGCGGTCAACCTTCATGATGTGATCCTCCAGAGGCCCGTCAGGACCGAATCCGCGCTCGTTCGCGGGCGGGATCGTGGCTATCCGCGCGGCGTCTGTCAATTCGACCTGTGCGCGTTGTGATCAATTCAGTCCGGTCGCGTTGCGATCAAAGGGGGTGATCCTGACCGGTGCGCCGCTGATGGCCAAGGCTTTGAAAAGCGCGCCCATCCGGCCTTCGCCTTCGCCAGCGAGACGGTTGACGGCGTCGCGGATCGCTGCCTGGGTCAAGCTGTCGCGGCCGGCTCCGAGCGCGCCTGCGCGCTCCACAAGCCCCAATCCGACGAGAAGTTCACCTTGGCTCATCGGCCGATGCACATGGGCGCCGCAGGCAAGCGCTGCTTCGGCGAGTGCCTGAAAATCCACATGGCTGGTCAGGTCAGCTTTGCCAGGCCTCGCCAGCGGCGGGTCGTATTCGTGCCGGTAGATGGCCTGCAGCGTGTCACCAAAACCGGTGATCAGATGGCCGTAATCGATGACCAGCGCTGTGCCTCCGTCGCGGGCGATCTTGTTTGCCACTGCCTGCATGACCGCCGAACGCGCTGGCGCGAGTTCGAAGATTTCCCCCTCTGGCACGGCTTCTTCCTCGATCGGCAGCAGGCTGGGGTCAAACCCGCCGGGGCCCAATCCGAAGGTCAACTGGCCCGCATCATCTAGCCCCACCATGCGCTCGCGGAAGCCTTCAGCGGTTTTGACGAACTGGTGGATCGGGATGGCGTCAAACAGCTCATTGGCAACCATCAGTGTGAAACCGTCGGGGATCTCCTCGAATGCCTTGTGCCATGTAATCCGGTCCTTGATGCGCACCAGCGTCTGGCGCTGGACATCGCGCAATCGCTCGCTGGTCTCGACCATGTGAATGGTAGCGGTGGCAAACAGCTCGGGTGCGAGCCGGGAAACCACCCTGAGCGCATCAGACATCAACGTGCCCCGGCCCGGGCCGATCTCGACGATGCGCACGTTTTCAGGGCTTGCCTGTGCCTGCCAGGCGTGGACCAGAAACACACCGATCATTTCGCCAAACAGTTGCGAGATTTCCGGGGCGGTGATGAAATCGCCGGAACGGCCGAAGGGTTCGCGGGCCTGATAATAGCCGTGCTCGGGATCGGCCAGGCACAGTGCGAAATAGTCGGAAATCCGCAAGGGGCCGCCCTGCTCGATGATGCGAACGATTTTTTGTGCGAGGGGTGTCATGTTTCGTGCAGGGTGTGTCATGGCCTCCACCTTTTCCGGATCACTCACGTGCCTGACCGACCGATTGCGCGGGATTTTGCGGTGACGACGGCCCAAATGCCGATAGCAATCATCGGCAGTGAAAGCACCATGCCCATGGTCAGCCAGCCCCCGGCGAGATAGCCGATATGGGCGTCGGGCTCGCGGAAGAATTCGACCACGATGCGGGCCATGGCGTAGCCGATCAGGAACCAGCCGGCGATCAGTCCGGGTGACTTGAGCGCGTTCCACCGATAGATCATCACCGCCAGTACGGCCAGCAGCAGCAGGCCTTCGAGACCGGCTTCATAGAGCTGTGTGGGGTGGCGCGCAAACGGCCCGCCGGTCGGGAACACGAAAGCCCAGGGCATGTCGGTCAGGCGTCCCCACAGCTCGGAATTGATGAAATTGGCGATCCGGCCGAAAAACAGCCCGGTGGGGACCACCGCGCAGACTACGTCGAAGAGGCTGAAGACCGGGATCTTGCGGCTGCGCGCAAACAGGATCATGGCCATTAGCGTGCCCAGCACGCCGCCGTGGAAGGACATGCCGCCGTTCCAGATTTCCAACGCCCGCAACGGATTGGCGGCAACCGCTGCCATGTCGTAGAACAGGATATAGCCGATGCGCCCGCCGGCAACGATGCCAACCGTTGCCCAGACCAGGAAATCGTCGAGATCGAGCGGGGTGATCGGCGAGCGGCCGCCAGGCCAGAGCCGGTCATTGGCGGCGAGCCTGCGGGCATAGCGCCAGCCAAGCAGGATGCCTGCCACATAGGCCAGGCCATACCACCGGATCTTCACCGGGCCGAGCGCGAAGATTACCGGGTCGATGTCCGGAAAGCTCATCAATGAGAGCAGCGTGGCCGTGTAGTCCAATGCGTCATCCTTCCTGTCCGGTTCATCATCCAGCGTCTCCTGGCTGGAGCATGATACGGGTTTGAGGCAATTCTGGACCTTCCCGCCCGCGCGGTGTGTCGATGTTGTATCGCATGTGAGCTTTGCGCAAGGCTTGCGGCCATCGCACGGCTTGCAACTGGCAGCCGGAGCGCTTACCTCAGGAAGACACAGATTTGACCCCACCAGCCCCGACAAAAGGGATGAGGACCATGACCAGCGGACCGAACCGATTTCTCGACGAACTCGCCAAGCTGATGACCGACGCGGCGGGCGCCACCCAGGGTTTGCGCCGCGAAGCGGAAACCGCCATGCGCAGTCAGCTCGAGCGGCTGATGAACTCGATGGATCTGGTCAAGCGCGAGGAATTCGAAGCGGTTCGCGATATGGCGGTCAAGGCGCGCGAGGAAAACGACGCGCTCGCCGCTCGTCTCGCAGCGCTTGAAGCGAAGCTGGATGAAAAGCCGTCCGCTGACGATGCCGCGATGGCAAAGCCGGCTGCGTCCAAGCGGGCACCACGCAAGAAGACCTGAGCCAACCGGCCTCGTCGCTCTCGTTTCACGAAGAATGTCGACGTCTGTGGATGAAGGCGACCGTACATTGTCGGCCGCTGCCTGGTGGTCAATACTTACTTTCAGGGTGTTACTGCGTCGTTTGCGCATCCAATTGGATGCCCGCATACTCTATGAGACCGGGTTCTGCCCTGTTTCAGGGGAATCTAGCGCATGTTTTGAGGCGTCAGTTCTCGGGTTCGGAGGGGGCCAGTCTTTCGGCGACCTCCTTGATGATGCCGGTGACACGGGCAAGCCGCGCCGGCATTTGCCTTCCACGCAAAAATGTCAGCCACAATTCATGACGCCGGGCTTTGGGCAGTTTTACAATTTTCAGTTTTTTGCGGTGATGAAACGCATCGACGCCGCTGTGGGGCAACAGGGTGTAACCAACTCCATGGGCTACCGGCGCAGGGATCTGGCTGATCTGGTTGATGAAGGCGCGAATGTGCAGACGGTCAGCGCCCCGGAATTCATTTGGGAAGTTAAGGGTGAACAGTTCATCGGCGTAGGCCAATCCGTCAGGATGGGCGACAAATCCCCGCGCATCGAGATCCTCGAATCGGATCGGGGTTGGCGCACTTCCGACCGGGAGGATGAGGCAGAGTTCCTCCTCTCCGAGGCGAATAGCCTCCAGCCGGGGGTGCTCCGGTTTGTGGTCGATGACACCGAGATCAAACCGGCGCTCGAGAATCCCGCTGACGATGTTGTCGCGGGGCGCAGCTTCCAGCCGGACCGTCAGGCGCGGCGCATCTAACATCAATGGCAACAGTTGCGGGTACAGCAGCATCGCGAAACTGCCCGAGCAGGCAATGGCGACACCGCCGGTATCAGGCGCATCGCTGTGGATTGCCTCAAGCAGCGCTCGCTCCTCTAGCCGCCGTGCCTGACCGATCGCCAGTACAGCCTCGCCGGCGGGTGTCAGGCTGAAGCTTTTCCGCTCCCGCGAGATCAGCGTTTGTCCGACTTGTTGCTCAAGCTTTTGCAAATGCTGGGACACGCCCGGCTGGGTCATGCCGAGAAGGTTTGCAGCACTGGTGAAGTGTGCAGTTTCGCAGAGAACGGTGAAAGTCTCGAGCCATTGAGCGTTCAGCATGTCATTACAATGCGTTATTAAAATCTGAACGAATGATAATTTCAATTGCTGAGAAGGCAAGCCTATCTTTGCGGTATCCCTCAAACACAAGGAGCAGAAGATGCTGCCCACTCCCAGAAGTTTTTCGCATATCGGTCTATCCGTTCCCGATCTCGATGCCGCTGTGAAGTTTTACACCGAAGTGCTCGGGTTCTATACCATCATGGCGCCGACCGAGGTTGTCGAGGATGACAGCGACATCGGCCGCATGTGCACCGACGTGTTTGGTCCCGATTGGAAGCGGTTGCGAATTGCGCATCTGGCCACGGCAGACCGAATTGGAATTGAACTGTTTGAATTCGATGGCCATCAGGCGCCCGAGGACAATATGGCGTTTCGTCAGCACGGTATGTTTCATTTCGCCATCCAGGACCCGAATCTGGAAGCACTTCTGGAGCGTATCGTCGCCGCCGGCGGCAAGCAGCGGATGCCGGTGCGGAAATATTTCCCCGAGGGTAAACCGTATCGGATGGTCTATGTCGAAGACCCGTTCGGCATTGTCTTCGAACTCTACAGCCACAGCTATGAATTGACTTATTCGGCCGGCGCCTACGCCTGACCGGCGTCGCCGTGACTCTCGCCAAAGCCGTGCAATTTGCCGGCTTTGGCTTTTGGCATTTTGGGCCTTTCGCGGCCTCCGGCAAGATAACCGTGACGACCGGATGAGGCGGACTGATAACGGGTCAGACAATCCAAGGTTTTTTTGCACAGGCAATCCACTGAGGTCCGAACAACAAAAAGCCTTTTGCGTGAGTCGGTTATGAGTCACGGCGGAATCAGTTTGGTAACGTCGTCCACAGGCTTGGCTCGACAAAATGCAGCAGGGGGACTGGCGCTCGGACTCTGCATTTATACACTGATTCTAAATGATGATTCGGATCGGGTGGCAAACAGCCCCGGTGGGAGTTGCGGTTGCGGGCTCCTAGGGAAGGCGGTCGAATCGTGCAGGAATTGCGTGTTTGCGGATGCCGCGGGAAGCGGGACGCACGGCGCCAAAGGGAACTAGGTGGGGCATGAATCTCAGTAATATCGAATTCGAACGACATTCCAATCCAGTAGACATGATCGAATTCGTGGCGGCGGCGAATGACTGGACGTTCGAGCGTTCGGGCGAACATGAAATCGCCATGACTGTCGAGGGCCATTGGACCGACTACCATGTCTCGTTTTCCTGGATGGAAGATTGCGAAGCGCTGCATATTGCCAGCGCCTTCGACATCAAGGTTCCCGATGTCCGCGTCACTGAAGTGATGAGGCTGCTTTCGCATGTCAACGGCCAGGTATTGATGGGGCATTTCGATCTGTGGCAGCAGGAGCACGTGATCATCTTCCGTCAATCGCTGTTGCTGGCCGGCGGCGCGGAGCCCACAAATCGGCAGGTCGAGGTGCTTTTGTCCAATGCGCTTGATTCCTGCGAAGCCTATTTCCAGGCGTTTCAGTTTGTTGTCTGGTCGGGCATGGATGCGCACTCGGCGATGACTGCGGTGATGTTTGAAACCAAGGGCGAGGCCTGAGATGATTTCGCCTTCGGCACCTCTGGTTCTCGTCGGCGCAGGCAATATGGGCGGCGCCATGCTCAATGGTTGGCTTGACGCAGGCACCGATCCGGCGTCGATCCTGGTTATCGATCCCAAACCATCTGAAGCGATGGCGCAGCGGCTGGTCAAGGCCGGCGTGCGTTGCGAAAGCGCTCCGCCCGCAGGCGTGACAGCGGGTGTGCTGATGCTTGCGGTCAAGCCTCAGATGATGGACGCGGTGCTGCCGGGGCTGACCGGGTTGGTCGGCCCGCAGACTGTCAGCCTGTCAATCGCGGCGGGCAAGACCATCGCCTATTTTGAACAGCATCTGGGCGGCGCTGTGGTGCGCTCGATTCCCAACACTCCGGCTATGGTTGGCCGCGGCATTACCGGTGCAGTTGCCAACGCGGCGGTCAGCGCAGAAGCCAAGGTCGAGATCGATCGGTTGCTGTCAGTCTGCGGCCCGGTTGAATGGCTCGACGACGAAGCCTTGATCGATGCGGTCACGGCGGTGTCGGGCAGCGGCCCGGCCTATGTGTTTTATCTTGTCGAGTGCATGGCAGAGGCAGGCCGGAAATGCGGCCTGCCGGCGGACCTCGCCATGCGCCTGGCGCGCGCGACCGTCACGGGGGCTGGTGAACTGATGCACCGGTCTCCGGACGGCGCGGCAACGTTGCGCCAGAAGGTGACATCGCCCAACGGAACCACCGCTGCGGCGCTGGCCGTGCTGATGGCCGAGGACGGCATGCAGCCGCTGTTCGACACAGCGCTGAAGGCTGCCGCTGATCGATCGCGCGAGTTGGCCGGCTGAGCCGCCAGTTTTTGAGCAGAGCTAGCAGGACTTTATCATGAGCCAGACCATCGCCTGGGATGATTTCGAGAAAGTCGACATCCGCACGGGCACCGTGATTTCTGCAGAACCGTTTCCCGAGGCGCGCAAGCCGGCGATCAAGCTGAAGATCGATTTCGGACCGGAGATTGGCGAAAAGAAATCCTCGGCGCAGATCACCGAGCACTACACACCGCAATCGCTGGTCGGACGCCAGGTTCTGGCCGTGGTCAATTTTCCACCGCGCCAGATCGGGCCGTTCATGTCCGAAGTGCTGACGCTGGGTTTTGCCGACACCAATGGCGCCATCGTGCTGGCTGCTACCGACAAGAATGTGCCTGACGGCGCGCGGTTGATTTAGCACCGACATCGGGTTCGCATTGCCGATCCGGTTGCCATCATCGCCGTTCAGACAGGCAGGCGTACCGTGGCGCGCAGACCACCCATCGGGCTGTCGGACAGCATCACGTCACCACCATGGCTGCGAGCAATGTCGCGGACGATGGCCAGTCCCAGCCCGGTTCCGGTTTCATCCTGGTTGCGCGATTCATCCAGGCGATAGAATGGCCTGAACACATCCTCGCGCGCCTCGACCGGAATTCCCGGACCATCGTCGTCGATGGTGATGGTCAGCCATCTGCCGCGGTTCTGCACCTGGATTGCCACCTCGTCAGCATAGCGCGAGGCGTTTGAAACAAGATTGGTGAGAAGCCGGCCAAAGGCGTTGGGCCGCACATTGATTGCGTCGTCGCCTTCCACTGTCACCGACACATTGGCGCCGCGCAGCCTGCCGTCGGCGGCCACTTTCTCGACCGTGTCGTTCAGGCTCATGGTGCCGACATCCTCCTCGGCCTCGCCGCGGGCGAAGGAAAGGTAGCTGTCGAGCATCGACTGCATGTCGTCGATATCCTTGTTGAGGGCGTCGAGTTCGGGTCCGTCGCTGACCAGCGCCAGTTGCAGGCGGAAGCGGGTGAGGATGGTGCGCAGATCGTGGCTGACACCCGACAGCATGGCGGTCCGCTGCTCGATCTGGCGCTCGATGCGTTCGCGCATCTTGATGAAGGCAAGGCCGGCGCGCCGCACTTCGTCGGCGCCGCGCGGACGGAAATCGTCGGGCATGCGCTGGCCCTTGCCGAAACTTTCTGCTGCCTGGGTAAGTTTCAGGATCGGACGGATCTGGCCGCGCAGAAACAGGATGGCGATGCCCAGCAGCACCAGCGAGGTGCCGACCATCCACAACAGGAAGATATGGGTGTTGGATGCGTAAGCCTGGCTGCGTTTGGCGAAGATCCTGAGGATCTTGTCCTCGAGCTTGATCCGCACCTCGACAATATTGGAATTGCCGACCGTGTCGATCCAGAACGGCAGCTTGATCTGGCGAGTGATCTCCTCGGAGAGAATCTGGTCGAGAATCGAGAAAAACGGCTTCGGTCGCGGCGGCGGCAGATCGCCGGCGGGCTCGATGGCGATCGACAGTTCCAGCCGCTCGCGGGCGATTCGGATGATGTTTTCGTAGGTGGTGTCCTGCGGAAATGTATCCAGCACATCAATGATTGCGGCGATGTCGCGGGTGACCGCCATCGACAGCCGCTGCGTGACCGTCTGCCAGTGCCGCTCCATGAACACAAAGGCGATCACCGACTGCAACAGCACCATCGGAATGATGATGATCAGCAGGGCGCGGGCATAGAGTCTGGTGGGAATCCGCCTGGTAAACCAACGTGTCAGGCGGCGAATGCCGCTCGGGGGGTAGCGCTCATACTCCCGGCGAATGGAATCGAAACTGGTCATGCTCTGGCGCCTCATTCCCGGCTGGTCTATGTTTCGGCGAGACCGGCCGCCTGATTGCTTATAGCGTCGAGCGGGGGAGGACGGCTAGGGTTTGTGGAAAAGCGGTTCACATATCGCCATTGAATATCTATTTTCTCAAGACCGCGAGCATCGGCTTGCCATTTCAACCGAGTTGCATGATATTTCATATGTTGAAGTGTGAATGAACGAACTGGGAGGATTTGTTATGGAAGATCACATCGAAAAATCCGTTTCGCGACGGTCGTTTTTGAAAAAGGGCTCGGCGCTTGGCGGCGTGGCCGCCGTGGGCGCCTTGTCGGCACCGGCAGTGCTGGCGCAGGCGCCATTGGTGGTGAAGATGCAGACTTCATGGCCTGCCTCCGACATCTGGATGGACTTTGCGCGCGAATATACCACCCGTGTGGAGGAAATGTCGGGCGGACGCCTGCAGATTGACCTTCTGCCGGCCGGCGCGATCGTCGGCGCGTTCCAAGTCATGGATGCCTGCAACGATGGTGTCATTGATGCAGCTCACACGGTGCCGGTCTACTGGTACGGCAAATCCAAGGCAGCATCGTTCTTCGGCACCGGCCCGGTCTTCGGTGGCTCGGCCACGACAATGCTCGGCTGGTTCTATCAGGGCGGTGGTGCAGAGCTTTACCGCGAACTGACGCAGGATGTGCTTGGCCTCAATGTCTATGGCTATATGGGCATGCCGATGCCCGCGCAGCCGTTCGGCTGGTTCAAGGGCGAAGTGAATACAGTCGCCGATATCCAGGGGTTCAAGTATCGCACCGTCGGCCTGGCAGCCGATCTGCTGCAGTCGATGGGCATGTCCGTCGCCCAGCTTCCGGGCGGCGAAATCGTTCCGTCCATGGAACGCGGCGTGATCGACGCCTTCGAGTTCAACAACCCTTCGTCTGACCGCCGGTTCGGCGCTCAGGATGTGGCCAAGAACTACTATCTGTCGTCCTACCACCAGGCGTCGGAAGCGTTCGAGTTCATCTTCAACAAGGACTTCATGGATGATCTCGAGCCAGACCTTCAGGCGATCCTGAAATATGGTGTCGAGGCCTCAGCCACGTCGAACCTGGCGCTTGCAATGCGCGAGTATTCGAAGGACCTGGCGGAACTGCAGTCCGATGACGGCGTCACGGTGCATCGCACGTCGAAGGAAATCCTTGCAGCGCAGTTGGACGCCTGGGATACGCTCATTACCGATCTGGAAGCCGATGCCTTCAACAAGAAGGTCATGGACAGCCAGCGCGCATGGGTCGAACAGGTCGCCTATTACGAGCTGATGAACGCGCCGGACCTGGGCCTGGCCTATGAGCACTACTTCCCGGGCAAGCTGAAGATGTAAACCTGACCGGTTAATTGCTGTAATGATCCGGCGGACAATGTCCGCCGGATCTCTCTGGCTCGGAAAAGTGGTTGAACATGATTCAATATATCCGTTTTGCTGACACCTTGTCGGCGGTCTTCGGCAAGGCTTTCGCCTGGCTGATCATCATGATGTCCTTTGGCACGGGATATGAAGTCGTCTCGCGTTACCTCTTCAACGCCCCCACGCCCTGGGCGCTCGACATCTCCTTTATCATGTACGGATCGCTGTTCATGATGGGCGGTGCCTACACGCTGTCGCGCGGCGGTCATGTGCGGGGTGACTTTATCTATCGTCTCTGGCGTCCGCGGACTCAGGCGAGAGTGGATCTGGCGCTTTATCTGCTGTTCTTCTTTCCCGGGGTTACGGCGTTGATCGTGACCGGCTGGAAATATGCCTCGCGTTCCTGGAGTTATGGAGAGGTCAGCGTCAACAGTCCCGCGGGTATCCCGATCTACCAGTTCAAGACGGTGATCATGGCTGCGGGCATTCTCTTGTTCATCCAGGGGATAGCCCAGGTTTTCCGCTGCATTGTCTGCATACGCACCGGCGAATGGATCGAGGCCGATGAAGACGTGCGCGAGACTGAAGACCTGATGATGAAAAGGGCCGATGAGGCCGAAACTGGCGGACACATATGACCGATCCCCAAATTGCCCTGATGATGCTGGGCCTGTTCATCTTCATGGTGTTCCTGGGCTTTCCGATCGCTTTTACGCTGATGGCCATGGGCATCGGCTTTGGCTACTACGCTTATTTCGATCCGTCACGGATGTGGCGCTCCTATTTTCGCCTCGATGAGTTGGCGAGCACCTGGGACAGCGTATCCCTCTGGATAGATGGGCTGTTTAACAACCGCATCTTCGACCTCTTCATCAACCAGACCTATACGGTGATGTCCAACGAGGTGCTGACTGCGGTGCCGTTGTTCCTGTTCATGGGGTACATCGTCGAGCGCGCCAACATCGTCGACCGGCTGTTTTCGACCCTCAATCTTGCCTCCAAGCGGATTCCCGGATCGATGGGCGTTGCGGCGCTGATCACCTGCGCATTGTTTGCTACCGCCACCGGCATTGTTGGCGCCGTGGTTACGCTGATGGGCCTTCTGGCGTTGCCTGCGATGCTGAAAGCACGCTACGACCCGGCCTTCGCCTCGGGCATCATCTGCGCCGGTGGCACGCTCGGCATCCTGATTCCTCCCTCGATCATGCTGATTGTTTACGCGGCGGCGTCGGGGGTTTCCATCGTCAAGCTCTATGCCGGCGCGCTTCTGCCCGGCTTTACCCTCGTCGGTCTGTACCTGATTTATATTGTCGGCCGTTCGCTGCTGCAGCCAAGCGTTGCGCCACGGCCGACCGACGACGAAGTGCCAGATGTTCCGATGGGCCGGTTGCTGTTCCTGATCGCCACTTCGTTCTTTCCGCTGGCGTTTCTGATCATGGCGGTGCTGGGCTCGATCTTGTTCGGCCTGGCAACACCAACTGAGGCCGCGTCGATTGGTGCGCTCGGCGGCATGGGTCTCGCTATCGCTTATCGGGCCATGACTTGGCAGCGGCTGCGTGAAAGCGTTTATCTGACGGTGCGGACCACGGCGATGGTGTGCTGGCTGTTTGTCGGCTCCTACGTCTTCTCCTCGGTGTTTTCGTATCTGGGCGGCGAACAGGTTATCTCGGAATTTGTCACGGGTCTGGACCTGACACCGTTCCAGTTCCTGCTTCTGGCGCAATTGATCATTTTCCTTCTGGGATGGCCGCTGGAATGGTCGGAGATCATCATCATCTTCGTGCCGATCTTCCTGCCGCTGTTGGCGATGTTCGACATTGATCCACTGTTCTTCGGCATTCTTGTCGCGCTCAATCTGCAGACATCGTTCCTAACGCCACCGATGGCCATGTCAGCCTATTATCTCAAGGGGATAGCGCCACCGGAGGTGAAACTGACGCAGATCTTCACCGGGGTCATGCCGTTCTTGTTGATGGTCTTCATCTGCATGGCGCTGATGTATGCCTACCCGCAGATCGTCTACTACCTGCCGGAACGCTTCTATGGCCATTGATCCGATGGCTATAATTGGCCTGAGTGCTTTAGAGGCGCGGGACAGGATGGCCAGCGGTGCGCTGAGCGCCACCGACTATATGCGAGGCTGTCTCGACCGGATTGCAGCCGTGGAGGGTGAAATCCAGGCATTCGAGTGGTTCGATGCAGATTTCGCCATGCGCCAGGCCGAAGGCGCGGACGCACACCGCAAATCGGGCCGGCCCATCGGGCCGTTGCACGGTCTGCCGGTGGCGTTGAAGGACATCATCGACACCCGCGGCATTCCGACCGCCAACGGCACCGTGCTCGACGCCGGCCGCGTTCCCGAGCGCGACGCGGTGATCGTTGAGAAGCTGCGGGCGGCGGGCGCCATCATCATCGGCAAGACGGTCACCACCGAACTTGCGCTGATGCATCCGGGCAAGACACGCAATCCGGTCAATCCGGCACATACGCCCGGGGGCTCGTCCTCGGGCTCTGCCGCTGCAGTTGCCGCGGGCATGGTGCCGCTGGCCGTCGGCACCCAGACAGGCGGTTCGGTGATCCGGCCTGCCGCCTTCTGCGGCGTCACCGGCTTCCTGCCGTCGACGGGCAGCATCCCGCGCACCGGCGTACTGGCGCAATCGCCAACACTTGACCGGATCGGTGTCTTCGCGCGGTCGGTCGAAGACGCGGCGTTGCTAGCCGAGGTACTGTTCGGCCATGATGACCTCGACAAGGCGACAATGCCGGCGCCACATCCACGGCTGCTCGCGATTGCGTCAACCGAGGCGCCGGTGCGACCACAATTTGTGTTTGTCCGTACGCCTTACTGGCACAAGGCCACCGAGGCCTGCCAACTGGCGATGGAGGAATTAGCCGAACATCTGGGGGAGGGCTGTTTCGAGATCGGTCTACCTGATGCCTTCGATGAAGCGGCTGGCATGCGCGAGCGGATCAATCTGGCGGAAATGTCCAAATGCTACCATCGCTACGCCCGTGACGGCGGCGACCGGTTGTCGCCGCAACTCTCCGAGTCTCTCGAGAGGGGCAGCAGGATGCCGGCGCGCGACTACATTGCGGCGCTTGACTGGCCTGATTACCTCTATGCTGCGCTCGGCGAGATTTTTCAGCGCTGCGACGCAATAATCACACCCGCCGCACCCGGCTCCGCACCAAGGGGACTGGAGAGTACAGGCGATCCGGTGTTTAATGCCATCTGGACGCTGTGTGGCACGCCAGCCGTCACCTTGCCGCTGTTTTCCGATGCGGATGGAATGCCGATGGGTGTGCAACTTGTCGGACCGCGCGGCGGCGACGGCCGCCTGCTCAGAACCGCCAGGTGGCTGGTGAAGCATCTCGAAACCGACGGCCAGGGAGACTAACGACCATGGAACGGATTCTCACGATCATCGCCTTCATCGTGCTTTGCGGCTTTCTCGGTGTGCTGGTCTTCAAGCTGCCAAGGTTTGATCTCGGCGCTATCGTCGCGATCACGGTGGCGATGGCTTTCTACGACCTGTTCATCCACAAACGGCCGGCGCCCTAACGTACCGTTCTATCCATCGCGCTGTATCAGTTCGAAGCATACAGCTACGGTATCGTCCAAATTGATCCTTATGGACGCATGCATCAGGCGGTTGTCTCCACGCTCAACCGGTAGCCGATGCCGCGGACGGTTTGCAGCCAGACCGGGTTGGCCGGATCCTCCTCGATCTTGCGGCGCAGGCGGTTGATCTGTACGTCGATGGTGCGTTCGCCGACCTCGATGTCGCCGCTGACGAGTTCATGGCGTGGCACGGTTTCGCCGGCATTCTCGGCGAAGGTGACCATGATTTCGCGCTCGCGATCGGTGAGCCGGACGACCTCGCCGGATTTCTTCAACTCGCGACGGGCGATGATGAAGGTGTAGGGGCCGAACACCACCTGCTCGACCTTGGGTGTGGCCGGCTGGCCGCCGCGCTTGAGAATGTTGTTGATCCTGAGCACCAGCTCGCGCGGGTTGAAAGGTTTTGGCAGGTAGTCGTCGGCGCCGGCTTCAAGTCCGTCGATCCGGGCGTCGCCTTCGGCGAGTGCCGTCAGCATCAGGATCGGCACTGTCTTGATCTCGCGTAGCGAGCGGGTCAGCGACAGGCCGCTTTCGCCCGGCATCATCACGTCGATGATCAGCAGATCGAAATCGATACCATCGAGCTTGCGCCGGGCTTCGGCTGCGTCGGCGGCGGTGGTAACCCGAAACCCCTGTTCGGTCAGATAGCGCGAGAGCAGATCGCGGATACGGGTGTCGTCATCGACGACGAGCAAGTGGGCTGCATCATCGCCCGGCAATGGAGTAATCATCGGGTATGCTCCTGTTTCGCCTCGTAACGGCCCTTGGTCTCGCAGCCTGGTTCGGAGTTTATCATGCCTGACAGAAATGCTGTTACCGCCTGACGGCCATTGTCATCAAGGTTTTGCAGTGCATGGGCGATGCGGCGAGACTGTGGCCTTGCCAGTTCCAGCGCCAGTTTGCGGCCGCGATCGGTGGGGTAGAGCCGGCGCTGACGCCGGTCTTCGGGGCCGGCGATCTGGGTAATATAGCCGCTGTCGATAAGCTGCTTGAGCACCCGCGCCAGCGACTGCTTGGTGATCTTGAGCGTCTCCAGCAGCGCCGCCACGGTCAGTCCAGGCTCGCGGTTGACGAAGTGAACGATACGGTGATGGGCGCGGCCGAAACCGGATCGGTCGAGGATTGCGTCGGGATCGGAAGTGAAGTCGCGATAAGCGAAGAACAACAGCTCGATGATCTCGAAATCGATGCCCTCGATTTCCTTCATCGGCTTGGTGAGAATCTCGTCTGAGTCGGGATTGATTGCGCCGTTATGGCTCATGGCGATCTTTCCTTTCGAATATGTCAGTTATGTTGACATAATTTGCTGTGATTGCTAGCTTTGAAATGCGCGCGAGGCAAGTTGGCCCCGTCCGCCGGCTTGCCAATGCCCGTTTCCGACGCCTGTTTGCGGCGCCTGGCCTCACGGTCACCGACACCGGCTTTACATAATCAGTATCGCGGCGGCAGGCCGCCCGGAGGAAACGAGATGGCGTCCGTACCTTTTGATCAACTCGAAGGCGAAATCTGGTTCAACGGCGCGTTCGTGCCGTGGAAGGATGCCAAGATCCACGTGCTGACCCACGGCCTGCATTACGCCAGCGCCGTGTTCGAGGGCGAGCGGGCCTATGGCGGCGAGATCTTCAAGCTGACCGAACATACCGAACGACTGCACACGTCGGGTGAAATCCTCGGCTTCAAGATTCCCTACAGTGTTGCCGAAATCGATCAGGCCTGCATCGAACTGCTGGCGCGGCAGGGCTTTACTGATGCCTATGTAAGGCCGATCGCCTGGCGCGGTTCGGAGATGATGGGCGTCTCGGCGCAGAAAAACCGCATCAACCTAGCCATCGCCATCTGGCAATGGCCGAGCTATTTCAAGCCGGAAGAGCGTATGAAGGGGATTCGCCTCGACATCGCCGAATACCGCCGTCCGGATCCGCGCACGGCGCCGTCGCGCTCGAAGGCCGCCGGGCTTTACATGATCTGCACGCTGTCCAAGCATCGCGCCGAGGAGCGCGGCTATGCCGATGCCCTGATGCTCGACTGGCGCGACCAGGTGGCCGAAGCCACCGGCGCCAACGTGTTCTTTGTCAAGGACGGCAAAATTCATACGCCGACGCCGGACTGTTTCCTCGATGGCATCACCCGTCGCACGGTAATCGATCTGGCCAAAAGGCGCGGCTATGAAGTGATCGAGCGGGCAATCCTGCCGGACGAACTCGACAGCTTCGAGCAATGTTTCCTGACCGGCACTGCCGCCGAGGTGACGCCGGTTTCTGAAATCGGGCCGCACAGCTTTACGGTCGGCGAAATCGCCCGTAATCTGGTCAATGACTATATGGCTGAGGTTCAACCCAAACAGGCAGCTGCCGAATAAGTTTCGGCATCGCCTGCAGGCCGGCCGGCGCTTGTACCGGGGCGCCGGCGGTTGGCCTGATGGAATGAATAAGGGCGGCATTCCGAAAGGAAGCCGCCCTTATTGGTTTCCAGATGAACGGTGCTCTATTTCTTCATGCTGCTCATCACCATGCCGACAATGCCGGCCAGCACGCCGCCACCGGCAACGCCACCGACGGCATCGCCGAGCGCGCCTGACAAGGCACCCATGTCACCGCCAAGTACGCTGAGCAGTAAACCGCCGCCGACACCACCGACCGCGCCAATGACGGATCGACCAACAGGGCTCAACGCTGCTTGTTTAAGTGCTGCGCCAACAGCATTGCCGCCGATCGCGCCGCCGACCAGTTGAATAATAATGGGAAGAAGAGCTTCCATTACATGATTCCTCTCGTTGTTTTCTGCCGTCCGACCGTGACGGAACAAGAGTGGAGGCCGGAAAGACATTAAAGTCAATTCCGGCCTGCAGTCGTACATGGGTTATTCGGCAGCGTCGGTCAGCACCCCGCGGCGGATCTGGTTTTCCTCGATCGACTCAATTAAGGCGTGGGCGCGCTCTTTTGTCCCGGCACTGGAAAAATATCGATCAAAATACTACATTTATGAGTTGCTAACATCTCTTAAACACGAATGTTAGTCAGACTGCATCCGATACTCTATTATGGGAGCAAGCGGATTAAACCGCGAACAGAACACTTTCTGTCCGTGCTGAATAGGGGAGTCGCGATTATATGAAAGCGGGCTCTTAAGTTCAACGTTGGAGGCGAAATGACTCGCGATTCCTTCCAGGTGATGGCAAATTTGGCAACAATTGCAATGCCGTTCCTGATGATTGCACTGCATTACTTAAAATAGCCGAGGTTTAGTAGGAGAAGCCCCGCCGAGTTTCCGGCGGGGTTTTCATATTCGCGTCTTTACCTGCGGTACTGATTTATTCGGCAGCGTCGGTCAGCACGCCGCGGCGGATCTGGTCTTCCTCGATCGATTCAAACAAGGCGCGGAAGTTGCCTTCGCCGAAGCCTTCATCGCCCTTGCGCTGGATGAATTCGAAGAAGATCGGCCCGATCACGGTCTTGGAGAAGATCTGCAACAGGATCTTGGTCATGCCGCCATCAATCACACCTTCGCCGTCAATCAGGATGCCGTATTTCTTCAAGCGGTCAATCGGCTCGTCATGGTCGTGCACCCGGGTCCTGGACTGTTCGTAATAGGTATCGGGCGGGCCGGGCATGAACTTGACGCCCTTGTCGGCGATCCAGTCGGTCGCTGCGTAAATGTCATCGGTGCCCACGGCGATGTGCTGGATGCCCTCGCCATTATATTTGCGCAGGAACTCCTCGATCTGGCTCTTGTCGTCAGTGGACTCGTTGAGCGGGATGCGGATCCGGCCGCAGGGCGAGGTGATGGCGCGGGAGACCAGGCCGGTGAGCTTGCCTTCGATGTCGAAGAAATGGATCTGCTTGAAGTTGAACAGGTCGCAGTAGAAATCCCACCACTTGTCCATGTTGCCGCGGATGACATTGTGGGTCAGGTGGTCGAGATAGTAGAAGCCTGCGCCTTCGGGCTTCGGATCGCGCTCGCCCATCCAGTCGAAATCTGCATCATAGAGTGAGCCTTCGTCGCCCCAGGTGTCGACGAAATAAAGCAGCGACCCGCCAATGCCGACAATCGCCGGTACATCAAGCGTCTTGTCATTGCCGGTATATTCTTCAGCCCCTTTCGAGACCGCATGGGCGAGTGCCTTTTTGGCGTCGGCGACGCGCCAGGCCATTGACGGTGCGCAGGGGCCATGGACGGCGACGAAGCGGTCGGCAAACGAGCCCTTTTCAGCATTGAGAATGTAGTTGATGTCGCCCTGGCGCCAGACAGTGATCGCCTTGGTGCGGTGACGGGCCACCGGCTGATAGCCCATGCGGGCAAACAGCGCTTCCAGCTTTTCGGGTTCGGGGTGGGCGAATTCGACAAATTCGAATCCGTTGGTGCCGGCCGGGTTGTCTTCCGAAATCTCTGCGCGTGGCGCGTCGTGGGGGAACGGACCCATCTTGTCACTCCTCTATGCTCGTGCGGATCTTGATTGTCCGCACTTGTTGACTCGTGCAGATGATGACGCATATTGACCGCAAGGTGCATGCATACAGCGCGCAGGTGGATCAATTTGCGCATGAATCGTGCACAAAAAACGATAATGGAGGCTTGGTGTGCGTCTGGATGAATTCGATCGCAAGTTGCTCAGGCTGCTGCAGCAGGATGGCCGACTGACCAACAACGAGTTGTCGCAGAAGGTCAATCTGTCCGCCTCGCAATGCTCGCGGCGCCGCACCCGGCTGGAGCAGGAGGGGTTCATCAAGGGCTACCGCGCCGATCTCGACCGCGAAAAGCTTGGTGTTGGTATCGTCAACCTGATCACGGTGACGCTGGCGACCCACAATCGTGACAATGCCCAGCGCTTTGCGCGATTGGTCGGCGGTTTGCCGGAAGTGCTCGAAGCCTATTCGCTGACCGGCGAGATGGATTACATCATCAAGGTGGTAACCCCGGATCTTCGCGGGCTGTCGGCCTTTGTCAGCGACGTGCTGCTGCCGCATGAATCGGTTCAGCACGTCAAGACCGCGATCGTGCTCGATACCCTCAAGGAAGGCGGTGCCCTGCCGGTCTGAGCGATGCGGGCGGTGGTCGTGGCTCTTTGCTGCTTTACATTCAGCCCGGGTCTCCTATCTGGAGCGGAACGTAGACAAGCCGGGTGGGGCTGGCGGTTTCCAATCCATGTCGCGCTCAGATGGGATCATCTGTGCGAAGAAAGGGATGTATTGGTTCAAGCTGTTGCCAGGTCCTGTTGCGCCTGCAACTGGGTACGTTAGGCTTGCGGCAAATCAAGGGGTTTTGACACAGCATGGATGAAATGAAGACCGTGGCATCGGATTTCCACCTGACGCAATTCTGGGATTCCGGGAGCGAGGCCTTGAAGAGTTTTCAACTCTTGGTGCTGACCTATTCGGTGTCGGTGCTGGGGGCGATCGTGATACTGATCGCCGGCTGGATCATCTCGCGGTTGCTCGGTCGCTGGGTCCGCACCTTGCTCACACGCACGCGCCGTGTCGATGAAACGGTTGTCGGCTTCTTTTCGGTGTTTGTCCGCTATGCGGTGCTGGTGGTGGTCGCCGTCATGGTGCTAGGCCAGTTCGGGGTGCAGACGGCGTCGATCATCACCGCGCTGGGTGCTGCCGGCCTGGCGATCGGCCTGGCGCTTCAAGGCACTTTGCAGAACATCGCCGCCGGGATCATGCTGCTGGTGTTGCGGCCGTTCCGTGTCGGTGAATATGTCGATGCCGGCGGTATTGCCGGCACTGTTCAGGAAATAGGACTATTTGCCACCGAAATGAAAACTTTTGACGGGCTGTACCGGATGGTGCCCAATTCGCTGTTGTGGAACGTGCCGGTGACGAATTTCTCGCGGCGGCCGGAACGGCGTTATGATCTTGTCATCGGTATCGGCTACGAGGATGACATCGAAAAAGCCCAGAGCGTGCTGATGGACTTGGCCCGTGCAGAGGAACGGATATTGCCCGATCCGGAACCCGATGCGTTTGTCTCCGAGCTTGGCGACAGCGCGGTTTCGGTAACCTTGCGTTACTGGACCAGCTCCGCGGACTGGTGGGCGACCAGTCGTGACATGACCAAGGCTGCCAAGATCGCCTTCGATGAAAACAACATATCGATTCCGTTCCCGCAGATTTCCTATTCAGGGTCGCTGGCAATCGAGAAACCGGATCAGCAATAAACACCTGGCTGCCTCGCACCGGCGAGGGGGTGACAATGGTGCGTCTGGCGTTCACTTTGCGCGGCACCGAATCAAGATCAATTGGGAAAATCATCATGGGCAATCTGCGCGCGGGCATCATCCCGGTCACCTCATTCCAGCAGAATTGCACGATCCTGTTCGATGATGACAGCAAGTCCGGCGTGGTGATCGACCCGGGCGGCGATGTCGACGTGATCCTGCAGACTATCGACGAAAACGGGATTACCATCGAGGCGATCTGGCTCACCCATGGCCATATCGATCATGCCGGCGGCGCCGATGAGTTGCGCGAAAAACTCAAGGTCCAGATCATCGGCCCGCATGAGGATGATCTGCCGCTGCTTTCCGGGCTGGAGGCGCAGGCAAAGATGTTCGGGCTGGAAATGAATGTTCGCAACGTCGTGCCTGACCAGTGGCTCAAGGATGGTGACAAGGTCTCGTTCGGCGAACATGAATTCGAAGTCTACCACACGCCCGGCCATGCGCCTGGTCATGTGATCTACTTCAACCGCAAGGAAGGGTTTGCCCACCTTGGCGATGTTCTGTTTGCCGGCTCGATCGGGCGCACCGACCTGCCGGGTGGCGATCATCAGGCGCTGCTTGATTCAATCCGTGACAAGGTGCTGCCGCTCGGTGACGAGATCGGTTTTATCTGCGGTCACGGCCCCGGCGGCAAGATTGGCGACGAACGTCGCAACAATCCGTTTCTCAAAGGCCTGTAGGGCAGGGCGGCAGGCTGCGAGCGCCCGCCTGGCCTTACCGAACCCGACGACAAAACGCCGCGCGCTGGATCCAGCACGCGGCGTTTTGCTTTGTTGTGTCAGGCCCGGGCGTATCGTTTGCCCGAACCACTTGATCTCAATTGACGACGCAGAAATGGTCGTTTCCGTCATAGCCGCGATAAGTGCCGGTCGAGGCGTTGAACGACCGGTACTTGTCGGAGCAGTAACGCAGCCAGGAGTTGCTCCAGGGTTCGTATCTGCCGCCGCTCGCGGACTGCACGTGGTCGCGCACGCGTGGCTGCTGATAAATCACACGCGGGTTGTTGTTGTTGCTGTTGGCGATTGCGCCGCCGATGATGGCGCCGACACCCAGACCGATAATGCCGAGGACCACATCATCATTGTTGTTGTCGCGGTGCTGACGGTTGACCGGGCGCTGCTGGTGGCGCCGCTGCTGCTGCTTGGAATATTTACGATCATTGTAATGATGGCTGCGATCATCAACCTGGCGGGATTGGTGACGCTGCCAGTTGCGCTCACCAGCCTGCGCAGTCGTCACCGTGAGGGGGGCGATCGCGGTTGTCGCAGTGAGCATCAGGATACCGAGTTTCTTGGCGAAGGGGAACATCTGAACGTCCTTTCGGGTGACGGTGCGGGAGCTTAGCCCGTTTGTCGCCGGCACTTCCGGCTTGCTTGAACCCTATCGGGGTGAAGCTGAACCGTGGCTGAACGAAATCGCAATATGGTTGTCAGACGAAATTCCGGCGGCAATGGCCGGCGCACAAAAAAGCCCGGCGATTATGCATCGCCGGGCTTTTCGTTAGGGTCGCGCTGATGCTGTTCAGGCGATTTGCAGATTGACTGCCTTCGGTCCCTTGCCGCGGCGATCGGGCTCGGTGTCGAAGGATACCTTCTGGTTTTCTTCCAATCCTGTCAGGCCGGAAGCCTGCACCGCGGAGATGTGGACAAAGATGTCCGCTCCGCCATTGTCGGGTTTGATGAAGCCAAAGCCCTTGTCGACGTTGAAGAATTTTACGGTACCAGTTTCGGCCATGCTCTCAGGTCCTCTGATTGCCTCCCGGGTTCCCCTAGGTTTTCCGGTCAGCGAGCGTCATGTCATATCCCGCATTGGCGCGGGGGTTATGGCAGGCAGTTCTTGAAGTGTTTGGAAAGGTCCTGATTTAGACAGCTTTGCCCTTTCAAACCGTTTGGTATGAGGGCTTTCATCCCAGCCGCCCGAAGTTTTTTGTGCGTCTTCGGTTCGCATGTTTCTGGTCTTCCCGTGTTCGCAAATTGCCCGAACACGCCAAGAATGCGTGTTTTGTCTAAAATTGGCAAGCAAAAGTTTCTTGCCGTCAGACGCAGCCCGACCGGGCCGCGTCGCGCGGCCCGGTCGGTGTTTTGCGATTATTCTGCGACGGTGATTTCGGTGGCTTCGGTGGTGCCGTCGTTGAAAGTGATGGAGACGGTCTGGCCAGCTTCGACGCCGTCCAGTGTCACGCCTTCGACCACGGTGAAGGTTTCACCGGATTCGAGCGTTACGGTGGTGGCGTCAACATTGGTGACGACGCCTTCGATTTCGCCGGCGAAAGCGGTTGAGATCATGGCTGCGGATGCGAATGCGATTGCAACGAACTTGTTCATGGTGTTTTCCATAGGTTGGTAGCCCGATCCGGGACCGGCCGGCAGATTTGCCGGGCTATATCGGACCCGATGGGACGGCGGTGATATGCGCCGGAGAAATGTCCGGCGCAAGCGGTGAAAAGATATATTTTTCAAGGCCGAAACTGGCGTAATTTTGCCATGATCCAGTTAGATCGATATTGGTTTTTCCGGCTCCTGCGCGGCCTTCAAACCCGCATAAACAGGTGCCGGAACCGTGCCTTGAAATTCTGCCAGCGGGCTACTGGCTAACTGCCACAGAGGTGGCGTCGGTTGTGCCGTCATTGTAGGTGACGACCACGGTTCCACCAGGCTCAAGGCCATCAAGCTGAACCCCGTCGGTGAGTCGGTAAGCTTCGCCGCTTTCGAGCACGATCATGCGGGTGGCCGGATCATAATTGCTGACCACACCTTCGATCTCTCCGGCCAATGCGGAGCCGGTCAGCGTGATCACTGAAACTGCGGTGACTACAATCTTCATCATCGTCGTGTTCCCTGTCTTGCTTGGTCTTGCATGCGCACCGGAATTGGTGCGTGCACAGTGAATCTAGGCGGCGATGGCCGGCTTGAGCAAATCACATGAAGTAAATAAATTCAACAAAAACAACGACATAATTGCGCCATAATGTGAGGCTCTTGCGTCTGCAATGGGCCTTCAAGTGAATTTTCGAGGGCAAATTGTCATGCGGATCAGAGGGTTCAGCGTGCCGCGATTTTGCCGCGATTGCGGCACAATCACCATCATGGCGAGGTGCGATCGATCACGTCCTGCTCGCAACCGCTGATGACCGTTTTCGATTACTGCAAAATCCAGCGCGCCGGACGGGCAGGAAGTCCCGTGGCACGGGGTCGGCAGATAGGCGTGCTACAGCGTTTTCTGGCCGGGGGCGTGGCGCGTGGTGCGGACCAGCGGCCCGAGTTCGGCCAGCAGAATGGCGAGAAAGATCAGCAAGCCGCCAACATATCCGAGCGCCGGCACCCGCTCGCCCAACACCACGGCGCCGAACAGGGCGGCAAACAGCGATTCCGTCGACAGGAAGATCGCGGCCTGCGGCGCGGTGGTGTAACGCTGGCCAATCACCTGGAAGGTGAAAGCGAGCCCGGTGGCAAACAGGCCGGCGAACAGGATCTCCGGCAGTGCGGCGGTAATCTGCGTCAGTTCGAACGGTTCTGTAGCGAGGCCGACGCCAAGGCCGAGCACGGAAGCCAGCGCGAACTGGATGAAGGACAGGGTCAGCGGGCGGCCGCTGGGGCCGACATAGCGACCGACCAGTATTACCTGCACCGCCCACAAGACAGCGCAACCGATGGTCAGCAGATCGCCGACATTGAGCGCGCTGAGGCTGCCGCCGGCCAGCATCCAGATGCCGACAAAGGTCATCAGCACCGCGGGCCAGATTACCGGGTGCAACCGCTGACCGAGCACGAACAGGGTGATGAAGGGAACGAACACCACATACAACCCGGTCAGAAATCCGGAATTGGTCACGGTGGTGATGGTCAGCCCGACCTGTTGCAGCGCCATTGCCACAAACAGGGTCAGGCCAATCAGCGCGAAGCCTGCCAGATGCGCTGGTGCCACCGGATGCGCCGCCCGACGCGATTCCCGCAAGGCAAAGGGGGCGAGCAAGATGGCAGCCACCAGAAAGCGCAGCCCGATGAACACAAACGGGCCGATGCTGTCCATCGCCGTTGACTGTGCGACAAAGCCCATGCCCCAGATTGCGCCGGCGAGCAATAACAGCAGATTGGCGAGATGGCGGGGCATGGGATGGATCCGGTCGAAAAAGGCTGAAAGATGTAAAGTCGAGCGCTAGCAGGTGCGCCGGTTGCGGGCAAGCAAGAAGCCCGCATTGCAGGGGCTGGTTTTGATGGTCAACTGCCCGGCGTGTGCCTAGTTGTCTCAATCAGCGCTATTTGATGTCGAACAGCGCTTCCAGACGGGCGCGGTTGACGCCGAAATCGGATTTGCCGAGCTGGGCTGCCGAATAGGCCAAGAGCCCGGTGCGGCCATCCGCGAGCGGCCTTGCTTCGAGATGGATCACGTCGGGAAAGCGCATGGTAGCCGAATAGGCGACAAGACGGGCGATTGCCGGGTTGCTGCCGTCATCGACCCGGCGTGCCAACTTGTCGGACGCGAGCAGCTTTTGCACCAGGTTGGCGATGGCTGTCGCTGGCTCGTCGTCCACCGGTTCGAGGATGAAATCGGGCTTGGCGCACAGACCGGGGCTGCAGGCCAGCGCATCGTTGGGGGTGGCGTTGCGCGGTGCGGCGGTAAAATCATACTGGCCCCGGTCGGGCGAGCCGGCAATCAGTTCCCAGCTTCTTTCCCGGCCAACCAGCACAAAGGCGAGCACGATGACGCCGATGAGCGCGGCGGCGCCCCACAGGATTGTCTTGATCATGGTGAGAGAACTTTCGGGTTGTTTGCATGCCGGTCGTGGTCGGTTCACGGAGCGGCAGGCTGAATAGGGTCAGTCGTCGAGGGCTTCGGGCGTACGCGATATCCGCAGGATCGCGCCGTTATCCTCGTCGGTCACCATCAGCACCGCGCCATCGGGGGCGACCCGGACATCGCGTATGCGCCCGTAATTGCCTTTGAACAGCCGTTCTTCGGACAGCACTTCGCCGGTTTCGTCGTCGAGGTCAAGGCGTACCAGCATCTGGAACTTGAGCGCGCCGATCAGCAGATCGCCGTCCCATTCGGGAAACATGGCGCCGCGATAGACGGCCATGCCGCCCGGGGCAATTGACGGGTCCCAGTAATGTACCGGTTGCTCATATCCCTCGGCGACGGTTCCGACACCGATTTCGGCGCCTGAATAATGGCGCCCGTAGGAAATTACCGGCCAGCCGAAGTTGAGCCCCGGCTTGGGCAGATTGATCTCGTCGCCGCCGCGCGCGCCGTGTTCGGCGACATAGAGCACGCCCGTTTCAGGGTCGATGTCGAGACCTTGCGGATTGCGATGACCTTTCGACCAGAGTTCGGCCGCGCCGCCGCCCTTGGCAAAAGGATTGTCCGCCGGCACGCCGCCATCGGGGGTAATCCGCAGCACCGCGCCAGCGTGATCGTCCATATCCTGAGCGCGCTCATCCTCGCCACGGTCGCCGATGGTGAAAAACAGGTTTCCATCCCGTGCCACAGCAATGCGCGAGCCGAAATGCCTGCCGACATCAGTGAACTGGTTCATCCGGAAAATTTCCCTGACATCGCTCAGCGACGCGCCGTCTGCTGAAAGTGTGGCGCGGGCAATGGCTGTGCCAAATCCGCCATCGCCACGGATACTATAGCTCAGGAAAAGTACCCGGCTTCCGGCAAAATCATTGCTGAGTGCGATGTCGAGCAGTCCGCCCTGACCTTGCGTTGCGACCTCGGGCACCCCGCCGATCGGCGCGGATAGCCTACCGTCGCGCAGCATCCGCAATGCACCGCTGCGTTCGGTGACGAGGATGGCGCCGTCGGGTAGAACCTCGATGCCCCAGGGGTGGTCGAGGCCGGAGGCGAGCATGTCGACGTCGACCAGGACATTCTTGGTGGGAACCGTGTCGCGTGCGTGGCCGACTGTTGTGCCTGTGAGCATTGCGGCGAGGCAAAGCCCGGCGATGGTACGGATGCGGATTTTGCTTCGGGGGGCAATGCTGCTCTTCGACATGGTTCACCTCTTCACTATCTTGTTCAGGATAGGGTGTGGGAAGCGCGGGGAACAGCCCCCAGCATGCAACTCGCCCATGACACACCGCAAATTCCGGCTAAACTCTTCACTTATGGACAGCGTTGATTCGCAAATCGAGCTGAAGGTACCCGAGCAGGCTGGTCGTCGCCGGCTGTTTTGGCGTGCCAGCGCCACTGCGCTGTTTCTGCCGGCTATGGTGGTCGCTGCCGGTTATGCGGTTCTGTGGCTGTTTCTCAACCAGACCGGCAGGGGCGGGGGGCACCTGGCGCGTGTCAGCATGCTGGTTCTGGTGATTGGCGTGCCGATCCTGCTGGTTCATGCCGGGCTCAGGCTGTCGACCACCCGGCTTACCCTGCGCGGCGCCCATCTTGAAGCGCATCCGGGATTTCCGGCGCGCGATCCGCTGATTGTCGCCTATACATCGGTCACGGGACTTTCGGTCCGCCGCGGCCTGTCGGGCTGGCTCACCGGCGCCGGGTCACTGATTGTCGAGCGCGGCACGCAACCGCGCGTGATCGTGTCGGGCCTGGCCCGGGCCGAGACTGCCCTTTTGGAAGTGGCGGCGCGCTGTCCGGTGCTCAATGAGACAGATACCGCGGGCTGACGACATGCGACGCCACGTCGCGTGAACGGACCGGCTCCCGGGTCTCGTTGTTGTGGCTGATATAGCTTCCTGTTTTTGTCCCCGGCGCAACGCTCGCCTGGATCGCCAACACCGATATCAATACGAAACACCCCAGCAGCGCAGCCAGCGCAATCCTGATTGCCGTCTTGCGTTCGCTGTTGGCGGGCTTGAGACGAAGATAGTCGTCTTCTGGCAGCATATTCACATTCCCCGTTTTTTATGTCCGGGTTCCACCTAACAGCTGGAAATGGACGCCAATCCGGCTGGATTGTGGCGCGGCGGGTTCGATGTGGTGTCAAGATTGTGTCTGGGATCAAAGCCGCGTGATCAGTGCAATGAATTTGCCATATAAATCCGGAGCTGTTGCTACCGGGTGCGCTTGCCGAAGGTTGCGGCGCGGCGCGGGGAAATGACCAGATTCGGAATGATGCCGGCGGGCATGATTGCGGACTGTCGGGCGCGCCGCTGATTTGCTTTCGCATAGCCTGGGCGGCTTCGGGAGCAAAGGGATCGGGAAAACGTTCATTGAAGCTTGTCGGCACGATTTCCGGGCGGGCGAGGGCATAGCCTTGCATCAGCTGCACGCCGATCTGCCGGCAGAATTCGACCTGGTGGTCTTCTTCCAGCCCTTCGAACAGCACGGTGATGCCGCGTTCGATGAATTGTTCGACCATCAGCTTGAGCAGACCCATGCCGGCGTTGGTCTCGGTGAAACGGCGCACCCACGCGGCGTCAAATTTGAGAATGTCTGGCTTGAGGTCGTCCACCCGCTGGGTGTCGGAATCGTCGGCGCCGTAATCGTCGACCGCGATCCTGAACAAGCGCGAGCGCAGGCCGGCAACGAGCCGGTCGAGAACAGCCGGATTGTGACTGCTCTGCTCGGTTATTTCGCAGACGATCCTCCCCGGCCTGAGGCCGGCGCGGATGGCGACATCGACCATGTGGTCGACTTCGTCATCTGTCTCGGTGAGAGCGTCAAACAGGCCGGGATTGAAATTGATGAACAGGCGCGCTCTTTTGCGACCAAGCTTGCCCATGTTGAGAATGTGCAATTCGCGGCACAGAGAGTCGACAGCGACCGCGTCGTCGGGCTCGACCACCGAGAAGAAATGTGCTGCGGAGATTTGCTGGCCATCGCGACTGGGGCGGATCAGCGCCTCGAAGGCTTCCAGGGTCAGTTGTCCGTCCTGGTTCTGGCTGAAGATCGGCTGGAAGGCAGAGCGCAGTATGAAGGGGCCGTAGGATGTGGTGTAAAATCCCCGGCCATCCTGTAAAAAATGCGGCTCGCCATGCCCTGCCATTTCACGC
The DNA here is from genome assembly GCF_046837775.1 of Hoeflea sp. Naph1. Lineage (GTDB taxonomy): Bacteria > Pseudomonadota > Alphaproteobacteria > Rhizobiales > Rhizobiaceae > Hoeflea. The sequence goes on along the minus strand of NZ_CP177286.1, from coordinate 4,009,060 downwards.
AGGCCTCCGGTTTCGGTTGCTGCCTAATTTCTGAAAATAGCTTGCAAACCTTTCGCCTGTGTTAAGTCTCGCCCTCAATCAGGGGTTTGGTGGCTTGCATCAACGGCATCGTTGCGACATAGAACGTGCCGGGCGCGAACGCCGCCCGTCCGTTTCAATCGCAGTATCGGAGCGCTTTCCATGGCCTTTCTCGCCGACGCCCTTTCCCGGGTCAAACCGTCCGCCACCATTGCCGTCAGCCAGAAGGCGCGGGAACTCAAAGCCCAGGGCCGTGATGTCATCGGACTTGGCGCGGGTGAACCGGACTTTGACACTCCGGACAACATCAAGGCAGCGGCGATCGACGCAATCAATCGCGGCGAGACCAAATACACCCCGGTTTCAGGCATTCCGGAATTGCGCAAGGCAATTGCCGCCAAGTTCAAGCGCGAGAACAAGCTCGATTATGACTGGCAGCAGACCATTGTCGGCACCGGCGGCAAGCAGATCCTGTTCAACGCCTTCATGGCAACGCTGAACGCCGGCGACGAGGTCATCATCCCCGCCCCCTATTGGGTGAGCTATCCGGAAATGGTGGCGATCTGCGGCGGCACTTCGGTGTTCGTGCCGACGACGATCGAGAACGGCTTCAAGCTGGCCGCCGCCGATCTGGAAGCTGCGATCACGCCAAAAACCAAGTGGCTGATGTTCAACTCGCCATCCAACCCCTCTGGTGCGGCCTATACAGAAGCCGAACTTAAGGCGCTAACGGATGTGCTGATGCGCCATCCGCATGTCTGGATCCTCTCCGACGACATGTACGAGCACCTGACCTATGGCGATTTCGTCTTCACCACGCCTGCCCAGATCGAGCCGGCGCTGAAAGACCGCACGTTGACCATGAACGGCGTGTCGAAGGCCTATGCCATGACCGGCTGGCGCATTGGCTATGCCGCCGGTCCGCTGGAACTGATCAAGGCGATGGACATGATTCAGGGCCAGCAGACCTCGGGCGCTTGCTCGATTGCGCAGTGGGCGGCGCTGGAAGCCTTGACCGGCACCCAGGATTTCATTCCGAAGAACCAGGAAATCTTCCGCGGCCGCCGCGATCTGGTGGTGTCGATGCTCAACCAGGCCAAGGGCATCCAGTGTCCGACTCCAGAGGGCGCGTTCTACGTCTATCCGTCCTGCGCCGACCTGATTGGCAAAACCGCACCATCGGGCAAGGTGATCGAAACCGACGCAGATTTCGTCACTGAACTGCTGGAAACCGAAGGTGTTGCCGTCGTCCACGGCTCGGCCTTTGGTCAGGGGCCGAATTTCCGCATTTCCTACGCCACATCGGAAGACTTGCTGGAAGAAGCCTGCAACCGGATTCAACGCTTCTGCGCTTCCCTGCGCTGAGGGTTCACGCGGGAACACGATACAAGACCCCGCTCTGGTGCTTCCAGCGCGGGGTCTTTGTTTTTGGGCGGGTGTGTCAACCGGTTTGCGGCGCTGATTTCGGCGTGGCGCGGAGATAGTCGAGGAGCCCCTCGCTCAGGGCGTCGAACGCCACCCGGCAGCGCGGAACCATCCTGAGGTTCTCGTGCATGACCAGGAAGGTCATCAAGGGCCAGTTGATCTGGTCTGCAAACAGTTGCACCAGATCCGGGTCGCGGTCGGCCAGGTCGACTTGGCACATGCCGATACCGCCACCTGCCCGGATCATCGCCAGTTGAGCAACATTGCTGTCGGTGCGAAAATCGAAGCGTATGTTTGCAAAGTCGGGATTTTTTTTCACGATGTCGCGCACGTAGGCAAGCTGGTGGTCAAAGCCGATCAGCCGATGCGAGGAGAGCTCTTCGATCGTCTTCGGCGTGCCGTACCGCTCAAGGTAGCGGCGATGGGCAAACACGCCGACCGGGATGCCGCCGATCCGCCGGCTGACCAAGGCGCCCTGGGTCGGCTCCACCATTCGCACGGCAATGTCTGCCTGTTGATTGAGAAGGTCCTCGACGGCGTCGGAAAGCGAGAGCTCGATTGCAAGATGTGGATATTCTTCCTGAAGCCGGGCCAGAATGGGCGGCAGCACTTCGAGTCCGATCACCTCGCTGGCGCTGATCCGCACCGTGCCTTCGGGTGTCTCACTGTCACCCGATGCTGCCCGCGCAAGCGCTGCGGCGCTGGCGGCCATGGTCTCGGCATAGCTGCGCATGCTCAGTGCGGTCTCGGTGGGAAGCAATCCCTGATAGGAACGCAGAAACAGCGGCTTGCCGGCGGCAGCCTCGAGCGCGTCGAGATGGCGGCCGACGGTGGGTTGGGTCAGCCCCAGTGCGCGGGCTGCCGCTGATTGTGAGCCTTCCTGCAGGAGAGCCAGAAAGGTTCGGTAGTGATCCCAGCCGAGAACTGACTTTGTCATACATTAATGTATAGCAACTCTAGAGAAATACACAATTCCGGTTAGTTAATCTTGTCGGCATGATGTCCTCATCCAAACCACAGGAGAGAGAACATGACTGTTAACGAGAACAAGGCAGAGCATGGTGCAGGCAATCGACTGGCGCTCGTGCTGGGCGTAACCGGCGGCATCGGGTCAGCTGTTGCCGCCAAGCTGCACGCCAACGGTTACAAAGTGCGGGCGATGCACCGCAGGGCCCAGGAACAGGCAGTGGCCACACCTCAATATGAATGGGTCGGGGGCGACGCCATGAACCGCGACGACGTGGTACGGGCGGCCAGTGGCGCCGGTCTGATCGTGCATGCGGTCAATCCGCCCGGATATCGCAACTGGGGCACGCTGGTGCTGCCGATGATCGACAACACCATCGCTGCCGCCGAGGCCGTTGGCGCGCGCATCCTGATGCCTGGGACGATCTACAATTACGGCCCGGACTCCGTTGACCTGATCACCGAGAACAGCCCGCAGAGCCCGGTGACGTTCAAGGGAAAGATCCGCGTTAAGCTGGAACAGCGGCTGGAGGCTGCGGCCGGGCGTGGCACCCAGGTGCTGTTGGTTCGGGCGGGTGATTTCTTCGGTCCGGGCGCGGCCAACAACTGGTTTGCGCAGGTGGTCGTCAAGCCCGGTGTCCCGGTCAAGAGCATCACCAACCCGGCAGACCCCGGAGTCGGGCACCAGTGGGCCTATCTGCCCGATGTCGCCGAAACCATGATGCGGCTTGTCGAACACGCCAACGAGCTGCCGCCTTTCGCCCGTTTTCACATGGATGGCTTCTGGGACCACGACGGCACCCAACTGGCTGCCGCCATCCGCCGCGTTACCGGTCAGCCCGGCTTGCCCATGAAACGGTTTTCCTGGTGGCTGCTGCGTCTCGCCCGGCCGTTCGTGCCGCTGTTTCCGGAGCTTCTGGAAATGCGCTATCTCTGGCAGAAGCCCGTGCGCATGAGTAATGACAAGCTGGTGGGCTTTCTTGGCGCGGAGCCGCATACGCCGATCGACGTCGCCATTCGCGAAACCTTGATCAGTCTGGGCTGTCTGGATGTGGCAGATTCACAAGACCGGGCAAGGGGTTTGAAGCACTCTGATGGCGCTCGTGTGCCGGTGTGAGGGCAGGGCGGTAGCGGCGATTGCCTGCCGCATCGGCTGATGGCCACGCTGGTTGCCGCCCTTGCCAAGCTTCGGCAGATGGAAGTGCCCCGCATAACACCGGTGCTCAGACCGGTCTCTTGGCGAAGTGCAAAAAAAAATGGGCCGCGAGATTGCTCTCGGGCCCAATCAAGTATGAAGGTCAAAGACCTCCAGAGGGGAACAGCTCATGCGACGGCACTGGGAGGAGTAGACCGCCATAAGTGCATCAGCTGCAGCCGATATGGTGCTTTATTGGGCAGCAGGCAAGGAGGGATGGTGCATGCCAGCCATGCGGCCGGCGCATGCCCCTTCCGGGATGCTCATCTCGTGCGCTATTCAGCCCGCGGCCGCTAATAATACAGGCAAAAAAAATGGGCCTCGAGATTTCTCTCGGGCCCAATAAAGTGTGAAGGTCGAAAACCTCCAGAGGGGAACAGCTCATGCGGCGGCACTGGGAGGAGTGGCCGCCAAAAGTGCATCAGCTGCAGCCGATATGGTGCTTTATTGAGCATCACGCAAGGAGAGACGGTGCATGTCAGCTATGCATTCGACGCATACAACGGCGGTGATGTGTGTTTGACGCGCCGGGCTGCGCGCCGACCGGTGAAAATTCAGGCGAAAAAAATGGGCCTCGAGATTGCTCTCGGGCCCAATCAAGTATGAAGGTCAAAAACCTCCAGAGGGGAACAGCTCATGCGGCGACACTGGGAGGAGTAGGCCGCCAAAGGTGCATCAGCTATAATCGATATGGCGTTTTAATGGGCATTACGCAAGGGCAGCTTGTGCATGCCAGCCGTGCATTACATGCATACCGGTATTTGGAATGGTTCTTTGCCCTATGAAATGGCATTGCGCAGGCCGCGATCAATAGTTCCAGCTGCGCGCTTTGGAGATCAGGAAATCCCGGAACGCCTTGAGTTTGGCTGCATTTCTGATTTCCTCGGGATAGCAGAAATAGGTGTCGAAGGTCGGAATGTCGGCAGGGATGTGGAGTTTGACCAGCGCCAGGTCGCGGCTGACCATGTAATCGGGCAGCAGCGAAATCCCGGCGCCGTTGAGTGTGGCGCGGCGCACCGCCGGCATGTTGTTGATCTGCAAATGAGCCATGCGACGGTTATCGGGGCTGCGACCGGCGATCTCCAGCCAGTTGACGTCGCGCAGGTAATTGGGCGCGGGTTCGCCAAAGGTGATGATGCGGTGATTGTCCAACTCCTCGAGCGTCTTCGGCTCGCCATGCCGGGCGATATAGGAGGGGGCTGCGTAAATATGAAAATGCACGGTGAACAACCGGCGCTGGATCAGGTCCGGCTGTTGCGGCTGGCGCAGGCGGATGGCGCAATCAGCCATGCGCATGCTGACATCGAGTTCTTCGTTGTCGAGCAATAGTTGCACCTGGACATCGGGATAAAGATCGAGAAACTCCTGTACCTTCTCCGTGAGCCAGCTCTGGCCCAGGCCGACCGTGGTGGTGACCCTGAGCTTGCCGGAAGGCAGTTCTCGGGTTTCGGTCATCCGGCTTCTGACGGTTTCCAGCTTCATCAGCACTTCATGGGCCGTCTGGTAGAGGATCTCGCCCTGTTCCGAGAGGATCAGACCGCGGGCGTGGCGATGGAACAGCTTGGCGCCGATATCTATCTCCAGCGCCGAAACCTGGCGGCTGATGGCCGATTGCGACATGTGGAGCTTCTCCGCCGCGTGGGTGAAGGATCCTGCCTCAGCGGCGGCATGAAATATGCGCAGTTTGTCCCAATCGAGCGGCATGTTGCTCACAATTCCCCTCGGCCGTGTTTGTTTCGGCCTTATTATCTTTGCCGGTTTTCCGGCTTTACTGCGACGCGCCAACGCTTACTCGGCGGCTTCGGCGTGCCTGACCTGGCCGGCGAGATAGCGTTCGGCCTCAAGTGCAGCCATGCACCCCATGCCGGCGGCGGTGACCGCCTGCCGGTAGATGTCGTCGGTGACGTCGCCTGCGGCAAAAACCCCGGGCACATCGGTCGCGGTCGAATCCGGCGCGGTCCACAAATAGCCGTTCGGCTTGTGCTTGAGCTTGTCCTTGAACAGGCTGACAGCGGGTGCGTGACCGATGGCGACGAAGATGCCATCGATCGGCATGTCGGTGATCTCGCCGGTCTTGCGGTTTTTCAACCGGGCACCATTGACGGAAGCCGGCATCGGCGGTTGCGCAGGTGCGCCGAGATATTCGATCACCTCGGTATCCCAGATGATGTCGACGTTGGGCTTGTCGAACAGTCGCTGCTGCAGAATCTTTTCGGCACGGAAACTGTCGCGCCGGTGCACCACGGTCACCTGGCTTGCCAAATTGGAGAGATACAACGCTTCCTCGACGGCGGAGTTGCCACCGCCAACCACGATCACATGCTTGCCACGGTAGAAAAACCCGTCGCAGGTGGCGCAAGCCGAGACACCAAAGCCCATGAACTGCTTTTCGGTCGGGATCCCCAGCCACTTGGCCTGCGCGCCGGTGGCGATGATCAGCGCGTCACAGGTCCATACCGCGCCTGAATCGGTCTTCACGGTAAACGGCCGCTGGGTCATCTCGACCTCGGTGACCAGATCGCTGACGATTTCGGCGCCGACATGTTCGGCCTGTTTGAGCATCTGCTCCATCATCCACGGGCCCTGCACCGGCTCGGCATAGCCGGGGTAGTTCTCCACGTCGGTGGTGATCATCAACTGGCCGCCCTGTTCCATGCCGGCGATCAGCACCGGCTCGAGCATAGCGCGGGCTGCGTAGATCGCGGCAGTGTACCCTGCCGGGCCTGAGCCGATAATGAGAACGGGAACGTGACGGCTGGACATGGGACAATCCTGAAAATAGTTGTAGACGGCCAAACTGGACCAAGTCTCGCGAAGCATCAAAGCTGAAAGTCAGCCAATCCGCAACACGCAGCGATGCGCGGGTCGATCACGTTGACATGTATGTATGGCCACAGGCGCTTTTCAAGCCGGAGAATGCGGTTACGCACAAGTCATCGCGCTTTCAACGGCGCCTGAGGCTTTACAGTAGCGGCACCGTGGCGCAATAAAGTTTCGCAAGCAGCGCAGCAATCGGCAAGATTCGGTGCCACGCGAGCCATTGAGACGGGCATCAAACAGGAATGAGTCAATGACGATCAAGGCTGAACTCGATACGATTGACATCAAGATCCTGCGCGAACTCCAGTCGGACGGGCGGATCACCAATGTCGATCTGTCCGAACGGGTCGGTATTTCCGCACCACCTTGTCTGAGGCGGGTGCGCAAGCTGGAGCAGGCCGGCATCATCCGCGGCTATCGGGCACTGTTGAACGCGCCCAGCCTCGGTTTTGACCTGGTTGCCTTCTGCATGGTCGGCCTCAAGTACCAGTCCGATGCCAATCTCAAGGCGTTCGCCGCGATGACCAATGAATGGCCGATCGTGCGTGAAACCTGGATGGTGTCGGGTGAATCGGATTTCCTGCTGCATTGTGTGGCGCGCAACCTCAAGCATTTCCAGGATTTCGTGATCGAGCAACTCACCGCCACCGACAATGTCGATACGGTGCGCACGATGCTGACCATCCGCCAGGTCAAGGATGACGGGCTGGTGGCGCTGTAAGGCGTTTCAGACCTCGCCGTTTCAGCCTTGCCGCCAAAGGTCCTCATAGACCTTGTTGATGGCGCCGGCTTCAATGGCGACACTGAACCGGTCAACGGCTGTGGTTCGGGCTGCCAACGCCATCTTCTGATGTCGCACCGTGTCACCGAGAATGTCGAGGATCCTGTCCGCGGCCACTTGCGGCGCTCCGTCCGGAACCACCAGACCTGCCGTGCCACCATCTGAGAATGCCTCGAACCAGCCGGCATCGCTGGCCACGAATGGCACGCCCGAAGCCATCGCTTCAAGCGGGGTGACGCCATAGCCCTCATAGCGCGGCAACGCCACCAGCAGGCTCAAGCTGCGCACCAGGCTGGGCATGGCTTCCGCATCGATTTCGCCGGGAAACAGGATCCGCTCGCTGAGCCCGGCGGCGGCCACCTGCTGATGCAGCCGGGTCAGAAACCCACGATGCTCCGGTGCCGCCTTGCCGATCACCAATGCGGTGTGGCCGGGGAGGTGGGGCAGGGCGGCAATCATCGCGGTGACAAAACGGTCGGTGCCTTTTTCCTCGCGGATTCTGCCGATCGTGGCGATGCCGGCCGTGCCCGGGTAGCCGCTTGCGGCCCAGACCTCGGTGCGCGACGTGGCCGGGTGAAAGCGCTCGACATCGACCCCGTGCGGCACCACAGCGCGCACATTCCCAACATAGCGGGCGGCTTCATCGGTGGTGGCGATAATGGCGTCCATCCGCGAGATCAGCCAGCGCGGGATCAGGCTGTGACGGCGCTGGGCAGCGGAGGTGAAAACCAACCTTATCGGCAGCCGCAGCACATCTCGGGCAAAGATGCCGGCATGCATTTCGGGATTGCGGCGCACATGCCAGATGTGGAACGGACGGCCAGGGGGCGGCGTGCGCGAAAGCATCAATGCGCGGCTCCATGACACCGGATCGGGGCAACCGGGAAGCGGGCCGCCGACCAGCTTGACGTCGTAGTGGCGCAGCTGCTGGCGGACCACGGCGGCGGCGGTCGCCGAAACGCCGGTGAAGTTGCGGTGCATGTTGAGCACGAACACGGGTAAACGCCCGCCAGCGGCGTTGGGGTATCCAAGGCCGCTGGCGGGGTCGTTATTGCTCATTTGATTTTCCAGTGATCGCGGCGCGGGGCGATCAGCCCCACTTGACCGCGAGGATCTCGTAGGCCTTGGACCCGCCGGGCGCGACGACCTCGACGGAATCGCCAACCGACTTGCCGATCAGCGCGCGGGCGATCGGTGAGGAAATCGAAATCCGGCCTTCCTTCACATCGGCTTCCTGGTCGCCGACGATCTGGTAGGTCTTTTCCTCTTCGGTGTCCTCGTCAACAAGCTTGACCGTGGCGCCGAACTTGACGGTGTCGCCCGACAGCTTCGACAGGTCGATGATATCGGCGCGGCCGATGTAATCCTCGAGCTCGCCGATGCGGCCTTCATTATGGCTCTGGGCTTCCTTGGCGGCATGATACTCGGCATTTTCGGAAAGGTCGCCATGGGCGCGCGCTTCGGAAATTGCCTCGATGATCCGCGGCCGTTCGGTTTGCTGACGCCAGCGCAGTTCGTCCCGCAGCTTGGTGTAGCCTCCTTGCGTCATTGGAACCTTCTCAACCATCGGCTTCTTCCTTGTCCATGTGGTCCTGGGGCCGCGATGGGCGGCGGCAAAACACAAAAACTAAACGGCCACCGAAGGGGTTCTTCGGAGCCGTTTCACAAAATCCAAACTTAGACCTACCAAATCCGGGCGGGAAATTCACCTTAAAAAAACAGTGCCGGTTGGCGTTATCCCAAAACGAAGGATTTGGCTTAAACAACGGATTGTCTCAGGATGGGAGAGGCAGATTGCGTCAAGCTCTGTCCAGGTCGGAATTTCATTGTCCTGCCCAAGCAATAACCACCATAGAATGAACCGCTCCATGCATGTCCATGCCGACCAGCCCGATCCGAGGAGAGCTGCCTTACGCGGCAACCGCTGCGACCAAGGACCATTCGAGACCATGAACGGCGCCATGGTCGCCGAATACACTTCGATCTTGGCGGCAGGCTATCGAGGTTGATTTGATAAGGTGCGGCCGTCATGGGCGCGCCGGGCCTCGATCACGCGGGCATGATTGGTGACGGCCCACTGGCCAAGTGCGGTAGGCCGCAATCACCCAGAGAGATAAGCATTAACTTACGTTTTGACCTCCTCAGTGTTCAGAGCCAGCCTCAGTCTTGCTACGCGCGCCAGCCGCCGGCCTCTCCTCAACGGGGAGGCCGGTTTTGGTGCGGAAATATTTTCCCCGCTCAAGCGCTCGGTTTTTGACGGCCGAGCACATACCGTTCGAGCTTGGCAAGGGTCTGGCCGCCACCCGCGACCGCGCCGAATTCGACTGTGGCGTCGCGCGCCTGAGTCGTCTCGAACACCAGAGTAATCGCCACGCGCGTCTTTTGCGCCAATTCCTCGAAAGTGATGATGCCCACGAAATGGGCCGGCTCGCCCAACTCACCACCATGGTCATAGGCAATCCACGACGGCGCGGAAATCTCGGTGTAGCGGATCCAGTTGGGCCACGCCTTGCCGTCGGCGCCATGCATGGTGTAGCGCCACAGGCCGCCAACGGAAAAATCCATCTCGTGGGTTTCGTTGGTAAAGCCGTCCGGTCCCCACCAGGCATCTAGGTGCGTGGCATCGGAGAATGCTTCGAAGACCAGTTCGCGGGGCGCCGCGATGATGCGCTCGACGCGGATGCTCTTGCTGGAATCGAGTTCAGCGGACATGTCAGTGGTCTCCTTTGTGCTGCCTTAGCAGCCGCTCCAGCCGGTCGAAGTTCTGCTCATTGGCGGCGTGCAGGAATTTTTCCATCACTTCGTTTTCTTCAGTGCGGTCAAACAACATCCGCCACCACAGGCGCCCTCCGTGCTCTTCATCGGCAAAGCGCATCTCGAGCGTGAAGATGTGGACCGGTTCGTGGTGCGTCATCCGCACCATCTCGCCAGGGACAATTTCATCGAATGTCCAGCGATTGTGAAAGTCGGTGCCATTGTCGGCAGTCATGGTGACCAGCCAGCTTCCGCCGGGTTGGAGATCAAAGTGGGTGACATGGTTGGTGAACCCTTCCGGGCCCCACCATTGCTCCAGCTTGCGCGGGTCCGCGAAGGCATCGAACAGCGTGGCCCGGTCAACCGGGAACAGGCGATCGTTGAGGATTTCGATGCTGTCGCTCATGGCTTGGTCCTGTCCTTGCTGTCATCATTGGCCTGAATGGTTGTCAGGTAGGTTTCCAGCCGGTCGAGACGGTGTTCCCAGAGTTCCCGGTAATCGGCGAGCCAGCCGTCTACATCCTGCAATGGTGCGGTTTCCAGCCGACAGGGGCGCCACTGGGCGTTTCTGCCACGCGAGATCAGCTTGGCTCGCTCCAGCACTTTGAGATGTTTGGAGACGCCGGGTAGGCTGATGTCGAAGGGGGCAGCCAGTTCATTGACTGTTGCTTCCCCCTCGGCCAGCCGCGCAAGGATTGCTCGGCGGATCGGGTCGGCGAGGGCAAAGAGCGTGTCGGAAAGCGGGTCCGTTGCCATGATATACCTATCGGTTAATAAGCCGATCGGTTAAATACGGGCGAAATGAAAACCGGGCAAGCCATCGCCCGACCGGTTTTGTCTCTGTTTCAGAAAGTTCTTTGTAGCGCGGTGAACGCTTAGGCGGCTTCCGTCAACATTGCGGGCGGCAAGTGTTTGCGCGCTTCAAGGATTTCCATACCGACGATCCGGCCATTCTCATCAAAATCAAGAACGATGCCGTCGGCGACTTCTTCGCTTTCAAGAACATTCTCGCCGGAAAACCGGATATAGGCAGCATCGGCAACCGGATCGAATTTTACGGTGGGATTCATGCAGGTCTCCTTGCCCGGCGATCCAGAAACACGGAGATTATACGGATTTCGGTCGCGGTTTCCACACAGATAACGCGTAACACGCGGCCTTGCCGTTCCGGGATTGCCCGGAAACGCCTCTCGGCGCTGTCGCCGCGGGGGTCACTAACACGCCATTCCGGTTCATTCACTGTTCGCTCCACCCAAGCCTTTACCAGATCACGTTCGGTCAGAACGGTTTCTGCGTGGCGGGTGTAGCGAATTGACTTGGGCATGGTATTTCCCGGCCCTCAAGCCGCCGGGAAATAGCTCTGCAGCGGGTGAACTTCTAGATTGCCGGCCTTGAGCGCGGCAATGGCCTGCGCGGCCGAGAGACTGCCGGCCATGGTGGTGAAGTAGGGCACTTTCTGCATCAGGGCTGCGCGGCGCAGGGATTTTGAATCCGAGATCGTCTTGGCGCCCTCGGTGGTGTTGATCACCAGCTGCACCTGACGGTTCCTGATTGCATCCTCGATATGCGGACGGCCTTCGAGCACCTTGTTGACGTGCTCGACCTCGAAGCCCTCGCTTTTGAGGTAATCGGCGGTGCCGGAAGTGGCCATCACCTTGAAGCCGTTGCTGACCAGAATGCGGATGGCTTCGACGACGCGCGGCTTGTCCTCGTCACGCACCGAGACGAACACCCGGCCCGAGCGTGGCAGGTCGACGCCGGCGCCAAGCTGCGCCTTGGCAAACGCCAGCGCATAATCGCGATCAAGCCCCATGACCTCGCCGGTCGAACGCATTTCCGGCCCGAGCAGCGTGTCTACGCCGGGGAACTTTGCGAACGGGAACACGGCTTCCTTGACGGCGATATGCGTGAGCGTGCGGTGGTTGGGGACAGCGCCGTAAGCTGCGAAAGCCTCGGCCAGCTTCTCGCCGGTCATCACCCGTGTTGCCACCTTGGCAATCGGCGAGCCGACGGTCTTGGCCACAAACGGCACCGTGCGCGAGGCGCGCGGATTGACCTCGAGCACGTAGATCACATCGTCCTTGATGGCGAACTGAACGTTCATCAGACCACCGACATTCAATGCCTTGGCGAGTGCTACGGTCTGGACCTCTAGACGGTCGACCATTTCAGGCGACAGCGTGTGGACCGGCAGCGAGCAGGCAGAATCGCCTGAATGGATGCCGGCTTCCTCGATGTGCTCCATGATGCCGGTGACATTGACGTCCGTGCCGTCGCAGATGCAGTCGACATCCACTTCGATGGCGTTGGTCAGATAGGTGTCAAACAGCAACGGATTGGTGCCGAGCAGGGTGTTGATCTGCCCGGTCTTGTCGTTGGGATAGCGTGCCTTGATGTCTTCGGGCACCAGTTCCGGCACGGTGCCGAGCAAATAGTTGGACAGGTTTGTCTCGTCGCGGATGATCTGCATGGCGCGGCCGCCAAGCACATAGGACGGGCGGACCACCAGCGGGAAGCCTATGTCGGTCGCCACCAGCCGCGCCTGCTCGACCGAATAGGCGATGCCGTTGGTGGGCTGGATCAGGTCGAGCTTGTGCAAGAGCTTCTGGAAGCGGTCGCGGTCCTCGGCCAGATCGATCATGTCGGGCGCGGTGCCCAGAATCGGGATGCCGGCCTTTTCCAGCGCTTCCGCGAGTTTTAACGGGGTCTGGCCGCCAAGCTGCACGATCACGCCCTTCAGCGTTCCTGCTTCCTGTTCCTTGTTCAGAATTTCGAGCACGTCTTCATCGGTCAGCGGTTCGAAATACAACCGGTCGGAGGTGTCGTAATCGGTCGACACGGTTTCCGGGTTGCAGTTGACCATGATCGCCTCATAGCCGGCGTCCTTGAGCGCAAAGGCGGCATGGCAGCAGCAATAGTCGAACTCGATGCCCTGGCCGATGCGGTTGGGGCCGCCGCCAAGGATCACCACCTTCTGGCGGTCGGAGACGCGGGCTTCGCAAGCCGGCGCACCTGCAAACGGCACTTCATAGGTCGAATACATATAGGCGGTGGGCGAAGCGAACTCGGCCGCACAGGTGTCGATCCGCTTGTAGACCGGACGTACGCCCAGCGCGTGGCGGGCTTTGGCCACTTCAGGGGCGCGCTTGCCTGTCAGCGAGGCAAGCCGTGCGTCGGAGAAGCCCATCGATTTGACCCGCCGCAGGTTTTCTGCGTCGGTCGGAATGCCGTGCTCGCGCACGCGCGCTTCCATCGCCAGAATATCCTCGATCTGGGCCAGGAACCACGGATCGATCTTGCAGATCGAATGCACTTCTTCTGCGCTCATGCCAAGCCGCAGCGCCTGCGCCACCATTCTGAGCCGGTCCGGCGTTGGGGTGCCGATGGCAGCCTTGATGGCGTTGTCGTCGTCGCCTTCGCCGAGGCCGGGGATCTCGATCTCGTCGAGGCCGGTGAGCCCGGTTTCAAGCCCGCGCAGTGCCTTCTGCAGGCTTTCGGCAAAGGTGCGGCCAATCGCCATGACTTCGCCCACCGATTTCATCGCGGTGGTCAGAAGCGGCTCAGCGCCAGGGAATTTTTCGAAAGCAAAGCGCGGGATCTTGGTGACGACGTAATCGATCGAAGGCTCGAACGAGGCCGGAGTCGCGCCCTGCGTGATGTCGTTTTCCAGCTCATCAAGCGTGTAGCCGACGGCGAGCTTGGCTGCGACCTTGGCGATCGGGAAGCCGGTGGCTTTCGAGGCCAGCGCCGACGAGCGCGATACCCGCGGGTTCATCTCGATTACCACCAGGCGGCCATCATCGGGATTGACGGCGAACTGCACGTTCGAGCCGCCGGTCTCGACGCCGATCTCGCGCAGCACCGCGATCGAGGCGTTGCGCATGATCTGGTATTCCTTGTCGGTCAAGGTCAGCGCCGGCGCTACGGTTATGGAATCACCGGTGTGCACGCCCATCGGGTCGATGTTCTCGATCGAGCAGATAATGATGCAGTTGTCGGCGGTGTCGCGCACCACCTCCATCTCGTATTCCTTCCAGCCCAGTACCGATTCCTCGATCAGCACTTCGGTGGTCGGTGAGGCATCGAGGCCGGAGCTGACGATGTCGAAAAATTCGGCGCGGTTATAGGCAATGCCACCGCCGGTGCCGCCCATGGTGAAAGAGGGGCGGATGATGGCCGGCAGGCCGATCTCGTCAATCGCGCGGGCGGCCTGGGCCATGGCGTGGCTCATGTAGCGCTGCTTGCGGTCGGATTCACCGAGGTTCCAGGTGTTTTCCAGGGCATCAAGCGCGGTGTCGAGCGCGTCGCCGGATAACTCGCCGCGCAGCCGAGCGCGTTCGGCCTCGTGCAGCTTGCGGTCGGCGTCCTTGTGTTCGGTAGCGTTGGCCAGAAACGAGCGCGGCGTCTCCAGTCCGATGCGGGCCATCGCCTCGCGGAACAGCGCCCGGTCTTCGGCCATGTCGATGGCAGCGGGCTTGGCGCCGATCATCTCGACATTGTAGCGCTCGAGCACGCCCATGCGCTTGAGTGACAGCGCCGTGTTGAGCGCGGTCTGGCCGCCCATGGTCGGCAGCAGCGCGTCGGGGCGCTCGCGGGCGATGATCTTGGCCACAACTTCGGGCGTGATCGGCTCGATATAGGTGGCATCGGCCAGACCCGGATCGGTCATGATGGTTGCCGGGTTGGAGTTGACCAGAATGACCCGGTAGCCCTCCTCCTTCAGCGCCTTGACGGCCTGGGTGCCGGAATAATCGAACTCGCAGGCCTGCCCGATAACGATCGGTCCCGCACCGATGATGAGGATCGACTTGATATCGTTACGTTTTGGCATGGTCCGGGTCCGATTCTGGCAAGCTTCGCGCAAAAAATCCCCCGTCGGGAATCCCACTTGGAAGATCCGGGTCGGAAGAGGCCACGCGTAAAATCTAAGGCTAAACGCGGCTTATAGGGAAAACGCCCCGAAAGCGAAACCCCCCATGCGGGATTGTTCAAGGGTAAAGTGAGTTGGGCAAACGTAGCTGCCGCTCTGCAGGCCGTTGGGAAGTCAGGTTGAAGGCTCTGTCCGGTTCAAAGACATATCCCGGAGCTTGATCTTACGGTGTTACTCAGCCGAGTAAGTGCCTGCCGCCTATTGCCGAGGCAAAAAAATGTGACTGCATTTCGGTGCAGAAATCACAGTTCCAGCAGCGAATTCATCACATTGGCAGATGCGGGTGAAACCGCGTGGGGCACAGCGGGCCAAGCCCAAACACGCACTCTCCTGTTCGGTAACCCTATCTTAAGGCGGTAGTCGCAACCTCTAGTTACAATCTTTGATGCACAAATTTATGGGACTGATGATGATTGCTTTACTGGGGAGTTTCGGCTCTGGTGTATGGTGGCGGCTGTACGCCGACAGTTGGTTCTACACCGTAGTCATTGGTTATACTGCCATCGGACTCATCTATCTTCTAGTATTTGGCCAATTGGCCCAGACGGCACATGCGACCTATGTCGAGCCCTCGCTCGTGGTGTTCCTGGGCTTGATGCCGCTGGTCGCGATCCTGTTTGATCTGGGACGCATCATTTATCGGTTCAACAGTCGGCGGATGCTGGCGTTCAAGCGCACGTTCTCCAGTGCCCGCATTGCCGCGCTGGCATCGGGCCTGATGCTGATGGTCGCGGTCACTCTGTTTCAGGGTACCTTCACTTCGATCAAGATATCCTTTGCCAATCTTCAGGGCGGTTTCCCTTATGATCGTTACCTGGCGGATCTGGACCGGTTCCTGCATTTTGGCAGTGCACCCTGGCGCTATCTCTATGCGTTCGCCGAGGTGCCGACAGTACGCACCATCATTGAGCTGAATTACAACATGTTCTGGCATCTCATCTGTTTTGGATCGCTGTTTTTTGTGGCGACATCTCCACGCGCCGACCGGGTGCGAGCGCACTATCTGGCCATGTTTCTGTTTGTCTGGATCATTCTCGGCAATGTGCTGGCGGCGCTGTTTCTGTCTGCCGGCCCGGCCTTTTACGGTGGTGTGACGGGTGATGAGGCGCGCTACGCCGAGATGCTTGCCTTTTTGGCGCAAAGTGACGGGGTCAGCTCCGCAGCGGGGTTTCAAGGTCATTTGTGGGAGCTCTATCAGCGCGGCCAGCCCGGAATAGGTGGCGGTATATCGGCGTTCCCCAGCGTTCATGTGGGGCTGATCACCATGAATGCTTGTTTCCTGGCCGCCTATTCGCGATGGCTCGGAGCCGTGGCGTTTGTTTATGTCGGTTTCGTGCTGGCGAGTTCAGTGTATCTTGGCTGGCATTATGCAGTTGATGGCTATGCCTCAATCATCATCGTCACGTTGAGTTATTACCTGTCGAAAAGATTGTTCCTGAGGCAAGCCGCTGGCGCCCGGTCGTCGGTTGCATGCAATCCATCTGCCGTGGCTGCCGCCTGAACAGACTATACCCTGGTATTCCGATAGGCATCTTCGTGCATGGCACCAAAGTCATGCCGGCAGACGTGCGCCGGACGCGGCCGGAACTCAGATCAACCGATCATCGGGCCTCACAGGCGCTGCCGCTCGGCGTTCAACAGGTTATTAAGCCGATGCTGTCAGTTTGATCGGGCAAATTGCAAGCGGACGAGTCAGGCATAATGAGCGAGCAAACCACCTTTCACCGCAAGCGGGTCGTTTCGGCAATCGGCAAACGGCTACAGCAGGATGCGTGGTTCTATTACGCGGCTATTGCCTACACTGTCGTCGCACTTGTCTATCTGGCGCTTGTCGGTACCCCCGGAGCGACGTCGCATGCACTGTATATCTGGCCTGCGATCAAGGGATTTGCGGTGCTCATGCCGCTGGTGGCGCTCGGCTTTGACGCAGTCTTGGTGATCGCGCGATTCGATAGCAAGCGGATGCTTGCCTTCCGGCGTACCTTTTCATCCGAGCGGCTTGCGGCGCTTGCCGCAGGTATTCTGTTGATGGCGGGCGTGACGCTGGTTCAGGGGAGCTTTACCTCGATCAAGAACGCCCTGCCGTTGATATATGGTGGCTTTCCGCACGACCGGTTGCAGGCCGACATCGACGCCATGCTCCATTTCGGTGTTGATCCCTGGCGCTTGTATTACGCGGTCGCCGGTAGCCCGCTGGTACGCAGCGTGATCGAATTCAATTACAATGTGGTGTGGTTCATCCTCAACTTCGGGGCGCTGTTTTATGTCGCTACATCGCCGCGCGCGGATGGCGTGCGCACACGGTATCTGGCCATGTTCCTGTTTGTCTGGATCGTTTGCGGCAACCTGCTCGCCGGCCTGTTTCTGTCCGCCGGCCCGGCCTATTATGGGGATGTTACTGGAGATTACACACGGTTTGGCGCTCAACTGGCCTTTCTTGCAGAAAGCCATTGGCAACATTCGGCTGCCGCCTATCAAGAATACCTCTGGTCGCTTTACGCCTCAAATGGCGCCGGCTTTGGCGGGGGCATTTCGGCGTTCCCCAGCGTTCACGTGGGTCTGGTCGCCATGAATGCATTTTTTCTTGCCGAGCGTTCCCGCATATGGGGCTCAATCGGTTTTGCCTATGTGGTCCTGATCGCTATCAGTTCTGTCTACCTGGCTTGGCATTATGCCATCGACGGATATGTCTCGCTGCTTGTCGTGGCGCTGGGACACGTGATGATGCGCAGGTTCCTCGGTTCCGCCAACCGGCATCCAGTTGGCGACTTTGCAACGAAGCCCTCGGTGAGTGCGCTGCACTGATCTGACATCCGGCATACCGCCCGGTGCGCTCCCCGGATCGGGCCATTTTTTCGCCCGACCCCTGGCGACCTATTTCGTTCTCTTCTGCAAATCCAGCAGCCATGCCACCACGTCGGCCTTTTCATGATCGAACAGGCGAAAGGTGGTCATCGGGAAATGGTCGGCCTCGAGAAAAGCCTCGAACCAGGCGCGGTCACGGCCTTCGATGGCGACGATGGCCGAGTAGGGCGGCGCCATGTCTGCGGTGAGTTTTTGACCCTCGCGCACATGACAGTCGCGGCACCATTCCTCGACAACTTTTTCGCCGCGGGCCACGGCGGCGGGATCGGCCAGCGCCGGCGAGACCAGCAACGGCAGACACAACGCCATTCCCGCCCATGCGGCCATGCCTGCCCTGGCGGGCAATCTCGCATTTTGTCGCTTCTGTCTCATCAACGCCTCCTGTCGGCCCGAAAATTCTTGCCACTAGTACCCATGCGCGATCATGCGTGGGTACGCCATGATCGGGATCAAGCCACTCAACGGTTGAGGCGACCGGCCCATCGGGTGCGAACCGCGGCGACATGGCTGCGGCTGACCGGCAGGGTTTGCCCGTCCTAGGTGTGCAGCATCAGCCGCGGGTTGGTGCCGGTCTGGCGGGTGATGCTCTCGACGCCACGATCGGCTACCCAGTGCGAGCGATGAATCTGTTGGCCGGTGCCGGCTTCGACAATGGCGTCACCCAGCTGCATCAACAGCAGTTCCGAGCCCTTGTCGGTTATCGCCAGTACGTAATGGTCTTGCACCTCGAGCCGGATCAGACTGCCGCGCTTGGGAACGGGCAGGCGATCGAGCAGCGCCGGACGGTCGGGCCGGTCCGGTCGGTTGACCGACGCCGGTGTGATGGTGGCTTCGGGCGGCGTCGGCGCAATTGATGCCGGCGTATCATCAGCATCGTGTTTTCGAGCCGCGTTGGCATCTTCGCCGCTGCTCAGGCTGAGCCAGGCCAGCACGCAGAAGCCGATCGAAATCGGCAGCGCCACCAGTGCATTTTCACCAAATTGGGATAGATCGAACGGCGCCTTGATGACGGCTGTGTTGATGGCGGTGATCACCACCCCGATTGGCAGCGCTGCGACAATGGCGCCGATCAACATGCGGATCATGCGGTGGGCGATCCGGCGGCTGAGCGCGGTGTCAGAAAACGCTACACACACCAGCGCGCAACCCCAGGCGCCGGTGTGCAGGCTCAGCCAGTAACCCAGCCGGGAATGAAACGGCAGCCGCTCGTAGGTGCCGAACGGGCCGGTCAGCGAGAACAGCCCGACCACCAGCGCGAACACCAGCCACAGTCGCGGCCGGGACAACAACGTGCGCAGTTCACGAAGCGTGGATTGCAGCAACGTGTCGCTCACGAAATTCTCCGGGTCACAGGCGCAAGGGGCATTGAGGATCGGTGGCGACCATGGCCGATGGGCGGTGATTTGGCAACCGGACCGCCGGCGTTGCATCAGACCAACCGCCGCGGCCAGTACAGACAGGAGCATCCCATGACACTTGAACCTCTGCTTCACGCCAGCCCGGCGATCCAGTTCCATGTCGTCACCGTGGTTGCAGCCGCGATCATCGGCGCCCACATGCTGTGGGCGCGCAAGGGAACGCCCCGGCATCGAATCTCAGGTCGGGTCTGGATCGTGCTGATGGCGATGACGGCACTTTCGACCTTCTTCATCCATGAAATCAATCTGTTTTACGGATTTTCACCGATCCATCTGTTGTCGGTCGTGGTGCTTGTCAGCTTGGTGGAGGTGGTTCGCTCGGCGCGGCGGCGCGATTTCGTCCGGCACAAGCGGGTGGTCAAAGCGCTCTATTTCGGCGCCATCGGCATTGCCGGGCTGTTTGCGCTGATGCCGGGGCGGATCATGAATGCCAGCGTTTTCGGTCCCGGTGCGGGCGCCGTGCATGTGGCGATCATGCCACTGCTGATCGGACTGTTTTCCGCCCTCGCTGTCGCAGTCTGTGCCGTCGCGGTTACCCGGCTCAGGCGTCGCGCGGTATGAAACCGGTGCATCAATGAACGCCGATTGGCTTGCGCGCGGACCATCCGTCATGCTTGAAGTGAACAAAACGGCGTCTGGCGCATTCAAATGTCAGGCCAGCACAGGAGCACCGTGCCATGGAATGGAAGGGTCGTCGCCAGAGCGACAATATCGAGGACCGGCGCGGACGCGCTCCCCGCAGCGGCAATCCGTTCGGGCGCGGCGGCAATCCCTTTGGCCGCGGTGGCGTCAAGCTTCCCGGCGGCGGCATGCGCCGTGCCTCGGGTGGCGGCATCAAGACCATCATCATCCTCGCGGTGGTATTCTTCGTGCTCAAATTCATGGGCATCGATCCGCTGCAGATCCTGGCCGGCGGCAATCCCGGCGCCAGCGTTGGCGGGCAGAGCAGCACGCAGCAGGTCTCTCCCGCCCGGCAAGACGAGATGACGCAATTCGTCGCCACCGTGCTGGCCGAGACCGAGGATGTCTGGAACGGCGTCATGAAATCGCAGGGCGAGAGTTATCGCGAGCCGACGCTGGTGCTGTTTTCAGGCTCGGTGCAATCCGCCTGCGGCAATGCAAGCGCTGCTTCCGGCCCGTTCTATTGCCCCGGCGACGAGAAGGTCTATATCGATCTCACGTTTTACGACGAGCTGGCGCAGCGCTTCAAGGCGTCGGGTGATTTCGCCCAGGCCTATGTGTTGGCCCACGAAGTCGGCCACCACGTTCAGAACCTGATCGGCGTGCTGCCCAAATTCAACCAGATGCGCCAGTCGATGAGCCAGACCGAGCAAAACCGGATGTCGACCCGGGTCGAATTGCAGGCTGATTGCTTCGCCGGCATCTGGGGCCATTACACCGCGCAGAAGGGAATCCTCGAGCGCGGCGATCTGGAAGAAGCACTCAACGCCGCCCAGCAGATCGGCGACGACACGCTGCAGCGGCGTACGCAAGGCTATGTGGTGCCTGAAAGCTTCAACCACGGCACCTCGGCACAGCGCAAGGAATGGTTCGCCCGCGGCTTCGAAAGCGGCCGGCTGGAGGCTTGCGACACCTTCAACAACCCGGTCTGACGCCCCCGATCCAGATGTCATGACGCCGACCGGAAGGACCAGCCGACCAGCCAGCATCTGCCGGTACCGCGTTGCCGCGCCAGCCGTTCGGATCGGTGTCAGTCTGGTTTGGGGTTGTCCGGGGCCGGGCCGCCGTCGGTCGGCGATTCGGCATCCGGTTCGTCGCGGTTCACCACCTCCACGGGGGTGGTCATGATGATCTCGCGGTGCGGGTAGGGGATCTTGATGCCGTTTTCCTTGAAGACATCCCAAAGCGCCAGGAACACCTTGCCGCGGACATTGGTCAGTCCTGCCTGCGGGTCGGAGATCCAGAAGCGCAGCTTGAAATCGAGCGAGGAGGAGCCGAACGCCGTCATCCAGCACACCGGTGACGGGGATTTTAGCACCCGGTCGATGGTACTGGCGGCGTGGATCGCCAGCTTTGAGGCTTCGTGCGGGTCGCTGTCATAGGACACGCCGAACTCGATATCGAGCCGCACCAGCTTGTCGGAGAACGACCAGTTGACCACCTGGTGGGTGATGAAATCCTCGTTGGGAATGAGATACTCGCGTCCGTCGCGGGTAATCACCGAGACGAACCGGGCGCGCAATTCGCGGATCCAGCCGAATGTTTCGCCGAGCGCGATGGTGTCGCCGGGCTTGATCGAGCGGTCGGCGAGAATGATCACCCCGGAAATGAAGTTCGACACCACCTTCTGCAGGCCGAAGCCGAGGCCAACACCGACGGCGCCTGAAAACACGGTCAGTGCGGTCAGGTCGATACCGGTCGACGACAGCGCCATCATCACCGCGATCATGATCAGGCTGATCTTGATGAACTTGCCGGCGAGCACCCGGAACGAGGGCGAGAGGTCCTCGAAACGGTGGATGCGGGTGTCGAAGAAATTGCCAAGCAGATTGGCAATCCAGAGGAAGCCGGCAGTGACCACCACCGTGCGCAGAACGAACAGCATCGATACCCGCAGATCGCCGACCTGAAACGCCAGCCGGTCCAGAAACGCCGCGGCTTCCGGCCTGAGGTCGAGAATGCCGAGCGCCACATAGCCGAATATGATCAGCGCGATCAGCCGCGCCAACGTCTTGTTGTGGATGATCCGCGAGAACACCGTGATCGCCAGCCAGGCCGAGGCGAGCGCAAAGATCAACGACAGCAGATAGGTCCGCGAAGGCCAGGTCAGTTCCAGCAAGGTCGCCCTTGCGGCTGCCAGAAAGATCAGAAACAGCACCCAGTCGATCCGCCGCATCACGGCGATGATCACCCGCAGCAGCCCGGGCTTGCCCTTGATGGTGCGGGCGCGCACCTCGAGCCAAGGCTCGACCTTAAGCGAGATCGCCCACGCCGCGCCATAACAGGCGGCTATGATAAGCAACTGGTAGAATGTCCAGGGCTGGACAACATAGGATCTGCCGGCTTTCAACAAAGCGGCAACGGTTTGCACCATGTTGGGGATGTCGATGGTGTCCATGGGCCATTATGAAAGCGATTGGCCTGCTTGAAAAGCGTGCATTTGTTTTGCCCGATCTCGCGCGGCCGACCTGTCAAAAATAGCGGTCGCTTCGGCCAATTTTATCGTTGTCGTCCGTTAACCCGGGGGAAAGTCGAAATTTTGCATGTTCCGCCGGGCGCTTGCGAACAACGACACAGCGTCGATCGACCAGAAACGGTCCGGATTCGCACTGCGGCAGAGATTTGTCACAGATGGATCAGCACAGCTTGCCGGGGACTTTTTCGTCCCCGGCTTTTTCATGGCTGAAGACCAGACAGCGGGCTTCCCGTTGCTGATCGCGCCGATGGTTTTTGGTCCTGAGCGATGGCTTGCCAAGCCCGGGGTGCCAGCGCATAAGCGTTGGTTCGAAACCGGAAGAGAGCGGATGGGCGGGTCAGCCATGCAAGCGCGGAACGAACAAAGCTGGGGAGCGCATGCGCGCGCCACGCTGGCGCTCGGCCTGCCGTTGGTTGGCACCCAGATCGCCCAGATCGCCATTGCCACAACCGATGTGGTGATGCTCGGCTGGTACGGTACCGAAGAACTGGCGGCCACCGTGCTGGGCTCGCAGGCGTTCTTCGTGGTCTATATTTTCGGCTCGGGCTTTGCCAGCGCGGTGCTGCCGCTGGCGGCGCAGGCCGAAGGCCGCAATGATCCCACCCATGTGCGCCGTTCGGTGCGCATGGGCATGTGGATCCTGCTGCTCTACGCGGTCGTCGTCATGCCGTTGCTGTGGCAGCTCGAGCCGGCGCTGATCGCGCTGGGCCAGAAGCCCGAACTCGCAGCCCTTGCCAGTGATTACATCCGCATTGCCCAATGGGGCATGTTCCCGGCGCTGATGATGATGGCGCTGAGGTCGTTCTTCGCTGCCCGCTCCCGGGCCGGAATCGTGCTCTGGTCGGCGCTGTTCGGCACGATCGTCAACGGCATCCTCAATTACGGGCTGATTTTTGGCCATTTCAATCTGCCGGAAATGGGCGTGCGCGGGGCTGCGGTGGCCTCGGTGGTAAGCTCCTCGGTGATTTTTCTGATCATGGCCGGCTGGGCGTTCTGGCATCCACGGCATCAGGAATACAAGCTGTTCCAGCGCTTCTGGCGACCGGAATGGCCGGCGTTTTTCGAAGTCTTCCGGCTCGGCCTGCCGATCGGCCTGACGATCCTGGCCGAGGTCGGGCTGTTTCTGGCCGCTTCGGTGATGATGGGATGGCTCGGCACGATCCAACTGGCCGCCCACGGCATCGCGCTTCAGCTCGCTTCCATCAGCTTCATGGTGCCACTGGGCTTGTCCAATGCTGCCACCGTGCGCATCGGTCAGGCCTATGGCCGCGGTGACAAGGCGGGGCTGGCGCGGGCCGCGCATACGGTAATGGGGCTTTCGGTGCTGATCTCGTTTGCCGCGGCCACCCTGTTCTGGCTGATGCCGGAGGCGCTTGTCAGCCTGTTTCTTGATGAGACCAATGTCGATGCGGCCGAACTGCTGAAAGTCGCGGTGCCGCTGTTGCTGGTGGCAGCCGGCTTCCAACTGGTCGACGCCATCCAGGCAATTGGCGCAGGGCTGTTGCGTGGCATCAAGGACACCCGTATTCCAATGATCATGGCGGTCATCAGCTATTGGCCGATCGGCCTGTCGGCGGCCTACGGGCTTGGCTTCGGCCTTGGCCTTGGCGGGCCGGGCATCTGGGCCGGACTGGCGGTCGGGCTCGGGGTGGCCGCCGTGCTGCTCAATCTCAGGTTTGCCAACCGGCATTTGTTTTTGGACGTGGCCAAAGCCTAAATTGCACACGCGAGGTCAGGCAGACCGGGGCTCGTCAGCCTGTTGAAACCATCAGATGTCGCCAAACCTGACGGCAGGCTTCAGCCATTCGCTGTAGATTGAATACCTATCCTCTTACCTAACGTTTTTGGCCGGTCGTGTTCGGTCGGCTTTCAGTGCGGATGTTGTCAGATCCCATTTTGTGATCCTCCATTGTTCTATGCATTCCCACTGGCGATTGCAGATGGGTAGACTCAGATCAATACGAGATGGAAAAACAGCCGATTCACGACTTGAGGCCGCTGTCCGGCAATTTCTCGCCACTCTTCGTTCACGCCAAAGTGAAGAGCAAGCCGGATGTCGCACCTTGCTATTCGGTTGGGAGGCGCAAATTATTACGGGGGGTAGGATTTACGCGTTGGTTGGAGGGCTGCGCAAACAAGAAGTGACCAATGAACCGCGCGACCAGAAGACGCCAGCAAAAGCTGGAGAACGCCCGATCCGCGAAAAGCGGCCTTGCCAACAACCCGCACGCTCGGGTCATGGCCCAGGCGGCGGAGTATTATCAAGGCGGAAACGCCCTCGGTGCTGTGGCTGCATGCGAATCCATTCTTGCCGAGGATCCAGATCACGCCCACGCCAACCAACTGCTCGGAATCATTGCTATCCAGCAGAAGAATTTTGAGAAGGCCGTGGCTTATCTGACACGCGCGACCACCGCGATGCCCGAAGATGCCGTCATGCTCACCCATCTTGGGACCGCGTTGTCCTATGCCGACAAACTCGCGGCGGCGATGGATACCTTCAAGGCCGCCTTGCAGATTGACCCCGAGCTCGTTGATGCCTGGAACAATCTGGCGGGGCTGAGCGTGAGGATGGACGATCCTGCGAGCGCAATCAGCTATTATCAACGGGCGCTCGCGGTCAACGAACGGGTTGCCGCAGTCCACGCCAATCTAGCCAACACCCTGCTGGCAGTCGGACGGGTGGAAGAAGCGATCACTCACTATCACCGAGCGCTCTCCATCCGCCCTCGCTTCCCCGAGGCCGAGTACGGACTTGCACAGGCATTGCGCGACAATGGCGAGATGGCCGAAGCGATAGAGCATTACACCATCGCGCTTGATCAGGACCGCAGCCACGTCAACGCCATGGCGTCGCTCGCCTTTGTAAGCGATCAGCTTGACGCTGGCATGCACACCCGCATTCGCAACACTCACAAGCTCGCCGCTCCAGGCAGCGATGAGCGCAAATTGCTCTGCTTCGCGCTTGGCAAGCACGAGGAAAAAGAGGGCAAATTCGAACGGGCGTCTGAGTTGTTCACTGAGGGCAACTCCATCCATCGGGCAACACTGAAATATTCACCCGAAAAGAGCGCTGAGCAAATCGCCCGAATCGGCACGATATTCAATCGGGAATTCTTCGACTCCCGCATGGGATTCGGCGCATCTACTGCAGCTCCGATCTTTATCGTGGGAATGCCTCGCTCCGGAACCACGCTGGTCGAACAAATCCTGGCCAGCCATCCGCAGGTTAGTGGTGGTGGCGAGTTGTCCCAGTTTCCCGCTACTGTCTTTACCAAGATGCTGACGCTTCACTCAGCGGGCTTTCCTGATGCCGCTTCGCTGCTGCAGGCCGATGACGTGCAGCAGATCGCACAGGACTATCTCGGTGCACTTGACGAGACGATCACCGGCAACAGCCATTTTACCGATAAGCTGCCTGGCAACTTCCTGATGGTCGGCCTGATCAAGCTGGCTTTCCCGAATGCAAAGGTTATTCACTGCACCCGCGACCCGCGTGACACCTGCCTGTCGATGTTCAAGATCTTCTTTCCCTCCGGCGGCCATCACTTCAGCTATGACCTTGGCGAGTTGATTGACTACCACCGCAATTACCAGTCGCTGATGCAGCACTGGAAATCGCTGTTTGGCGACGGGATTATAGAAGCCAATTACGAGACCATCGTCACAGATCCCGAAACCTCCATCCGCGCACTGCTGGGTCAGTGCGGCTTGGAGTTTGATCAGCGGTGCATTGATTTTCATGCAACAAAGCGGGTTGTGCGCACCGCCAGTGCTGTCCAGGTGCGTCGGCCGATCTACACCTCGTCCATCGGCACCTGGAAGAACTACGCGCCCTATCTGCCTGGCCTGGCAGAAGCCAACTAGTCCGTTCCCGCGAAGCCCGGCGATCCGTCGGCTATCGCTATGGAAGTGAATAACGCGAAGAATGCCGCTGCCTGAAGTCGATCTGCAAACGAGGCCAAACTGTGCCAAAGGGTGCAGCTTCGCAGAGTGTGCGATGTTGGGCCGACCATCTGGTCAGATGCCACCAACCGAGTTCCTCGTCATCCATTCCACAACCGACATGGCCAAGGCTTCGGCGTTCTGCTCCACCGTCTTGAGATGAATATCAGGCTGCTCGGGCGCCTCGTAGGGCGATGATATGCCGGTGAAGTTGGCAAGGTTGCCCGCCATTGCCTTCTTATAAAGCCCTTTCGGATCGCGCCGGGCGCATTCCTCGATCGGCGTGTCGACGAAAATCTCCAGGAACTCCCCCGATGCCATCATTTCACGCGCCATTAGCCGTTCCGAACGGAAGGGTGAGATGAATGAGACCAATACGATCAACCCGGCATCGCTCATCAGGCGCGCCACCTCGGCAACCCGCCTGATGTTTTCAACGCGGTCTGCCTCGGTGAAGCCAAGGTCGCGGTTGAGACCGTGGCGAACATTGTCGCCGTCCAGCGTCATGGTGTGGTGCCCAAGCGCGTGCAACTGTTTTTCCACCAGATTGGCAATGGTTGACTTGCCCGAACCCGACAGCCCGGTAAACCATAGCACTGCCGGCTTCTGGTGCTTGAGCGCGCCCCGTGCCTCGCGTGTCACGTCGATGGATTGCAGGTGCACATTGTCTGCCCGGCGCAACGCATGATCGATCATCCCGGCACCGACAGTGGCGTTGGTCATTCGATCAATCATTGTGAAATTGCCGGTCGCGCGATTGTCGCGGTAGGCATCAAACGCCACGGGCATCTGGGTGGAGATGTTGCACACCCCGATTTCGTTGCGGTCAAGATGGGTGGCGGCTTCCAGGGTGAGCGAATTGACATCGATCTTGTGCTTGAGCTTGGTCACGCTGGCTGGTGTCGACATGGTTTCGGTGCGCAGTATGTAGCTCCGTCCCGGCATCAAGGTTTTCTTGTCGAACCAGATTACGTGGGCCTGGAATTGATCGCTGACCAGTGGCCTTGCGTCGGGATGGGACAGCATGGAGCCGCGTGAGATATCCACTTCGTCATCCAGCACCAATGTAACCGCCTGGCCTTCGCGGGCCGCGTCCAGCAAGCCGTCAGCCGTCACGATGGATTTGACACTTCCCATCTGACCGGAGTTTGCCACCACCACCTGGTCGCCGACTGCGACCTTTCCGGATGCTATCTGGCCGGCAAATCCGCGAAAATCCAGATGCGGCCGCACCACGAGTTGAACAGGAAAACGGAAGGGAAGTTCGACGGCGCTATCGGGCAAAACCACGCTTTCGAGATGCTCGATCAGTGTCGGACCGTCGTACCAGGGCATTGCCGTCGACCGGATTGATACATTGTCGCCAAACCGCGCGGATAACGGAATTGCGTGGATGTCATCAAAGCCGAGGGGTTTGGCGAATGCGCGGTATTCCTCAACGATAGCGTCGAACACGCTCTGATCATGATCCATCAGGTCAATCTTGTTGACCGCCAGGACGATATGACGAATGCCCAGAAGCGACACAATATGGGAATGACGCCGGGTCTGTTCGAGCACGCCTTTGCGGGCGTCGACCAAGACAACGGCAAGTTCGGCGGTCGAAGCGCCGGTTGCCATGTTGCTCGTGTATTCCTCATGGCCTGGCGTGTCGGCGACAATGAATTTCCGCTTCTGCGTGGCGAAAAAACGGTAGGCAACATCAATGGTGATGCCCTGTTCGCGTTCAGCCTCCAGTCCGTCGACCAGAAGGGCGAAATCAATGACCTCGCCAGCGGTGCCATGCTTGCGGCTGTCACTTTCAAGCGCGGCCAGTTGATCTTCAAAAATCAGCTTGGTGTCATAGAGCAAACGGCCGATCAGTGTCGATTTACCGTCATCAACAGAGCCGCAGGTGATGAACCGCAACAGCGTCTTGTTTTCCTGGTGGTTGAGATAGCCTCGCACCCCACCTGACAATTCCGGTCCCGCCGGGTTGAGCATCAGAAGTAGCCTTCTTTTTTCTTGTTTTCCATGGAGCCGTTTTCATCACGATCGATCAACCGACCCTGACGCTCGGACGTGCGTGCGATCAGCATTTCGCCGACGATGTCCTCGAGTGTGGTCGCATTTGATTCCATCGCACCTGTCAGGGGATAGCAGCCAAGGGTGCGAAAGCGGATCGTGCGGGTGGCAATCTGTTCACCCGGCCGAAGTTTCAAGCGATCGTCGTCGACCATGATCAACATGCCGTCACGTTCGACAACCGGTCGCGGTGCCGCGAAATACAAGGGGACGATCGGGATGTTCTCTTTCAGGATATATTGCCAGATATCGAGTTCAGTCCAATTGGACAGCGGGAACACCCTGATTGATTCTCCCTCGCCTATACGCGTGTTGTAGGTCTTCCACATCTCCGGCCGCTGGGTCTTGGGGTCCCAAGCATGCTGCGCATTGCGAAACGAAAATATCCTCTCCTTGGCGCGCGATTTTTCCTCGTCGCGTCTCGCCCCGCCAAAGGCTGCGTCAAAGCCGTGTGCGTCCAGTGCCTGGCGCAATGCCACGGTCTTCATGATGTGGGTGTGGGTGTTCGAGCCGTGGTCGATGGGGTTGATGCCCTGCTTCACGCCGTCCTGATTGACATGAACGATAAGATCGAGCCCCAGATCCGCAGCTATCCGGTCGCGGAATTCGATCATCTCGCGGAACTTCCAGGTGGTGTCGACGTGAAGAAAGGGGAATGGCGGTTTGGCGGGGTAAAACGCCTTGATGGCCAACCGCAGCATCACCGAGGAATCCTTGCCCACGGAATAAAGCATCACCGGCTTTGCAAAATTCGCGGCCACCTCGCGGAATATGTGGATGGCCTCAGCTTCCAGCCTCTCTAGGTGAGTCAGGACCATGCGATATCTCCATTCCGTACTGTATATAAACCACGCAATCCGGTTGCCTAGTCTCTTTGCGCCGGGGACCAAGGCGGCAATTGCTTTTCCATGGTTTCAGAGTTTTGGCCGAGGATGGGGGGGTATTGTTTCAATTTCAGTCCTTGCCGCCGTTCTGCTCAATCTCAGATTTGCGCCACGAACCCGTGAGTTACGCGGCACTCTTCCATTTCAACGGGGTGACGTTGACGATGGTCTCGCCAGCACTCACCATCACATCGCCGTCCTGAATATTTACCTGTAGATTCATTGCGCGGCTTGCCAGGTTTGCCAGTTCACCCGTGTCTTTCTCGGAAAAA
The DNA here is from genome assembly GCF_046837775.1 of Hoeflea sp. Naph1. Classification (GTDB taxonomy): domain Bacteria; phylum Pseudomonadota; class Alphaproteobacteria; order Rhizobiales; family Rhizobiaceae; genus Hoeflea. The sequence continues at coordinate 3,979,566 of NZ_CP177286.1, read as the reverse complement.
TTTATCACGTGAAGATTTTCAAAACGGGCGGTGCTGTTCTTGATCTTGTCCCACCACATCTCGGCCGTCCTGCCGCCGTAAGGATAGACGATCACCTTGCCGGCCTTGCCACAGGATTGGCGCATCACTTTTTCGCTGGGAAGCCCAAGGGCCACCCACACATCAAGTTCGCCGCTCAGGCTTTTTTGCCAGATGTCGGGCTCGTCATCCGTTGAAAGGCCCTTTGTCATTTCCAGATGCTCATGGGCATTCAGCGCAAAAGCCAGAATACGCACCATCAGCCGTTCATCCGTCTCCGAGGGGTGTTTGGCAACGGTCAGTTTATGGGTGTCGTAATAGTGACGATCCATGTCGGAGACTGAAAGTTCGACTTTGTAGATAGTGGCTTTTTGCGCCATGTCATGTTCCAAAAATTCAAAGATTGGGATGCTTACTGCGTCTGATGACATTGTGAAAGCAGATAAAAAGGCCACGAACAAAGGGGGCGAACAGGTGTCATCAATTTGTGTGACCTGACTGCGCATGATGGGTGGTCCGTATCAGGCCAACGCCTTCAAGACGCTGTCTGAACCGGGTTAATACAATTCGGGTATGCATCTCCCCTGGCGTTACGCGGTACCCGTAGCGCCACTGACAAACCCTTCACCCAGCCAGAGCGGGGTCCCCGGAGGGCATGGTCAAAGGATCAAAGGCGCGGAAAAATGGGGCGTTACGTCGACCTGAGCGGGTATCATGCGGGCTGCAGCGTGCCGGTCTTGAAGACGCTATTTGGCCCAGACTTGCCTTTCGGGCAGTCTGTCACGAATGACTTCTTCGACCCCTTCGAGCCCTTCGGGTTCTTGGGCCAGTGTGCTGGCATTACCGAATTCGGACCAAAGCAACCCGTTCGTGCCTTCCTTGGCGGTTTCCCGGTCTGATACGGAAGTTGCCACAGGTGGGTCATGTAGCATCGTTCAGACGATCCATCCCGTTTTGCCGGCCCAAGTCGGGCGTTGGATCTCAGCCTTCTGCCGGTCGAAGAATTACCAGGATGTGGGGTTGGCTAAATCCGCTTGTCTTCGCCAAAAATCGCTCAACCAATTTGCCGAGAAAATCCAACCTTTGAACCCGATCATTTTCCGTGAATTTTCACAGAATGACGCAATCGTGGCCGAAGCGCTGGCTCCCAAAGCGGCACTCCATACTAAAAAAGTGGTGGACTTCTGCCCCAGGCTCACCAACGGGCCACTTCATGCGTCCTCAATGAAACAGCGGACGGTAAATCGAGATGTCCATATGTTTGGAATAACGCAATCAATATATGAAAAGAAAGAAACCAACGACACTATTAAATACAAAATTTGTGTGGGATAAAAACTAGTCATTTGTAAATATGGCATATTTTAAATAATGGAGGAGTGAAGTATGGCTAAATCTATTTCTATTTATCCACTCGGTGTTGGTGATGCTTTTACAGAGAAATTTTGGTACAGCAACATGGTGTTTAATGTAGACGGGCGTGAAATATTTATAGATTGCCCTGCTTATATCCCAAAAATGCTTGCAGAAAATAATCGTGTTGGAGATCAACAGGTAACGATTGATAAATACAAGGAAATAATGATAACGCATATGCATGCCGATCATGTCGGAGGCCTCGAAGAGCTTGCATATATGCAGTATTTCAAGACCGAAAATCCGTCTAGGATCTACGCACCTACTTGGCTGCTTCAGGATATATGGACGCATTTGCGCACAGCGATCGAGGAATCGCCCCGCGCCGGCAATGGGATCGCATCATTCGACTGGTATTTCGAACCCGTACCAATGGGGAAGGTGCATGATTTCGGCGGATTTACGGTCGAGCACCGCATGACCAACCATCTCCCGCGAACAATCGCCTACATGTTCGATTTCGGCAACTTCAAGCTTGGCTACAGTTCCGATACCGGTTTCGATCCTTCGTTGATCGAGTGGCTGGATCAAGCGGATGTTGTCCTCCACGAATGCCGCTTTGGTCCCACGGACGTACTTGGCGGTGATTTGAAGCTCTTCCATTGTTCGATCGAAGATCTATTGACCTTGCCGGAGTCGTTTCAGCGTAAAACTCATCTTTATCACTATGCGGACGACACTTTCGACGATGACCCGCTCAAGCCCAACTACGACATCGGCAAATACCGGTTATTGGTTCAAAACAAGACCTTGAAGCTCCTCTAGTTCGAATGAGGGAGGCTGGTTTCAATTGTGGTGGCCAGTCATTTGATTGGCCACCACTTGATTGATGACCTTGCTGCGCCGGCCTGGAGAACAAGGCGGTCGGCGAGTGCATGAAAGCGATATACATTAGCGTGTATCCTTTCGTTGACGGGCAGAGCACCCATGCCGATCAAGGCTGTGCAGCATGCAGACCTTGTGGCAGCTCAACAATAGTCTGCTTCCCGTCCATTCTTGACGTGGAGCCCGGCATTTCAAACGGCGAAGGCCTGACCTGAATTGGTCTTCCGGGAGCGTTGCCCGGAAGATGCGCTCTCGTCATGGTCGGGCTTCTTGCCACTTCTGAGCTGTTTTACCTTGGAGAAAGTGTGAGGAGCTAATAACGTCTTGCTAGGTGGTGCGAAGAGCCAATGCAGTGTTGGTTTGCCCACAGGGCGTGGCGTGGGGCGTAGATGCTGGTTTATACACACTGGACGGTCAGTCCGCCCCTGCTGGCCAAACGTTCTGTTTCTGCCCTCATTCTGGTTCTTTTTCTATTGGCGCTGTCAGGCTGCGCCGGCAGCCTGCCGCAGAGTGTCAGACAATCTGTTTCGGTCGTTGTGCCAACGAAGATCGATTTTGTCGAACTCGAATTTTATGCAAAACGTTCCAGGTCGGCCTACGATCCTATTGCGGAGATCCGCAAGGCATATCCGTTGGTCACCCGGGCCGTAACTCTTCAACCCATCGACGTTCTTTATTTCATCGAAACTGATCTGGCCAACCGTAAGCAGACACTATCGATCCGGGGCACAGCGCAAAAATCCAACGTTTTCGAAGATATCGAAACGGCTCTCCTGCCGGATAATATTCTGGATATTCCTCTGCATCGTGGGTTCAAAGATGTGGCGACGGCCATTCATGACAATGCCGTCCCTTACCTGCGCAAGGATTTGCCGCTGCGTGTGACAGGCCATTCACTCGGGGGCGCTGCCGCGGTGATCGTCGCTGCTTATCTCGAAAGCGAAGGATACATCGTCGAGCGGGTCGTCACCTTCGGTCAGCCGAAGTTCACTACCGAGATGCCACCTGTTCCAAAATTGATTTCGGTGTTCACGCGGGTCATCAACGAACTGGATGTTGTTCCCATGGTGCCGCCCTATACCATCGCCAAGAAGTACCAGCACTTTTCACCCGAGGTCATTTTGCGCGCGGGTCCGGATTTTGGCTATCTGAATGAACATGATGCCGATCGTATTTCGGTGGGTGATTTCTGGCGGAACATCAACGATTTTTCCACCAAGGACCACCATATGGATGGCTATCTTGCAAATATTGAGGGAAAGGTCACAGCCGGGTCGAGACAGGTCCCCTATTTGTTCAAGAGAAAACCCGAGGTCCAGAAGCTGACCACAACTGATTAATGCCTGTAGATGAGCGTTCAAATGCAGCCATCTGAACGCCAATTTATATACATCACGGTTCTAGCGTTCAGCGAGAACCGGCAGGCCTTTGCTTTCGCTGATCATGTTCATGAAGCGGCGGAACAGATAGTGGCTGTCTTGCGGGCCGGGGGAGGCTTCGGGGTGGTGCTGGACCGAGAACACCGGCTTGCCAACCAGGCGAAGGCCGCAATTGGAGCCGTCAAACAGCGACACATGGGTCTCCTCGATGCCCTCGGGCAGACTTTTGGCATCAACCGCAAAGCCATGGTTCATCGACACGATCTCGACCTTGCCGGTGGTGTGGTCCTTGACCGGGTGGTTGGCGCCGTGGTGGCCCTGATGCATCTTGACGGTGCGGCCGCCCACGGCCAGCGCCAGGATCTGGTGTCCCAGGCAGATGCCGAAGATCGGCACGCCGCTGTCAATCAGCTTGCGCAGGATCGGCACGGCATATTCACCGGTTGCAGCCGGATCGCCGGGGCCGTTGGACAGGAACACGCCATCGGGCGCCATCGCCAGAATATCCTCGGCGGCCATGGTGGCGGGCACCACCGTGACCTTGCAGCCAAGGCCGGAGAAAAGTCTCAGGATGTTGCGTTTGACGCCGTAATCGATGGCGACGATATGCGCCACCGTCTCGCCGGTCTCTGAAAAACCCTTATCCCAGACCCAGGGTGCCTGGGTCCATTGCGAAGACTGGCCCGAGGTTGCCTCCTTGGCCAGATCAAGGTCTTCAAGCCCGCTCCACTCGGCTGCCAGCGCCTTGAGCGCGTCAACGTCGAAATTGCCGTCGGGGTCGTGGGCGATGACGGCGTTGGGCATGCCGTTTTCGCGGATCCAGGCAGTCAGCGCCCGTGTGTCGATGCCCGACAGACCGATGATGCCACGCGTCTTGAGCCATTGGTCGAAATGGACTGCCGAACGGTAATTTGAGGGTTCGGTGACGTCGGCCTTGAAGATCGCGCCAACCGCGCCGATGCGGGCGGCGGGGGTGAGGTCTTCGATGTCTTCGTCATTGGCGCCGATATTGCCGATATGCGGGAAGGTGAAGGTGACGATCTGGCCCATGTAGGATGGATCGGTGAGGATCTCCTGATAGCCGGTGAGCGCGGTGTTGAAGCAGACCTCGGCCTGCGCCTGACCGGTAGCGCCGACGCCCTGGCCTTCGATCACGGTGCCATCGGCAAATACCAGCACGGCGGTGGGTTTGGTCTTGGTCCAGGGGCTTGTGGTCATGTCCACTCCATTGGCGGCTCGGCGCCGCTTGATCGCCGGGCGGGGCCCCTTGAATTCGTTCGGGGCATCGCCATTTATACAGGTCAACAGCCTGGCGCGGAATGCAGTTCCCGCGTCGAGAGCACCTTTGATCCAGTCATGCAGATGTTGGTAAATAGACAAGCCTCGGCCCGCGGTCAATCAGCGTGGTGTCGCAGGGCCGGCAATAATTAGCTTGAACTGGGTGCGGCCCTGGGAGTAGTGCTGTCCGTTCCGTGTCCAGGGACCCAAGGGTAGGCATATGAACTGCTGGAGTAAGTTTGATGATGCGTGAACGCTTTGTCGAAACGCTGAAAGATGCGATTCGCGCCAAGGATACCCGCCGCATTTCGACGTTGCGGTTGATCTTGGCCGCCATCAAGGATCGTGACATCGCCAATCGTGGCGCCGGCAAGGATCCTGTCAGCGATGATGAAATCCTTCAAATCCTGACCAAGATGACCAAGCAGCGCGAGGAATCGGCTGCCATCTACGAGGAAAACGCCCGGCTTGAGCTGGCCCAGCAGGAGCGCGATGAAATTGCCATCATCCGGCAGTTTCTGCCTGCGCAGTTGCCGGAAGAAAAAGTGCGCGAACTATGCGCATCGGTGATCGACGAGACCGGCGCTTCGGGCCTGCGCGACATGGGCAAATGCATGAATGTGCTCAAGGAGCGCTATCCGGGCCAGATGGATTTTTCCAAGGCCTGCGGCATGGTCAAGGGCCTGTTGCAATAATCTGATAGAAAGCGCCGGGGCATTATTGTCCCGGCGCATTTCTTCATCTGCCTCAAAGCGCGAATTGTCCCATCTGCATGGATGCAGATGCCGGGCGAACAGGCGTTTTCCCTTAAAAATCAGTTGTTCCATTAACATGGGTTGTAAGCCACTAGGCGAGATTTCGCTTATTGCTTGTGGGGGGGCAGGTCGGATAACCATCCCATCTCGGACAATCATCTGTCAATTGGAGGGCTGGGCATGTCGTATGAATTTGCATCACCGCTCCAGTTTGACCGCAGTGATCGCCTGCCTTTAACGTTGAAGCATCGCCACCCCGGTGCAGGCAGGCTTGCTGTCATCGGCTGCCGGTCATTGCTGTTGCAGGTCGCGGCCTGGTGGGCGTGATGGATAATCCGATTCTATCTGCGCCGGTGTTCGAGCCGATCAGCGGAATCACTACAGTGTTCGATGCGATGCAGGTGCTGCGCAAGACCTGTGTCGAGTACGAGTTTCGCTTCTTTTCGGTGATTGCGCTGCCCAATGTCAAAGTCGGCGCCGGGCTTTCACTCTCGCAAGTTGCCATGATTTCGAGCTGGCCGCCGGAATTGATTGCCGAGTATGACCGGTTGAAGTTGGGCATCAACAGCCCGGTGCTTGACCAGTTGAGGAAGCAGATCACGCCGGTGCTGTTTGATATCAGATTCACCAATGATCACCGGCCGGGCACCGAAACGACCGAGGCCAATACGCTGTTTGCCCGATTCGGTCTTACCATGGGCGTCTATTTCCCTGTCCATGATGGTCGGGGCGCGCGCCATGCGGTCTCCTTCAGCGGTGAGCGCAAGCCACTCTCGGTCGAGGAACTGACAACGCTGGCGATGTTCTCGACGCTTCTGGTCGGGCAATTGACGCGGGTCAATTCGGCCAGCAATTCGGCGAAGTCGGTGCTGAGTGCGCGTGAAACCGAAGTGCTGCAATGGACCGCCGAGGGCAAGACCAGCTCCGAAATCGCCCGCATCACCGGGCTTTCCGAGCACACCGTCAATCACTACGCCACCATCGCTACCCAGAAACTCGGCTGTTCCAACCGGACACAGGCCGTGGTTTCGGCGCTACGACAAGGCCTGTTCAGCTAGCGCTGGTTGCGCGTGCGCGGATACCAGCCAGGTCGAAATGGGTGGGCCTTTGCCGGATCGCGGCTTCAGGCTGGTCTGGGTAGAAGGCTGGCCTTGGCTGCAGTTCGCCCCAACACCGCCTTGCGGAGATGCCGGCCTTCGGATTCGGTCGCAAGATGCCGAAAATCCGATACACGCAATTACGCTGCAAATGCTTGAATTAGGGCATACGCGACAGCAAGCCTAGCAAATCCCTCATGCTGTCAATCTGCTTGAATCGCTCATGTTCCACTGGCGTGTCAGTATGTTCGATTGACCATGTAAGCGCGTGCGGAACAAACACGCCCCATGCCCCGACTTCCAGAACAGGGACTATATCTGATTTAAGCGAGTTCCCGACCATGACTGTGGCTTCTGGTTCAGCGGCTCGTTGAGAAAATATGCGCCGGTACACAGCGGCACTTTTGTCAGGCACAATTTCGATTGCGGCAAATTTCTCGGCTAAACCTGATTGAGCAATCTTGCGCTCTTGGTCGAACAGGTCACCCTTGGTAATAAGTATCAGGGTATAGCGGTCCGCCAATTCGTCGAGCACCTCGCGAGCACCCTCTAATAATTCGATAGGGTGCCCGAGGAGATCGCGGCCAATTGCCAGAATTTTGGAAATTGTATCTGTCGATACCTGCCCATCAGTAACTTCGATTGCTGTTTCAATCATGGACAAAACGAAGCCCTTGATGCCGAAACCATAGGTTGCCAGATTGCGCTTCTCTGCGGCCAGCAAGCGTTTTGAAAGCTGCTCCTTGTCCGCATGGTCACTCAACAGCGCCTGGAACTGCTTTTCCGTTAGCTGATAAAACTGCTCGTTTTCCCAAAGTGTATCGTCTGCATCAAAGGCAATGGTTTTTATCATGCGCCAATTCTGACCCGGATTCATTGCCTTGCCAATTTCAAATTCGTTTACAAAACCATCCGTTTTGCAGCGGTATTCGCGGCCAGGTGATTTCGAAGGCTAGGGCGCCACAAAATCTGGTCGCAAATGTCTGTGTCATATCTGTAGTGCCCCCTTGGCCCGATACAGGGGGCCTGGTTTGTGAATAGCGGGGAGAGCGTGCGCAAGATCTTTGCCAGCGCCTGCCGCACCACCTATATAGGCGGCATAGCAACCCGAATTTTACCAAGCGCCGGAGGCGTGCCGATCTTGCGGTTTTCACCGTCCTTTCTTGATGACCTACGCGAACGGGTTCCGATCTCGGACGTGATCGGCCGTCACGTGACCTGGGATCGCAAGAAAACCAATACCTCGCGCGGCGACTGGTGGGCGTGCTGTCCGTTCCATGGCGAAAAATCCCCGAGCTTTCACTGCGAGGATCGCAAGGGCCGCTACCATTGTTTTGGCTGTGGGGTGTCGGGCGACCATTTCAAATTTCTCACCGAACTCGAAAGCCTGAATTTTCCTGAAGCGGTTGAGCGCGTCGCCGACATGGCCGGCGTGTCGTTGCCTGCACCCGATCCCGAAGCAGCGCGGCGCGACCGTCAGCGCGCCAGCCTCGAGGATGTGATGGAGATGGCGGCGTCTTTCTTCGAGACAGAACTGCAGGGCGCGCAGGGCGCCAAGGCGCGGGCCTATCTGCGCGACCGTGGCCTGTCGGGGCGCACGATCACTGCCTTCCGGCTCGGCTACAGTTCCGATAGCCGCAGTGCGCTCAAGGAGCATCTGGCCGCGCGCGGCGTCGACAAGGACCAGATCGAGGCCTGCGGGCTGGTGGTCCACGGTCCCGATATCGCTGTTTCCTACGACCGTTTCCGGGATCGCATCATGTTCCCGATCCTGTCGTCGCGAGAGCGGGTGATCGCTTTTGGCGGCCGGGCGCTGTCGCCCACCGCACCCGCCAAATACCTCAATTCCAACGAGACCGAGCTGTTTCACAAGGGCAATGTTCTTTACAATTTTGCCCGCGCCCGCCGCGCCTGCGGTCAGGATGGCACGTTGATCGTGGTCGAGGGCTACATGGACGTGATCGCGCTGGCCCAAGCCGGAATCGAGAACGCCGTGGCGCCGCTGGGCACGGCGCTGGGCGAGAATCAGCTCAAGCTTTTGTGGCGGGTGACGCCGCAGCCGGTGTTGTGTTTTGACGGCGACGAGGCCGGTCAGCGTGCGGCCAACCGGACCGCCGATCTGGCACTGCCCCTGGTCGGGCCGGGACGGTCGCTCAGGATTGCGGTACTGCCGTCGGGCAAGGATCCCGATGATCTGGTGCGCCAGGATGGGCGCGAGCCGTTCGACCAGTTGATTGCCCAAGCCCGACCGCTGGCCGATGTGGTGTGGGCGCGCGAATCCGGCGCCGGCGTGTTCGAGACGCCTGAGGCTCGTGCCGAGCTGGAAGCCCGGCTGCGCCAGATCACCTCGATGATTGCCGACGAGAGCGTACGCCGACATTACCAGCAGGACATGCGCGATCGGCTGAAGGCGTTCTTTGGCGGCGGTGGTTACGGCTATGGCGGCCGCGAACAGGGAAAGCGCGGCAATTTCGAACGTGGCAAATATGACCGTGAGCGTAGCGGCGAAGGTGGCCGTGGCGGCGGACGCCCGGGCGGAGCATCAGCCCATGGCGTTGCCGTTTCCGAACGGCTGGCGCAGTCGGGGATGGTGCGCGGCCATGGTGTGTTGCCGTCGCTCAGGGAGACCGTGCTGGTGATGACGGTCGCCAACCACCCGCAGATGCTGCATGACGAATTTGACGAACTGGCGGCGCTGGAATTTGAAGACAAGGGGCTGATGCGGGTCTGGCAGGTCATGCTCGATGCGGCGTCAGTGGGCGGACGGTTTGACCGCGAAAGGCTGTTTGCCGCGCTCGAGGCCGACGGGCAGGGGGATTTCATCGCCCGGCTCGAAAGCCACGTGCGCAACGCCCGGATCTGGACCGCAACCGTCGAAGCAGCCGCGGAGGATGCGCGCGAGGGCTATCATCAGGCGTTGGCGCTGCACAAGCGCACCCGGGCGCTCAAATGGCAGAAGGCCGAACTTGAGCGCGACATCGCCGAGGCGACCGAGCAGGGTGACGAAAATGCCATCCCGCGGTTGATGCTGGCCTTGCGCGAAGTTCAGCTCGAGGTTGCGCGGCTGGAGAACCAGGAAGCCATCATCGATGGATTCGGGGTGCTGTCGGGCCGGGGCAAGGGCGGTGGCGGTGCGGCGGGCTGATCACCGTCACCTGCACCGATTCTTAAGCCGGGCTCTTGTGAAGTTCAAACTCGCGCCTACATAGGGTAATCATATGAATTCAACCGTGAAACCGGGCAATCGTGCCATTATTTTCACAACAGTGCGCTTTTTGCCCTTTAAGCCTTGACGGAAAGGTTTTTTGTGGGAATCAGCTACCTGACGTAACATGCGCGGAATCGATTGGCTCTCAGGGGCAGTCAATTGTCTCGCGCCAAACGGCCATCCTGGCGATGGCAGGCCAACACGATCGGCATGGTTAATAGGGAATTAAGCATCCGTACGCCACAACAATCCGGATGATTCGCGAAAGTCGCCCGCTCTAGCCGCGGGGGCCCTGTGCCAATTGGCAGGTGCTGGGCCGACATCAACCGAATAAGATCCGGGGAAAGTGACTGTCCATGGCAAGCAAGGTAAAAGAAGCAGCAGACGACACCGAGAACGAGCGCGAAGGCGCTGTGGCCGATGGGCCGTTGCTCGACCTGTCGGATGACGCCGTCAAGAAGATGATCAAAACCTCGAAAAAACGAGGTTATGTCACGATGGACGAGCTCAATGCGGTGCTGCCTTCCGAAGAGGTGAACTCCGAGCAGATCGAGGACATCCTGTCGATGCTCTCCGATATGGGCATCAATGTGGTCGAGGAAGACGAGGCCAGCGAAGACAAGGAAGCCGAAGACGATAGTGATGGCGAAGAGCAAAGCGAAGGCGGCGAAGTCGCCACCGCGTCAAGTTCGGCTGTCGCCACCACCAAGAAAAAAGAACCGACCGACCGCACCGACGACCCGGTGAGGATGTATCTGCGCGAGATGGGCTCGGTGGAGCTTTTGTCGCGTGAAGGCGAAATCGCCATCGCCAAGCGCATCGAGGCCGGCCGCGAAACCATGATCGCAGGGCTTTGCGAAAGCCCGCTGACCTTCCAGGCCATCATCATCTGGCGCGAGGAGCTCAACGAGGGCGCCACGCTGTTGCGTGAGATCATCGATCTGGAAACCACCTATTCCGGTCCCGAGGCCAAGGCTGCGCCGCAGTTCCAGAGCCCGGAAAAGATCGAGGCCGACCGCAAGGTAGCCGAGGAAAAGGAAAAGGTTCGCGCCGAAAAGGCCAAGTCCGACGACGTCACCAATGTCGGCGGCGAAGGCCAGTATGAAGAGGACGAGGACGACGACGACGAGAACAATCTCTCGCTCGCCGCCATGGAGGCCGAGCTGCGCCCGCAGGTGATGGAAACGCTCGACACCATCGCCGAGACCTACAAGAAGCTCAGAAAGCTTCAGGACCAGCAGGTCGAAGCTCGCCTTGCTGCCAGCGGCACGCTGTCGCCGGCCCAGGAGCGCCGCTACAAGGAGCTCAAGGACGCTCTGATCAGCGCGGTCAAGTCGCTGTCGCTCAACCAGAACCGCATCGATAACCTGGTCGAACAGCTTTACGACATCAACAAGCGTCTGGTTCAGACCGAAGGCAAATTGCTGCGTCTGGCTGAAAGCTATGGCGTCAAGCGCGATGACTTCCTGCTGCAGTATCTTGGCGCCGAACTTGATCCCAACTGGATGAAGTCGATCGCCAATCTGTCGGCCAAGGGCTGGAAGGAATTTGCCAAGACCGAATCCGAAGGCATCCGCGACCTGCGCACCGAGATCCAGAATCTGGCACAGGGTACCGGCATTGCCATCGCCGAATTCCGTCGCATCGTGCAGATGGTGCAGAAGGGCGAACGTGAAGCCCGCATCGCCAAGAAGGAAATGGTTGAAGCCAACCTTCGTCTGGTGATCTCGATCGCCAAGAAATACACCAATCGCGGCCTGCAGTTCCTCGATCTCATTCAGGAAGGCAATATCGGCCTGATGAAGGCGGTGGACAAGTTCGAATACCGCCGCGGTTACAAGTTCTCGACCTACGCCACATGGTGGATCCGGCAGGCAATCACCCGCTCGATCGCCGACCAGGCGCGCACCATCCGTATTCCGGTGCACATGATCGAGACCATCAACAAGATCGTCCGTACCTCGCGGCAGATGCTGCACGAGATCGGCCGCGAGCCGACGCCGGAAGAACTGGCCGAGAAACTCGCCATGCCGCTCGAAAAAGTGCGCAAGGTGCTGAAAATCGCCAAGGAGCCGATCTCGCTCGAAACCCCTGTGGGCGACGAGGAAGATTCGCATCTGGGTGATTTCATCGAGGATAAGAACGCCATCCTGCCGATCGATGCGGCCATTCAGGCGAACCTGCGCGAAACCACCACCCGCGTGTTGGCCTCGCTCACCCCGCGTGAAGAACGTGTGCTCAGAATGCGCTTCGGCATTGGCATGAACACCGACCACACGCTCGAGGAAGTCGGCCAGCAGTTCTCGGTTACCCGCGAACGTATCCGCCAGATCGAAGCCAAGGCCCTGCGCAAGCTCAAGCACCCGAGCCGCTCACGCAAGCTCAGGAGCTTCCTGGATAGCTAAAAGACAGTGCAATGCTGAACAGACAAGGGCGTGTCCACCGGGCGCGCCCTTTTTGCGTTGTTCTCCCCACCGCGACATATTCGCCCAATTGAATGTTTTGAATTGAACTCCCGGGCGCCCCGCACGATATGCGTCTCACCACTGCTGCGCGCTGATTATGGCCGCACTCTGCCGGAGACCTTTGCTGATGGAGCAACTGATCCACATTCTCGACCAGTTTTCCTGGCCGATCGTCATCATCGCCTGCCTGACGCTGGGGCTGGCGCCGTTCTTTCCGGAGCCGCATATCTGGGAGAAGCTGAAAATGCTGATGGCCGGCACATTGATCAAGCCGATCGACATCTTCGATTTGCTGATGCACGCCGCACCGTTCCTGTTGGCGGCTGTGAAACTGGTGGTGATGATGCTCGCGCCGAAATAGACCGAACCAGCGCTGGCCGCCCGCTTATGTGCCAAACCCGTGATGGCGCCAGGCCTCGGCGACGGTGGGATTTTCCAGCACATGTTTGGAGAGTCCGCTGATCTCCGGCAGGTTCATCGCCGGCGCGTGCCAATCGGCCAGCATTGCCGCGTAGACATCGGCAATCGTCATTCTCTGGCCTAGCAGGAACGGGCCCTGGATGGCGCCCGCCAGCTGGGCGAAATCGCGATCCATGTCGCTTGCCGCCTGCTGTTTGATTGCCTCGGCGGCTTCTGGAGAGCTGTCGGTTGTGTGGCGCTCGGGATAGTAATAGCGCAGCGCATCGGGATAGATGTTGGCGGTCATGAACACCAGCCATTGCACTGCCTTGTGCCGTGCCGGTGCGCCGTGCGGCGGCAGCAGCCGCGCCTCGGGAAACAGGTCATCGAGCGCCAGCAGAATGGCCACGCTCTCGGCCATCACCTCGCCACAGGCAAGCCTGAGCACCGGCACCTTGCCGGCAGGGTTGAGCGTCAGGAATTCTGGCTTGGCCAATCCGGCGGTGCCCTCGATGCGGACGCCGTCAAAGGGCAGGCCGATCAGTCGCAATGCCGCTTCGACCACCATCGAGCCCGATCCCGGCTTCCAGTAAAGTGTGTATCCGCTCATCTGGTATCCCCGTGAAACTGTGTGCCTGTCATGCCAGCAAGTGCTGCGCGGGGCAAGCTGGTGCGGCGTCACACCCTCGCCTGGCCCGGCCTTGGGCGGTTAACACCAAAGTGATGACAACAATCTCTGCTCCTGCCCTTGCCGGGCCGTATTTGCTGCTATGGATCGCCCCATGAGGATTTTGCACAGGATCTGGTCAAACGGACTGAGCCGCGCCTTGCTGGTGTCGCTGGCGCTGCATGGCGTGGTGTTGGCGGCGTTGCTGATGCGGCTGCCCGTGCCTGTGCCCGAGCCGGAACCCGACGAGCAGGTGGTGGAGGTGACGCTGGTCGCCCCGCCGGAGCCGGCACAAGAACCCGAACCCCAACCCGAACCCGAACCTGAGCCTGAGCCTGGGCCGGAAACGCCCGAACCGGCGACCGAGGAACCGCCCGCGCCCGAAGCGCCTGAGCAGGCTGAAAGTCCGCCCGAACCGGAGTTGGAGCAAGCTGCATCTCCGCCTCCCTCCGGAGAGCCGTCAGCAGGCGAGGCTGTGCCGATCCCGGTTTTCAGGCCGGTGTTCCAGTTTGGCGAACGTGATGCCGGACCGCGGGTGGCGCTTGATGGCAACAGTACAACCGAACCTGCCGATCTTGAACCATCTGACACCGAGACCGCCACACAATCGCCCGTGCCGGAACCCACCGAGCCTGATCCGTCCCAGACCGATGCCGCCGCCTCCGCGCCAGACGCGCCGCAACAAGTTCCGCCCGCGCCCGAGGCGTCAGAGCCGGAGATCGCCGGGCTGTCGCTTCCCGAACTCACGCTGCCCGACTCCGGCCTGCCGCAAGACGCACTGAACGAGCCGGACCCCGACGCCCTGCCGCCAGCCCCTATCCCGGCAGAGCCCGCTGACCCCGAGATCACTGAACCCGAGGCCAGCCAGCCACCAGTCGAAACCAATGCGGAAACGGCTGTTGAATCCGCGGTGGACACCGCAGCGCCAGCCGACCTCACCGAGGCCGAGCGGCTGTTTTCTCCGGTTCTGACCGAGGACCGGGCGGCAATGGTGGCGATGGGCAGCCTGCCGCGTGACCTTCGTGCCAGCCAGCTCTGCACCACCGAATTGCGCGAGCAATTGCGCAACAACACACCGTCCTATCAGCCCGAGTTGCTGCCGGCCTACCGGCTCGACAGCGGCAATGTGCTGACGGTTTCGGATGCTGCCTTCCGTGCCGGCGGTGCCTGGTACGCACTGTCTTTTCGCTGCACGGTTGATGATGACGCTTTCAAGGTAGCAAGCTTTGCCCTGAGCATCGGAACCCCGATCCCGCGCGCCGAGTGGAAAGCCCGCGGGTTTCCGGATTTTTAGGTGCACGTCAGCGTGTCCGTTCGCGGCAGATCTTCACACAGCGCGCCACGCTTGCCCCGGAAGACCACGTAAAAGGAGACAATACATCCGCTGGCGGTGAGGTATTGTTCATCATGATCTGAAGTAGATCTTGCCGCCTTTCGCCGCGCGCATTTTCTTTAAGGCTCCCTTTACGGTAGCAACGCCATTGTTGGCGGGATCTGATTTCGTTTCACGTTTCTGTCTCAAACCGTTGGAGTGATCGCATGCGTTCGAAGTGTGTGGAGCCAAGAAAAATCTGGCAATGCAACCGTGGCAATTTCGGCATGTTAACCGCGGTTCTGGTGCCCTTGCTGTTTGTCTCGGCAGGCTTTGCGGTGGATTACACCAACATGTCCCGCGCCAAGGTCGAATTGCAGAACATGGTCGATAGCGCGGTTCTGGCGGTTTCCAAAAAAAGTTCGGAAGCGATCGATCGCGAAGCCATTTATCGCCAGATACTGCAGGCACAAGTGTCGCAAAACGACGACATGACACTGGTCGATGAGGGCATCGATCTGACGATGGGGATGAACTATATCCGCTCCGATGCCCACGCGGAGGTGACCATTCCGCTGGTGTTTCTTGGCCGGTTCATGCCCAACACGATTACAGTGTCGGCTTCCACCTATATATCGACCCGCGCTATCGAAATCGCGGTCGCGCTTGATAACACCGGATCCATGGGATCAGGCGGCATCAGCGCGCTGAAGGACGCTTCCCACGCCCTGCTTGATGCCCTCAATGATGTTGATACCTCGCAACAAAGCCTCAAGGTTGGGCTCATTCCGTTCGTCACCAGCGTCAATGTCAAGGGGGAGGGCTACGACAGCAGCTGGATCGATACCTCCGGAAATTCGGTCTATAATGGTTGGACGTTTCTCACCGACGCGCAGCGGGCCACCCGAAAATCCACCGGCAACAACAACACCGATTTCAATTCGTCAAACTACCCGCACCATTTCAATCTGTTTGGCTGGTCGGGGACAAGCTGGAAGGGCTGCGTCGAAGCCCGGCCTGTGCCCTACAACACCGATCTCACCCCGCCCGATGCCAGCAACCCCAATACGCTGTTTGTGCCCTATTTCGCCCCCGATGAGCCCGGCGACCGGATCAGCACGGGTGGAAACACCGCCACAGCGTTCAATAATTCCTGGCTGAATGACGGCATCTCTGGCGATTATGCCACGGTGCAGCGCTCGACAACCAAGTACAAGACCGAAACCGCGGTCCCCGGGAATTTCCGGGATAATACCGGGCCGTTGACGCTGGGGCCAAACCGCGCCTGCCCGACACCGATCGTGCCGCTGACAACAGATCTCACAAAGGTCAGATCCGGCATTGACGCGATGCAGTACTGGAATGGCTCGGGTACCAATATTGCCGAGGGTTTGGCGTGGGGCTGGCGGGTCTTGTCACCTGATGCGCCCTACACCCAGGCTGCGCCCTTTGGCTCCGACGCTGCGTCCAAGATCCTGGTGATCATGACCGACGGCACCAATGTTTCCTATGGCGCCAGCAACACCATCAACAAATCCGACTATGGCTCCTACGGTTTCCTGGCCGACAAGCGCATCAATTCGACGACCACCCAGTCTGCAGCCGAATCTTATCTTAACCAGTCGACAGCCAACATGTGTGTGGCGATCAAGAAGCTCGGGGTCGAGGTCTATACCGTGCTCTACAAAACCACGTCGTCGTCGGTGGTGAACCTGTTTTCCAATTGTGCCACGCGCAAGGACAACTTCTTCATGGCCAGCGATGTCGTCTCCCTGAAAAAGGCATTTTCGGCGATCGGCCAATCGGTATCGGGCTTGCGCCTGGTCAATTGAGGCCAGACGCCGGCGGGGTATCCTCTCCCCTGGTGGGAGAGGATACAAATCGTATCTGGACCGGATAGGTTGCTTACAGAATTGACCGGATAGGGTGTTTACATTCCGACGTTGGCAGGAGGGGCTGCGATGTTCTGGAATGCAACAACTGTTACAAATCAGCGCGTATCGTTTGTCGGGGCTCTTGTTGCCGGCGAATTGCGGATGACTGGGCTTTGTGAACTTAACCGGATTAGCCGGGTGACCGGTCACAAACGGCTGCAGCGGTATCAGGCGGAAGCGCCGTCCGGGTTTGCCGTGAAAAATCCCCCCCCCCCCGATTTTGTCCACACCCTCCGCGCCCATGCCACACTGCTCCCGCTCCCGCTGCCGGATGGATCGCGAACGCTTCGAGCCAGGTGGGAGGAAGGCCTCTCGGGATCTGCCATAACGTGTGGCGGGAACCGGGGGGAGGCGGTGACCAGCGTGGCTCCGCTGGCGAGCTTTGTTCACCCTTGCGGGTGAGCAGGTTCGGCCAGCCACCGGACCGTCCTCGGATTCTCGTGCCCGCTTGCCGGGCACCGGGATCTGACAGCGGACCGGGCCTGTGGCGGTTTTCGCCCCCGTCGTGCGTGGCGCGTTCAGGTGTTTTGCCTGAACGATCACGTCCATGCAGCCTTGTGACGGGGATGCAAACCGTGCCGGATCCCACGCCAGAAGCTTGCGCCGCGGTCCCTGTCCAGGGCGGCGGTTCGGTCAGTCCTGAGGATCTCCGCGTCGGGTGAAAACCCTCAAGCGGGAAACGCCAAGCCAGTCGCTGTCTGTCGGATGTGGACATCATCCGGCGATGATCGGGCCCGCGCGCGAGGTGCGCCCCCCATACTACCCATTCCTTCAGAGGCGACGCCCGCGCGCGGCCCTCCGGAGCCCGGAATTTTCTACTCATCCCGCCTGCAAAACCTGCTGGCGGGAGGATTTGGCGTGCGCGCCATCCGTTGGTGTCACCCGGCTCAGCCGCGGCGCTGCCGTCCTGAAAAACGGGGACGGGACGGTGCGGGTGGCATTCGGCCTTGAAGAGGCGGGGTCAAAAAGGGCATCTTTGCCTCTCTACGTGCTGGGGCGGTGGTGTCGCAGCCTGGGCACCGGCCTGATGGTGACAGTAATGCGGGGGCGCGCGCGCCCCGGGGAGTGGAAATGACAGACAAGACGGCGGAGCTCTCGCGGTTGTTTTTCGAAATCCGCCGCGGCTCCAATGCGCTCGCGGCACTGGGCGATCGGCTGCACGCCGATCTCAAGGTCACCAGCGCGATGCGGGCGCTGATGGAGCATCTGTCGATCAACGGCGAGGGCACGGTGCCGGATGTTGCGCGGGCCAAGAATGTCACCCGCCAGCACATCCAGCAGATCTCCAATGCGCTGGTGAAATTGGGGCTGCTTGAATTCGTTGCCAATCCCCGCCACAAGCGCTCGCCATTTGTGGCGTTGACGCCTAAGGGAGAGGAAGTCTTTGCCGAAATCAGGACGCGCGAGGCTGCCGTCCTGAGCGATCTTGCCATCCGGCTCGACGATCTTGACGCTGGTGCCGTCGCCGATGCCATTGCCCGGTTGCGGGCCGAAATCGCCAGTCTCGATCCGTCCTGACACATTTGCCCACGGGATCCGGTGCAGCCTTGCGTGCAGGCCGGTAATTGCCGCTTGCGTCGGGCTTGCGGCCTGTGGCACCTCTGGTGGTCTGTATTCACCCTGTCTGCCAATCTTTTGCCTCCGGGAGCCCGCCATGAGCCGAGTTGAAACCACAGCCCTGATCAGCCGCTATCTCGACGCCTTCAACGCCAAGGATTTCGATGCCATGCTGGCCTGTCTCAGCGATGATGTGATCCACGACATCAACCAGGGTGGCCGCGAGATCGGCAAGGAGAAATTCCGCTGGTTCAACGCCTCCATGGCCCGCCATTATGACGAGGAACTCGGCGATATTGCCATCATGGTGGATGAGAGCGGCAACCGAGCTGCGGCGGAATTTACCGTGCGCGGCAGCTATCTCGCCACCGCCGAGGGGCTGCCCGAGGCCAATGGCCAGCGCTATTCGCTGCCGGCAGGGATCTTTTTCGAAATCGATGACAGCCTGATCAGCCGGGTGTCGACCAGCTACAACCTCAACGACTGGACCAAACAGGTTAAGGCTGGCTGAGGCGGCAAGGCCGATGCAATCGAACGGGCAACTGACATTTTCGCTGTTGTCTGCGAGCGAGATTGCAGCCGCGCTCGATGATTTGGCGCGGCTCAGGATCTTGGTGTTTGCCGCCTGGCCCTATCTCTACGCAGGCGACGCTGCCTATGAGGCGCGGTATCTCGCGCAGTTCGCCGCCTCCGAGGGCGCGGTGGTGATTGCCGCGCGAGATCCGGCGGGCCGCATGGTCGGCGCTGCCACGGCAGCGCCGCTGGCTGACCACGCCGGCGAATTTGCCATCCCGTTTGCCCGCGCGGGGCTTGATCCCGCGGATTATTTCTACCTCGCCGAATCGGTGCTGGAGCCGGCCTGGCGCGGGCAAGGCGCAGGCAAACGATTTTTCGAAATGCGCGAAGCTGCAGGCCGGGCGCAAGGCTTTGGGCGCGCCGTGTTCGCCGCCGTGGTGCGGCCGGAGGCTCACCCGGCGCGACCAGCCGATCATGTCCCGCTTGATGGCTTCTGGCGACGGCGCGGCTACCGGCCGCTCGAAGGTCTGGTGGCGCAATTCAGATGGCCCGACCTTGGCGCGACGGAGGAAACCACCAAGCCGTTGCAGGTCTGGGGGCGGGAATTGTGAGCGGGGTTTTTAAGCCCGATTAAGGCGGGCAATTTTCCTGAACGACAGATGAACGGGCAGTTCCGATTGGGTTCAGGCAGGCGGGGATAATTTGGGGTCAATCGATCGGCACAAACGATCGGTGCATGAGATCAACAACTTGGCGCCAGAGGCGCCCCACGAGGAGAAAAGCCATGAAATCCTTCCTGCGCAATACACTCGCCGCCCTTGTCGTCGCTTCTGCCGGCGTCGCCGCATCCGCTCCCGCAGCTACTGCCGGCGACATCGGCTTCAGCCTTTCCGTTGGCGGCGCCACCAGCGCCATCATGGTCCGCAATGATGACCGCCGTGGCGATCGTCACTGGAACAACGGCCGCCATGGCCATAACCGCGGCTGGGATCGGTTCCAGCGTCCGCGCCATCAAGCCCGCAATGAATGCCGTCCTAGCAGGGCGCTGAGCAAGGCCCGCAGCATGGGTCTGCACCGCACCCACATCGTTCGCGACAACCACCGCCGGGTCGTTGTTGAAGGTGCCCGTCACGGCCGCTCGATGCGGGTTGCCTTCGCCAACCAGCGCCACTGCCCGGTGATCAGCGTCCGCCGCTAAACTGCCGGCAAATCCTTGAATGAACAAAACCCCGGGAGAGCGGATCTCCCGGGGTTTTGCATTGTTCCTGATATTGGCCGCAGGATTGCCGTTACTGGTCAATTTCCCAGGTGACGCTGACGGTGACGCGGTATTCGTTCTCGCCGGCGGCAACCGGGACCGAACTGTCTGCCTTGGCGGCCATCGCCATTTCGGCGCGCATCATCGGCATCGGCGGCGCGCTGTAGGAATTCTCGGAGATCTGGGTAATACGGCCAAGCCCGACGCCAAGCGCTTCGGTCATGTCCATGGCCTTGGCTCTGGCCTTGGCGATGGCGTCCTTGCGGGCCGTGTCGCGGGCGCTGTCCTGGTCGTCATTGGTAAACACCACGTCGCCGCCCTGGTTGACGCCGAGGCTGACGGAGCTGTCGAGGATGGCGCCCAGCCGGTCAAGATCGCGAACCCGCACGGTCAGCGTGTTGTTGACTGTATAGCCGACGATCTCCGGCGGATCGTTTCGGCCATCCTTGTTGTCGGGATAGATCCAGCGCGGCTGGACGGAAAACGTGCCGGTCTGCAGGTCGCGCTCGGCAATACCCTCGGCCTTCATGGCCTCGAGCACCTGGGTCATCGCCGCATTGTTGGCGTCAAGCGCTGCGCGTGCGGTTTCAGCCTCGCGCAGCACGGTCAGCGAAATCACCGCCATGTCGGGCGCAACGGCGGCAACCCCTTCGGCGGAAACCGTGATCACCCCGGGGTCGACGCGTTTGGCGTCATCGGCGCGCGCCGGCAATTGTGTGGCGAGCAGGGAGGCGGCAAGCGCGCCGGCAAGCAGCACCGAGCCGCGGGCGAGAAAAAACGGGGTCATGAAAATCTCCGATGTTGTGTAAAACGTCCCGACAGCACCTTATCTGGCGCGATTGTGGAGGCAATGCGGCAGCGCCGACACCGACGCAAGCGCGCCAAACAGCACCGTACCTCAATAGCCTGCGGCAGCCCTGATGGCCACAGCCCGGCGCGGGGCTGGCCTTGGTCGCGTATGCGCGGATGTTGCCAGATGCCTGATTCTGCGGCCACGGACGTTTCAGCCAAATGGCTGTGGGTTGCGCGCAGCCAACGGCTTGTGAAGGCGGACGAATTGGGCTAAATGGCTGCTGTCCGGACGGCGTGTCCGGCCCGACCATCAGGCGTCATGCTCGACTGGTCGGGCGATTAATCTGGCGCGTCACCTTCGCGATCCGGGCCTGTAGCTCAACTGGTTAGAGCCGTCCGCTCATAACGGATTGGTTGGGGGTTCGAGTCCCTCCGGGCCTACCAACGCTTTTTTAGTCCGGCATGAGACGCTCAGCTGACAGTGAACTGGGCCATCATTCCTGCGTCCTCGTGCTCGAGGATGTGGCAATGGAGCATGAACGGGTTTTTCCTGCTGGCCGGGTGTTCGAACCGAGCCAGAATTTCGGTTTCGCCGGGAACGAGTACTGTATCCTTCCATCCCGAATTTTCCGGACGTGGCGGCGCACCGTCCTCGCTGAGAACACGGAACTGCACCCCATGAACGTGGAAAGGGTGTGCGACCATCGAACTGCGAATAATCCAGCGCTCCACCGAACCCAGCGCGACATTGAAATCAATGCGGTCCATATCGAATGGCTGGCCATTGATGGCAAAACCGCCACTGCCCATCATCATGCCCATTCCCATGTCCAGCGAAATCGTGCGGGTCTTTGTGTCCAGTCCGTTCAGCTCTTCGAGTGGATCGCCAAATTTGTCCGGGAGGCTCGTTATTCGTGCCGGCAGCGTTTCATCGATGGCAAAATCAAGCACACCATAGGCCTGGCCGGGATCACTCATCAGCACCGGCGTCCCTGCGCCCGCGAAATCCACGAGGATTTCGGCGCGCTCACCCGGAGCCAGCTGAAGCACATCAAGCGCGATCGGCTGCGGCAGGAAACCGCCATCGGTCGCCACCAGATGCATGGGGCGTTCGTCGTTGAAAAACAGACTGTAGATGCGCGCGTTCGACCCATTGAGCAGACGAAGCCGGACGACCCCGTTGGGAACCGCGGCGACTGTCCCTGATTGGCCGTTGACGAGCATGCGGTTGCCATGAAACCCGTGCATCCGGTCCATCATCGAAGGCTCATAGACCATGCGGCCGTTGCTGTCGAAACTGCGGTCCTGCAGCACCAGCGTCAGATCGTCGATGCCATAGGCCGATGGCAGCCCACGATCATCGTCCCTGCCATCGGTGACGTGAATGACGCCGGCCAGACCGTTGTAGACCTGTTGGGCCGTGCGTTCGTGAATATGGGAATGATACCAGATGGTCGCAGGGGCCTGGTTGATCAGCATTTCCGATTTCCAGACTTCCCCCGGAAGCACCGGCTGATGCGGTCCCCCGTCATGGTCACCGGAAATCTTCATTCCATGCCAATGGACACTGACTGGCTCGCCCAGGGTGTTGCCCACGCCTGCGGCCAGCTCGCCGTTCTGCATGATCACGGTGGGGCCGAGATAGCCCTGGCTGTAGCCGGCGGTCTGCACGGATTTGCCGCCCAGGAAGTTGCTGTTTCCGGCTTGCGCGACCAAGGCAAGCTTGCCGCTGACGCGGGTATCAATGAGCGGTGGCATTTGCAGTCGCCGCGGTGTTTCCGCGGCCAAGGCAGCGCGCGGCCAGATCGAACCGCCACCTGAAACAACCAGGGTTGCGGTGGCGGAAGTCAGGAAATCCCGTCGTTTCATGTCGTACCTGTGATCTTTCGTTTTCTCGGCAAGAAGGTGAGTTGAAGCGTCATGAACCTGCACGACCGAGAAAGACGGAAAGAACACGATCGAAAACCCGGCGCGGCCAGCCTAGTCAGAGAGCATCTTCCGACGCTCATCGAACTCCTTGGAATCGATCTCTCCGCGTGCATACCTCTCCTTGAGGATGTCATGGGCGCGGCTCGACGGTTGACCAGCACTGGTTACAAAGCCCGAGCCCATGTGACGCATGACATAGATAACGGCAGCGACGATACCGACGAGCACCAGAATCATGAAAATAGGCCCGAGAACCATGCCAAATCCTCCCCATTGACCGGCTCCCCACATCATTCCGTGGCCATACTGGTACGGAACATTGCCGCCGGGTATTTCACCGGTCTGTGCAAGGGCAGCCGTCGCCGAAAGCGGTACCCAGGCGGTGCTGATGATAAGGTGTAAAAACAGGTTTCTGGTCATTTCAAGTCTCCATGCGAAGCGGCCGGATAGGCTGAACTAATCGCTTTTCAAAGCTGCTGTGGAAATGGCCGCAGGTCAGCTCCCGCGCATCAGACACACCGGTCGTCGCGTTCCAGCTCAATGCTGTTTATCCAATGTGGGGCTTCCATCAGGGGGAAGGTCAAGGGGCAGCATGCTGGAATTTTAATGCCTGGATGGATCTGGCGTGATCATGCTCTTGATCGTCATCACAGCGGGCAAACGCGGGCGTTTTGGCCAAGCCTCCCGGGGCGAAGGCATGGCCGAGGGTTGGTTGCGATATGCCGTGAACTTACGGCATTCAGCCGTTTCGATCCCCTGTGCCGAAGCATGAGGTGCATTTCCGGTTCTGCAGGACTTTCCGGTCGCCACCGCAGCGCGGACAGGTGGAGGGATGCTTCGCCCCGGTGACTATTTTTCCCCAGCCGCCGTACAGGCTGCATTCGGTGTGAACCTGCCTCGGCCGCAAACTGTTGCAGCTCGAGCAGCGAACCCTCGCCTTGGCCTTTGGTGTTGACGTCTGGAGCCATGAACCATCGGTGTTCGTCCCGTTTGCCGCTGAAGTTTTATCCCCATCTCCGGATGTGCCGGTATTCTTGCCGATGTGCCGTGGAAGAGAGCTGAAACGGCAATCAGCATAAGGGTCAAGAGAATTCAGGCCGGTTCCTTGGTCTGTCGCCCATCTGTTCAACCAGTTGTTGGCAAGGACGAGCAGGCATCCGTTTGGATTTTTATGCTGCGTAACTTTTCTTTAAGGGGTGCTTTTTCCGGCTTGCCACTTTGGGTCACCGACAATTGCCTTTGCCGGGTGGAGTGCATCAGATATTCTGAATTTTCTATATTTGAGGAGGAGGGTGGAGATGAAGCAGTTTTTGAGGGTTTTTGCCGGGCTGATGTTGCTGGCCGGCGCAGTGCTGCCGGCGATGCCGGCGCTGGCCGAGGAAGGCATGCACAAGCTGGTGCTGCAGATCAGCGACAATGATCCGCAGAAGATGAACACGGTGCTGAATGTGGCGGTCAATGTCTCCAAGCTCTATTCGGAGCGTGGCGAGGAAGTCGACATCAAGATCGTCGCCTTCAATGCCGGGCTGCACATGCTCAGGCCCGATACCTCGCCGGTGGCCAAGCGGATCACCAATTTTGCCGCCAGCATGCCGAATGTGGCGTTCGAGGCCTGCAACAATACCCGCGAGGCGATGGCGCGAAAATCGGGCAAGGATGTGCCGATTTTCGAATTTGCGGAAATCGTCCCGGCCGGCGTCGTGTCGATCATCGAGCTTGACGAGCAGGGCTATACGGTCGTCCGCCCGTAAATCGGACAGCCTAACCCGCGCCGAACTGGTTCCGGCGCGGATTGGCGATGTTGTCCGCTCGGATCAGGCACGCAGCAGGATCTTGCCGGTGCGGCCCGGGGTCAGCGAGGCCTTGACCGCGTCGACAACCTGATCGAGCTTGAATTCGCCGCCGGCGGGCAGGTGAAGTTTCCCCTGGGCTGCAAGGCCCACCAGTTCGGTGATCAGCCGGGTCTTTTCGTCCTGCGGCATCTCGGCAATGATGCGCGAGCCCCAGAATCCCTTGACCACCAGATGATTGGTGATCATGGCGCTGGCGTGGAGTTGCAGCGGCACGCCGGTTGCGGTTCCAAACACCACCAGCAGGCCGTTGACGCCAAGCAGATTGGCGATGTCGGCGACAATCGGGCCGCCGACGGAATCAATCGCCGCCTGGGCGCCTTTGTCGCCGAGGATTGCCCGGGCGCGTTTCTGCCAGTCCTCTTCGGAGGTCGAGAGCACGTGCTCCATGCCCAACGCTTCGAGTTCGGCAACGGCTTCATTGCGGCGCACCAGATTGATGGTGTTGATGCCGCGGGCGCGGGCCAGGTCGGCAAAGATCTTGCCAACGGCGCCGTTGGCGGCGGTCTGGATCACCCAGTCGCCCTTGGAGACTTCGAGGAATTCCAACAGCGCCAGCGCGCTGAACGGCATGGCGATCAGTTGCGCACCGGCTGTATCGGGGATGGAATCGGGCAGCGGCAACAGGCCGGCGGCGGGGGCGGTGAAATACTCGGCCCAGGCGCCGGATTTGCCGACATTGACGACGCGCTTGCCGATCAGTGCGGCATCCACGCCATCGCCCGCCGCCTCGACCACGCCGAGCGCTTCGGTACCGCCGATGGCCGGCAGTTCGGGCTTGAAGCCGTAATTGCCGCGAACGGTCCAAAGGTCGTGGTTGTGGATCGGTGACAGCACCATGCGGATCAATGCTTCGCCGGCCTTCGGCTCAGGCCTGGCAACATCGGTGGTTTGAAGCACAGCGGCGGGGTCGCCAAAGGTGGTGTAGGTGACGGCTTTCATGGGAGTTTCCTTTGTTTTCAGTCCGGTGGGAGGCCGGACCGTGTGGTGTGTGAGGTGTGGTTTGATGGGTTCGGGTGGTCAGGTGAAGAAACGGCGCCTTGTGTCGTCGAGCGCCTGTCGCAGCGGGGTCGGGTCGCGGGACAGCTTGGCGATGATCGCAGCGCCCAGCCACTGGCTGTAAAGCAGCCCGGCCGCCATGTGGGGATCGGGTCGGGGGATGATAGAGCCGTCGTCAATGCCCTCGCGCAAAAGCCGGGCGAGACGCTGGCAGACCGCGCTGACGCCGTCGTTGAGGATGGTGCGCATGTCTTCGGACAGGTCGGCGATTTCGGCGGCGAGCTTGACGACCAGGCAGCGGTCGGCCATCGAGCCGGCGTCACTGGCAAGGGCTGTGGCAAAGAAACGATCCATGCGGGCGGCTGCGGGCTCCGGCGAGGCAATGATTGCGTCCAGCGCGGCCAGGTAATCTGCCACATATTGTTCAAGCATGGCGCAGCCAAATGCCTCTTTCGAGGCGAAGTAATAGTAGAACGACCCTTTCGGCACCGCCGACGCGGCCAACAGTTCGGTCAGTCCGAGGCCGCCAAATCCGTGGGCCAGCACCAGGGCGCGGCCTTCGGCGAGAATCCGGGTTCGGGTCTGTTCTGATTTGGTCGGTGCGGTCATAAAATCGATCTAGGATGAAATAGACCGGTCGTCTAGTAACCAATCCGTGAGTGCCGGAAGCTGGATTGCTTGGGCCCTGCCGGAACGGGCATGAATCCTTCTCTGAAAACTCATGTTATTGCCGGACTGCCGGTTGACAGAAATTCGGGCAGTTCATAAACATGATTTTCGTAGTCAAGTTTTACCAACCCGGTCTCCATGGAGTATCCAATGGCAAACCTATCCGCCCGCGTATTCGCGCTTCTCGCCTCCGTTTCGGCCATCGCTGCCTTGGCCGTGCCGGCCCATGCCGAGGGCGAAGTCAACATCTACTCGTCGCGCCATTACGACACTGACGAGCGGCTTTACAGCGATTTCACCGATGCCACCGGCATCAAGATCAACCTGATCGAGGGCAAGGAAGACGAACTGATCGAACGCATGAAGGCCGAGGGCACCAACAGCCCCGCCGATGTGTTCATCACCGCTGATGCGGGCCGTTTGTGGCGCGCCGACGAGGCAGGCCTGCTCTCGCCGGTCACCTCCGACGTGCTGAGCGAACGGATCCCGGAAAGCCTGCGTCACCCCGATGGCCACTGGTTTGGCATTTCCAAGCGCGCCCGGGTGATCTTTTACAACAAGGACCAGGTGAGCGAGCCGCCGCAGACCTATGCCGCGCTGGCCGATCCGAAATACAAGGGCCTGCTGTGCGCCCGCTCGGGCTCCAACATATACATGCTGTCGCTGCTGGCCTCCTATATCGCCCATAATGGCGATGAGGCCGCCAAGACCTGGGCGCAGGGGCTGAAAGACAATCTGGCGCGCGACCCGCAGGGCGGTGATACCGACCAACTCAAGGGCCTCGTCTCCGGCGAATGCGGCATCGCCATTGCCAACACCTACTACTTCGCCCGTGGCGTTGCCGGCCAGGTCGACGGTCTGACCGAAGGCATCGACAAGATCGGCATCGTCTTCCCCGACCAGGATGGCAATGGTGCTCACGTCAATATCTCGGGCGCCGGTGTTGCCGTGCATGCGCCGCATCGCGAAAATGCGGTCAAGCTGCTCGAATATTTCACCTCGGACCAGGCGCAATCCTATTTCGCCAATGGCAACAATGAGTATCCGGTGGTGCCAAGCGTCGCAGCCTCTTCAGTGGTCGAAGGACTGGGCAGCTTCACAGCCGATACGCTCAATCTGAGCAAGCTTGGCGAGAACCAGGCACGTGCCCAGGAAATCTACAATGAGATCGGCTTCAAGTAAGCCCTACCCAAAGCATACCGTCGGGGGATCTATGACCTCTCCCCCGGCCTATGAAAAGGCCCGGACATTTGGCGTCCGGGCCTTTTTGTATCGGTAATTGACCGCCGATTTGAGCCTGCATTGGCCACTTCATGCGCCGCGTCGCACGGGCAGATCGGATGGGAAGCGGGCGCATCCGCCCTCGGGAGAAACGGCGTCAATGCGCATTCTTCGATCATTTGACGATCATTGTAATCCAAGAGTGTTGCAGACGCTGATCACATGATTTCGACGTCCAATGCTTTCGGGCGTCCAGATTGACATACGTCAACGCGCTGCGATCAGGCGCTCTTATATTTGTCGTTATGAACTAGAAACCTCCCCAAGGGTGACAAAATGTCTAACGAAAAAACGATGAAACATCTGCAGAAAGCACTGCACATGGAATTGACGGCCGCTCACCAGTATCAGTTACACGCGCATGTACTTGACGATTGGGGCCTGGACCTATTGGCCGCCCAGATGCGAGAGGAAATGCAGGAAGAACTGGGTCATTCAAATCTGTATATTGAAAGGATCATCTTTTTCGACGGCAAGCCCGATCTGGAATTCTACAAGAAGCCA
Source organism: Hoeflea sp. Naph1 (assembly GCF_046837775.1). Lineage (GTDB taxonomy): Bacteria > Pseudomonadota > Alphaproteobacteria > Rhizobiales > Rhizobiaceae > Hoeflea. The sequence goes on along the minus strand of NZ_CP177286.1, from coordinate 3,951,458 downwards.
GTGCAGGCGGAAACGCTTGTCGACATGTTCAAGTCTGATCTCGCGGATGAAAAAGAGTCAATCGAGTTTTACACCATGGCAGCCCAGCATTCGATGCAGGTGGGCGACATTGGTTCACGCGTGCTCTTTGAAAAGATTGCACTTGACGAGGAAGGTCACAAGAGTTGGCTTGAACTTCAACTTAGCCTGATTGAGCGGCTTGGCGAAAAGGCTTACAGCGCAAAATATGTCTCGGGCAGGTCGCCTGAAGAATAATAACGAAGAGCAACTGCGCAATTCTGACCCTGCACCAACGGCACCTTGCAAAATCGTCGGTTTTGCAAGGTGCATTATTTAAAGCATGGCCTGTCCGGCAATTGGCTCAATCGTAAAGATTATAATTTTGCCATTGCTCGCGCGGAATTTTTTCGCCGATGTTGTAATGCAGGGTGAGCGCGTTGAGATGTCGCGGGCCCGTCATGCAATCATAGGAAAGCCGATACCATTTCCCCCGGCTTCGAAATGCAGCGCCGGGTGCCTGAAAGCCGTCCTCGCTGATGACAGTGTCACCAAACGTGTAAGCGATGACCTTGTCTACATTGTAGGCTTTTTCCGTCCGATTGATCAGAAACATCACCTCCGTGTCGCAGGTTTGTTCCAGCCTTGTTTTGGGATCGAGTCGTAGTAGCTGCCGATCAAGACGACCATTGTCGAGAGCTGCAGCTGTCGGAATCCCAAACTGCATCAGCACGATAAATGCGGCCATTGCCGAGCATATCAGTCGCAATTTCCATTCTCCCTAATCTGCCCTGTGCTTCTCCATCGGGCGTGCCGGATTCTGCCGATTGCACTTGGTTTTGCCGGGCGGACTTTGCTGTCTGTCTTCTTTGCAAATGTGGCGATTCTGGTGCCTATCCCATTTTATTGTTTTGCAGTGGCCTGTTGAAAGTCCATGATTCCAATCGGTTGGCTATCGGATGCGGTGGGCAATAAATCTACGGATGGATCGCCATGGTCTGGACGCTTGTACTCGCATCGGAGATTGCCGCATCACCCGTCAGGCCGACGGCAGCAGAGCTGTTACTGGCGGACGTATCGACGGTTTTTTCGGGCGGCTCGATCGACCGATCGTGTGGCACAGCAGGATCACTGGCAACAGGCCGAAGCCGACGATCATCAATGAGGGCAGGGCGGCCTGATTGAGCCGCTCGTCTGACGCCAGCCGGTAGGCTTGCACCGCCAGCGTGTCGAAATTGAACGGCCGCATGATCAATGTCGCGGGCAACTCCTTCATCACATCGACAAAGACGATCAACAGCGCGGTGAGCAGGCTGGGGCGCAAGAGCGGCAAGTGGACCTCGAACAACATCCGGCCCGAGCTGCGGCCGAGGGTCCGCGCGGCAGCGTCGATATTGGGCTTGATCGCCGAGATGCCGGTGTCGAAGGCGCCGAGCGCGGCGGCAATGAAGCGCACCATATAGGCCACCACCAGCAATCCGATGGAGCCGGTGAAAAACAGCCCGGTGGAAACGCCGAAGGTATCGCGCGACCAGGCGTCGATAAAATTATCAAGTGCGGCAAAGGGCACCAGCAGCCCCACGGCGATGACGCCGCCGGGCACCGCATAGCCGATGCCTGCAGCAGCAGCGGAGAACCGGGACGCGAGACTCGGGGCAATGCGGGCGCAAAAGCCGATGATGACAGCAGCGGTGACGGTGACAAAGGCGGTAATGGCGGCAAGGGTGAGCGAGTTTTCGACATAGCCGAGATAGCGCGGCGAAAACGGTGATTTGCCGACGCCAATTGCCATGTCGGCGAGCACTGCCAGCGGAATCGCAAAGCCGATCGCAACCGGTGTGGCGCAGGCCAGAAAGGCGATCACCGCGCGGCCGCCGCGCAAGCGGTGCGGCTCCATCACCTCCTGGCGTGAACCGGCCGGGAAGCGTTTGGCGGCGCCGCGCTCGGCGCGTTCAAGCAGCGCGAAAGTCAGCGCCACCACCAACAGGCAGAGCGCCAGTTGTGAAGCGGCCATGCGGTCGCCCATCGAGAACCAGGCGCTGTAAATGCCGGTGGCGAATGTCTGCACACCGAAATGCGCCACCGTGCCAAAGTCGGCGATGGTTTCCATCAGCGCCAGCAGCACGCCGCCAGCGATGGCCGGCCTGGCCATTGGCAGGCTGACTTTCCAGAACGCCGACCAGGGCGAATGTCCGAGTGTGCGGGCGGCGAAATAGGCCGTTGGCGACTGCTTGAGGAAGGCGGCGCGGGCGAGCAGATAGACGTAAGGGTAGAGCACGAAGATCAGCATCGCCGCGGCGCCACCGAGCGAGCGAACCTCGGGGAACCAGTAATCATGCGGGCCCCAGCCGGTGATCAGCCGCAGCGAGCTCTGCACGGCACCTGGGTGGTCGAGCAGATCGGTGTAGGCATAGGCCAGCACATAGGCCGGAAACGCCAATGGCAGCGCCAGAACGATCTCGAATGTTCGGCGGAAGGGGAAATCGCACACGGTCACCAGCCAGGCGGTGGCGGTGCCGACAATGCCGGTGCCGATGCCCACCATCACCACCAGTTTCAGCGTGGTGAAGGCGTAACCCGGCAACACCGTCGCCATCAGGCTGTTCCAGGTGTCGAGGCTTCCCGACGCCGCGGCAAAGCCAACCGCAATGATCGGCGCGAGGCAAAGCAGGGAGACGATCCAGGCTGCTATCTTGAGTGCGCGTTCGCCCACGGGCTGGTTAGTCCTTTGTTTCGAGCGCCGTGCATCGATGCCGATGCGCCGGGCTGCTCACCCCTGTTGATCTGACGCACCGGCTCTGCCAAGCCGGGTGTGGTTTTCAGCCTGCGGCGGCGGAAGGTTTCGGCGCGCACCACTCTTGTCGTCGTGACCGCTCCCGGTTACAGGAGCAGCGTCAAACGCCTCTCTTGAGGATAGTTGAGTAATTCATGCAGGTTTTAGCGTCAACCGGCGACGCGTGCATCGGCCGGTTCACGATCAGCCGGGAACCTTGATGATTGTCTGTCAGTGCAACTTTTTGTCAAAGGCCGAGATCGAAGCGGCAGTGGAAGCGCTGCTTGTCGAGGAGCCATGGCGGTTGATCGTGCCGTCGACCGTCTACCATGCAATGCGCGTGCGGGGACGCTGTTGCGGCTGTTTTCCCAATGTGGTCGAGATCATTGGCGAGGTGACGGCACGGCTGCGGCCGGGGCGTGCGGTGCAGGCGAATACCGGACATGGCAAAGATGAACCGCTCAAGCGCGGCTGATTGACCGGGCCGGATTGACGCCGCCGCGGCGTGCTCGTACATCATTCCGGTAACTTCAAAACACGGCGCAGTTTTTCGATCCGCCGTGACGAATCATCAAAAGGCAGGCAAGTTCATGGAGCTCAAACCCATCAGCGAAACCTATTCCGTTTCCGGGCAAATCGATGCTGACGACCTCGCGGCAATCAAGGCTGCGGGCTTCAAGTCCATCGTTTGTCATCGTCCGGATGGGGAAGTCGAAGGGCAACCGACCTTCGAGAGCATCCGCAAGGCGGCCGAAGGGCTTGGCATAGAGGCCCGGCACATCCCGATCGGGCCGATGGGTGTGACTGCCGACGCGGTGCGCGAGATGGTTGACGCAATTGAGGAATTGCCTGCGCCGATGCTTGGCTATTGCCGCTCCGGCGCACGCTCGACGGCAGTCTACCAGCACACCGCGCATCTGCGCGGCTAAGGGATGTTCGGGCCGCCCTGTCCGCCTGTGGACATGTGCCGGATCATCGCGCATGACGTGCGGTGAGGGGCCTCCAGTCCCGCAAGGATAAACACGCTGTGGCATCCAGACGATCCAGAGCCAGCCGCGGGCGGCGCATGCTTGGTGGCGTAGCTGCGCTGGCGATTGTCTATACGGTGCTGGCCTATATGTTTGTCCCCCTGGCCTGGGAGTTTTTCTCCAAACCTGTCTTCCAGTCTCCGGACAGCGCGCCGCGGTTGACCGAGACTGCGGACCATCACGCCGGCGATCCGGTCAATGTGGCGCTGGTCGGAAGCGAGGCCGCGGTGAAATCCGCGATGGCGGCGGCAGGCTGGTTTCCGGCTGATCGCCTTGGCGTTGAAAGCGGCTTGCAGATTACCGCCGATATCGTTCTGGGGCGCGCCTATGATACCGCTCCCGTCAGCCGGTTGTTTCTATTCGGGCGCAGCGAAGATCTGGCATTTGAAAAACCGTCAGGCACCAGCCCGGACCAACGGCATCATGTACGGCTGTGGCTGTTCACGCCGAATGCCGAGGAAGGGGACCCGCTTTATCTCGGTGCAGCCTCGTTTGACCGGGGCATTGGCGTCAGTCACGAAACCGGACAACTGACGCATCATATCGCGCCTGACGTGGATCTCGAACGCGACAATCTGAAAGCCGATCTGGTGAAGTCCGGGCATCTGCAAGACAGCGACATCGTGGCGGGCTTTCATCACGCACTGACCGGGGTCAATGGTGGCGGTGACCCCTGGTCCACCGATGGCGATCTCTGGATCGGGGTGTTGCGCGACGCCCCCTGAACGGATCAGGCGGTGGGCAGTTTGGACAGGATGCGGCGTATCTCGATGAGTTGTTCCTCCTGCCCGCTCATGATCTGGGTGAGCTGGAAATTGCGGACCTGGTCGAGTTTTTCGTGCAGATCCATGATCTCGAGTTCGGCTTTCAGATTGACCTCGTAATCGTGGGCGGCGGCCAGCCTGTCTTTGATCGACTGGCGGTTCTGCGACATCATGATTACCGGCGCCTGGAGTGCTGCCAGCATCGACAGGATCAGGTTGAGGAAGACGAACGGGTAAGGGTCAAACACTGTCGTGCGGCTCAGAAGCAACGCGTTCAGGCAAACCCAACCCACCAGCAGCACCAGAAACGAGATGATGAAGGTCCAGGAGCCGCCAAAGCTCGCGACCCGGTCGGCGACACGTTGACCGAAGGTCATCGAGTCACGATAGGTCTCGTTGATGTTCTGCGATATCGCCGCGCGCTTGGCGATGCGACGGAGCACCCGCTGCTCGCGTTGCGGCAAGTCGTCATAACCGGATTGCAACAGCCGCTCGGCGAGTTTGGTTACATCATGGTCCATGGCTATCGCTCCGTGGCGTCAATCCGTGTCCATCGGCGCGCGGGCGAGAGAGCCCGGCCTGTCAGAACCGCTTTCCGGGTAGGAGGCAATAACGCCGTTTTGATGGTTGTGCCGAGCCCGGTGACACCGCTACCAGCTGAGAAAAATTAAAGGCGAATTCACTCAGCTGGCGGATTCCTGGCGTTCGAAACAGCAACGCCAGGCGGTCAAGCAGCCACAGCCTCGGCCAGATTGCGGCGAAACCATCGACGCCGATCAGGTCGTTGCTGTCGTCGGCGCGTTGGCGCGCAACATGCCCCCGTCAGCCCGGCTTTTTGACGCCTGATCCGCTGATTTGCGACAATGTCCGGGTCGGCGTGATTGCCTCCTGGTCGAGCTTGACCTCGATGATTGCCGGCTTGCCGCTGGCCCTGGCCCGTTCGAACGCCGGGGCGAATTCCGCGGTCGTCTCAACCGTTTCGCCGTGGCCGCCATAGGCGCGGGCAAGGGCTGCGAAGTCCGGATTGACCAGATTGGTGGCGCTGACCCGGCCGGGGTAATCGCGCTCCTGGTGCATGCGGATGGTGCCAAACATCGAATTGTTGACGACGACGATGATGATCGGCAGTCCGTGCTGGACCGCGGTGGCAAATTCCTGACCATGCATCATGAAGCAGCCGTCGCCGGCAAAGGCCACCACCAGCCGGTCTGGGAAAGCCTGTTTGGCGGCAACGGCGGCCGGCACGCCATAGCCCATAGAGCCGCAAACCGGGGCTGACTGGGTGGCAAATTTCCGGAATCGCACATAGCGATGCACCCAGGTGGCATAGTTGCCTGCTCCATTGGTCAGGATCGCGTCATCGGGGAGGTAATCGCGCAGCCAGTCGATGATCGGGCCCATGTGAACCTCACCCGGACCGGTTTGCGGCGGGGTCGACCAGTCGAGATAGGCCTGGTGCATGCGCGCGGTTCGCTCTGTGTGGGCAGGCAATGGATCGGCATCGACACCGGAGAGCGCCGCTGCGAAGGAGGCCGGATCGGCATTGATGGCAAGCGCCGGGCGGTAGACCCTGCCAAGTTCGCCTGCGTCGGCATGGACATGCACCAGCGGCTGAACCGGGAACGGCACGTCGAGCAGCGTGTAGCCCGACGACGGCATTTCCGAAAAGCGGCCGCCGATCAGCATCACCAGATCGGATTGCTTGATTTCCTCGGCTAAGGCCGGGTTGATACCGATGCCGACATCGCCGGCGTAAGAGGGATGCAAATGATCGAACAGCATCTGCCGGCGGAATGAACAGCCGACTGGAATTTGCGCCCGTTCGGCGAAAGCCTGAAGCTGATGCACGGCGGTCTCGTTCCAGCCGGTGCCGCCGAGGATCATCACCGGCCGTTCGGCCCGTGACAGGCGCTCGGCCAGCTCTTTCAGTTCCGGCGCGCCGGGGTGGATTGCAGCCACCGGATTGGGCAGGATCACCGCGGGTGGGTTGGCAACGGTTTCGCGCAGCACATCTTCGGGCAGCGCCAGCACCACCGGTCCCGGACGTCCCGACATTGCCACCGAAAAGGCGCGGTTGAGGAATTCGGGAATGCGCGCCGGGTCGTCGATTTCGCCGACCCACTTGGCAAACTCGGTGAAAGCGCGGCGGTATTCGACCTCCTGAAAGGCCTCGCGTTCGCGGGCGTCGCGCTGCACCTGGCCGATGAACAGCACCATCGGGATCGAATCCTGGCGCGCAATGTGGAGGCCGGCGGTGGCATTGGTGGCGCCGGGGCCGCGGGTGACAAAGCACACGCCGGGCTTGCCGGTAAGGCGGCCCCAGCTGTCGGCCATCATCGCCGCCCCGCCTTCCTGGCGGCAGACGGTGACACCGACGCCGGAATCAACCAGCGCATCGAGCACGGCCAGGTAGCTTTCTCCCGGCACGCAATACAGACGCTCGACGCCATTGGCCTTGAGCGCGTCGACGATCAACTGTCCGCCGGTTTTCATGTTTTTTTCCTCTTGGTCTTGATGGTTTGAAGTTCGGCCAGCACCTCATCGGTGTGCTCGCCCAGCCGCGGGCTTGGCCGGTCGTAATGCAGTGGTGAAGCCGGCAGCAGGATCGGTGCGCGCACCGAGGGAATGGCGGTGCCTGCCTGATCGTCAAGGTCCATGCGAAGACCGCGGGCAATCGCCTGCGGATCGTCAAACATCTCGGCGATAGTGTTGATCGGCCCGGCGGGTACGGCATTTGCTTCGCAGGCGGCGAGCATATCGGTTTTCAACCATGAACTCATCTCGGTGATGATTTCCTGGCGTAGCCGCTCACGATTGGCAACGCGTGACGGGTTGGTCTGAAAATCAGGATCTGCTGCCATTGATGTGGCGCCGAGCAGCTTGCAAAAGCGCTGGAACTGGCCGTCATTGCCGACCGCGATGATGACATGGCCATCGGCGACCGGGAACACCTCGTAGGGAGCGATGTTCATGTGGGCGTTGCCCATCTGCTCGGGAGCCTTGCCGGAAACCAGATAATTGAGGTTCTGGTTGCCCAGGACACCGGCCTGGGTATCAAACAGCGCCATGTCGATCCACTGGCCTTCGCCGGTCTTCTCGGCGTGGCGCAGGGCCGCCTGGATGGCGATGACGGAATAGAGCCCGGTGAAGATATCGGAAATGGCGACGCCGGCCTTTTGCGGCTCGCGGCCGGGTTCGCCGGTGATCGACATCATGCCGGCCATCGCCTGGATGATGAAATCATAGCCGGCGCGCGGCGCGTAGGGGCCGGTCTGGCCGAAGCCGGTGATCGACAAATAGACGAGTTTAGGATTGGCAGCCTTAAGGCTGTTGTAATCGAGGCCGTATTTCTTCAGTCCGCCGACCTTGAAGTTCTCTATGACCACATCGGCAGTGGCGATCAGGTCGCGGGCGGTCTGAGCCCCCTCGAAACTGGCAATGTCAAGCGTGATCGAGCGCTTGCCACGGTTGGCTGAATGATAATAGGCCGCAGAGAGGTTTTCGCCATCGGCGCCGGTGACAAAAGGCGGGCCCCAGCGGCGGGTGTCGTCACCACCCTCGGGATGCTCGATCTTGATCACGTCGGCACCGAGATCGGCGAGCAACTGACCGGCCCAGGGTCCCGCCAGAATGCGCGCCAGCTCGATCACCCGGACGCCTGCGAGCGGAGGATTGGCGGCGTCTGAAGGATTTGTGTCCGGGGTCTCAGACATGGGGCTCACTCCCTGCGGTGCACGAAATCAGGCCCGCAGATATGGTGAAATAATTGCGTGTGAAAAGATCGAGAAAAATGGTCAGCCCTCCGGTTCGCGACTGTTTGTTAGCAGGTTTTCGCGGACCCTGTCACGCCCGCAGCTGAGGCGTTTGAGCGCGGCAATATGGCGCTTGTTTCCGAGGCTTGCCGTGGTGATTGTTCGGGTGTGTTCAGGCAGCGTCCGGGAGAGCTTTGTCGAGCCAGGTCACGAAGTCTGCCATTGACCTGTCACGGTTGATTTCGTTCAAGGTCTCATGCCTTGTCTCAGCCAGAATCCGGGTTGTAACGTTGCTTAATCCGGCGTTTTGCATCTGTTCGGCAAGCCAGGTTATTGCCGCGCCATTGTCTGTTGCGGGGTCTTGCGCGCCGCCGATCAGATGGACGGGCAGTGCCTTTGGCAGTTTCGCCAGGTTGTGTGCGCTTGCTCCAGTGTAGATCAGCTCGAACACATTCTGCCACATGCTCACGGTAGCGTCCCAGCCGCTCAAGGGATCAACGACATAGAGATCGACCTCGATGGTGTCGCGCGACAGCCAGTCAAAATCGGTGCGGCGGTCGGGCATTGCCTTGGCCCAGGCCTGAAAGGTGAGCCTGGGCAGGATCGCGCTTGGCGTATCCGAGCCCTTGAAAAAGGCCTCGATCCGGAGCATTAACTGGCCAGCGCGGCCGGCCAGCCCGGCGTTGAAATTGGAATTCCAGATCGCCAGCGCCGCACTTGCTTGAGGATGAGCCTCAGCGAAATTGAGCGCGATCAATCCGCCCATGGAATGGCCGAAGGTGACGACCGGGACTCCCGGGTGATGCTCATTGATCAGCGCATGGATGGCGGTGACATCGGCGATCACCTTTGATGCGCCATCCCTGGACGCGAAGGCGCCGGGGATCGAATTGGGTGCACGGGTGGCGCCATGGCCGCGGTGATCATGGGCGTAGACGTGGAAGCCATGCGCGGCCAGAAAGCGGGCAAAGCGCTGGTAGCGTGCCGCATGTTCGGCGAGCCCGTGATTGATCTGCACCACACCGCGGGCGGCACCGTCGGCGGGCACATGCCGGACAGCGAGCTTGGCGCCGGTCGGGCTTTGATGGGTGAAAGGGGCGAAGTTCTGATTGGTCATGACGGCCAGATGATCGGCCGCAGGCCGGATCGTCAAGCTGGAATGCCAAAGAGTCATCGTCTTTTCGGGCAGCGACCCCGAGCCCGGAAACGTCTTGAGATATGGGTACCACCCGGCCGGAGAGATGGAATGTCCGTGTCCGGGCGAGATTTGTGGGTGACGCCGGAGCTGACGGAAATAGCCGTGGCTGATTAATCCCTTCTCAAGGCCCTTGGGAGATGATTGCTCCATGTCTGCAAAAGAGATCATGTCTGGTGACGTGGCCGACAGCACGGAGCCCGAGCGCGCCGGTATGGGCCTCGGCTTCGGTGCGCGGTTTTTCATTGTTTATTTGACTGGGCTGTTCATGGTTCTGGCGGATTTTGCCGATGGCAAGATCTACCACGCTGACGTCGACAATGGCATGCGTGCCCTGCAGATCCGTACGCTTTTGTCATCCGGTGGACACTGGTTCGACCTGACACTGCCGATGATCGCCACGCCTGATCCCTATGTTTCGCCGTGGTCGCGTCTGATCGACCTGCCTTATGTGGTGCTCGCCCGGGTGCTGGAACTGTTTATGCCGGCCGGCACCGCGCTCGACTGGGCCTTCCTCATCTGGCCACCGCTGATGCTGGCGATTTTCAGCTGTCTCGGCGTCCTGATCATTGACCGTCTGCTTCGAGAGTTTCAGCTGTCAGCTACGCGTTATGCCCTCCTGCTTTTGCTGACGACGATTCTTATGGCTATCGGAGTGCTCGAGTTCTCGCCGGGCCGCATCGATCATCATAACGCGCAGATCATTGCCATGATGGCTGTCATGCTCGGGCTTCTGCGCTGGGATCGAGCCGGCGGCTGGTTGATCGGAACGGGGTGCGCCTTGTCAATCGTCATAGGGCTCGAATGTTTGCCATTCGTGGTGATTGCGTTTGCAGGTGTCGTCGTTTGTTTTCTCGTTCGAGTGCGCGCGGCTGAGAAGGTTCTTGCCGGGGCGGCCACGGCCATGCTCGCAACAAGCGTTTTGTGTGCGGCGGCCTTTCTGGGACCGAATGTGGCGTTGGCGCAATGCGACGTGTTTTCGGCCCCCTATCTCGTGCTGATGATCGGCGCGTCGTTCATTCTGCTGGCAGCGTCGACAGGTGCGGCCACAGCCTCGCTTCCTGTCAAGCTGCTGGTGCTCGGCGTGCCGATGGTATTGCTGCTGGTCGCAGTCGCCTGGCTCTATCCGGTGTGTCTTCAGGGGCCCTACCAGATGATCGATCCGTTGTCCCGAACGCTGTGGTTCAACCGGATCTGGCAAGAGAAAAGTTTTCTCTTCTTCTACCGCAATGGTCAATATGATCTCGTCGTCAATCTTGCGCTGCAGGCGATTGTGATCGTTTGCACAGTGCCCTTTGTTGCGGTCAGGGCCAAGCGAGACCCGGGGCTTGTCATCAGCTTCCTGATCGCAGTCGCAGCGCTCGCTTTCACGCTTGTTGTGACGCGCTACATTCGATTTCCGGCGGCTTTGGTGCCGTTGTTCGTGCCGGCCGCAATGGCTCATCTCTTTTCTACCGAGGCCGGATTGCAGCGGCGGTGGACAGGTGGACTGGTTGGAGTCGTCGCCGGCTCAGCAAGCTTTCTCTATATCAGCATCACGCCGATTGGCTGGTCATTCGACAGCGTTGATTACATGAGTTTCGACGAATGCAAGGAACAGGATTTTTCCGTCCTGTCCACAGTGGCGCCTGGGAGTATCGCCGTCCCGCTCGGTCTTTCGATGCCGCTTGTTGAAGTTCTGCCGGACGGCTTCTCGATTGCCAATGTGCCTTTTCATCGGGCTGCTCCCGGCATGAAACGGATGTTCGAGGCTTTTACCACCGTCGATCCCGACCTCCGTCGTTCAGCCCTTGCTCCATTCGATTATATGGCGGTGTGCCGGTTCAAGCTCAGATCGGCGGACGAGGGAACGGCCCTGTATGCAACGCTATCTGCCGGTCAAGACTGGCCGGGACTGATCCGGGTCGCGCCTACGCAGGAAACCGACTTCCAGCTCTTCCGCATCGATCACGCGGCCCTGCGTTGACCCTTCTGGAATGGTGGACGGGGAAATCTTCAGGTCGATTTGGTTGCAGCGAGGCGATCAAATCCTCCATGCTCTCAAAACAGTTGCACGATATGGGACATCGCGCCGGCGGCGGTTTTCTTGCGGGCCCGCAAAACCCATTGCATCAAACGACTTCCATTTCCAGATGAACCGCTCTAGTTGAATGCCAACAAGCCATGGAGTGCCGATACGTGAGCGATCTGACCCTGAACCAAGCCATCGACAATATCTATGCGTCGATCAAGAACAACAACGAAGATCTGGATGCCAATATTGCCGCGCTCAAGGCCGCGATGGTGCGCGAAGGTGTCAAGGAAGCCGTGTTCGAGCCCTCCAAGCTGGCGCAGTCCAATCGCCAGGGCCGCAAAATCATGCAGTCCTACTTCAAGAAGAAGGGCGTGATCGTCAGTTTCTCGGCCTGAGCCGATTTCGGTTGCTGGTTGAATGCCTCGTGTAGGACTGCGACGATGACGATTAGCGTGCACCGCCCTCAAGTCTGACGGGAGCGGCCCACTCCGAAGCGATACCCGGCGAAAGTAACGGCCTGAGACCGGTATGACATGGCAAGGGTTTCTTTTCGTTTCGCATTGGCTAATGTTTCCGCCTGAGGGGACGGGGGATCTTCCGTCCGGAAATGTCGGGATGGCGCAACGTGTCCAATGAAGATCCGATGGATGCCGGTGACCTGAACGCGGTGCTGGGCGATAACACCAGCCGCGCAACAGCCGAGCCGCCAATGAACCAGTCCGAGGCGCGCCGCGGCGTACGCACCGGATGGGGCATGCTTGTGTTCGTGCTGGGGGTGGCCTGCGGCGTTCCGGTAGCGATCTTCATGCCGGGCTTTCTCTCCGATCATGGTTCGGTGGTGCTCGGCATTGTACTCGGGGCGCTGCTGTTTGCGCTCGTCATCCTGTCGCTGGTGTTCGTTTTCCGGCAGCCACTGTGGCGCTGGGTGTTTCAGCGATCCGAGGTGGAAGTCACCCGGTTTGCCGGACCGCTGGCGGATGTGGCGCGCTATGCCGCCGGCCAGAAGGTCGAGGAGGCGACGCAGGCCGCGCGGAGTTTTGCCGAGATCGCGCTCGCCCGCTACGCCTGGATCACCACAAGGCGCTGGCTGGTGGCCTCGATCACCGGTCTGATCGCGGCGATGGCTGCGCTGGCCGGGTCGGCATTGTTGTTTGAACAGAACAAGCTGCTGAGAGCACAATCGGTGCTGCTGGTTGAGCAGAACCAGCGCATCGATTTCCAGAACGCGCTGATCGATACCCAGATCCAACTGGCCGAAGCCGAACGCAGTGCGCAGATCGGGCCGGAGGTGGTGGAAATCGGCGCGCTGATCGGGGCCGAACGGCAGACATTCCTGGATGGCGGTGGCGATATCGAGAATTTCGGCCTGTCGGACCTGACCAGCTCGACGCGCGGCCGCATCGTCGCAGCCAGCCTGGTGGCCCGGCCCTACCGCTATCTGGCGCCATCGAACGCCAACCCGCGCGATAGTGAAGGGCTGATGCGCACGGCGCTGGCCCGGCGGCCCGACGCTGTGACTGATCCGTCGGTCCTCGACAATGGACCGGCGCGCGCCGACGCCGAACGCCTGGTCGACCGTCCGGTGAGCCCCGAACGGGGCGACCTGTTGACCATGCTGACCGCCAATGCGATTCTCGAGACCGAGGCACTGACATTTCTCGGCGCCGACTTTTCGTTCGCCGAATTCCGTCGTGAACTGGCGGGCGGGCTTTCGATGCGGCATGCGCGGCTGGCGTTTTCGGATTTTTCCTGGACACGCATGGTGTCCTGTCAATTTGGCGCGGCCCAGCTTGACCATGCGCGGATCGAGAATGCGGTGGTGCGCGGTTCGGATTTCTCGTCGCTGGCAGCCGCCGATGTGAGCGAACCTTTCAGTCCGGGCGGTTTCGATTACCTGCCGACCAGCATGGCCGGAATCAGTTTCAGGGGCAGCGTGATCCACGACACCGGCTTTGCCCGGGTCAACGCAATCGCGCCGGTATTTGACGGCGCGGTGGTGGCGATGGCCGATTTTACCGGTGCCTCGATTGGCGGGGCGAGTTTTCGTGATGCGATGATCATCGACAGCGTGTTCGAGGGGGCGAGCCTGTTGTCGATGGATCTGCAAGGAGCGATCGTTTTCGACCAGACATTTCTGGAGCGGCTGAAACAGGCCGCAGCGCCGGGCTCGTTCGTAGCCGACCGCTGGCAGATGATGCCGATCGCGGCAGGTGAGGTGGCCCAGCACCCGCGTTATATCGAGATGACCAACCATGTGCCTGAAAGTGCCTATGTCGGGGTTCAGGCCTGGCGAATTGCACGGATCGAGCCTGCCTCCGACTGATCTGCTGGGGAGGGGTAGCCGGCCTCATTGCCCTTCGTCGCACTTTGCAATAGACAGCGGACAACAATCCAAATCATGTCTGGAGCGCATCGTGGCACGGCAGTTCATCTATCACATGGCAGGGCTCAACAAGTCCTTTGGCGCCAAGAAGGTTCTCGAAAACGTCCATCTGTCATTCTACCCGGATGCCAAGATTGGTATTCTTGGTCCCAATGGCGCCGGTAAATCAACAGTTCTCAAGGTCATGGCCGGGCTCGACACCGAGTTCACCGGCGAGGCCTGGCTGGCTGAAGGCGCAACACTTGGCTACCTGCCGCAGGAGCCAAAGCTTGACCCGGCCAAGACGGTTCGCGAGAACGTCATGGAAGGCGTGGCCGAGAAACAGGCAGTGCTTGATCGCTACAACGAGTTGATGATGAATTATTCCGACGAGACCGCCGACGAGGGGGCGGCTCTTCAGGATGTCATCGACGCGCAGAACCTGTGGGATCTCGACAGCCAGGTGGAAATGGCGATGGAAGCGCTGCGCTGCCCTCCGGGCGAGGCCGGCGTGGAAAGCCTGTCGGGCGGTGAGATGCGCCGCGTGGCGCTGTGTGCGCTGCTGCTGCGCCAGCCGGATCTCTTGCTGCTTGATGAGCCGACCAACCATCTTGACGCCGAAAGCATCGCCTGGCTCGAAAAACATTTGCGGGAATATCCCGGCGCCGTGATCATGATTACCCATGACCGCTATTTCCTTGACAATGTGACGGGCTGGATTCTCGAGCTCGACCGCGGCAAGGGCATCCCCTATGAGGGCAACTACACCGCCTACCTGGAAGCCAAGCGCAAGCGCATGAAGCAGGAAGGCCGCGAGGACGCCGCCCGGCAGAAGGCACTCAGCAGCGAGCAGGAATGGATTGCCTCGTCGCCGAAAGCCCGCCAGGCCAAATCCAAGGCGCGTATCCGCGCCTATGACGAACTGGTCAAGGCCGCCAATGACCGCAGTCCCAGCAACGCCCAAATCATCATTCCGACCGGCGAGCGACTCGGCAATCAGGTGATTGATGTCGAAGGTATTTCCAAGGCCTATGGCGACCGGCTGCTGATCGACGATCTGTCCTTCAAGCTGCCGGCCGGCGGCATTGTCGGCGTGATCGGCCCCAACGGCGCGGGTAAAACCACGCTGTTCCGGATGATCACCGGCCAGGAAGAGCCTGATTCCGGCACCATCACTGTCGGTGAGACGGTACAGCTCTCCTATGTCGATCAGAGCCGTGATTCACTGGATGGCAACAAAAGCGTCTGGGAAGAGATTTCCGGCGGCAATGACATCATCAAGCTCGGCCGTCACGAGATGAACTCCCGCGCCTATTGCTCGACCTTCAACTTCAAGGGCGGGGACCAGCAGCAGAAGGTTGGTACGCTTTCGGGCGGTCAGCGCAACCGGGTGCATCTGGCAAAGCTTTTGAAATCCGGCGGCAATCTGCTGCTGCTCGATGAGCCGACCAACGACCTCGACACTGAAACGCTTGGTGCGCTGGAAGATGCGCTCGAGAATTTTGCCGGTTGCGCCGTCATCATCTCGCATGACCGCATGTTCCTCGACCGGTTGGCCACCCACATTCTGGCGTTTGAAGGCGACAGCCATGTGGAATGGTTCGAAGGCAACTTCGAGGACTACGAGCAGGACAAGATCCGCCGGCTTGGCGCGGACTCGGTCAATCCGAAGCGAGTGACCTACAAGCCGCTGAAGCGGTAGGTTTCCGATGGTTTTTGAACTGCAAGTATTCAATCAGGCCGTGAGTGGCCTGATTGAGTCAATGTTGAATTGCGCGGACGAGAGCAGTGCTCTCGGTGCAAAGGAACGCTGCGATGATCCAACTTGATCTGCCGGATGAACTTGGGCAATTGCTAACCCGCTTTGCCGATGAGATCGGCATAAGCAAAGAAGATCTGGCGGCTGGTGAGGCGACGCTTGCCAATGATGATAGCGAGCGGATTTCCCTGCCCGACATAATCGCGGAGTTCGGTGACGGGACGATCAAATATGCATTTACTCACTGCCCATAGAAGGTTGTGATTATGCTTTTTGGCGGCAGGCATACTCGCGAGGAAATTATTGACGTTTTGTCAAATGATAAGGATGTTTTGGACAACGTTATCGCGATGGCTAATGTTGGGATAGCGTTTTCTGAAATTTGTGTTTTTGAGGACCTTGTCGGTGGATTAATTAGTACTTCAAAAGTTGTATTGCAGCAAAAACTCAAATCCGAAGCGCTTACTGAAGCTGATTTATTTTTAGCGCGGCATAAGGAAATCCGTGCTTCCACATTGGGGCGGCTTGTAACTGCAATTGAGAAAAGCGGAATTGGCGGCCGGGACATACGATATCTTCGTGGTATTGTAGATATTAGGAATGATTTCGTTCATCGGTTTAACGAGCAGGTTCCGTTTCCTGGAGATTGGGAACGATATGGGTTCACCGTCGAACAGTTTTCGAACTACACAAGCTACGTGCTGCGGCACATTCGATGTGCGTCCCGCTATTTTTCAAGAATAATGGTACGGCATGGATTACTCGCAGGGAAATTTGGTGATTTTGGCGGTCTACTTTGGAATCCAGATTCCCCATTTTTTAACGAAACTTCGAACGATTAAAATGAAATGGGACTGACCCTGTCCATGACCACCATTCTCATCACCGGCACTAATCGCGTCATCGGGCTTTAACTCGCCAAACAGGCCTTGGCCAAGGGCTGGACAGTTTATGGCTCGGTGCGCAGCGCGGTGACCGATCCGGACGCGCATATCTGCGAGCATCCGGGGTTTCATGATCCGATGTTTGATGTCACCGACCACGATGCGGTGCTTGCGGCGGCGGCGAGTGTCAAAGAGCCTATCGATATACTGATCAGGAATGCCGGCAGCATCGGGCAGGAACGGCATGGATGGAAATCTGGCAGCTTGCCCGCCGTTTCGGGTTTGAGGGTTTGCGACGGGGCAGGGCCAAGCCGCCTGCGCAAAGATGGCAGTTCACGTATTTTGATTGGATGATCAATGCGGCTTGGGTTATTGGCTCTGTTCCGCATTAACCTCCCAGGAGCCGCCGATGACTCTGCCGATGTTTGCCGACGATGCCGCCATGCTGCCGAAAATCCATCCATCGCGGAAGCTCAAGGCTCGAGTGGCGGCGACGCTGGACGCCAGGGGCGGTGATTTTCTGAGCGAACCTGTGGCCGAGCTGGAACTGGGGTTTGACGGCATCCAGGGCGATTTCCACGCAGGACCGACGCGCCAGTCGGGCGGGCGCGAACCCTGGTATCCGCGTGGCACGGAAATTCGCAACGAGCGGCAGATCTCGATTGTTGCGGCGGACGAGCTGGCGCTGGCGGCAGCGAAAATGGGCATCGACCGGATCGAGCCGGGCTGGATCGGCGCCAATCTGGTGATCGAGGGCATTCCGCTGCTGTCGATGCTGCCGCCGCGCACGCAGCTGTTCTTCGAGGGCGGCGTGACGCTGAGGATCGATGGCGACAATGCGCCGTGCCGCATCGCCGGCGCGGCGATTGCCAAGAATTACCCGGAAATGGATGAGACGGCACTGGCACTTGCCTTTGTGCCCGCCGCCCGACGCCGCCGTGGCGTTGTTGCCTGGGTGGAAAAGCCCGGCAGGATTTCCGCCGGAGAGGCGATGACCGCGCGGCTCTGGGAACAATGGATTTATCCGGCGGGCTGATCCGTCCGATCGCAGGAACTGCCGAAAAAATGCGGGCGCGCCGCAGCTGTGGCCGTGCGGCGATTTCCATGCGACACTAAGTTTTTCAACAACGACATGGGACTTGCCTTGATGGCGAAAATGACATAAACATATCTTTATATCATTTTCGAGGTTTTGCATGCTGTCGCCAACCCCACTTTCGCTTGAGCAGTGCGTCGAAGTTCTCAAGGCCGCCGGCGAACCGACGCGGCTACGGCTGATCGCGCTGCTGAGCCAGGGCGATCTGACAGTCAGCGAGATGACCGAGGTGCTGGGGCAATCGCAGCCGCGGATTTCGCGCCATCTCAAGCTCCTGGGCGAAGCCGGGCTGGTTGAGCGCTATCAGGAAGGCGCATGGGCCTATTTCCGCCGCACGCGGGAAGGCTTGCGGGCCCGGCTGGTGCAGCAGGCGCTGGATGCGGCCTCACCGCTCGATCCGCACCTGGCGCGCGATGCCGAGCGGCTCCGGACCGTCAAACAGGCCCGCGCCAGCCGTGCGGAAGCCTATTTTTCGGCCAATGCGGGGCGCTGGAACGATCTGCGGCAGATGCATGTCTCGGACGAGCGCGTAGAATCGGAAATCCTCAAGCTGATCGGCCGCACGCCGTTTGACGGTCTGCTTGATCTTGGCACCGGCACCGGCCGCATGCTGGAACTGCTGGCGGGAAGCTACCGCCGCGCCATCGGCATTGATTCGAGCCGCGACATGCTGGCGATTGCCCGGGCGCAACTTGACGATGCCGGTATCACCCATGCATCGGTCCGCCAGGGCGATATTTTCAACCTGCCGCTCGACCGCGAGAGTTTCGATGTGGTCACCATCCATCAGGTGCTGCATTTCCTGCACGACCCGCTGCCGGCAATTCGCGAAGCCGCCCGCATGCTGCGGCCGGGAGGGCGCGTGATCATTGTTGATTTCGCGCCGCATGACCATGAGGAATTGCGGGTCGAACACGCCCATGCGCGGCTTGGTTTCAGTCAGGCCCAGGTGGCCGACTGGCTCGAGCAGTGCGGGCTGACGGTGGAGCACATGGTCGACCTGCCGGCCGACAGCAGCGAGAACCGGACTTTGACAGTTACCCTCTGGCTGGCACGCGATCCGCGGCTGCTGATCGCCTCTGACGATTCCAATTCTGGCCTGACTTTTTCAAACACAGGAACCACCTGATATGTCCAGCTCCTCCCGCGCCAGCGCACAGGCACTGCCTGAAAGGATCAAGGTCTCCTTCGAGTTCTTTCCCCCCAAGAATGGCGACATGGAAAGCCAGTTGTGGGACAGCATCACCCGGCTTGCGCCGTTCCAGCCGGATTTCGTCTCGGTGACCTATGGCGCCGGCGGATCAACCAAGCAGCCGACGCTCAACACCGTGGGCCGGATTGCCTCAGAGACGGCTCTCGCGCCGGCCGCGCACCTGACCTGCGTGGGCTCGGACAAGGCAGCGGTCGATGCGGTGGCGCGCGAATTCCAGGCGCTTGGGGTCAATCATTTCGTGGCGCTGAGGGGCGATCCGCCTGAAGGCGTGGGCGCCGCCTATCAGCCGCATCCGGGCGGCTATGCCAACGGTGCCGAACTGGTTGCGGGCCTGCGCGCCATCGCCGATTTCGAAATTTCGGTCTCGGCCTATCCCGAGCGCCACCCGGAAAGCCCGGATTTTGCCACCGATATCGACATGCTCAAACGCAAGGTCGATGCCGGCGCCACCCGGGCGATCACCCAGTTCTTTTTCGACAACGACGTGTACGAGCGCTATGTCGAGCGGGTGCGGCGGGCTGGAATTTATGTGCCGATCGTGCCGGGGATCCTGCCGATCCACAATTTCACGCAGGTTGCGCGGTTCTCCAAGCTGTGCGGCGCCTCGGTTCCCAGTTCGCTGGCACGGCGCTTTGACGGGCTCGAAAAGGATCCCGAGACCCGGGCATTGATTGCTGCGGCAATTGCTGCCGAGCAGGTCAATGATCTGGTCGAGCGCGGCATTGATGATTTCCACTTCTACACGATGAACCGGGCACAGCTGGTCTATGCGATCTGCCATCTGCTCGGTCTGCGTGGCACTGATGCGGTTACCGCCGTGGGTGCTGCGGCCTGAACCGGCGCTGAAGGCAAGGCATGACGGCTGCCTTCTCTGAGCGCGCCGTTTCCAGCCTCAGAACGCAAAACGGGAGCGCCGAAACGCTCCCGTCCTTGATTTTTTCCCTTTTTTGACGGTGTGCTCCGAGGTCAGATAAAGAGCATCGCACCGACAAATATGAACGCTGCACAGATCACAAGGGTATTGAGCGATTGCGTAAATCCCATGGTGGTCCTCCTTCGCGTTATACCGTCGAATGATACGCGTGGATTCTGCCCCGTGAAAAGAAAATTCGTTGCTGCACTGCACCTAAAACGGAGCAAAGCGTTCCCGAGGTGGTGCCTATCCTGTTGAAATAACCGGATAAAGAACTCATTCATTTTCTGTTAAGAAACGGTCCCTTCAGAGTGCCGCGAGGGCCAACACCGAAGTGGTCTGGTTGTCCATGCCGCATTCCCGCCCCATTGATGACGGAATTCGTCGGCTTGAAATGCCCCGAAACCGTCATGCGAGGCGCATTTTCGTCAGCCAGTTTCGGCTCCAAACGCCTGCCCGCCCTCTAAGCTTTGAAGGCGCGTTCCAGCGCTGCGGCCACAGACAGCAACACCTGATCGTGGCCGAATCGGGCAACGACCTGAATGCCGAGCGGCAGCCCGGTTGCGTCGCTGAAACCGGGAATGTTGACCGCCGGGGTTCCCATCAGGGTCCAGAGCTTGTTGAATCGGGCGTCGCCGGTTGATTCCAGCCCCTCAGGCGCTGCACCCGGCGCGGAAGGCGTAAGCAGGATATCGACCTCGCCGAACAGCCCACGGGCGGCTGTGCGGCCGCGTTTGGCCAGTTTGCGGGCGGCGTCATAGGCGCCGGGCTCGGTCCCCTGGCCGCGCTCGATGGCGTCCACCAGACGCTGGCTCAGGGATTTGCGATGTCGGGAAAGATCGGGGCCGCAAGCCAGGCCGGCCTCATGGTCCTGAAGTGTTGCATGGGCATCGCGGGCAGCGGCCATAGCTTCCGGTTCGGCGATGTCGCCGACGTCAAAGCCGGCATTGGCGGCCATGTCGGCGGCTTTTGACAGTGCCTTCTGCATCGCCGGATCGGCGCCTTCAAGCTGCGTGCAGCGATAGACTGCGACACGGATGCTGGACGGGTCAACCGGTTCAGCCGCCAGCTTTCGGCCGGTCAGCAGTTGGGCCAGCAAGGCCACATCGATGACGCCGGCGGCAAACAGCCCGACGGTGTCGAGCGAGGGTGCGTAATGTTTCAAGCCCGATGTGGGCAGCAGCCGGAAGCTCGGCTTGTAGCCGGCTACCCCGCAAAATGCTGCGGGACGAATTACCGAACCGCCGGTCTGGGTGCCGATGGCTGCCGGAATCATGCCGGCGGCAACCGCGGCTGCAGAGCCTGATGACGAACCGCCGGGGGTATGTGCCGGATTGTGCGGATTGACGGTGGCGGCGGGGTGCATATAGGCAAATTCGGTGGTGACGGTCTTGCCGATGATGGTTGCGCCACGGCGGCGCGCCAGGTCAACGATGGCGGCATCGACCTTCGGGTGGTGGCCGTCATAGGCGGGTGAGCCATAGCCGGTGGGCTGATCGAAGGTGTCGAAGATGTCCTTGACGCCAAGGGAAACGCCGGCGAGCGGGCCGTTGTCGGCAACCACGGGGTTTTCTGCCACATGAGCAAAGGCCTTGATAGCTGCATCCTTGCGGGCGATGGCGTCACGGCTTAGGGTGATCATCACGCCCGGATCAGCTTTGCCTGCGTCGCGCGCCGAAACCAGCGCCTCGAGGCTCATCATGCGATTATGGCCCATGGATTTTGTCTCCTCCCGGCAAATCAGGGCCGTCAGGCCTTGTGCAACCACTTTATGGCGAGGCGATTGTCGAGTGACAAGAGCCCAAGCGCGATCAGGCCGAGCCCAAGCACCTCTGTCAGCGACAGGGTTTCACCAAGGAACGCGACGCCGAGGATGATCGCCGCGGGTGGTACTAACAACGTGACCAGCGAGGCGGAGGTGGCACCGGCAGCGCCCAGGATGCGGAAAAACAGGATGTAGGCAAAGGCGGTGGAGACCAGCGCCAGCGTCAGCACCGCGGCAATCACATCGAGCGGTGGCATCGGCAGCGTCCAGGGCTGGTCGACGGCAATCGCCAGCGGCAGCATGATCAGGCTCGAGGCGGTTAGTTGTCCGGTGGCGGTGATGCGCGGCGAAAGCCCCTTGAAACGTTTGCTGTAGGTTGCAGCGAAACCATAGGAAATGGCGGCGCCGATGAAGGCGAGTTTGGCCCAGAGCGGGCTGTCGTCAATTCCCAGCGCCGCGGGTCCGATCAGCAGCACCATGCCGGCAAAACCCAGCACGCAGCCAATCAGCTTGGCGGGCGAAATTTTCTCATCGACCGTGAGAACCTGAGCGATCACCACGGTCCACAGCGGCGTGGTGGCATTGAAGATAGAGGCGACGCCGGCGCCGACCTCGATCTGGCCCGCAAAAATCAGCGTGAACGGAATGGCATTGTTGAGCAGCCCCAGCAGCAACAGTTCGCGCCAGCGGTTTGCCATCGATGCGTAGAAGCCGGGCAGCCGGCCAAAGACGACATGCAGGGCGATGGCCGCGAGCCCGACCCGCGCCAGCACCAGCGTCATCGGCGGGATGAATTGAACCGCGATCCGACCGAAAAAGAACGACCCGCCCCAGATGATTCCAAGCAGGACCAGCAGGCCCCAGACCTGGGCATTCATGGAGCGGTGGATGGTGGCAGTCATTGAGCATTTCCAATCAGAAGGACGGATGCGAACCGATTGGTGGTGCTTGTCACAGCCGCGGCGCGCGCACCACCCGAAATCAGCCGCTTGTCATTTGCCGGTGGGAAACCACGTTGATAGTGTCGCATGCTAACCGGGAGACGTCATATGCAACGATTCGCCACTGGTACGGACGCCGCACTCGAGCTAAGGCCGGACCAGCCGTTGTATTGCTTCCGACCGGATGTGCTGAAGCAGGATGCCCGGCAATTCATGAAGCTGTTTCCCGGCGAGACCGCCTATGCGGTCAAGACCAATGGCGAGCCGATGGTGCTCAAGGCGTTGGTTGAAGCCGGGGTGAAAATCTTCGACGTCGCTTCGCCAGGCGAATTTGCCGCCGTGCGGGCCGCCTCGAAGACCGCCGAGATGCTCTACATGCACCCGGTCAAGGCGCAGTCGGACATCAGGCTGGCGCTTGAAAAATACGGCATCCGGGTGATGTCGCTCGACCACGAGGACGAGATCGCCAAGGTGCTCAGGATCGTCAGGGCGCTCGATCTGGATCCGGCCTCGATCACCATTTTCGTGCGGCTGCAGACCAAGGGTCATGCGATGTACGAACTATCAAAGAAATTTGGTGCTGCCCCCGGCCATGCGGTGGAACTGGTGCAGCGGCTCGGCAGGATCGGCTTCAAGGTAGGTTTGTGCTTTCACGTCGGCAGCCAGGTCGAGGAGGCCGAATCCTACGAGCTGGCGCTCAAATCCGCCGACTGGGTGCGCAACCGCGCCGGGGTCGAGCTGGTCGGCCTTGATGTCGGCGGCGGCTTTCCGGCGGTCTATGGCCATGATCCCAACCGCAAGGCCAAGCCGATGCCACCGCTCGAAGAGCTGATGGGCAAACTGCGCGAGAACATCACCGAATGGGCCTTTGACGACATGCCGTTGGTGGCCGAGCCGGGCCGGGTGGTGGTGGCGCGGGCGTTTTCGCTGGTGGTGCGGGTGCTTTTGCGCAAGGGCCGCAGGCTCTACATCAATGATGGCATCTGGGCCTCCTTGTCGGACAGCTGGACTGGCAAGATCACGCTTCCGGCGCGCTTCATCCCCGATCCGGCGCGGCGCATCCGCAAGGGGAATCCAGCAAAGATCGTACCGTTCCGTGTCTGTGGGGCGACCTGCGATTCGGTCGACATCCTGTCGCGGCCGTTCTGGCTGCCGGAAACAGTCGACACCGGCGACTGGATCGAGATTGGTCATATTGGCGCCTATTCGCTGTCGCTGAGGACCCGCTTCAATGGGTTTTACCCCAATGACTTCGTTGAGGTGACGACGCCGTTCGGTGAAGATGGCGAAGCGGAGAGCTTTGCCAGCCTGGAGACGATGGCGGACTGAGCGAGGGGGCAGGGCGCGGGGAACCATGCGCCGGGTTGCGGGTTGACCCGTGCCGGCACTGGTGGATTGGGGTAGGTCGCCCGGTCAAGATGATGGCGGCGTTGCAGAGCTTCAATCCAGCCGGAGGCGCCGATGGACAATCCGATCTTCTTTGATAACTGGGCCGGGATCGGCCGCATCGTGCTTACCGGGCTTCTGGCCTATCCGGTGCTGATCCTGATGCTGAGGATTTCCGGAAAGCGGACGCTGAGCAAGTTCAACGCGTTTGATTTTATCGTCACCATCTGCCTGGGGTCGATGCTGTCGTCGATCATCATCACCAAGTCGGTGCCGCTGGTCGAGGGCGTGGTGGCGCTGGTGTTGCTGATCATCCTGCAGTTTGCCATCACTTGGTTGTCGGTGCGCTCACCGGCATTTCAAAGCCTGATCAAGAGCAATCCGACGCTGCTGGTTCATCGCGGCGTCTATCAGGAGAAAGCGATGCGCGCCGAGAGGATATCGAAACAGGAGATTGCGGCCGCACTGCACGCCAATGGTAACGCGGAAATGTCGGAACTCGCTTGCGTGGTGCTCGAGACCGATGGCTCGCTGAACGTATTTACGGCCGCCTGATTGCGGCTTTTGCCACATATTGCACCGCGCGCATCTGTCACGCGGGTTTTGCGAAACTTTTGCGGTAGAGTGGCGTTTCAAATCCAGTCTTCAGGCTGGTCTGGAGACCGCGCATGCCGAAACTGATCCGCTTCGTTCTTCTCAATTCCGCCCTTGGTGTGCTGATCGGCTGGGCCGTGGCGGCCGCGGTGGTCTATTTCAACATCAATGGTTTTGGCGATCTGATCTGGTATTCCTCGAGCCGGATCACGGCGCTGTTCATCCTCCTGGTGTCGTTCGGCTCAACCTTCGGCTTTGCGGTGATGGCCACCGCGGTGATGCTGATGCCGGTCGACAAGGACGAGTTCGACAAGCTGTAGAGATCTAATCCCGGCCGTCTGCCTCTGCCTATGGATGAAGACACGTCGGCGACGATTTTCATAAACAAGATCAACAGTAAGCCGGCACAGATCGATTGTTCCTGCGACAGTACGCGCTCCAAGCCTATCCGCGCAAAAAGATCGAATTTTTCCAAGACGATTTTGTTTTGCCGCAAACCACACTAGTCTTGCGCGACAGGGAGTATTGGATGGACGACGAAATTGTCGACACGGTTCAGGCCGTCGGGCAGGCGGTGGAGCAGGCGGTCGGCGATGCCGTTCATCATGGCGATCACATGGTGTCGATTGCCATTGCGATCGCCATCGCCGCGCTGCTGGGGCTCGGTTTCATGCGGCTCAGGCAACCGCCGCTGGTGGGCTTCATCCTCGCCGGCCTGGCGCTCGGACCTACCGGGCTGGGGGTGATCTCGACATCGGAAAACGTCACCCTGCTGGCGGAAATGGGCGTCGTTGTGCTGCTGTTCTTCATCGGCATGGAATTGTCGATCAAGGCCTTTGTGCTGAGTCTCAAACAGGCAGTGTTGGTGGCTGGCGGACAACTGGTTGCCTCCATGGTGCTGGCGGCGGTGCTGGCATTGGCGCTGGGTGCGAGCCTGTCGGAAACCATCATTTTGGGCTTCATCATCGCCTTGTCGAGCACTGTGGTGGCGATGAAGATGCTCGACGAGATGGGGGAATTGCGCAGCTCCTCGGGCCGGATCGCGGTCGGCGTGCTGATCGCCCAGGATCTGGCCGTGGTGCCGATGTTGATCCTGGTCTCGAGCCTTGGCGGCGAGAGTTTTGATCTTGGCGCGGTGCTTTTCAAGGTGGTGGTGGCGGTGGCACTGCTGGCTGGCCTGTTGTGGTGGTTTGGCCGTCACCCGAAGCTCAAGCTGCCCTTTGCCGAAGCGATTGAAAACAATGTCGACCTTTTGGCGATCGGCTCGCTGGCGCTGTGCTTTTCCGCCGCGGCACTTTCAGGCCTGGCGGGCTTGTCGCCGGTCTATGGCGCGTTTCTGGCCGGCATCATCGCCGGCAACTCGACGCTTCGAAGCCGGGTCATTCCAGTGATCGAGCCGATTCAGAGCATATTGCTGGTGGTGTTCTTCCTCTCGATCGGGCTGCTGATCGATCTCGATTTTATTCTGGCCAATATCTGGCTGGTGCTGGCGGCCGCGTTTCTGGTGGTGGCGCTGAAGACGGTGGTCAATATCTTCCTGCTGCGCAGCACCGGGTCCGACCCGAAGACGGCGCTCCTGGCCGGCCTGTCGATGGCGCAGGTGGGGGAATTCTCCTTCGTGCTGGCGGCGGCCGGCTTCGCCTCGGGCGCCTTTGGCGCGGATATCTATCGGCTGGCGATCGCGGTGACGGCAATTTCGCTGCTGATGTCGCCGATCTGGTTCAACCTGATGAAGCGCGTCGAGGACATCGCCAGCGAGGGCATCGGCTCCTACAGGCAGGCTCTGGCAGAGGCCTATGAGGATGAACTCGATGGCGTGGAGAATGTGGTGTGGGCGGTGCGCGCCCGCTACCGTGCCGCGCGGTTTGCGCTTTATCAGCGCCGTGCCCGCCGTGCCGGGGCCAAGGCGGTGGTTGAAGTTGCACCGGAAGACGGGAACAGCGGCACCAAAGAGCCGGTCAGTGATGTGATTGATACGCCTTCCCGGACCGGCAGCGATGCCGCCCCAAACCCGCCGCCGTCGATCAATCAGGCAGCGAGCGGCCCGCTCGACGACGCGGGTCCTGATGATGCTGAAACAGCCGGACGATGAGGCCCGGCTGCTGCTGTTTTATCCTCAATCGCTTGGGCGTTTGCGGTTGAGCGATGCTTACAGCGCGCCCAACAATTCCTCGGTGGGCCAGCCGTCTGCGGGCAGGCCGAGGCGGAGTTGTTCGGCGCGCACCGCGGTACGAGTGCCGCCACCGAGAATTCCGTCGATCTTGCCGACATCATGGCCTCGGGCGGCGAGTTTTTGCTGCAGCTGTTTCATCGCCACGTCGCTCAGCCCGGACCCCGGGTTGCCTGCGTCATAGGGCTTGGCGCCGCCAAGCCGTGTGGCGAAATAGGCGGCCGAGGTGGTGTAGATGAAACTCTGGTTCCATTCGAGATAGATCGAGAAATTCGGGAAGGCGAGGAAGGCCGGACCGTTGCGGCCCTGCGGCAACAGCAGATCGGCGGGCAGGTTCTGAGTGCTCGGCGCACCGTTGCGGAAAGTCACTCCGAGTGCGGCCCAGTCATTGATGGTCATGCCCTGGCCAAGGCCGGATTTTTCATAGGGAAAATTGCCATCAGGCAGTGACACTTCCGCAAGCCATGGTTCGCCGGCGCGCCAGCCCAGCGCCTGGATGAACTTGGCTGCGGTCAGAATGGCATCGGGGGAAGAGTTCTTGAGGTCTTCATGACCGTCGCCATCGCCGTCGACACCATATTTGATGATGTCTCTGGGCAGCATCTGCACCTGGCCGATTTCGCCGGCCCAGGCGCCGGTGGTGCGGACCGGGTCGAGATCGCCGCGGGCAACCATTTCGATGGCCGCCAACAGTTGCGGACGGAACAGTTCAGGCCGGCGGCAGTCGTGGGCGAGCGTGGCCAGCGCATTGATGGTGTTGAAATCACCCTGGACCGCGCCGAAATCGGTTTCCAGTCCCCAAAACGCAGTAATTACCGGCGCCGGCACGCCATAGTCGGCCTCGGCGCGGGCGAAGACCTCGGCAAACTGCGCCATTTTCTTCTTGCCGACCTGCATCCGGTTGGCGCTGACCGAGCGCTGGGAAAATTCCAGGAAGGTCTGCCGGAACACGCTCTGGGCGCGATCGCGTGACAGCACCTTGTTGTCGACCTTGACGCGGGCAAGTGCGTGGTTGGCTACCTCCTCGCTGATCCCTCGGCTCATCGCTTCGGCTTTCACGCCCTGAAGAAACTGGGCGAAATTGCCGCCGCAGGTGGGCGCTTGCGCCAGCGCAGGGGTGGCGATCAGGCTGGAAAGAACGAGGCTGAGGTAAATTCTGGATTTCATAATGGTTTGGGCTCCTGGTGGGGCTGGCAACGCACCCGAAATTTGTGGCTATGTTGAGGTGGGCTGATTCATGATCGGGCTGATGCCGCCATTGACGTTGCCGTCGCGTCGCGGGGCTGATGTCTATCGGGCGTGCGCACAGAGGGTTCAGCGCGCATATTTTTGCAGCCAGGCGCGCCATTGGCTCTTGCTGCCGGCAAAGGCGTTGATATCGGTGTTGCCCTTGATGCCTGGAACCATGCCTGTTCCGGTGTATTGCCAGAAGGTCCAGGGATGGTCGGGATAGATATCCTGCGGATGTCTGGCCACCGAGCGCAGCCAGAACTGGTGGTGCTTGAGATCGCCATTGATGTTTTCGCGGTGGAAATCCACCGTGGTGTAGATGATCGGCGTCTTGCCGTAATGGCGCCGGATAATGTCCGACCAGATCTTGATTTCGGACCGGACCGTCTCGGGATCGGGCCGGGTCTTGCAAGTGCGCGAGGCATGATTCCATTCGACATCGAGCACCGGCGGCATATGTACCGCGGAGCGCGGCACGTTGGCGATGAACCAGGCTGCCTGATCCCGTGCCGGCGTGCAGAAATAGTAAAAATGATAGGGCGCAGAGGCGATGCCGGCGGAGCGCGCGCCGCGTAGGTATTCCTCGAAACGGCTGTCAGTATGGTCGCCACCCTCGGTGGCCTTCATGAAGGCAAAGGAGATGCCGGCCTTGCGGACTTGATCCCAGTCGATATCTCCCTGCCACTTGGATATGTCGATGCCGTGAACCGGGTAGAGATCCGGGTGCCGGCGTCCGAAATCGACCGGTTTGTGGTCGCCATAGCGGCCTTTTCCGGGCGGCTGCAGCTTGACCACCGGCGGCGGCGTGTTGGCCGAGTGCGATTTGGTGCCGATCGGCTGCAGGCTTGATTCGAGGCTGCCCGACGTGCAGCCCGACAATCCCAAAGCCGCAATGGCAAGCATTGTGGGGGTGAGAGGTAAGCGGAAACGCTTCAGACCACCGATGACTGCCGACAGCATCGTTTTTGATGCGGCCTGGCGGATGCGGGGCATGGATTTTCCAAAAGGTGAAATATGATGTGTCGTCAAGGCACTACACGGTCCAGGCTGGAGGGTGAAACTGGTCTCGGCGGCATCGGCAGAACGAGGTTGGAGACCGGTGTAGCAGCAAAAGCTTAAATTTTGAAAAACACCGTAAATCAACTGTTTACCATTAAAAATTACCGGTCACTATTTGTTAAAGCCTGAAAAGTAATGATGCTCTGGGAACAGGAGTTTTTAGCATGATGCTGAAATCTTATCTGCCAGACATTCTTCGGCGATATGCAATCGCCGGTTTGGCAATCGGATCATTGACGGCTTTGGTTTTTTGGGCAGTGGAAAGCTATGCGGGGGTTCATATCGCTCAGGCGGCTCTCCATGCCTCGATTAGCCCTCTGGCGCTCGCGCTTGGCATCGGCCCCGCGGTTCTGGCTTTGTTTCTGATTGCCATTGGTCTTCGGAATTCGCGGCTTGCCAGGCAACTGGCGCATGAGCGGGCCAGCGTCCACTCGCTACGCCAGGCAGCCTATCACGACAATCTCACAGGCTTGCGCAACCGGCATGCGTTGAGCGAGGACGTTGCCGCACTTGTCGCCGACAGCGCGCAGGACGAACGCGTGGCGGTGATGCTGTTCGATCTCGACCGCTTCAAAAACATCAATGATACGCTCGGCCACGGCGCCGGCGATCAGGTGCTCAGGGTGCTGACCCGTCGCATCGAGCGCCATTGCGGTGGGGCCCAGCAGGTCTACCGCCTTGGCGGTGATGAGTTTGTTGTCTTGTGGAAAGATGTGCCCAACGATGCCGCCATTGGAAGGTTCTGTACGCGGCTGGCGGAGGCCGTGTTCACGCCGGTCGACTACGGCAATGTCACTATTGATACTGCCGGCAGCATTGGCGTGGCGGTGATGGAAAGTGGCACGGTGGTATTGTCGGATCTGCTCAAGCGGGCCGATCTGGCGCTTTACCGCGCCAAGGAGACAGCAGGATCAAGCCATTGCTTTTACACGGATTCCATGGACAGCGATTACCGGCTGCGCCGCGACCTTGAGACGGACATGCGCAACAGCCTGTCGGATGGCGCATTCGGTGTTGATTATCTGCCGATCTATGAGGCCGGATCGCCGCGGCCGGTGGGGTTCACCGCGCATCTGAAATGGGCCCATCCGCTCTACGGCGATGTGGCACCGAAACTGTTCATGGCGATGGCCGAGCAAAGCGGGCTGGTGGTGATGCTCGGCAAATGGATGCTGTGCCAGGTGCTGGATGATGCCGCCAACTGGCGCTCGGGGATTGATGTCACCCTGCCGGTTTCGCCTGCACAACTGGCCACGCCCGGGTTTGCCGCCGATGTCGCCGAGGCTTTGTCGGTAGCTGGCGTCGCTCCCTCGCGGCTGGTGTGCGACGTGTTTTGCAACGCGATTTCGGCTGACGACCGGATCGCGATGACCGAGATCGACACTCTGCGCCGGTCCGGCGTGCGGATTGCCGTGAGTGATTTTTCTGCCGGCATCGCTGGTCTGGCAATGAACCGGGTACACCCGATCGACCGCGTTCGTCTCGACACCGATCATATCAAGGCGATCGCCGGAGAGGCGCGGTTTGTGCAGATGCTGAGTCTGTTCCTGCAACTGGCATCCACCGTCGACATACCGGTTACGCTGACCGGAGTCGACAGCCGCAAAGATCTGGAGTGCGCCATTTCCGCCGGCGCTGTCGAGGTCGAGGGCTGCTTCGCTGGTCCGGCACTGTCGGCTACCGAGGTGCGTGAACTGACGTCGGTCGGTGCGGCTGCATCCGGCGATGGCCGGATGCAACTCGCAAGCTAGAGTATCCTGCGCTCAGGCCTTGCCGGCGCCACCAGCGGTGGGCGTCGTCAGGATCACCGCTTCACCGGCTTCCAGCACCGTCTGGTCGCAGGCCTTGAGGGTTTCGACAGTTCCATCAAGCCGGCGTATCTGGGTCAGGCCGACCTGGCCTTCGCCGCCGCCATTGATGCCCAAGGGCGGGCGGTTGCGATGCGAAGAGAGGATGGCCATGTCCATGCGTTCGAGGAAGCGCATGGTTCGCCGGGTCCCATTGCCGGCTGAATAGCGACCCTTGCCGCCCGACCCTTCGCGGATATGGAAATCCTCGAGTTCCACGGGGAAGCGCATTTCCAGGATCTCCGGGTCGGTAAGCCGTGAATTGGTCATGTGGGTATGAACGCCCGAGGTGCCATTGAAGCCCCGACCGGAATTCTCGTAACCCGCCGGTGAGCCCGAGCAGATGGTCTCATAGTACTGGTGCTTGTCATTGCCGAAGGTGAGATTGTTCATCGTGCCCTGGCTGTTGGCGAGCGCGCTGAGTGCGCCGAAAATCGCGTTGGTGACATGCTGCGAGGTCTCGACATTGCCTGCCACGACGGCGCGCGGATAGGCCGGCTTGAGCATCGAGCCTTCGGGGATGATGATGCGGATCGGCCGTAGGCAGCCGGCATTCATCGGAATCGGTTTTTCCACCATCACCCGGAAGCAATAGAGCACGGCGGCGCGGGCCACCGGCTCGGGCGCGTTGAAGTTGTTTTCCATGGCGTCCGACGTGCCTGTGAAGTCCACCGTCGCTTCCCGCTTCTCGCGGTCGACCGAGATCTTGACCCTGATCACCTGGCCAGTGTCGGTGGGGTATTCGTACTCGCAATCCGAGAGTGTGGAGATCACCCGGGCTACGCTTTCTGCGGCATTGTCCTGGACATGGCCCATATAGGCCTCGACCACATCGAGCCCGAAATCGGCCACCATCTTGCGCAGATCGGCCACGCCTTTCTCATTGGCGGCAATCTGGGCCTTCAGGTCAGCGACGTTCTGGGTGACATTGCGGACCGGGTAGGGGTGATTGGTGAGGAGTTCGATCAGCTCCTTTTCCCTGAAACGGCCGCGCTCGACGATACGGAAATTGTCGATCAGGACGCCTTCCTCGTCGACGGTGGTGGCGAGCGGCGTCATTGAGCCGGGTGCCGTGCCGCCGACATCGGCGTGGTGGCCGCGCGAGGCTGACCAGAACAGGATTTCGCTTCCGTCATCGGAAAATACCGGGGTAACCACGGTGATGTCGGGCAGATGGGTGCCACCATTATAGGGGGCGTTGAGCGCAAACACGTCGCCGGGATGGATGTCGCCTTCGTTGAGGCGGATGATGGTTTCCACCGAGCGGTCCATCGAGCCCAGATGCACCGGCATGTGCGGGGCGTTGGCGACCAGTGCGCCGGTGCGGTCGAACACCGCGCAGGAGAAATCCAGCCGTTCCTTGATGTTGACCGAATAGGCGGTGTTCTGAAGCGTCACGCCCATCTGTTCGGCAATAGACATGAACAGGTTGTTGAACACTTCGAGCATGATCGGGTCGGCCTGATCGGCGCCGATTGCCAGCGCCCGCTCGAGCTTTTCATAGCGCGTCAGCACGACGTGGTCGCGGGCATTGATGCGGGCTTCCCAGCCTGGCTCGATGACGATGGTCTGGTTGGGCTCGATGATCAGCGCCGGGCCAGCGACACGGTTGCCGGGCTTGAGTCCCTGGCGACGGATGACGCGGGCGTCACGCCACTCGCCCTGACAATAGATCGGCCGGGTTTCGTGCTGATCTACATCGCCGTCGGTCAGCGGGTGTTCGGGCTCGACACGGTTGTCTTCGCGATCGTCGACGCCTTCCACCGAGATCGCTTCGATGATCACCGGCTTGTCGTCATAGACAAAGCCGAACTGGGCCTTGTGGGCGGCTTCGAACTCGGTGCGGGCGGCGTCGAAATCGAAATCCGAAAACGCCACGGGAATGGTGGTGTCGGTGCCGTCATAGCGCAACTGCAATAGCGGGCGCCAGCTGATGGCGCCATCGGGCACGCCTTGGCTTGCCAGTTCCTCAAACACGGCCTTGCACAGAGTATCGATGAGCTGTGCAATCTTGGGGCGACTTTCTTCGCCGAGCGGCTTGATCAGCGCCTGCTGGCGCGAGGCAAAGACGCTTGCCAAGCCGATGCCATAGGCTGACAGCAGGCCGGAAAAGGGGTGGATCAGGATCGATTCCATACCCAGCGCGTCAGCCACCAGACAGGCGTGCTGGCCGCCGGCGCCGCCGAAGCAGTTGAGCAGGTAGCGGGTAACGTCATAGCCGCGCTGGACCGAGATCTTCTTGATGGCGTTGGCCATGTTTTCAACGGCGATGGTGATGAAGCCCTCGGCGATTTCCTCGGCGGTCTTGCCCGGCTGCTCCTTGGCGAGATCGGCAAAGGCGGCCCGCACCGTGTCGGCGTCGAGCGGCTGGTCCTGATTGGGGCCGAAAATGGCGGGGAAGAATTCGGGTGGCAGCTTGCCCAGCATGACATTCGCGTCGGTGACGGTCAGCGGCCCGCCGCGGCGGTAGCAGGCAGGGCCGGGATTGGCGCCTGCGGAATCTGGACCGGCGCGAAACCGTCCTTCGTCGGCGTGCAGCACCGAGCCGCCACCGGCGGCAACGGTGTGGATTCGCATCATCGGTGCACGGATGCGAACGCCGGCGACTTCTGTGTCGAAGGCGCGCTCGTAATCGCCGTCATAATGGGCGACATCGGTGGAAGTTCCGCCCATGTCAAAGCCGATGACCTTGGAATAGCCGGCAAGGGCTGCGGTCTCGACCATGCCGACAACGCCGCCGGCGGGGCCGGAAAGAATGGCGTCCTTGCCGCGGAACATGTCGGCTGCCGTCAGCCCGCCCGAGGACATCATGAATTGCAGTGTCGGGCCGGGTTCGCCCGAGGGGGTGGCGCCGAGCACGCCTGCGACGCGATCAACATAGCGTCTCAGGATCGGCGAGAGATAGGCGTCAACAACGGTGGTGTCGCCGCGACCGACCAGCTTGGCCAGCGGCGAGACCTGGTGGCTGACCGAGATCTGGGAAAAGCCCGCGCGCTGGCAGGCGGCCTCGACCAGAGTTTCGTGAATCGGGTTCTGCCAGGCATGCATCAGCACCACGGCCACCGAATCGATGCCATCGGCGCGGGCCTTGGCCAGCTCAATCTCCAGTGGATCAATGTCGGGAGTGCGGCGCACGCGTCCGACCGATGTCATGCGTTCCTCGACTTCGATGACCCGTTCATAAAGCTGCTCGGGGAGAATGATTTCCTTGGCGAAAATATCGGGGCGGGCCTGGTAGGCGATC
Organism: Hoeflea sp. Naph1; assembly: GCF_046837775.1. Taxonomy (GTDB): domain Bacteria; phylum Pseudomonadota; class Alphaproteobacteria; order Rhizobiales; family Rhizobiaceae; genus Hoeflea. Next base: position 3,917,472 of record NZ_CP177286.1, on the reverse strand, counting down.
CTCAGCGCATCACGAAAACCCTTGGTGATGACCAGCAGCGTGCGGTCGCCCTTGCGTTCGAGCAGCGCATTGGTGGCCACCGTGGTGCCCATCTTGACGTGGCCGACCCGGTTCGAGGGAATCGGCGCATCAGCATCAACGCCCAGCAGGTCGCGGATGCCCTGGATGGCGGCGTCGGGATAGGCTTCGGGGTTTTCCGACAGCAGTTTGCGCTGATGCAGGGTGCCATCGGGTGCACGACCGACGATATCGGTGAAGGTGCCGCCGCGGTCGATCCAGAAATCCCAAAACTCAGAGTGCGTCATCGGTGTCTCCCTGCGCGCAAAGCTTGCGGTTCGAATTATTAAGTTGATCTTCTCACAAAACGCTGACAAATTGTCAACGTAACATTTAACCCAAGTTGGTTTGCAGTCTATAGTGTCCGTTCACAAGGGCGCGATCTGCGTCAAATCCGGAGGAGGAAGCATATGAAACACACACTCGCCTTGACCCTTGCCGCAGGCATGCTTGCCGCGACATTTTCGATCCCAGCGCTGTCGGCGGATTGGGATATGCCCACGCCCTATCCGGATGGGACCTTCCACACAGTCAACATCAATGCATTTGCAGATGAGATCAAGAAGGCAACCGATGGTGGCCTCAATATTACCGTTCACTCTGCCGGTTCGCTGATCAAGCATGGCGAGATCAAGAACGCCGTGCGCGGTGGGCAGGTGCAGATCGGCGAGTTTTTCCTCTCGCTGCTCGCCAATGAAGATGCTGCCTACGGGCTCGATTCACAGCCATTCCTGGCCACCAGCTATGCGGAGGCTGCGAAGCTGTGGGGAGCACAGAAGCCGGTGATCACCGAACTTCTGGCCAAGCAGAAGCTGGTGCCGTTGTACGCCGTTCCGTGGCCGCCTCAGGGGCTTTACACCAACAAGGAAATCAAGACTGTCGACGACCTCAAGGGTCTCAAGTTCCGGTCCTACAACGCCGCGCTCGAGAAGTTTGCCACTCTCGCCGGCGCTGCACCTACCCAGGTTGAAGTGCCCGATATCCCGCAGGCGTTTTCCACCGGCCAGGTCGAAGCGATGATCACTTCGCCATCGACTGGTGCCAATGGCAAGGCCTGGGACTATGTCAGCCATTACACCCCGATCAACGCCTGGGTTCCCAAAAATATTGTCGTGGTCAACAAGGCTGCCTTTGATGCGCTTGATGATGCGACGCGTGCTGCCGTGCTCGAAGCTGCAGCCGCTGCCGAAAAGCGCGGTCTGGAAATGAGCATGAAGGAAACCGACGCGCAAACCGCTGTTCTCGAGGAGAATGGCATGGTTGTGGTCGAGCCGAGCACTGAGCTGCTGGAAGGTCTGATGAAAATCGGCGCGCAAATGCAGGCTGAGTGGCAAGAAACCGCCTCCGAACAGGCCAAGGCAATCGTCGCTGATTACGCGAACTGATTGACTGTCGACCGCTGGCGGGTTGCCCGTCAGCGGTCGCTGTGCCCATGTAGGGGTGGCGTCACGGGCGCACCAGCGGGAGGGGAATGTGCGTAAACTACTTGATGGTGTCTACACCGGAAGCGGGCTGCTCTCGGCAGGGCTGATTGCTGCGATATGCCTGCTGGTTACCGCCCAGGTATTGTTGAACCTGATCACCAAATACGGCCCCTTCGACATCAACCTGACAATTCCGTCCTATGCGGATTTTGCCGGCTACATGCTGGCGGCATCGACGTTTCTGGCGTTGGCCTACACGTTGATGCGCGGGGGGCACATACGGGTGACAATGGTCCTCAATCTGGTTCCGTCGGGGTTTCGTCTGGCGGCCGAAGCGTTTGCCCTGGCGCTATGTGCCGCAGTTGCCGGGTACTCGAGCTTCTACATGTACAGGCTGGTCCACGAATCCTATGAATTTGGCGACATGTCGTCCGGCATTGTCGCCATCCCGCTTTACATTCCCCAATCCACGGTTCTGGCCGGACTTGTGATCCTGACCATCGCCCTCATCGATCTGACGATTCAGACCATCCGTCTCGGGCGGCCGGTCATCGTGCAGATGAACACGGAATGAGGCTCTGTTGATGAGCGATATCACCGCAATCATCATACTTTTCGTGACGCTGCTGTTGTTGCTGGGAGCTGGCGTCTGGGTGGCGTTTGCGCTGATGCTGACCGGCGCCTTCGGCATGTTGCTGATGTCCAATGCGCCGATCGGCCCGATCATCGCCACGACCTTGTGGGGGCACAGCACATCCTGGGCGCTGGCGGCGCTGCCGATGTTCATCCTGATGGGCGAGATTCTGCTGCGCTCGCGGCTGTCGCAGGACATGTTCGCCGGTCTGTCGCCCTGGCTCAGACGGCTGCCGGGCAGGCTGCTGCATGTCAATGTGTTCGGCTGCGCGATCTTTGCCGCTGTATCCGGATCGTCGGCGGCGACGGCGGCGACGATCGGCAAGATGTCGGTTCCTGAACTCAGGGAACGGGGCTATCCGACCGACATGGTGCTGGGCACCTTGGCCGGCTCGGCAACGCTGGGGTTGTTGATCCCGCCCAGCATCATTCTCATTGTCTACGGGGTTGCGACCGAGCAATCAATCGCACGGTTGTTCGTGGCGGGTGTGCTGCCGGGGCTGCTGCTCGTAGCGCTGTTTTCGGCCTATGTGATTGCCTATGCGTTGATCTTTCCGTCCCGCATTCCCGGCGACGATGAAGATATGCCGCTGATCGACAAGATCCGGGCATCGGGCCGGCTGGTACCGGTTTTGTTGCTGATCATCGGCGTTATCGGCTCGATCTATCTTGGCGTCGCTTCTCCCACTGATGCCGCGGCGGTTGGCGTGGTGCTG